>NZ_AUXT01000092.1 GCF_001625595.1 Pseudoalteromonas luteoviolacea NCIMB 1942
CCTAACCGTAAAAATGGCTCTAGCACTAAAATGGTTAAGTCATCCGTTGGCACTTTTGAACTCGATACGCCAAGAGATCGCGCTGGTTCGTTTGAGCCTCTACTTGTTAAAAAAAATCAAACTGCACTTATTTTTTTTGAGGCGTAACAAGCACAGGAAACCTTCCAGCTAATGATATGTATATTATTATATAATCCTTACTAAGTGATGAAGTGATTTCTCTATGACTATTTTTTATTTCTATATCATTATTTATTAATTCAGATATATATGGGAAATCGTAATTCGATAACTTACTTTTACTAAGTTTTCTTAGGCTTTGCAAAGCAATATCTAGAGCATCTAAACCA
Organism: Pseudoalteromonas luteoviolacea NCIMB 1942; assembly: GCF_001625595.1. GTDB lineage: Bacteria > Pseudomonadota > Gammaproteobacteria > Enterobacterales > Alteromonadaceae > Pseudoalteromonas > Pseudoalteromonas luteoviolacea_A. The sequence goes on from NZ_AUXT01000092.1 coordinate 351, forward strand.
GCCCCATCCTGTTGAACACCATACTTATTTAAAAGATAGAGAAATGATTTATAGGCCCCCATTTCAATAGATTTCATTAAAGGAGTATAACCTATCAAATCCCTACTAACAAAAGAAACACCGGCTTCTTCAAAATAAGTAATAAGGCTAGGATTATCTTTATATATCACCAAGACATTTATATGCTCAGGAGGAATCACGCCTTTACCTAAAATTACATCATAAATATCGACTGGAGAATCATGTGAAAGCAGTAAAAAGTAAAGAGATTTTAAAAAAACATCGTTATATTTAATTTTACTATTTCTCAGTGCCATCTCAACTTTAACCCACCTCTTATCTTTAATTAAACTCTCTAGATTAACAAAAACCTCATCATCATGAAGATCATATTCTTTACCGTTTTTTTTCATAGCACCAGCTTTTTCTCTTAGCTTTGCTATCATATATTTCTTTACCGCCATTTTTTCTTTTAAGGTGTCGTCTTTATTGATAATTGACATGGGGGATGAATTGGAACTTTCAGCTTTAATATCAATATATTCAACCCACTCATCTTCTCTTTTATATTTTAAAATTTTCTTTTCTTCAGCATATTCCAGATTAAACAGCTTACCAATTTGACCTAACATACTTTTTTTATGAAAATTAAAGCATCTCCCACCTTCTTTTACATTGTTTTTTATTATTAGCAACGAAATTAGCTCCCTTAAAAAGCCATTTATTTCTTTTTTATTTTCTTGATCAAGCCCTGAGTATGACTTGTTTTTAAAATAAATCAGTTTAATGTCTTTATTATACTTTTTTATAAAATTATAAGTTACCTTGCTGTTGTAATTTTGAGTAACAAGTAATGGAGTGAATATTTTTAAAAATTCTTTCTCTCGTAAACTTGAATAGTTCCTAACAGCATAGTCTAGTGCGGTATAAAAAATAGGATCAGGTGTTGCGTTATAATATTTACTCATCAACTCTTTAGCTAGTTCTAGCTTTTTGTTTTTTAATGCTAACGTCAAAAATGATTGGTAACTAGCATTCAAATAGAATTTACTGTTAAAATCGTATACGCTACTTTTTATAACATCGATAACCAGTTTCTTATTATCTATTTTTTTAATAGCTTCTATAATATCTGGCAATGTAGGGACAACTCCCACATTGATCAATGACTCTATTGCTTCTTCCGACTTTCTGTTCCCACTTTTTATTACTACCCCAACCAGAGAATAAACACTCCCTTCTTTTCTAAAAGATGAATCTATATTTATAGTTCCGGCATCTACATCTTTTGCAAGCGTTCCGTTTGATAAAGACTGATATATACTGCGCAATAAATTAAAATCTTCTTCCTTGCTATACTTATCACTCTTATTATGTATCTCCTCATTGAATACTATCTTCCTTACATAAAATGGATTAAGCCTTAGCTTTAATGATAAGAAGTCAACGGAAGTACTAAAGTTAGATCGTACTTGGTACTCAACCAACTCACTCTTTATCAGCTCCACATTTTCCATTGCTCTTTTCTGTAAAATTATATCCTTGCAATAGAAATCGTCGGTTGCTTTATCTTCTGATGCACTTGCATCTACATGCTCTAGCCGTTTACTAGCTTTAATATCCTCTTTAACTTCACTATTAAAAACAAATAGTGCTGAAATAAGTAATAGAATAGCTACAAAAGATAGAGCCTTAAAAAACATATTATTTCTCTTTCATATTTAATATTAAAGCATACAAATAATTAAACATTAGAAATTGGAAAACTACCGATTCCATTGTCACTTCTTCAACAAACACGCTTAACATGTAACCAAGCACTAAAAAAAATATCATTACTAAAATGGCTTTCACTTTTTCACTCATTATAACCTCCTGTGAAAATATGTTTATTTCAAATAATTAACTCTAACGATTCATCAATTGCAATTTTCAGCTTCTTCTAAAGCGTCATCCGTACATTCTCCTGGCGCGTTCTCCATGTCGTAAATTTTTGCCAACCAACAACCAGTAGCAGACAAGCCACCGATAACCACGCCTGTTAGAGGGGTGAAATAAACCCCCGTTACGCCGCCCGCGACAGTTGCTGTTATATAGCAAGCATCGGCTGCGTACCCAATCTCATCTTTTAGATCACTTACACAATCGTCAATACCTTCTAAAGCTTCCCGCTCACATCTTAGTACTTTTTGCCTTTCAATCTCTTCTTCAATTTCTTCAATCAGTTCCTCTAAATATTCCTCAAACTCTGATTCACCCCAATCATCATCCCAGTCTTCTTCAATTTCTTCACCTAGTACTTCGATTATCTCAATATCGTCATCTTCACCTTCTGCACAGTCATCATCTTCCTCATATTCGTTTGAATACGAACAAGCATTAGCTAGGCTTAGCTTAAACGTTAAGAACTCTGAATTATCATTTCTTATATGTACTTCAACCCCGAGAAAAAGCACAATAAAAAATATAAACTTTACTACTTTAGTCACGTTGCATTTCCTTGAATGTTAGTCGTTGCTCAATTTAAAAGGTGTGTGTTTTTATAACCAATGTAATTAGCAAGCTTATTTACACAATAGTGGCTATCTCTTTTTTATGCCTTATTTATATCTATTTTATACCTCTTCGTCGCCGCAACTAACACCACGAAAAATTGCAAATAATTATTAACTTATAAAACAAACAAATAGAAGCATTACGTTTGTTTAGATATTAGAGGTGCAATTATTAATGGAACTTATAGTTAAATGAGTTAGATTAACTTAACTTTGAGAAGCAACCAAAGAAACATGTGATTTTAGTAAGGACAATGAATTTGTAATTAAGAGCGCTAAAGAAGGGAAGGTAGCGCTCAACTGAGTTTATTTTCAAAAATCACATCACGCTGAATGAAGCGCGATGCACTTTCTTTCAGAGTCTCCACATTCAGCAACCCAACCTAACTCTCCAATAGACGTTTTTGGATATAGAATTTCGCCACCCTGAGGCAATACTTTGGTTAAAGTATCTTCTATATTCGCTGTGTTAAAATAAAGACGCGACCCACTTTTAGAAGGTGTGTAACTCTCCCCTTTTACCGAAGCACCTGTGCTCCCTTCTCCCTCATCAATTGCGCAGGTCAGTATATAGTGGAATATGTTCAGGGAGAATCTAAATCGAGTCAAAACAATGTGCACTAGAGGTTGGGTTTTGTTGAACAGTTAATCAATCAAAGGGGGCAGAGTCTGAACTATCCCCAGAAATAAATTTTAAAAATCATGATGGTAAATAAATGTGAGGGAACTTTCATAGCGTTTCGCGATCTGATCAATCGCCAAAAATCACACACCACTACACACTATGAAAGTAACCACCATTTTGAAGAAAGCACTCACTTTTGTCACCCCTAATATGCATACATACCGCAAGAATAGCCTTATAGCTGCTGTTGCACGTCTAACTTCAGGTGCTGCCGCCACGGTGACGACGATAGGAAGAGGCATTAACTGCAATGCTAAGGAAAAGCATAAGATAAAGCGAGCAGATAGATTACTATCAAACGCAAACCTTTCTCGTGAAAGTCTAGGTATTTACACCGAACTAGCTAAATATACTGTTGGGACTAGAAAGCGACCCATTATTTTAGTTGATTGGTCTGATTTAGATGAATATAAACGTCACTTCTTACTTCGAGCTTCTTTGCCATCACATAGTCGAAGT
>NZ_AUXT01000093.1 GCF_001625595.1 Pseudoalteromonas luteoviolacea NCIMB 1942
ATGGGTGATGAGATGGACACTCCTAAATCGGCGTCAATGCGCCAAACTGAAGGTGTTAATAACGACAGTTAACAGGAGCATCCATCATGAATAACTTTAGTATATTGAGCATCGATTTGGCAAAAAATGTATTCCAATTGCTAGGCTTCGATCAATTTGGCAAACCTTGTTTATCAAAGCGCCTATCTCGAACAAAGCTTTATGAAGCTCTAATCAACTTGCC
>NZ_AUXT01000094.1 GCF_001625595.1 Pseudoalteromonas luteoviolacea NCIMB 1942
GGTTCGCTGCACGCTTACGTTGGGCTTGTCTCAAGCTTAAGTTTATTTTACTGATTTTAAGGGTTTAAAACAGGTCATTCCTGACCGCCTTAAATCAGTGATAAACACCTCAAATAAAAAAGCCACAACCGCTTATATTTCCATAAGCAACATGACCTTTAAATCAACTTTGATTGGGTGTTCAGCTTTTCTCAAGCTTAGGTGTATTTTACTGATTTTAAGACTTTAAAACAGGTCATTCCTGACCCAGGGTGAGATCGTGAAT
>NZ_AUXT01000095.1 GCF_001625595.1 Pseudoalteromonas luteoviolacea NCIMB 1942
CTGTTTCGTTACGATAGACGCAATGGGATGTCAAAAGTCAATAGGGAAAGAAATCATTGATAAAAAAGCTGACTATTTACTTGCTGTAAAAGCGGAACAAAAAAACATTACTTAAGCAAATTGAAAGTGCACTATTACCAAAACTAACCGAACAAGCTCAAAATGGGGTGCTGTTTAATAAAGCCGACTATCAAAAAAATAGAGAAGAACTTAGGTGTTGTGCAGTGAGTTATGATTTGGCACTCCTCTTTGAAATAGGGCACTGGGAAGGCACGCAAACAATTGGTGTGATAGCGTCTTATAGAAAAGAAAAAGGTAAATTAAGCAATGAGTTATGTTATAGGTATAATATCAGTTCAGCACACTTAGCAGCAGAAGAGTTAGCTAGAGCGGCCCGGCAACATTGGCAAATAGAAAATGACTTACACTGGCGTCTAGATATAGGCTTCAAAGAAGATGAGTGTCGAACTCGACGCAAAGGTGCAACCACAGTGTCCGCATGGCTTAGGCATATAGCCTTTAATCACTTAAAAGCTGAAACAAGCTTTAAAAAAGGAATACCTGCAAAGCAAAAGAAAGCGAT
>NZ_AUXT01000096.1 GCF_001625595.1 Pseudoalteromonas luteoviolacea NCIMB 1942
TTTAATGGCTGGATTAATTGCTTATACCTTTCAGGCTAAAAAGCCGAGTATAAAAGTAACTCGGCTTTAATTCTTATGCAGATCTGAGGTTCTTTAGATATATTGGCAGCATAGCGGTAACTATGAGCGCCTTCTACTAATAACCGCCTAGCGTGACCATTACCACATTTAGTAATTGCGCCAATATGCCTTTTACCATCGCTCGAGTGTTCACTTGGCACGAGGCCAAGATAACTCATCAGTTTACGCGGGTGGTCGAATCGCGTTAAATCTCCCACACCAGCGGCCACGAGTAAACGGACGCAGCGCATGGCCTGAATGGCTTTGACAACTGGGTAGTAACGCCATTGATAAACATGGTGAGAGAGTTCATTGTCGAGTCGTTCTAATCGGGCAGTTCGTTCAGTGATGGTTTGAATAAACTCTTGCAGAACGATTTGTTGTGCGGGGTGTGACAATACAAGTTCAGTGAGCCAGCGTAAGTGTTTAAGTGACCAGTTTGCGGTGCCAGCGTAGTTAATATTATTGCGAAGTAGCAGTACTTTTAGTTGGTACTTAGCATCTTTTAAGTCCTTCATGGCGATTTCTCTGGCGCGAAATAAATCTCTAATTGCTTCATCTTCAGGCTCAGGTACATAAATAGGGGTTAAATCTTCAGATTTAAGTAATTTAGCGAAGTTTAGAGCATAACGCTTTTTAGGAATTGGGGATGGTGCAACGACATAACAGCAATGCCCAAGAGAAGTGATTAAGTGGTAAATCCAATAACCACAAGGACCTGCTTCATAAACAAAGTGCAGGGTTGCATTTGGGTATTTAGATTCAAATTGCCTGATAAGCTTTTTAATAACGACTTTAGCAGAAGAAATACGACCGAAATGGATGGGTTGCGCACCACGGTTATCTTCAATATAAGCGACTTCGATGAATTCTTTATAGGTATCTAAACCAATGAAAAGTATGCTATATTTGTTCATGTTAGTCTCTGCTGTTTAGTTATTTGACAAACTAATTATGGCTCTGGCTTTTAGCTAACCCACGAAAATGCGGAGGCTAGCACCGTGTGGGAGTCATTATGTCTATGTGAATGGAGTAGAAACAAGCTATGGAATACAAAGTCGTTAAAGATTATCAGGACGCCCCAGAGTCGCCGATTCGAATAGTAAAAGGTGAAAGGTTACAGCTTGTCGAAGAATCAAACCCTGAAGGAGATTGGGCAAACTGGATTTTATGCCGAGGGGAAAATAAAGAAGGATGGGTTCCTAAACAAATACTAGTTATCGAGAATAATGAAGTAACTGTGCTTGAGGACTATGTTGCTAATGAACACAACCTAACGGTAGGTGAAATTCTAGTACAAGAACATGAATTAAACGGTTGGATCTGGAGTAAGAAGTTAGGTAATTCGGAAGAATTAGCTTGGGCTCCTTTAAATCACCTGCGTGCTGTGTGAATTCACATAACACATATGAGCCTTAACTTTGTCAATAGGCACTAGTATTCTTTTTGACCGTTTTTATTCAGTGACGGTCAATTCTAAATCAATAAAAAAATTCGTTTACTTCGTCTGTCGATGTGGCTATTAAGCAAGTCGCTTACTGCAAACAAATATAGAGGCTTTCTTATTACGATCTCATCGCAGCCTGCCTTTTCCATATCCATATGATTTAACAGGGGCATTAGATATTCTTCGGTTAACCTAAGCATGGCACTATTCAAGGCGGTTGGTTTCACTATTGTGATCCAGTTAGTTAAGGCTCAGGTCTGTGGGCATATAATCAGAGGGCGTTCAAAATTCTGTGTCAGCTTAAAAAGTTAAATATCAAGCACGCTATCTAAACGCCCTTCAAAATAAATCGCTAACTGAGATAAACA
>NZ_AUXT01000097.1 GCF_001625595.1 Pseudoalteromonas luteoviolacea NCIMB 1942
GACGCCTGAGGAAGTCTTTTCACTTGATAGTTTATAATGGTGCACTTGCATGTTGAATTCGGGGTGTCTTCTTTAATTATTCTTTCACGGTGATCGCGATGCATGAAAATATGCAGTTAAGTATCTACGGGGGATATTTTAACTCCCTTGGCTTCAAAAGCAGCCAAAATAAAGCCCCTTACGATCTTATTGAAAACAACAAAAAGCCCCGCGACTGCGAGGCTTTGGATTCAAAAAGAACAGTTACAGGTGTTTGTTCTTATTACTGCCAAATAGCTCCATTACGATATCTCTATTAACAAATAGAATGATAGGTTGAAGAAATAGAAAACAGTAACCAAAAGCTTTTAATGCCGGATATAAACCGTGGTTAATACTAACTATTAAAGCTACAACTACACATATAGCAGCGTAAGTTAGTTCTTGACCTAGTAAATATTTAATTAATTGAGTTTTCAATTTAGATCCTCTTATTAACACCCATCTTGTTTGGAATCACAACTTGCGGCTTTTGTACCTGCATTACTTACTGTATCTGCGGCAATTTTACCGACTTCAGCACCAGCAGACGTTTTACTAGCAACTTCGCCTGCACTTCTAGTTGTATTAGCGATGTGGCCTGGAATGCCTCCAGAACTTGCCATATTCTCTAACTTTGCAACTGCTTTATTCGCGATTTTTGCACCAGCTCCTGCTCCGGCAGCACCTAATACCATTGAAGTAGCAATGTCTCCTGCTGAAGCGTCAGGGTTAGTTGTTGCTGTTGCTATACCATTTGCAAGCCCTCCAGTAGAAGCTGTCGCTGCAACAGCTTCCCCAGCAGTAATAGCACCTTTAGCAGCACTTTTAGCCAGCAAACCACCAACTCCACCAGTTACAGCTCCAACAGCAGCCGCTGCCATAACCGAGTCTTTATCAATGCTTCCAGTTGTCGCTAGTTGAACTCCCGCTTCTATAGCTGCACCTACCGCAGCCCCTATGATAAAGTTTAAAAATTCGCCATTAGGATCAGTATACTTATATGGATTGTTATTCACATATAAATAACGGTTAAACGACATCACAGGATTCTTAGGAGTCCAACCAACCGGATCATTCGAATAGAAACGCCCGATAACTGGATCATAG
>NZ_AUXT01000098.1 GCF_001625595.1 Pseudoalteromonas luteoviolacea NCIMB 1942
GAGTGTCCATATATGTCATCTATATTTTTAGTAATGCTGAAGTTGGTGCGAAGCTGTGATGATGGTATTTTGCCACCCAAATATACAGATAGCAAAATACCACCAACCTTAACTGCCATTCATAACATTAAAGGCTTTGCATTTACCGTTAATCAGGCTGTACCTTGAGCTAAAATCAAATTTCGGTTTGTCATTAACATACAGGTGCCCAAGCATTGGCCAATTTGATTGCTCATGACTTAGGGCATGATATTCTCCTGATAACTCCATGTGGCATTCGCTAACCCCTTTCAGGTACTCCTTAATCTCGCCAGAGGCTTTCACTATAACCCTTTCTTTTCCTCTGCTATAGCATGACTCCATAGTAGAGCAGAAAAGAAGCTCTCCCTTATCAAGAAAAAAGAACCCTCTTAGCGAAATACCTTTTGCAACACTCGCTTCCTCATGAGTTGGTAACTTGGAAAAAGCTACAAGCTCCCCACTATTGCCGCTATCAGCGCAAGCTAGTGTTGACAATAACACAAGCACCCCAATCAAATATCTCATCGACACCCTCCTACCAAACATGAATTCGCATTATCAAAGGCAGTTCTGGTAAGTGGCCAAGCCTCTTTCCTTGCTGCTGGTGCATTATACAAGCTCAAGCTTGCCTTTCCACTTCTCCCGACGGAGCTTACATAAGCCCTGTAAAAGCTTTTGTGGCTATCTCTATCTGAATTTGCGTTGACACCCACTTTAATTTACCACAGTACTAAACAAGTTTCTAAACAG
>NZ_AUXT01000099.1 GCF_001625595.1 Pseudoalteromonas luteoviolacea NCIMB 1942
AATACCATGTTTAAAAGGTCGATACTTGGTGAGCCAGTCTTTTTTCGCATCTCCATAAGTTTCAATATCTTGCCAACCCTCAGCGCCTGCAATGATGGCACTGACTACGAGAAAAATAATATCTACCAAATCATGCTTTTGATTGATATCAGAACGGGTTTCTTCAACAACGGATAAATGTTCTATAAGGTTCATAATTACGGT
>NZ_AUXT01000100.1 GCF_001625595.1 Pseudoalteromonas luteoviolacea NCIMB 1942
ACCACTAACCACTAACCAAAGAACCACTAACCAAAGAACCATATCGCTGGGAAGTTTGCGTCTCCTGATTGTCGCTTTAGTTGATAATTCTGCTGCCTGTGCAACCCACTCAACAAAAATGTGTTCACAAAATGTAGACAATTGAGCCAACTGTTCAAAAAATAAACTTCAGTGATGAATCATCGATAACATCGTCGAACAAATAAGTGTTTGCCATAAAAAAATCCGTAATCAGAAAACTAATTACGGATTTTGCATGATATTTTAGATCGGTCCACTAATCATTTTCTTAATAGTTCAGCATTGCGCTAAAAGCGGTTTTTTAATATTTGTGCCTAGACAAACCAGCTTCCGCTATAATCTTGGCTGATATTTCTTCAACAGAAAACTTTGTAGAATTCAAAAATGGCGTTTTATGCATCTTGAAAAGCATTTCAACTTCTCTTACTTCGATACGACACTGCCTTATTGAAGCATACTTCGAATTTGCCATTCGCTCTTGACGAATAGACGCCAACCTCTCTGGATCTATGGTCAAACCAAAAAGCTTTTTCTTATGTTCCAATAGAAATTTAGGAAAGTTACCTTTTTCGAGGTCATCTTCAGTAATGGGGTAGTTTGCGGCTTTAATACCATATTGCAATGCAAGATATAAGCTAGCGGGAGTCTTACCACTGCGGCTCACACCAACAAGTATGATATCTGCCTCGTCGTAGTCCTTGATATTAGCGCCATCATCGTTTGCCAGCGCATAATTAACCGCCGATATTCTAAAGTCATAAGTTTTTTCGTGAATGCTATGTGTTCTATGTACTTTTGGAACAGGTTTAACCTTAAGCTCTCGTTTGACTATTTCACTAGCATAAGAAAGAAAGTCATAACAAACCCCTTCTGAAGACAAAATAATATCGGACAATTCTGGATTAACAAATGTGAAGAATACAAGGGGAGGCTCACCGCTTGATTCAGCCAATTTATTTATTGTCGCTTTCACTACGTTTGCTTTGTCGACAGTTTCAATAAATGGAAGCGTCTTGTGGTCAAACTCTACAGGGAACATAGACAGAGTTGCATGCCCAAAAACTTCAGCTGTAATAGCTGTGCCATCTGAAATATAAAATGCTGTTCTCATTTTAACCTTTTCATTACTTTTTTAGTATTTTTTCAAGTCTTGGTTTACGCGCCTATACTTACCGTTGTAGAATGCCTTCGACCTAAAGGAAGGTCAAACAATCTCTCACATTTATTACAATTTGTTTTTGGAGACAGTTCCGTGCAAGACTACGTTCTCTGGTATCAAGAATTAGGTATGCATGACGTACCTCGAGTTGGTGGTAAAAACGCTTCTCTAGGTGAAATGATATCTAACCTTGCTAACGCTGGTGTACAAGTACCAGGTGGATTCGCGACCACAGCAGAAGCTTTCAATGAGTTCCTTGAGCAGTCAGGGCTTAATGAAAAAATCCACACTATTTTAGACACCCTAGATGTCGACGATGTCAATGAGCTGGCAAGAGTGGGTGGCCAGATTCGACAGTGGGTAATCGACACTCCTTTCCAACCAGAATTAGATCAAGCCATTCGTGAAGCGTACAAAATACTTCATGGCGAAGATAGTCACGACGTATCTTTTGCCGTACGCTCATCTGCAACCGCAGAAGACATGCCAGACGCCTCTTTCGCTGGCCAGCAAGAAACTTTCCTAAACGTTCGCGGCATCGACGCCGTTATGGTTGCTATCAAACACGTTTTTGCATCTCTATTTAATGACCGAGCGATTTCTTATCGTGTACACCAAGGTTATGACCACAGAGGTGTGGCTCTATCAGCCGGCATTCAACGCATGGTACGTTCGGACAAAGCCTCTTCTGGTGTAATGTTTTCAATCGATACCGAGTCTGGTTTTGAAGATGTAGTATTTGTTACTTCAAGCTACGGCCTAGGTGAAATGGTTGTACAAGGTGCAGTCAACCCAGACGAGTTCTATGTACACAAACCAACTCTAGCGAAAGGCAACCCAGCTGTAGTTAGAAGAAACATTGGCTCAAAAGCAATTCAAATGATTTACTCAAGTGACGAGTCACACGGTAAACAAGTAGAAATTGTAGATATGGATCCTACGCTTTCGAACAAATTCTCTATTACAGACGAAGAAGTTCAAGAGCTAGCGAAACAAGCTGTGATTATCGAAAAGCACTACGGTCGTCCAATGGACATCGAGTGGGCAAAAGACGGTAATGATGGCAAGCTTTACATTGTTCAAGCTCGACCTGAAACAGTTAGGTCAAACGAAGACGCGAATGTAATGGAACGCTTCCAATTGCAAGAGAAGTCGAACGTGGTTTGCGAAGGTAGAGCTATCGGTCACAAAATTGGCACCGGTATTGTACGTGTTCTAACATCAATCGATGAAATGGACAAAGTACAACAAGGCGATGTACTTGTAACAGATATGACAGACCCAGATTGGGAACCAATCATGAAGAGGGCATCTGCTATTGTTACTAATCGCGGCGGAAGAACTTGTCACGCAGCTATCATTGCTCGAGAACTAGGTATCCCGGCTGTCGTAGGGTGCGGTAACGCAACAAACACAATTAAACACGGCGACGCGGTAACGGTTTCTTGTTCAGAGGGGGATACTGGTTACATTTATGAAGGCGAGTTGAAGTTTGAAGTTATTTCTTCTCGCATTGATTCAATGCCAGACCTACCGTTAAAGATCATGATGAATGTTGGTAACCCAGATAGAGCATTTGATTTTGCAAAGTTACCACATGCAGGTATCGGACTCGCGAGACTAGAGTTCATCATCAACCGAATGATTGGCGTTCATCCTAAAGCGCTAATTAACTTTGACAGTCAGTCAGAAGAACTTAAAGCAGAGATCACCGACATAATCGCTGGCTATGAGTCTCCAATTGAGTTTTACATTGCTAAATTAGTAGAGGGTATAGCTACTCTTGGTTCTGCATTTGCACCAGAAAAAGTGATTGTTCGTATGTCTGACTTTAAGTCAAACGAATACGCCAACCTAATTGGTGGTCAACAATACGAGCCCGAAGAAGAAAACCCGATGATTGGTTTCCGTGGTGCATCACGTTATATCTCTGAAGATTTCAGAGAATGTTTCGCACTTGAATGTGAAGCGATTAAACGTGTTCGAAACGAAATGGGTCTTACAAATGTTGAAATTATGATTCCGTTTGTAAGAACATTAGAAGAAGCAGCCAAAGTAATCGAGCTGCTAGAAGAGCACGGATTAAAGCGTGGCGAAAATGGCCTTCGTGTAATTATGATGTGCGAGCTTCCTTCTAATGCATTGTTGGCTGACGAGTTTTTAGAGTACTTCGACGGATTCTCTATTGGTTCAAATGACTTAACTCAGCTTACACTAGGTTTAGATAGAGATTCAGGACTGATTGCTCATTTATTCGATGAGAGAAATCCAGCTATTAAGAAGCTACTTTCTATGGCTATTAAAACGGCTAAAGAAAAAGGCAAGTATGTAGGTATTTGTGGACAAGGCCCTTCAGACCACGAAGACTTTGCAGCTTGGTTAGTAGAGCAGGGCATCGATACGGTTTCTTTAAATCCAGACACTGTGCTTGAAACTTGGTTATACCTTGCTGAAAAATTCGAGAACTAAGTTCTTTCTTTGCGCCTAGTATCATCTAGGCGCTACATTTCATTTCTACATTTCATTTC
>NZ_AUXT01000101.1 GCF_001625595.1 Pseudoalteromonas luteoviolacea NCIMB 1942
AAGTGTGATCCCGCCCTGGGTAATGAAAAGCAGATATTTATTGTTTGGTGCTATATGTTGCTTTTTTACACTTGGAGTGTATTGCAGGGCGCTGAATGGTATCGCTTTTTGGGAGTCGGAGAGCATATGGCTCAAATGGCGGAGCACGGACTATTGGAGCCTGCAATTGTCACTTCAATGATTGTGCTCATTTTAACTATTTGGGGATTCTACGGTTTATCTGGTTTTGGAATTTTACCGCGTCTTCAGTTCCAAAAGCTTATACTCGGACTTATTATCTGCGCACTAATGTTTCGAGGTATTGGCTTTCCATTAATCATGTCTCGTTTTCCTGAAAACTCGCTCACTTTTTGGCTTGTAAGCTCAGCTATTTGTTTGATTATGGGCGCATGTTTCGCAGTTGGTACATGGTCACTGGTTAAAAACACGGCAAAAGCCTCATAGTGCCTAATTCAGACAGTGTCAACTGGCAATCAATTTATTTTTAAAGCTATTACTTTCCTGTATACCGAATGCTTCCATAATTTCTGACTATAGTAATAGCTGGCACCATACTTGATAAGTAAACAAGTAGGCTCGTGTCTAATTTTCATCTGCACTATCCTATGTAGCGCGAATAGTGGACTAGGTAGGGCTGTCAGGTTTAAGCACAAACATAACAAGTATTGACATGGTGCAAGCTGCACCAAAAGGGGGCAAGAATGAATTATTATGAAGTGAATTTCGATGGACTTGTTGGACCAACACATAATTATGCTGGTCTGTCATATGGAAATGTAGCTTCTAAAGCAAACGCAAGTAGGTTCTCAAATCCTAAACAGGCAGCACTACAAGGCCTTGATAAAATGAAGGCTCTATCTCAATTAGGTTTGCATCAAGGCGTTTTAGCCCCCAATGCTCGGCCAGATATAAAGACGTTGAGAGCGCTTGGATTTGCCGGTAGTGATGAACAGGTCATTTCGAAAGCGGCAAAAGTCGAGCCGCAATTATTAAAAGCTTGTTATTCTGCATCATCAATGTGGACAGCAAACGCGGCCACCGTATCACCGAGTAGTGATACACAAGACAACAAAGTTCATTTCACACCAGCCAATTTGAATAACAAACTGCACCGAGCTATTGAAGCTGATACCACAGGGCGTATTTTGCAGTCAGTCTTTGATAATGATGAGTACTTTTCGCACCATACTCCATTGCCTCAACACAGCCTATTTGGAGATGAAGGGGCTGCCAATCATACTAGATTGACAGACGCCTATGGACACGCTGGACTGGCGGTATTTGTCTATGGTGAAGACGTCAACAGCACCGTGAGACCAAAGAAGTTCCCAGCAAGGCAAACACTGCAAGCGAGTCAAGCTATTGCTCGAGGACACCAGTTGAATTCAGACAGGTGTTTGTTTATTCAGCAGAACCCAAATGTAATAGATCAGGGGGTGTTCCACAACGATGTCATTGCGATTGGAAATGAAAATGTATTTTTGTTCCATGAGCAGGCCTTTCATGAGCAGGTAAAAGCTGTACATGCTATTCGACAGTCTTATACAGGTAGTAGGCCGCTGCATTTAATTGAAGTGTCAAATGCAGATGTGAGTGTAGAAGATGCTGTGAAGAGCTACATATTCAACAGTCAATTAGTAAGTTTACCAAGCGGAGGGATGGCACTGATCGCCCCAAGTGAATGTCAGCAAGTAAACAGTGTTGAAACATATTTAGGCACACTAAAAAGTGCCAGCAACCCCGTCAACGAGATTATTTATCTTGATGTAAAACAAAGTATGCAAAATGGCGGTGGGCCTGCATGCCTGAGGCTTAGAGTCACACTATCCGAGCAAGAGCTTGCCGCATCTAATCAAGCTTGCTTATTAACAGATGACTTGCATAAAAAGCTAACTATGTGGATCGAAAAGCATTATCGCGACAGATTGTGTGAGCAAGATTTAGCAGACCCTCAACTGCTCAATGAAAGCTATGCAGCATTGGATGAGCTTACGAATATTTTGTGTCTCGGCTCGGTTTACGAATTTCAATTGCCTTAAGGTACATAAAAGGTGCGCGGAACATTGCGCACCTGCATTTTACATGTTTTTACGTTAATTCGAGACTCATGCAATCAATCAATGTAGAATTATTGCTTAGATAGGAATAATTAAGCTTGATGCATAGAGCACTGGTTGCTTGGTAACTATTGTGCCGCATAACTCGTAATTACTTAAAAACTATAATATCAATATGTACGATTCTTTAATAACAACAATGCAGAGCCTCAGTTTTGTTGGTCTACTGCTGATCATCATGTTTATTGCAAAGTGGCTGTACAATTTCACCACTCCTTACGATACATTCAATGAAATACTGATAAAGAAAAATGCTGCTTTAGCCACGTCTGTAGCTGGGTATATCGTTTCCGTTGCGATCATTTTCTGTGCAGTTTTGATGGGGCCAAGCAATGGGTTGGTGAATGACCTAATTACGGTAGCCGGATACAGCCTAGCGGGTATGGTGATGTTACTCATGTCTAGAGTCATTAATGACAAATTAATTTTGCACGCGTTTTGTAATAGCGCCCAACTTATAGAAAAGCAAAATACTTCAACTGGGGTTGTACAAGCGGCTAGTTACATTGCAAGCGCATTACTAATTGGGGCATCTTTACATGGAGAGGGCGGTTGGGCATCCGCTATTGTGTTTTATGGATTGGGACAAATCACGTTAGTACTTTTCGCTCGAATTTACGACCTTTTGACCAGTTACAATTTGATGACTGAGTTGGAGTCTGGTAATAGTGCCGTTGCGGCGACATTTTCAGCGACCCTGATTGCACTGGGGATGGTGTTGTTACATGCGCTTGTTGGGGAGTTTGAAAGCTGGCATTCCAGTATTACCTTGTTTGTACAAGACGCAGTGATAGGATTTGTCATTCTACCGTTAGCACGTTTATTTATCGACAAGGTCATGTTTCCGAGCGTTTGTATTAATAAAGCTGTCGGGGAAGAGCACAACATGTCAGTTGCACTTGTTGAAGGCGGAGTAGCCCTGTCAGTGGCGGGTGTGATAGTAGTTGTGTTGTAACAATGAGTAAATTCCGGTGTGTAGCAACAACACTTACTTCTACTATATATTACGTCTGGTTTCGAAAATTGTGTATTAAAGGTCCTATCTGCATGATAAATAAAGCTTTCTAAGTTTCAAATACTACCGAACTACTCCATATTAATTCGCTACAACCGAAGATGGCGTCGTGAGCAGGTTAAATAGAGTGTCATTATATCCGAGTCAGGCGCGTTGTTGGAATAGAGGGTATAGGCCACCAACTAGGCCCCATTCTAGCTTTCAATAACGAGCGCTCAAATGTGTTACTAAACTCAATAATCATAGTTAGTTTATAATTATTAATATGTTACGAAGCTCATTGTGATGAGTATGCTTCGGTAGACGAAATATACCTGAAATCAGAAGTGAATTATTGAACTTGTTGATTATACTTTAATCATCCTATCTAGGCATTTTGTACGTGTTCTAGTCGATTGGCAATTCTCCGATTCGATTATTCGGTTTTGTTTGAGGTAGATAGTGATTTTCATACGATAACCAATGAGTGGGTGATTAGCTATGTCACTAGTACTTCGATGCGCACGTCTATTTGTGGCTCTGGTTGCATGTTGTGCGAGTTTTCTTTGTTTAGCTCAGGGAAACTCCTCTACAGCAAATGAAGCCTTTGAAAAAACAATATCTGAAATTCACAAAGCTTTAGTAAATAAGAACTACCAAGCCGCTTACACAAAGGCCGAACAAGGTATCGATGAGTTTGCTGGCGACCCTAATTTTGACTTCCTCTATGCTCAGGCCGCGCTTGAAGCGGCCAAGTATGATGAAGCTATTTTTGCACTTGAAAGGGTACTCGTTAGTTGGCCGGACCATGTGCCAAGTCATTATTTACTAGGGTTATCATATGCAAAGCAAAAGAACTATGGGCAAGCAAAGCAGATTCTTCAGGGGTTGCTCTCAGCCCAATTGACGTCCGCGATGAGGGGGAACGTTACACGTGCTTTAGATTCAATAGAAACGCGTTCCAGCGACTTAGAAGAGTCTTATAACCATGCAATTTCGTTGGTGCTTGGACACGACTCAAACGTAAACAGCGGTGCATTGGATGATAGGGTAGTAATTGGCGGAATACCTTTTTTACTTGATAAAACAAGTCAAAAAACAGCCGATAACTTCATGCGATTTCGATACAGCTTTAAAGCGAAATGGCAACAGACTCAATATCAGGCTTGGAAATTAGATGTCGATTACTCAGACCAACGTCATCAAGACACTAACGATTACGACCGATATCAAGGTACTGTCAGAGTGGGTTACGAACACAAAAAAGACAATGCAGCCTTTTCAGTTGGTGGGCAGTTTGGCGTATTAACTCTAGATGATAATACCTATCAGCAAGATGTTGGTTTATATGGCAGTGTTCAATATTACTTTTCGGGAAATTGGTTTACCGCAATAAGCGGCTTTGCTTTTTTACAAAATAACGTACAAGACAGAAATTTGGACAGCCGTATATTCACAATACAGGGCGGAGTTGGTCACTCTTCTGACTTATGGCTGGTACGCGTTGATGCCGGATATACTTGGCAGCCAGCTCGGTATGATGAAGGCGAGCACTACGGTCGAGACTATGACTTTATTTCGGGATCAGTATCTCATCGCACATCGGAAAATAGTTTACTGTCTTTTAAAGCCCAGTATAGGGATATAGAGCATCGAGCAGTTCATCCTTTTTTTCTAGAAACCAGAAATGAAGAACTCGTCATTTTAAACCTCAATTGGCGATATCAATGGGATCAGGCATGGAGCATCGACGTATCAGCATCCTATTACGACAAACACAGTTCCATTACTTTATACAGCTACGATCGTACTGAGTGGTTCACAGGAGTCCGTTATGAATTCTAACCTTACACCGTTTAATCAAAAGCAGCTTTGCATTGGTGCTATGGTACTTAGTTTGTTGTTACCACTTTCTGTATCTGCTGCGCAGGCTGGCAAAACCATCATGTCTCGAGGAGAGGTGGTTGCAACTGACACCGCAACTGAGGCGTTAAGAAATTTAAAAAGGCGCAGTCCAATTTATGACGTAGATATTGTCAATACGGGTGCTGCGGGGCAAGCGCAGTTACGTATGCAAGATGGTGCTTTGATTGCTTTAAAGGCCCAAACGCAGCTAAAAATTGATGAATATCAAATGGGCAGCGCAGATGGCGGTTCTGTTGTAATGGAGCTTATTTCTGGCGGTTTGCGCACGATTACTGGTGAAATAAAGGGTGATAAAGGCAATTATAAGCTGAAAACTCCCGTGGGAAGTATCGGTATTCGAGGAACGCATTATGAAGTTGAGTTGAAAGATAATGAATTATTCCTCGCCGTATGGGATGGCACAATTGAGCTAGATATGAGCAATGCGACAGGAGGGGATGAAGGGCCTGTTTTACTCGGTAAAGGTGGAGATTTCTCTTTTGCAAAAGTGAGTCAAAGCGGCGCTGTCACGTCCTTGCTTAAGCCTCCTTCACAGCTATCCTCAATCTCTTCTACAGTGAGCCAGTCAGCCCAAAGTACGGAAACGGATGAAGAAACTGTCGCAATTTCAAATACAGAAGTAAACACGACAACACAAACGACGCTACCCTTTTTAGCCGGTAACGTTTCACAAATTGTGAGAGATGTTTCTCAAAACGAATTTATTAACGAACAGGAACTGGATAGCTTAGGTGTGAAACCTTTGTCGGAATTGATTGCGGAGCGCTCAGGTAGTAGCGCGTATTCTGTATTGGACAGAATAGACGCAACCTCTAGCTTGGGGGCCGTCAGTGCGATTGATATGCAAATGACAGTGAACTTCGACAGAGGTACGGTTGAACAAGGTGCTTTGACATTTCAAGACTCCGGAGGCGAGTGGTTTGCTGCATTTAATGGCTTGATTAACCAAGAAGGAATGACTTTGGGCGTAAACTTTGCTGCTCATGGGCAAAGTTTGGCTACTGGCACTATCCAAAGTCAGTTTACGAATGGATTAGACCGTTTAACAGGCTCTTTTAATTTACAAGAAGTAGAGAACCCGAGTGTAGTTGCTCAAGGGGCTTTCATTTTGAGTCAGCCTTAGGAGATGGAAAATGCGCATTCAGTCAATTTATCAAACGCTTACTGCTGCTATAATCACAGGCTTTTTATTAACAGCTTGTGGTGGTGGTGAAAGTAAACCATTACAGCAATCCAGTAGTGCTGGCGACAACGCTTCTCCTACGCAACAGGCTCCGCAACAACCGAATCTGGTATCGAACACGCCAAAAATAGTCAATTTTTCCTATCAACCTCGGTTTCGCTTCGCTCGACTAACTGAAAACCAAGTTGTTGACGAAGTCATGATCAACGGAACTGGGGATCTTATACATCCGCTTGATACAGTGACAGAGCGCGGTAATTTAACCGTCTCGGTTGATAACATTGAAGACCCTGACGGCATAGGTCGCGTCTTGGTAGGGTTCAACGACACTGAGCAAGCGATTGTCTTATGCGAAAACAATTGTTCTTCACCTTTTAAATTTACTCAAACTGGTATTAACCCTTTCAACTTTGGTCAACAGAGTGGTTCAATTAACATACAAGTGTGGGTTGAAGACCTTGAAGGTAATGCGACAGTTGTGGCAACAAAGCAGGTTAATTGGATCCCTAGAAGTGTTGTTGTGGAACCATCCCAAAGGGGTGAAGATGGCACGCTCTCTGTGAGCTGGCAAGCGCTGGAAGAAGCGCTGCGATACAATGTATACCTCGCGCAATCCCCCATCAATGACCTTTCTAATGTGACTTCATTACCTGATGGCAGACGTGTTATTGCGCTGAGTGAAACTAGCCAAAACTTTACAGGCTTAGATCCACAAAAGCATTATTACTTGAGGGTAACTGGAATTGATGGCAGTGGTGAGAGTGCGTTTAGTGGCTCTATAATGCTACCTGCAACAGATTTAATTTTACCCGTTGTGAACGATGACTCATTTACAGGGGAGCAGTTTCAAACAATAAGCGGAAATGTGCTGAGTAATGATCAGGATTTAGGGTTTGGGCCTTTAGAGGTTGTGGTGCCAGCTGTAGTGGCCCCACAAAATGGTGTGCTTAACCTTCAGTCAAATGGTAATTTTACTTACACTCCAAATGAGAGCTTTTTTGGCTCTGACAGTTTTGTTTACCAAGTTGTCAACACACAAGGCGCCACTGCGCAGGCTACCGTTAGCATTACCATCGAGAGAACTAACCAAAACCCCATGGCTATTCCAAATAGCTATGCATTACAAAAAAATAGCGAATTGACTGTTTCAGGCGGTGGACTATTAGTCAACGACATTGATTTTGATGGTGATTCGGTTTCAGTCAATCCTACACCAGTAGTTAATGTGCAAAATGGTACGTTGACGCTTAACTCCGATGGTACTTTTACGTATGTACCGACTGCGGACTTTGTTGGGGCAGATTTCTTTCAATATCGAATTGAAGATGGTAATGGTGGTTTTGCGACAGCTGATGTGTCGTTAAGTATTGAGGAAGAGTTGAGCAATACACCGCCTGTAGCAGTGAATGATAATTATGAAACAAGCGAAGATATTCAACTGCAAACACCGGCACCCGGTATTCTAGAAAACGACAGTGATGACCAATTAGACAGCGACAGTACAAGTGTAATTGGTTTGCAAATAGACATCTCTGAGACGACAAAAAGTGGTACTTTGGAGCTTACCAGTGAAGGTGGTTTTAGATATACACCAGGAGAAAACTTTTCTGGTCAGGACTTTTTTGTCTACCAAATCACTGACCAACAAGGTGCAACCGCTGCCGCGTTCGCTGTTATAAACATTGTTCCGGTCAATGATCCACCTATGGCAATAGATGACTCTGTAGAAGTCACTGCTGGGGCACAAATCGAAATTGATGTAGCAAATAACGACTTGGATATTGACGGCGTGTTAGATCTGTCTACGCTGACGTCAGTTATGCAGCCAATGCACGGTAGTTTGTCTCTCAACAGTGACAATAAATTTGTCTATCAGAGCGAGTCTGGTTTTGATGGAACAGATTATTTTACCTACACGGTGAAAGATAATGAAGGTGCGGTATCCAATGAAGCATTTGTTTATATCTTTGTAACTACAGAGAATATACCGCCAGTTGCGGTGAATGATGTCGCTTCAACATCACAAGATGTGTCGGTTAATATCAATGTACTCGCAAATGATAGTGACACGGATGGCAGCCTGAATGGTGCAACATTGGAAATTGTTACAGCGCCTGAAAACGGCAGTGCCAGCATTGAATCACCAGAACATACTATTGTTTATATTCCAGCGTCGGGCTTCGTCGGAGTCGATACTTTTGAGTATCGGGTACAAGATAATAGAGGGGATTTCTCAAATACGGCAACAGTTACTGTCACAGTTTCTGCGGCTAATCAGTCACCAGTTGCAAATAATGACAATGCAGAGGTAGAGATTGGCAAATCGATATTTATCGCAGTATTGGAAAATGACTCAGACCCCGATGGATTGATTGATTTCAGTACGCTCGAGGTAGTAAGTTCGCCTACAAAAGGTACGGTGAGTATAGAGTCCACTGGTGCATTTTCTTATGTTCATACTGGGACAGCCGTTGGCACTGATAATTTCTCATATAGAGTGAGAGACAACGCGGGGGCGTTTTCAAACAACGCACTTGTTTCAATTACAATCGTTGAGCCTGATACAACGCCTGTGGCGAACCCTGATAGCGCGACGCTTGATAAAAATACTTCCGTCATGATTGACGTGTTAGCTAATGACGATGCAAAAGGTCTTACCTTGGTGCCATCAACGATTGAAATTGTTACGCCGGTTGCACATGGCTCCACCTTTATTGACACGTCAACAGGCTCTATTAGTTACATACCGATGAATAATTTTGTTGGTAATGATTCATTTACTTATCAAGTAAATAATAATAGCGGGCAAACTTCTAATATCGCGACTGTCTCGATTGTCGTAAATGATAGAAACTATGCACCTAGTGTCACAGGTGGTTCAGCCAATATTCAAACCAATGTGTCCGATGGTGACTTTGTGCTTCAAGTCAGTGCTTCAGACCCTGATGGTGATGATATTAGCTTGAGTCTAATTGGTGACGATGGTGGACTATTTGCAATTGCACAGGATGGCAGAATTACCGTGGCTAATTCGTCACTAATCGCGTCTAACGGGGCGGTGACTTATAACCTGACTGTTCAAGTGTGTGACAGTGTGTCCCCCCCACTATGTGCAACAGACTCTATTACTATTAATGTCACAGTTGCGCAAACAATATTCGTTGCTAACAAGCTGACTACCTTCGGAACGGATGGTGAAAAGGTCGTGCGTTTGAGATCGTCGCTGGAATATCATGAGGTCGGGCAATCAATCGTACTTTCTGATGGTAAAGTTTTGGTAGTAGGGGGTGTTGGTACTTGGGTTGAAAGTATTAGTAGAAATATTCATAGAGCCATCGTTACTAAGAGGTTACCTAACGGGTATCCAGATACCAGTTTTTCTAGTCAAGGCGTATTTTCGAGCTACTTTGGGATAGAAGTCTCAGACCAACCTCAAAACATAGTTGCTAAAGCGGTTGCTGTTGACAGTGAAAACCGCATTTATGTAGCTGGCTATGCTGATTTTGGGGCAACGGAAGCCCAAGAGCTGTTGCTGTTTAGGTTAACGCCAAGCGGCGCACATGATGCGTCTTATGGTGCGGGCTCAGGCTATACTAAATTGCCTCTGACAACGGGAGCACGCATAACGCCTGTTGCTGTCATGGTGGATGATTCTCAAACAGTGACTGTATTGAGTGATGTTAAAGTAGGTAATAACACTATAATTGCATTGACTCGAGTAGATGCATCTGGGGATATAGTTGGCTCATTGGATTTAGCTCCTAGCTCTTCTCAATATGCAGACGGCGTTATTGACTTGGGTACTCACTTGCTTGTTTATGGCGAAGTTATGTCAGAAGCGGGAAATAAAGATCTGTTATTTGCACGGGTTAATAAGTCCACTTTGTTGCTTGATACGGATTTCCAATCATCAGGCTTCTTACAAATAGATATTTACAGTGCTTCGTTTGATAATCAGGTTCATGATGCCATTGAACTCAGTGACGGAAAAATATTACTCACAGGTGATTCATACTTAACCGGCGGTAGTGACAAGTCTGCATTTATCATGAGGTTAGATAGTAACGGTAATATGGACACCACTTTCAATTCAAGTGGTTATATACTCTACGAATTAAATCAACTTCCCGTGTCTGGAATTGAAGGACAAGATTTCTCAGCTTGGAATGCCTACGGATTTGGCATTTATGCTGATGATAACCACTATTATGTTGGAATTGGGCGTGGCCAATTTAGTACTTCATCCAACGCAGCGCAAATAATCAGAACAGATCACAGTGGCACAATAGATTCTGCTTGGCTGCCTGACAGTGGCGGGCCAACTGCATATCGTCAATTTTTATTAGCACCTGTTAACATGCACCGCACTACTGAAGGGTTCTTAATGCATGGTTATCAATATCGTTCAGTCGGTAATAGTTTCTTTTACTCACTGTGGTTGGGGGAAATTACATCCAGTGCGCAGTTTAACGCTAATTTTGCGTCTGGTGGACAACTCGACTTAGATACAGGCGATGGAAACGAAACCTTCAGTTCTGGGCAAAGTGCAATGGCCGCCTCAAATCAAGCATTTATTGCTGGGCATGCGACAAGTTGGCAAGGTGGTGAAGTGCCCTACATTTATAAGTTAGATGATACAGGTAACGGCGTCGCTAACTTTGGCAATATAGGTAAATCTCAGTTTGCATTGAGTGCCACGGGGACTACAAGCGCCATGGTAGAAACAGAGGCTGGCAATCTATTATTGGCAGGAAACCAAAATACCAGCCAAGCTTTCATTGTTAACATGAGCAGTGCTGGGGCGCAAGACTTTGACTTCAAACCAGATGGAAGCGGCAGTGCTATTAGCATTAATGCTGGCGATTATGGTGGCACCGGCAGCACTGTTGTTGTAACCAAGTTATATAGTTTAATCACTGGTGATTTCTTAGCTTTTGCCAAAATAAATGATGGGTGTATTGACCAAAGCCACGCATTTATTTACTCCAGCGTTGGACTTATGTCTGGGCATTTCCAGTACCCAGTTCCCAGTGGAGTATCTTGTGGCACCACCGCGCGCGGCATTGATTTTATTCATCCAGTTTCGACCTTTTTAGTCGGAGTAGGAACTGATGAGCAAGAATTTACAGAGCCTCGTGTGATTTTAGCCAAAGCAACAGTGACAGGTGTATTAGACCCTACTTTTGGTACGGCGGGGGTCGCTGCACTGGATATAGGGCTTGTCACAGGTGAAACGTTGGCACTCAAAGGGTCGTTTGTCGATGGCGAGGGACGGTTTGTTATTTTTGGGACCGGTGGAACGAAGAATTTTGTGGTCAGAGCCAATGTTGACGGTTCTTTAGACAGTACCTTTGGCACGAATGGTGTCTTTATCTTCGAACAGTTAGGCACAACGGCTGTGGCTGTTAAACAAGGATGGGTTCAAAGTACAGGTGAGTTGGTTATGTTTTTACAATCAACCTCAGGCCTTGACGTCTACGTCGCTCGAGTGAAGTTAACAGATGATGCAGGTACATTAGACTTGTCATTTAACTCAGTCGGTTATCAGCAGTTCAGTGTAAGCATGACAGGGCAGCTAGAGTCTGCTATTAGTTTAAATAACGGCGATAGCTTTGTCCTTGTATTACAGCAAGATGAACCTAAAGTGATTGTCTTGCAAGCTGGCAAGATAGAGATCTCTGACTAGCCGACAGTGAGGTTTGTACACGATGAAGTTAAAATTCTACGGCGTACGGGGATCTATCCCAACGCCGGGACCTGACACGGTAAAATATGGAGGAAACACTGTGTGTGTTTCCTTACAAAGTAGTTCTAGCGCTCATATTATTTTGGACTCGGGAACTGGCATCAGAATACTGGGGGATGAGTTACTCAGTGACAAGCGACCGATATGTATTTTACTGAGCCATAATCATTGGGATCACATACAAGGCTTTCCATTCTTTGTACCTGCTTATATGCCTAATCGCGATATTACGATTGTTCCTGGGATTACAGAAGAGTTGGCTCCTGATGCAATATTAAAGCAAATGCAAGGTAGCTACTTTCCTGTTCAGTCTAAAGATTTACCCGCAAACGTTAAATTACAGGTTCAAAAACAAGATTCTTGGCTTTATCAAGATATCAACATAGAGCGAAAAGCGATGAACCATCCAGGAGGGGGCAGTGCTTATCGACTCACCGTGGATGGTATTACAATCGTGTATGCAATTGATAATGAACTCTATCCACCCAATGAGCCTGTGACTAGCTTTGATGATTGGGCTGCGTTTGTGAATGAAGCAGATTATTTGATCCATGACGGACAATTCATTCCAAGTGATTACCCATTAAAAATGGGTTGGGGCCACTCTCAAATCAAGGATGCTTTGGCACTCGCCGAGTTGGGACAGGTTAAAAATTTAGTCATTATTAGCCATGATCCTGCACGCACCGACGCTGATTTGGATAAAATAAACGAAAATATCCAAAATAGTAATTATCCATTCTATACTATTTTAGCCCATGAGGGGCTAGAAATAACATGAAGCTAAAGAAGTGGTTCAAGCTTTATCGCCTTCAATGGATCTCTGGCGCAGTCATCACACTTTTATTCATATTACTTCATTTCCTTGCCTTGTCACCAGCTTCACCTTATGGACAAGTTATCAAGCGCTTTGAGGGCCTTGCATATGATGTTCGATTAAAAGAGTCTCTAGTATTTCAGCAGCGCTCGTTCTTGCCGATTCTCATAGTTGATATCGATGAACAAAGTCTTATTGAAGTTGGAAGGTTTCCCTGGAGCCGACATGTGATGGGTCAGCTTCAAAGTCAGTTGGCAAATGCTGGTGTTGCTGTGGTTGCTTACGACGTACTGTTTTCGGAACCTGAGCTGAACCCTGCCATGCAAGTTGTTAGTCACTTGGGTGGTAGCAAGACCGATATCATCAATACTTTAGAGGCACTTGCGCCAGATATTGATGCTGATATCGCATTTTCGAAAACACTTGAAGCAACCGATACAGTATTAGGTATGTTATTTGAGCATCAAGAAGACATTTTGGTCGGTAACTTGCCTGCTCCCGTTTTTACTAGCAAAATTAAACCCAAAGAGTTGCCTATCCCTGATTTTGCAGGGCATGTTGCCAATGTAAGAGTATTGCAGCTTAACAGCCCTGGTACAGGGTTCATCAACAGTGCACCAGATGGTGATGGATTTGTCCGATACTCGATGTTAATGATTAAACATAATGAAGAGGCATATCCCGCACTCGCTTTAGAGGCTGCGCGACTTTATACGCTCGCTGATGAGGTAAAAATAGTCGCAAAACCTTTTGGGGATGGGCACAGTGTGCAGGGGATTAAGCTGGGCACGACTTTAATTCCGACAGATGATTATGGCAGAGTTGCTATCCCATTCAGAGGCCCTGCATTTAGTTTCCCGTATGTATCTGCGATTGATGTGTTAAAAGGAGAAATTGACGCGAAGTTATTTGATCAAGCAATTGTATTTGTTGGCACGTCTGCTGTTGGCCATGCCGATTTACGAACAACACCTGTAGGTGTGCAGTACCCGGGTGTTGAGGTTCACGCAAATGTTTTAGAAGGGCTCGTGTTTCCTGAGTTACTGCCATCAAGGCCTGATTGGATTGACGGGGCCGTAGTTCTGTTATTACTGTTGCTAGGTATTATAACCTCTATTGTTTTACCCATTTTGGGTGTGTTTGGAATGACCTTAGTTGCGCTTTTTATTACTGGCGCTTTTATATTTTTTAGTTTCTATGCGTGGGTTGTATGGCGACTCGACTTTCCACAAGTGGCGGTACTGGGACTAACGATTACTCAAACCACAGTTTTGGGCAGTCTAGGCTTTGTGAAAGAACATAAAGAGCGCGTACAAATAAAATCAATTTTCGACCAATACGTTCCGCCAGCCCATATAGCTTCGATGCTAGAACAACCAGATCAGGCTTCAATGGAAGGAGAAAAACGCGTAATGACAGTATTGTTTGCAGACATTAGGGAGTTTACAAGCATTTCTGAGTCCTTGGATGCAGGCAGATTAAAAGCTTATCTCAACCAGTATTTTTCTCCCATCACTCGGATTATTTTTGAATACCAAGGCACAATAGATAAATACGTTGGTGATATGGTTATGGCGTTTTGGAATGCGCCCCTATTAGTGGATGACCACCCAGAACTTGCCGTGAAATGTGCGATGCAAATGCAGGTACAAGTGGATGCGTTGCAAGCACAAATGAAAGCGCAGGGGTTCCCACCATTTGCCATTGGGGTTGGGCTCAATACTGGAGATATGAACGTTGGCGACATGGGCTCAGAGTATCGCCGAGCTTATACGGTATTGGGGGACGCAGTAAATCTTGGTTCACGTTTAGAGGGACTCACTAAATTCTATGGCGTTGGTATTTTAATTAGTGAAATGACCTTTGAACATTGCCCGAATATAATGTTTAGGCCGATCGATAAAGTAAAAGTGAAGGGTAAAAATGAGGCCGTCACTATCTATGAGCCTATTGCATTTAAAAATGATATTACGAACGAGCAACTGGAGGAGCTTGAAGCACATAATTCAGCTTGGCAGTTGTATTTATCGCAATGTTGGCAGGAAGCTTTGCCAGCTTTTACTAAACTTATAGAGTTGCAACCACAAAGAAAGGTTTACCGCTTGCTTTGTGAAAGAGTGCGTGAGATGCAGTTACGTCCGCCTGGTGAAAATTGGGACGGCAGTTACACGCACAAGTCTAAATAGAAAAGGCATGATGGGTCATGGATTTGTCTATTCCTAAAACTGTCACTGAAGAGGTGCTTATTGAGAGCAATGTTGCTCTTAAACACTTGCTCAAGTTGGCAACAGAGTTGTCTGCAGAACATGATACAGACAGATTGTTAGAGCATATTTTAGAGTCAGCTATTGCACTTAGCAATGCTGAAGGGGGCACGATATATTCAGTCTTCGAGAGCAATCAGCTTAGCTTCGCTACACTCATAAACGAACCGCTGGGTATGCATATGGGAGGGACTTCAGGGACGGACATTCCATTTCCTGCCATTCCGATATACCTAAAAAATGGGCAGCCCAATGAGAGTGCTTTGGTCGCCTTGGCGGCCGCGAAGAAGGAGCTGATTCGCATAGATGACGTCTATGATTGTACCGCATATGATCTTTCTGCAGCTCGTGCGATGGATAAGAAGACGGGCTATCATACCCAATCAGTCTTGACTGTACCGATGGCAA
Source organism: Pseudoalteromonas luteoviolacea NCIMB 1942 (assembly GCF_001625595.1). Classification (GTDB taxonomy): domain Bacteria; phylum Pseudomonadota; class Gammaproteobacteria; order Enterobacterales; family Alteromonadaceae; genus Pseudoalteromonas; species Pseudoalteromonas luteoviolacea_A. Next base: position 15,456 of record NZ_AUXT01000101.1, read on the forward strand.
ATCATGAAAGTGACCTCAATGGTGTTTTGCAACTCATAAACCCTCGGAGTAATGGCAAGGTGGTCCCATTTTCAAAAGGTCTTGTTGAGCTTATTTGCTCCATTACATCATTAGCCGCAGTAGCAATTACCAATCGACAGTTAATTGACGATATGGAAACACTGTTTCAGGCATTTACACGCTTGATTGCGAAAGCAATAGATGAAAAGTCGCCGTATACAGGAGGGCATTGCCGACGAGTACCAGAGCTGACAATGATGATTGCTGAAGCTGTCCATAATGCGAATGAAGGCCCAATGGCTGACTTCAAGATGGACCAAGCGGACAGGCATGAATTGTCTTTAGCTGGCTGGCTGCATGACTGCGGCAAGATAGCAATTCCTGAGTATGTAATGGATAAAGCAACGAAGTTACATTCTGTGTACGATAAAATTGATTTTGTGGTAGCAAAAATTGAAATTGCGAAGCGAGATGTAGAACTAGAATATATAAAGGAAATTACGCGCGCAGAAGTGCTTGACCAGCAGGAAAAGGTCACGTGTTTGAAAAAAGAGTTGGACCAAAAGCTTGCCGAAATGGAGCAAGAAAGTGCGTTTTTACAAAAAGCCAATATTGGTGGTGAGTTTATGAGGGACGAAGATCAGCAACGGGTTCAAGCTCTGGCTGATAATTACCAAGTTGAAATAGCATCAATTAAACAACCCCTATTGAGTGATGAAGAGGTATATAACTTGAGTATTGCTAGGGGGACACTTACCAAAGAAGAGAGGTTAGTAATCAATAAGCATATGGATATTACGCTTGAGATGCTTGAAGCTTTACCATTTCCTAAACACCTACGCAGAGTGCCAGAGTTTGCTGGCGGACACCATGAGAAAATGGATGGCACTGGTTATCCAAAAGGGTTGACTAGAGAGCAAATGTCGGTACCAGCCAGAATAATGGCAATTGCAGATATTTTTGAAGCACTGACAGCGGCAGATAGGCCATACAAAGATGCAAAACCGCTTAGTGAGTGCCTTTTCATCATGGGCAAGATGAAGCTGGGTGATCACATCGATCCAGACTTGTTTGATGTGTTTGTCAGCTCAGGCGTGTACTTAGAGTATGCTCAGCAATACTTAAAGCCTGAACAAATTGATCAAGTTGATGTGACCAAAATTCCGGGCTTTGAGCCTAATTAAAGTAACTCACTTCAATTGACACGCCATGGTGGGTTCAATCTATTTTCGCCCGCCCAATGGAGTTTTATCTGGTTAACAGAGGGATCAAATAGTACGGCTTCCTTCCATCGTGCTCGAAATAAATTGTAGCGCCATTATTGAATGTTTCAGTTTCGAGTGATAGAGAAAAATAGTTGTCACCTTCGGGGCATTTAAATCTAGCATAATGAGGTATAACAATAATTAATGTGAACCAAGGTAATTAATAAAAATCAAATGCTTATCTCATGTTTGTTACGGGCAGTGTAACTTGATTTAGATTCATTGCTATTAGCTCCTTGCAGTGATGTTATTTTTTTAATTGCGGGATTTTATTTGCATTTATTATTAAGAGAACCTGATTGAGATTCAAGAGCACTGTATATAACGTACTCTGTTAATTCAGGAAAAAAGCCTAAAAATAATTGCTCTAGCTCGTTGAAGTTATCTTCAATCTCTTCTCCAACCCCTATAAATTGATTGTCAAATCGTATCCGTTTTGAAATGTTGTCCAGCGCCTGAGTCGTTCCGTGCAGAGATTGGTAATGAGCAAACCAATCATTATTAATCATATTACCTACGACACGTTGCATCCCTAACGGCATATAAAGCAGGTTTTTCTGCAGTAATTGATAGCTATGCTGTTTAAAAAAATCAAACTGCACAGGGGTAAATAGATGCCAGTTTTTAATCAGCATATGGTCATACAATACGTCAAGTGCTACGCCAGAAAAGCGCTTTCTTTTGGGACTGAATAGTGCTTTTGAGCGCCTCACAGCGTCATGCTGGTCAGTAAATTTGTCGACTAAAATATGGTTTGCTAACCCACTCTTGACGTGGCAATTTAGCTGGCTCGTATCAAGGCCTTTTTGAAAATCGCCAAGTAAATTACCAAAATATGAGTCGGCATTATTCTGAGCTAAAAACAAATGGGCTAAGTAGTTCAAATGAGTACCCTTGTGCTATTCGAGATTACTGCGTTCATATCAATATTAAACCTCTTTAAATCTATATGGGTTAAAGAACAAATAATCAATTCAAGCACTCAAAATGCCCCCGAGTTAGTCACAATATGAACACAATCAAAAATGCTTTTATGTCCAAGTAATGAACGGAACGAGTGTGTTATTTTTTAATTACATGGCAGTCAAACTTTGATTTGTTCTGCTAATCTTAAAGTACGATTAATAGCAAAGAAGATCTTTAATGTTAAATCTACTGCACTCTGAAGATGAGGTACAGTGATGATTGCATATGGATTTTTGCCTTTCTCAGCATATGTCATTTCAGACTTTATATTTTTTCATCGCAACCGTTCCATAAGCTTTGATGTATTGGTGAGGCAGGTCAGGTTTACGGGGGTTGAAGCTCTTGGGCTTGTTGTGCTGATTGCGATGCTAATTGGTGCATTAATAATTGTTCAAGGGTATCCGCTTTTAGCAGCAATTGGTCAAGGCAATTGGATATACGACATTCTGATATCAACCATTGTGCGTGATCTTGGGCCGTTTATAGTTTGTTTTATTGTTTTGGCAAGGTCGGGAACAGCGATAACGACAGAACTCGGTAACATGGTAGTGAGCAAAGAAATTGATGCGTTGATCTCTATGGGCGTATCGCCTATCTCATACTTAGTAGCACCGCGGGTGTTAGGTATGGTTATCTCTTTGGTTTTATTGATGAGCTACTTCGTAGCCTGCGGGATTTTTGGCGGTTACTTAGTAAGTAATGCCTTCCAATCGATACCGGTTAGTACTTTCTTTGCCCGTTTAATAGGGGAGTTACATTGGCTTGATATTGTAATTATGTTGGTAAAAGTGGCACTGTCGGGTTTGTTTATCAGCCTTATTTCTAGCTACCACGGACTAACGGTGAACCGTGCGATTACTGAAGTACCTCAGCGCAATATAAAAGCGGTTGGACGGGGGTTAATCTCGCTGTGCTTAATTCATGTGGGGCTAACGTTACTGTACATCGTTATGGTGGGTAATTAGCTATGCACATTGAGTTTAAAGAGATCTCTCATACGATAAAGAATAGGCAGGTGTTTTCGGACTTAAATACTCAAGTTAGTAGCGGCCAGTGTTTGGTGATTTCAGGTCGTTCTGGGTGTGGTAAAACGCTGTTTTTTAGCATTGCCAGTGACATTATTCGACCAGATGAAGGAGAGATGCTAATTGATGGGGTGGCAGTCAAGAACATGAATGCCCAGAGATACTCGGAATTCAGACGAAATCTTGGCGTTGTGTTTCAGTTATCCGGGCTGATTTCCAATTTAACATTGGAAGAAAACTTAATGCTACCTTTGAATCGTCACCATAAAGATGTTTGCAAGCTAGAAAAACAAGCAAGAGTAAAGGCGATAGCGCGCGAGTTTGCTCTAGAGCAATATCTGTCGCAGCGCACAGAGCAGTTGTCGTCTGGTCAAGCCTCCTTGGCGGGATTGGCGAGAGCACTGTTACTCAAACCTAAAGCTGTCGTTTGGGACGCACCTATGGCAGAAATTGACGACCAGTGGAGCCAGTACGTTTTGGACTTATTGCTGTGTTTAAAGCAGCAAGGCACAACGTTGATACTGTGTTCCAATCGAAAAGAGGTCATAGACAAACTCGCAGACACACAATTGGAGTTAAACAGTAAAGTGTGTTTTTCGGAGCATTAGTATATGCAGCATAGCCCCAACAAAACCAACAATATTGTGCTGGCTTTTGGCATTGCGGGTATTGTCTTACTTATTGTATTTACCGCGATGATCTTGGTGAATAATCATACCTTTGCCGACAAAACATACTATAAAACCGTTTTAAACGATGCCAGCGGCTTGAGTTCATTGCCTGCGGTATATTTCAAGGGGCTGAAAATCGGTCGAATTGATGGGTTTAGATTGAACCATCAGACAAATCAAATTGAAGTTGAGTTGTGGGTATTTAGCGAGTATCAATCTAAAGTGGTTGAATATGCCGTGCTTGCTGGTGAGCAACACCCCATCTTTGATGATGTCACTACGTTCGAACTTATTTTACCCGACTTAGAGGCCGTGCAAAACTATCAGGCACTTGCGCCGGATAGTTTAATCCCACATATAAATAGTGAACTTGGAAAACGATATAGTGCAGAGGGCTTCATTCAGCAAAAAGGGGATGATATAGAATCGATTCTCTCAAGCATTAACCAACTTCTACAAAACTTTCAAAAAGAAGATAACCCAGAAGCTGGCGCAATATTTAAAGTGTTAGACCGTGTCGCCAAGATCAGTGATAACCTGATGACTGTCAGTGAAAAAGTCAAAGAAAGTGATCTACTACCAGACGCGGAGAGAACATTACTTCAAAGTCAGCAGGTGCTGGAGCAAATGCCTAAAGTTATTGGTCAACTCAATCAAACACTGTTAACAACAGAGCGACTAATGAATCAAGCTGAGTCGACATTAGACAACTACAATGAGCCCGCAGCAATTATAGGAGAAATAACCGATAGGCAGCTACCTGTGGTACTAAATAACCTCAACGAAAGTTTAACTGTGATGCAACTAATGCTCAAAGAAGTACATAGTGAGCGTGAGCAGTTTGCGATTGCAATTCATAGCATGCAACAGGTTTTGGATAAAATGGACAAAACTCTACAAGCGTTAAACAATCATCCAATTCTGAAAGATGGTATAGAAAAGCCACCTCAAAGCACAGGGATTGAGATGCATGATTAAGTATTTGTTGGGTTTATGCGTTTTATGTTTTGCGCTATTACAAACGGGTTGTTCCAGTGCCCCCGAGAAAAATTATAGTATAACTAGATACAAAGACCTATCAATGACTTGGTTGGCTAGGGGTGATAGAAAACGCCAAGAACAGCGATTAGCTCAGGCTGTTTTAAACTATAAAACAGCATATAAATATGCGAATCTTCGCAATGACGTCGAGCTAATGGGGCTATCTTTACTGAAACTGGCTTCGGTTTACTTAGACAAAGAAGACTTCATAGCAGCTGATGAGTCCATTGAACGTGTACAGACGATGCAACGTTTTGAGAATATTGACTTAACCTTGTCGATCAAAGCCGTATTAGCTAAAAAAGCGCATGTTGCAGGAGATAGTTCAAAAGCGGCTGCATATGCAAATGAATTGGTAAATATCTATACCGAGGATCTTGAAAAGTCGGTTTATTATCGATGGCTTGTTGTAAAATACTCGGCTGAGCCCGTTGATTTTGCTATCTTAGATAAAGATGTTCAATCGCTATTGACCCTTAAACACAGCGCAAAACTTGAAAATATTGAGGTGCTCTCTTTTATTCTTTATCAAAATGCACTGTGGCGCGTTGATAGCCTCGAACCGTCGGCCGTTGACGCTACTAAAAGTGCCATTGAACACTTCTCAGGATTAGAACTTACAAACAGAATTCGAGATTGCTATACACTTTTAGCAAAATACTATAGATCAATTGGTGATACCTCAAGTGCACAATACTTTGAGCAACGTATTGAGTCGTTAACGATTATTCCTAAATAAATAATGATCTGAACCAGTAAAACTGGACACTTCATTAAGCGATGTTTAATTGTTCAAATCTTTATGGGCTTAAGTAGCCCACGGCACTACGCCTTCTCTTCTTGTTATAATCAATTTCGATGTACTCAAATATGTGCTGACGCATAGCTTCACGATTCATAATTGTTTCATATTGAACAACTTCAACTTTCATTGACAGGAAGAAGCTTTCAACGCAGAAATTAACGCTCCTATGTCAAGGTCAACTTAATTTTGAAAGATCAGATATATAATCGGATATAATTCCCTCGCAATATACCGCTTCAGGCAACGCTGAATTTCTTTGTTTGATTTTCCTTCTGACGACCTTTTCTCAACATATTTTTGTGTTCGGTAGTCATTACTCATTCGTATTAATGCTACTGTCCACACAGTATTGTTAGCATCTCTTGCTCCACCACGGTTTAGCCGATGACGTTGTTGTTTACCCGAAGAGGCATCTAAAGGAGTAACTCCGCACAATGAGGCAAAAGACGACTCTTTTCTTAGACGCTCAGGATTGTCGCCAGCAACGACCATTAATGTTGCTGCAACATAACTACCTACGCCGTATTGTTCCAACAGTGTTGAAGCGGCTGAAGATGTTAACGATTTAAGTTTTTTATCTATTATTTTTTAGCTCTTGCGATAAGGTTTCCCAACGCTGAGATAATAACTTCATACATGCTAAAGCACATTGATAGCTAGAAGGTACATAACACTTAACGCTAACTCCTTGGCTTTCACTGAGCTTTTTCTAGCAACAACTCGAAATCTCATCGCCTCAACTACTCCGTCGTGATACTTTGGAATTGCAGTAGAACCGTGTGCTAGAACTGACCGTGCCGCATTTTCAGCGTCAGTTGGGTCTGACTTCCCCCTTAACCTGCGTATGTCCCAGTTTCTTCCAAACCTACTTGTTTTACCGTTCCAAAAGAACAACACCATTTGTGTAATTCTTTATATCCATTTGGGTTAACTGAAAATTAAAGAGTATCAATTACTTGAACGATGCCATTTACAAGCACAGCTACATGGTTATCAAGGTGAGTATCAACGCCTAATGTCAAATCACTGATTGTTTGATTGTCGTACATACCGGGCAGTCCTCATTATTTCAGTAACAGGACTGGACACAGGTGATGCAACACAATGCTCCTATTGGGTCACTGGCACTGAATGTGATGAAATTACTGACGAGTGAAGATCGACAGGTCAACACAAAGACACGAGATCAATCCCAGTACGGGTCAGATCATCATTGTCAGCATGAGTAAATATATTATCTATGTCCCAACAGTTGTCTTTACGGCTCGTGCTTTGGATTAAACCGCTCTTCTTCATTAAGTCACGATAAGCGTGAGCGTGATACTGGCTGCCACGGTCGCTATACACAATAACACTCTTAGCCTGACTTTTTCGCCACAGAGCCATTTGCAGAGCATCATAGACTAACGTTGAAGTCATACGGTTACTCATCGACCAACCAATCACTGAGCGAGAATACAAGCCAATAATACAAGCCAATAATGACGGCCAGATATAACCAGCCTTCACTTGTCATTAAGTAGGTGATATTACCCGCCCATTTTTGATTTGGCTTGTTGGCGGTAAAGTTCTGCCCTAGCAAATTCTATACTACTGGCGATGGTTTTAATGTCGTGAATCAAAAATGTGTCTGACTTTTTCATCACGCACTTGTTTTGTGCACGTTTCGTTTACTTGGTCGCTGACAAGCGTTTAACCATGAATAATACCCATTTGGTGAAACAGACAATGCACGGGTCATTCTGACAATGGAGAACAACCCATGATTGATTTTAATAAACTCAAATCTGGCTACTTTGGGTTATTTTCGAAGTAGATGGCTGCCTTTTTTAGGATTTCCAACTCCTCGGCTTGCTCAGCGAATTGGCGTTTTAACTTGGAATTCTCTGTGGCCAGAGTGCTTTCTCGTTCAGACGTGGACGCTTTCTTTTGCTCCGAGCTTCGCCATGCGTAAAGTTGAGATTCATAAATACTAAGCTCGCGCACAGCCTATGCAACTCCAACTTTAGCTGCTAGTTTTAGGGCTTCTTCTTTGAATTCTGCTGAATATACTTTTCTGGTTTTCTTTGTGGGTTTCATTATTCACCTCTGTGATTTAGTTCACTCACTTAATGAGGTGTCCAAAACTATTAGAGCAGGTCAGTTTTTTGAGATATTATTAAGGTTTATAATTAATGAGCTGATTTTTATTTTTATAATCTAAATTATAGGCTATAGAAAAGGCTTGTGATAAAATTGTGCTTTATTTTATAAATGGAAAAAACAAATGAATAAAGTTATATTAGCCGCAGCCTTTTTGATTTCTGGTTCTGTTAGTGCTGCACCACTATATTGCTCTGGAAAAGTTGCGGGAGTGTATATCCAGTCAAATGGTGATGTGAATATAAATGGTGCTTGGAGAAATACTTGGACTACTATTTGTAATACAAATAATAGTGATACCGTTATGTGCTCACTTTGGGCATCATATGCTGCGACTGCTGTTAAAGAAAACCTGAAAGTTACAGTGCATTATAATGTTTCAGACGGCAGCTCGTGTTCAACCTTACCTACTTATGGTTCTGCTCCAAAACCAAGCTATTTATTGATTCACAATCCAGCTAGTTAGTCTAAAAATGCGATAAAGCGTACTGAGTCGATATAACATTTTGCAATGAACATGGAAAATGATGATATCGACATACGCATTTAAGAGCATAAATCAGCCGCTAGGCTTCTTCATTGCTGTATAGCTCGCTTCGATTACGGCCGTTCTTTTTCGCGACATAAAGCGCGCGATCAGCCAGTGCTTGCGTCGATTCGATATGTTTTCTCGAAATCGTATCGCTGAACGCAAGACCCGCGCTTAAAGTTATCGGGTTAGTGATAAATTGATGAGACAGACGAAGAACGTTTTTCGAAAAAGCGTCTCTGATTTTTTCTGACAGCTGAAGAGAGTGAGTTGGAGTGATGTCGAACAGTAAAATGCAAAACTCCTCGCCCCCCCAGCGAACGACGAGATCAGAACTACGTACTTGTGTTTTTAGCGTCGCGCCCAGTTCAGCTAAGATGGCGTCGCCCATAGTATGCCCGTACGTATCGTTTACATGTTTAAAGTGGTCAACGTCTAGCATGATCACAGCGAGTGAGTCACATTTTCTTTTGGACAATGGCATCATGTTTTCTAAGCATTTGCTTAAACCATGACGATTAAGTATATCTGTCAACTCGTCGTGATGGGCTGAGTATTCGAGTTTTCTTACAAACCGACCTGCACTGAGCAACATCAAAAGCGGTGTTCCGGCAACGATGCCAATCAGTGCCACTAACCATGTATAGCCGCCAACCCAACTAAAGGTTGACCCAATATTAGGCAGTGAGCCAAAAGTGCCATACAGTGTGTAGAGCATGCTCAATGCTATCTCAAGTAAAACCACAACTACCGTAATTTGAGTTGCTAAATACTCATTTTTATCATGTTTAGCGTGTTGCCACAGCACCCAACCATAATGGCCGCGAACACATATAAGCCATACACCTATGACAGCTAATCGGCACTCCCTGTCAGGCAAAATCACCGTAAATATTAGCGATAGAATAAAAACAGGCACAATCAGGATTGCAATACGAATTAAAGATGGTTTGATATAGACGAAATACCATGCGCCAATGAGCCAAAGAGAATGGCCGAGTATTAGACAGGAATTAAATGTTGTCACGAGGAGAGGTCTCGGAGCACTCTGCATAGATATCTGCGATAGGTAGGCCAAAGATAACACGCCAAGTGCGGCAGCCCAGTATCTAGCACCTTCTACTTTTTGGCTCATTCTGGCCATTGAGATCAAGACTAGGGAGCCTGTCAATGATGCAATAAATAACGAGAGCATTAATGTTAAATCATGAACTTGCACTTATTGCTCAACCCCGTTGTTTAGTTATTAAGGGACAGTAATAAAAATTTTTATAAAGCAATCATATGGTTCCTGATCGTCATGCCTAACCTACAGCTTAGCAAACTTCAGTTTTTTTGCAGTTTAGTTCTTGCGTTCTTTTTAGCTTTACGGTTGAGGATAATCATGTAATAAAGCGTATAAGCTCAGGCTTAGTATGTATTAATATTTTGGAGAAGGATCTATGACTGACAACAACATAAGGTTATTTGTATACGGTACCTTAGCGCCTAATCGGGTTAATTCCCATATTCTCGAAGATATTGGAGGCACTTTTGAAAAGGCCTCTGTCAGGGGGAATTTATACCAAAAGGGGTGGGGCGCAGCTCATGGTTATCCAGGCATTAAACTTGATAGTGAAGGAATCGTTATCGAAGGGTATGTGTTTAAGTCGCAAAACCTAGAGCGTCACTGGCAGATACTTGATGACTTTGAAGGTGCTGGTTACAAAAGAGTGATATGTAAGGTTTCTGCAGAAACCGGCAAAGTCTATGAAGCCTATATTTACACGCTTTCGAAATAGCTTAAAGAAGTTAGGCTAGTAAATAGTAAATTATAAATACAAGGAGTTAGGTGTATGGAGCACCCAGTAAAGCAGTTTTTACAGTGGTGGGAGTGTGCTTTAAAGGACTCGCCTTTAAAGCAAAAGAGTGCAGTTTGCGTGTCGACTATTGATGACGGGGGGTTTCCTGCTACAAGATTTGTTGATTTAAAATCAGTGTCAAACGATGGCATAGTGTTCTGTACATATTTAGATTCGGCAAAAGGAAAAGAAATCAGTGCTTGCAATAAAGTCGCATTAACAGCCTGGTGGGACCATATAGGCTATCAAGTCCGAGTAACAGGTCTTGCTGCTCCATTACCAGATGAAGATGCTGACAAGTATTGGAAAACTCGTACAACTGGTGCTCAGATCACGACGCATGTGTGTGAGCAAAGCCAGCCATTGACGAACCCAAATGATTTAATCAATAAAGTTGCTGCAATTAAAAGGGTAAATTCGATTAACCCCTCAATAAGGCCTATAAACTGGGGAGGCTACAGTGTTGCAGCTCATCGCATTGAATTTTTAACATTCAAAGAGGATAGGCTGCATTTGCGTGAATTATTTATATTAAACGACGGGGTCTGGGAAAAGTCATTTTTACAGCCCTAGCTTCGAGAAACAGACCGCAAGAGCAACAGGTTTATTTTTAGTATCTATAATTTAATGATTCCATCATTGATATTAAGACAAATATGAAGAAGCGACTTATTGCGTTTACCATGTTGGTCGGAAGTCACTTTTCGGCCTTATCGGAACCTATCAGGGTGGTGGTAAATGACTGGTCGAGTCAACGAATTCTTGCGAATATTGCGAGTCAAATATTTATTCGGCTGGGGTACGAAGTTGAACTAATAAATATAACCGTTGATGTTCAATGGTATCTACTTAAAACCAATCGCGTTGACTTGCAGCTTGAAGTGTGGGAAGGCACGATGGAAGATAAATATGCACAATTGCATAAAGCCGGCGAAATCATAGATTTAGGAAATTACTCCGTCGTAACCAGAGAGGACTGGTGGTACCCGCTATATGTGAAAAGCTTGTGTCCAGGTTTACCTGATTGGAAAGCGTTAAAGCAGTGCTATGGCGTGTTTGCTAGTCCTAGTTCGAGAGGTAGGGGAGTATATATTGCAGGACCGTGGGAAAAGCCTGAACGAGCAAGAATCAAAGCACTCGAACTCAATTTTATTGTAGAACAAGTAGATGATGACAGCGCACTATGGGTACGACTTAAGCGTGCCGTAGAACAAAGGCGGCCAGTACTTATTTTTAATTGGACGCCCAATTGGGTAGGCGCTGTGTACCCCGGTGAGTTTGTTGAGTTTCCTGAGCATGCCCTAGAATGTGAGACTGACCCTACTTGGGGTGCTAACTCTAGATTAGAGTACGATTGCGGAAACCCAAAATCAGGCTGGCTTAAAAAAGTCTCGAGTCGTCGCTTTGTCAAGCTTTTTCCGTGCTTAGCGAAAAGTATTTCAAGCTTCGATTTAACGAATGAGGAGATAGAGCAACTATCTGCTCAGGTAAATAGAGAGCGCCTTAGCCCAAAACAAGTTGCCCAACGCTGGGTGAAAGACCATCGTACGCGTTGGGAGCAATTATTCTCAGAATGTAAAGTGACCTTACCAACCTCAAGCCGTTAAGAAGTTGACTGACGGCGGATTAATTTGGGGGGCAGCAAGGTATCGGTGATTTGCTCACCCTTTATTAAGGCCAATAAGTTTTGCACAAGCATTTGACCTGCGAGAGTGGTATTTTGTTGAACAGTTGTAAGTGAAGGGGTGATATAGTTTGCCGCCGCAATGTTATCAAATCCAATGACATTGACGTCTTCAGGTACGCTCAGCCCAGCCTCCTTTAACGCTTTTATTGCGCCAATCGCAATTAGATCGCTTGCTGCAAATAACGCATCAAACGAAACGTTATTGGCGAGTAGGGAGTGCGTTGCGTGGTAACCGGACTCTTCAGTTGATATTGCATTGGCAACGCATCGCTCGCCAAGAGCAATATCGTGCTGTTCTAATGTGTCTTTGAACCCTATAAAACGAGTAAGGAATTCGGGGCTATGCTCGGAAGCGTCGCCAATAAACACACAGTTGGTCCGATTAGCCGAAATGAAATTTTGGGCGGCAAGTTGTCCTCCGCCATAATTATCACAGCTCACTGTTAAGTCTGGTCGTCCTTCGACTGTTGCTCCCCAACAGACGAACTTTGTATTTTGAGCAAGTAGGTTTTGCAGCCTAGATTGGTAGTCCATGTAGTCGCCGTAGCCAAGCAAAATAATTCCATCGGCCCTGTGACTGTCTTCATACTCAGCACGCCAATCTTGACTGATTGATTGGAATGAAACCAAAAGGTCGTAGCCTTCTTTCGCACAAGCTCGAGTGATACTACCCAACATATTTAAAAAGAAAGGATTAATTTGGGATTCATCACCAGTAGGGTCTTCAAATAGCAAAATTGCCAGAGTTGCGCTTTGTTGAGTGCGTAAATTACTGGCGTTCTTGTCGACTTTATAATTTAGTTTATTGGCAATTTCCCACACTTTCTTGCGTGTTTCATCATTCACAAGTGGACTGTTTCGTAGTGCTCTTGAAACAGTCGATTGAGAAACACCTGCGTAGTGTGCGATGTCAAAAGACGTTGCTTTTCCTTTTGTTTTCATTTTCTATGTAGTTTTAATGACGTCTTGGATATTGTCTGTGATTCTATTTTTTTTGCAACCAATTTCATAAAAGGTGCAAATTTTTATTGATGATATTTGACACCGGTGTCATAATGTCACTGTTTTATCATTTTGTTGTCAAAACATATTTGGCTGCCCTGTTACAGGGCAGCATTTTTTCAGCCTGCGTGCAAAGTTTCGGCTGAGTATTAATTTTGGATAATTAGCAGGGGTGACCCTGAAAGGTGGTTGGAATACCACTACAACAGAGAAAAAACAACATGAGCCAGACAACACTTAAAAGTTTAAATGGTCATGACCGTGCGTTTGAACCAATCATCGTTGCTGATATTGGTGGGACTAATGCGCGATTTGCTGTCGTGACAGAATTTAATTTAGACACAAACCAGTTCGCTATAGACCATCAATTCACTTTTCCTAGTGCGGAATTTCAATCCTTTGAATCTGCCCTTGCTGCATTTCTTGCAACTTTAACAATAAAAAGGCCTTCCAGAGCATGCTTTGCTGTTGCAGGACCGATAAAAGGTCAGCAAGTTTATTTGACCAATTTAGGCTGGAATTTTAATACGCAAGATATCAAAATCCAGTTCGATTTCAATGAGCTTGCAGTGATCAATGATTTTGCGGCATTTGCTTATGCAGCGCCTCATCTAAGTAAAGATGACAATATTCAAATCAAAACCGGTCAAGCAGACCCAAAAGCCAATATTGCAGTGTTGGGTCCTGGAACAGGTTTTGGAGCGGCATGCCATGTCAAAGACAATCATGGCAGTGCGGTAATGAGTTGCGAAGCAGGGCACATTAGCCTTGCTGCGGTAACCGAGCTGGATAGACAGCTATTGCAAGTACTAAAAGAGAGTACACAGCATGTTTCAGTTGAAACGGTGTTCTCAGGACCTGGTCTTGCGAGACTTTATAAGGCAATGGCACAGGTTAAAGGGGTGCCTGCCGAAGATTTAAATGCAGCACAAATCAGCGCAAGAGCGAATGAATGTGATGTATGCGACGCAACACTTAATCAGTTTTGTGACTGGATAGGCAGTGTTGCAGGAGATATCGCGTTAACCTTTGGGGCGTTAGGTGGCGTATTTATTGGCGGAGGGATCTTGCCTCGCATGACTGAGCGACTTATTTCTAGTCGATTTGTTGAACGGTTTACGGAAAAGGGGATAATGTCTCAGTACGCTGGGCAAATTCCAGTAACGTTGGTCGTGCAGGACAATATTCCTCTGATTGGTGCTGCGGCGTGTTTACATGACCGAGACCAGTTTTCGTAAATTGGAATAAATATGAAGAAAGTTACCATAAACAGTGTTGCAGAGTATGCGGGAGTCTCTAAAAAGACAGTTTCCCGCGTGCTGAATAATGAACCTAATGTTAGTCCCGCAACGCGTGAAAAGGTGCTCAAAGTATTCAAAGAGCTAGATTACAAACCTAATCCAATTGCGAGGGGACTTGCGCGTAATAAGAGCTTTATTATTGGTTGCCTGTATGACAATCCAAGTAAAAGTTACATCACGCGGGTGCAAAGCGGCGCATTGGAGGCATGTCATAAGTTCAATTATAATTTGCTGATCCACCCTTGTGAGCTAAGAGGGACTGAACTAATTGAGAATGTCGGCCAGTTGCTGACGACCTCTAGATTAGATGGGCTGGTATTAACCCCTCCGTTTTCAGACTCTCAAGAATTGATTGATTATTTGAAAACGCAAGATATTCCATACGCACGGGTTGCTTCGGCTATTCAAGATGATTCTTCTATCTCTGTCAGGAGTAATGATGAGCAAGGTGCGTTCGAGCTAACTGAACATTTGATTTTACTGGGGCACAAAGATATTGCGTTTATTAAAGGACATCCAGATCACAGTGCGACAGAAAAGCGCTTCAGCGGCTATCGAAATGCACTTTTAAAACATGGTATCGATTTTAAATCTCATTTAGTCGCAGAAGGTAACTTCAGTTACCATTCTGGAGCTGACAGCGCAAAAGAGATCCTAGATTTGGATCCGATGCCAACGGCCGTTTTCGCGTCTAATGACTACATGGCTGCGGCGGTGTTAAAGCTTGCAACGCAAAGGCAGCTGAAAGTGCCGGAAGATATTTCCATTGCCGGATTTGATAATGCACCAATTGCGCGACATATATGGCCGGGATTGACAACAATTGCGCAACCTGTGGAAGAAATGACACGACAGGCTGTAGAGCAATTGATAATGCAAATATCTGATCCATCAACAGAAGTTTATCAAAAAGTACTAGAAGCTAAACTTATTACACGTGAGTCCACCGCAGCGCGCTAATTACGTTATTTTTACATTTACTTGCCCAAAGCCCAATCCTAGCGATTGGGCTTTTTTTGTCCATAATTTAGATATGCGCGTTATTTAATTTAATTTTCATATTCAACTATTGACACCGGTGTCAGTGATGTGAGTTAATATAGTGACACCGGTGTCAGGTTGAGGTGAGAGACAACCTGATAGCGTACCTTTGAACGGGTAAATCAAAGCAGCTCAGTACATATAGGTGTGCTGAGCCTTTTTCCTCTAAACATGCAGAGAGGCAGATTATGTTGCATCCTCGAATTCAAGAAGTTACTGAAAGAGTTGTGAAACGCAGCCAACAGACTCGAAGTGCCTACCTAAAGCGTATTCAAGAAGCAAAAAAACAAACGCGCGTTAGAGCAGGGTTAGGTTGTGGTAACTTAGCACACGTAATGGCTGCGTGTTCAAGCAGTGACAAGGCAAGGTTAAAGGCGGATGACCAACCAAACCTTGCAATCATTAACTCGTATAATGACATGCTCTCTGCCCATGTTCCGTATATCGAATATCCAGATTTAATTAAAAAGATAGCTACTAAGTACGATGCGACAGCTCAAGTCGCAGGCGGCGTTCCGGCAATGTGTGACGGGGTTACACAGGGGCGTGATGGTATGGAGCTGTCTTTATTTTCTCGTGATGTTATCGCTATGTCGACCGCTGTTGCATTGTCTCATGATGTATTTGACGGTGTGTTTTGCTTGGGCGTGTGCGACAAAATAGTACCAGGGTTACTGATTGGCTCACTGTCTTTTGGTCATTTACCAATTTTCTTCTTACCAGCTGGCCCAATGGAGTCTGGTATCCCTAACAAAGAAAAAGCGCGCGTTCGACAAAGCTTTGCACAAGGCTTAGTTAGTCGCGAAGAGCTTTTAGAAGCTGAGAGCGCGTCATACCATAGTGCAGGTACATGTACTTTTTACGGTACAGCGAATTCAAATCAAATGTTGATGGAAATTATGGGGCTACATCTTCCGGGTAGCTCATTCATCAACCCGTATACTGAGCTACGAGACGGACTAACGGCAAGTGCCGTTAAAATGATGCTTGAGCAACTTATTAACACTAAGTCTGCGAACCCAATTGGTGAAGTCGTCAGTGAAAAAACTGTTATTAACGGCTTAGTTGGCTTACTAGCAACGGGTGGTTCAACAAACCATGCGATTCATTTAGTCGCGATGGCAAAGGCCGCTGGCGTCCAAATTACTTGGAAAGACATGGCTGAGTTATCTGAAGTTGTTCCATTATTAACGCGCATCTACCCAAATGGTTCGGCAGATGTAAACCACTTCCAAGCTGCTGGTGGTATGGGTTTCTTGATGCGTGAGTTACGTGATGCAGGGTTCCTACATAACGATGTCAAAACCATTGTTGGAGAAGGGCTAGACGATTACACAATGGAACCTGTGCTGGATGTTAATACAAATGTGATCATGACAAACAGTGAAGGTCCGAGCAAAGTGAAATGGATACCTTGCCCTGAAAACTCTTTAGATGAAGAGGTTTTGAGACCTGTTTCGAATCCGTTCAGCAAGCAGGGTGGATTACAGCTATTAACCGGTAATTTAGGTAAAGCTGTAATTAAAGTATCGGCCGTTGATGAAAAGCATCAATTTGTGTCTGCGCCTGCAAAAGTTTTTAGTTCGCAAGCTGCACTTCAGGATGCTTTCTCAAATGGCGAATTAAATCAAGATTTTATAGCAGTAATCAAAGAGCAAGGGCCCAAAGCTAAAGGTATGCCTGAGCTACATAAGTTGACGCCTGTTATGGCGACACTGCAAGACCACGGCTACAAGGTAGCGATTGTAACAGACGGTCGTATGTCTGGTGCATCAGGTAAAGTTCCTGCTGCGATTCACCTTGCGCCTGAAGCTGTTGAGGGCGGAGTCATTGCCAAAATACGTGAAGGTGACTTAGTTACGCTAGATGCGCCGAACGGAGACTTGGTTCTTCACGTTTCTGACGAAGAGCTATCTAAGCGCGAGCTTGAGCTGACACAGCCAGGGTTTACATTTGGCACAGGCCGTGAGTTATTTACTGGTTTTAGAAACATGGTAAGCAGTGCGGATATGGGCGCAAGCGCCTTTGGTATCGACGATTAACATCATTGGGAATGGGGTAATTATGAGAATACAGGAAATTTTATCGGCAGCACCAGTGGTACCTGTCATTGTTATCGAAGAGCTTGAAGATGCAATTCCACTTGCAAAAGCTCTGTACAACGGCGGACTTCGTGCACTTGAAGTGACACTTAGAACGCCTATAGCAGCTGAAGCAGTAAAACAAATAAAAGAAGCACTGCCGGAAGCTTATGTTGGTACTGGCACCGTAGTAGATAAAGCGTCTTTTGAAGCTTCGGTAAACGCCGGTGCTGATTTTATGGTAAGTCCAGGTGTGAGCTCAGAGCTTTTAGAACTTGCTAAAAATACAGATATTCCGTTTCTACCAGGTGCATCGACACCCAGTGAAGCGATGGAACTAGCGGCTCATGGGTTTAAGTTTTTGAAGTTTTTCCCAGCTGAAGCTGCGGGTGGTACGCCAATGTTGAAGTCTATTGGTGGACCTCTTCCACAAGTGACATTCTGTCCAACTGGTGGGATCTCACTAGAAAGTGCGCCTAAGTATTTGGCGCTGAAAAATGTAATTTGCGTTGGCGGTACTTGGATGCTGGATAAAGCGCTAATTGCAAAAAAAGATTGGCAAGCCATCGAAGCGCTTGCGAAACAAGCAAGTGAAGTTAAATAATTAGGGGAATGTAATCATGATTAACATCGCAATTAATGGCTATGGCCGCATCGGTCGCAACGTATTACGCGCACTTTACGAATCAGGTCAAAATGAACAAATTAAAATTGTTGCAATTAACGACTTGGCACCAGCTGAAACTAATGCACATTTAACGCAATTTGATTCAGTTCATGGTCGCTTTAATGAAAAGCTAACTTTGGCTGGCAAAACACTAGTCATTGGCAACGATGAGATTACATTAACGCAAGAGCGTGATCCTGCAAACCTTCCTTGGAAAGCACTAAACGTAGATATCGTACTTGAGTGTACAGGTATTTTTACTTCACGCGACGCGGCGGCTAAGCACATTGAAGCTGGTGCTAAGAAAGTAATCGTTTCAGCACCAGGCACCGATTTAGATGCGACAGTGGTTCACGGTGTGAATAGTGAAGTGTTGAATGCAGATAGCAACATCATTTCCAACGCTTCATGTACAACTAACTGTCTAGCACCAGTTGCTAAAGCGCTAAATGACGTGGTTGGTATCGAGCAGGGTAGCATGACGACTATTCACGCGTTTACTAACGACCAAAACCTATGTGATGTTTATCACAAAGACTTGTATCGTGCTCGTAGCGCTACTCAGTCAATGATCCCAACTAAAACAGGTGCAGCGAAAGCTGTTGGTCTAGTGCTACCTGAGCTTGCTGGTAAACTTGATGGTATGGCCGTACGCGTTCCTACCGTAAACGTTTCTCTTGTTGATTTAACCTTTGTTGCTAAGCGTGACACTACTGCTGAAGAAGTGAACGAAATTGTAAAAGCTGCAGCAGAAGGTGCGATGGCAGGCGTATTGGAATACAACACGCTACCGTTGGTTTCTATTGATTTTAACCATAACCCTGCGTCTTCTGTGTTTGATGCAACTCAGACAAAAGTTGAAGGTAAACTGGTTAAGGTGATGGCCTGGTATGACAACGAGTGGGGCTTCTCAAACAGAATGTTAGATCAAGTTAAAGCACTGGGTGCATTCTTATAATTGAATAAATTTTGTGTAAAAGCACCGCGTTGGCGCAATGCCGCTCACTTTAGAGGAGCAGCTTTGCGATTAACAGGGTAACGGCTTTTATTCATCTTAACGACCCTAGGTCTACTTGGCCTAGGGCGTTTTTTTTAAAGAGTACAGTTAAGTCCCCTGTTAAACAAATAAGTGTTTGCCATAAAAAAATCCGTAATCAGGAAACTAATTACGGATTTTTCATGATCTTTTGGATAGGTCAACTGATCATTTTCTTAATTGATCTGCATTGCTGCGTTAGCGGGGATTTGTTTTTACATAGCTGTAACACACGGATTTTTAGCGAAAGCATTTTTGGGCTAGACCATACAGCTTGATTCTTGAGCAAAGACTTTGCGGCCGCGATTGAAAAGGTACAAACTGTTCGAAAACCTATCATCAATTGGTATAAGTCACTTGAGAATCCATGCACAATATGAAAAAATTCCAAACAAATAAAATACAGTAAACTCCGAATCGAGGAACATAATATGCGCATTATCCTTTTAGGCGCGCCTGGTGCTGGTAAAGGCACTCAAGCTCAATTTCTAATGGAAAAATTTGGTATCCCACAAATCTCAACTGGTGACATGCTACGTGCAGCGATCAGTGAAGGTACGCCGCTAGGTCTAGAGGCAAAGAAAGTAATGGATGCAGGCCAGTTAGTTTCTGATGAAATTATCATTGGTTTAGTAAAAGAGCGCATTGCAAAGCCTGATTGTGAGAAAGGTTTCCTTTTAGATGGCTTCCCACGTACTATTCCTCAAGCAGACGCGATGAAAGAGAACACTATCAATATCGATCATGTAATCGAGTTTGATGTTGCTGACGAAATCATTGTTGAGCGTATGGGTGGACGTCGTGTACATTCTGGTTCAGGACGCGTATACCACGTTGTTTACAACCCGCCGAAAGTTGAAGGTAAAGATGACGAGACGGGTGAAGACTTAATTATTCGTGCAGATGACACTGAAGAAACAGTTCGTAAGCGCCTAAGTATTTACCACGACCAAACAAGACCTCTTGTAGATTACTATCAAAAAGAAGCACAAGAAGGTAATACGCAGTACCATAAATTAGACGGTACTCAAGCAGTTGAAAGCGTGAGCCAAAAACTTGGTGAACTACTAGGTTAATTGCTGAAAACGCATTTGGACTATAACACCCAGCTTCATGCTGGGTTTTTTATGCGAAAAAATGCGCCTAAATAAGGCGCCAATTAATCAGGGGTAATTCAAATGCCAAACTAATTAATTTGGACAGTGTTATTAAACACGAATTGTGTGACCAAATTATGACAATGAGGCTGTGCCAACTTCTGGTTTTTTGAGTATATTAAGCAATTCCTCAGCAGGACATGGCTTGCTGAACCAATAGCCCTGAAACTCTTTAATCCCTAACTCATTCAGCATAGTGAAGTCACTATACGTTTCGACACCTTCTGCCAGTAATGCTATTTGCATATTGTCGCAAATTGTAATTAAACCAAGTAATAATGCTTGTTGCTTCTTTGCATCAGTTATATCTGTTAGCAGGCTTCTGTCTAACTTGAGCCTTTTTATTGGACACTCTAACACGCGAGCGATGTTAGAATATCCAGTTCCAAAGTCATCAATACTTAAAATAAATCCAAGGGCCTCTAACTTTTCCATTGTCTGATTGTGATCATCAGCAAAGCTATATTCCGTTAGTTCAAGCTCGATTGACTCGGGAGAAATACCATATGACCGAGTAATTCTCTGAATATCATTAACAAACTCAGGGTCTGCTATATCTCGTGAACTAATATTGATAGCAATAGGAACATCAATGTACATGTTCCTTGTTAAAAACTCGCAAACCATAGTGAGCATACTGCGAGTAACGTTTCTCACTAGTCCAAATTCCTCAGCAATAGGAATAAACTGTGACGGTGGAACCCAACCTAAAAGGTTGCTGCGCCATCTTGCCAACGATTCGTAGCCAATGATGTTCTTGTTCGCATCATGCTTACTTTGCAAGTAAAGTTTAAGCTCACCTAGCTCTATGGACTTCTCTAAAAGCAATGCCATTTCATGTCGTGCTAGTGTTTGTCTGCGAGTTAGTTGATCAAATATAGTGACCATTTGTTCTGGCGCTCTTAGTTCACAAGCTTGTAGTGCATTCTTCAGAAGTCTTTCTGCTACATATCCGTGCTCAGGGTAGGTGGCTATGCCAATCGCATACTTAGAGTGGAATTGGTGTTGGCCGAGTTTAAGCCAAAAATCTAAATTTTTATGCCACCTGTTGGCCATCTCACTCAGTGAACTTTGAGTCTCAACGAGTATAGCTATACGGCCAGCACCGATATAAGCAATTTGATCCAGTAGATCAGCCTCATGTTCAACAAGCTGATTAATTCGTGCATAGAGCGTGCGGTGTTGCTCGCCATCAATCATATAGTCTAGGACGTGTTTATTGAGATTATCAGCGATAAGTAGGGCGAACGGAGTACCTCTGTCTATATGCACTTGTAACTGTTCTAGTAGCCATGTTTTGTTTGGCAAATTAGTGGTTTTGTCGAAGTACTTAGCCTGTTGATGGGCGACATCTAATGCGAGTAAATCGTGTTGCATCTGCTGCTGATCTGACACATCTTCTAAATACCAAGCTTTAATCCTGTCTGAATGCTGCTCTTGTGCTGCTACCTCAATGCATCGTTCATTCACTGAAAAGGTCTTAGCAACATCCATTAATAGGTCGCTATCTGATTTGAGGTAGGTTATGTCATCGTCGGTGATGCGGCTTAAGTTGAGTGGTAAGGAGGCCGTTTGAATCCCCAGTAACCTTTTAGCTTGATCGTTTGCTTCAACAATACTTAAACTGGGGTCGACAAGAATGATGGCGTTGTAAGACTTTTGGAAAAACCGCTGATATATCTGTTTTTGCGATCTCAGCAAAGTATTGTTTTCGAGCATATGTTGGTTCAGGCGGTTTGCTGCGAGGCTGGTTCTCCACACTGCCAAAGGAATACAACAATTCAAAAAGAAAAACAGCAGTAGTTGAATATGCAGTGGAGCGTCAACTAATATCCGTTGCCCTTTTGGAATGAGGGAAATGTCGATATTGTTTATAATTACTAAAAAAGGCAGGATATTAACGACGGCGTAAAGTGTAGCTGTTTTTTTACCAATCAATATGAGCGCAATGATAGGTGTGATATACATAAATATTGAGCCAAGGTGAGAAAGCTCTACGTTAGGTATATACAGGTTAATAAAAAGACCAGCCAGAACAATGCTCAGTAACAGCAAATGCGCGGTAAGAAAAAATGCGCGTTTACTGAGGAAAAGTAAACCACCTAAGCTAACTGTATAACCTGCGGTCAATGCAATCACATAGTTTAAATCATAGTCGATGGCTGCAGGTAAACTGTTAAGAAAAATGCCAAAGCATAATATTAACCCAGTGGCCAAGATAATTCTTAGCGCACTTAGTCGCCAGGCTGGGACTTTAACCGTGGGTCTTTGTTCTTCTTCAAGCAAGAAAAATCGACTAAAAGTACTCAAAACTAAATATTTCGTATTATTGTTTTGAACAATACTAAGGTCTATCCGTACACAATTCAATGACAAATAGTCAAAATAAGGACTTAAATCAAACTGATTGCGTTGTCATAAGATATTGCGAATAGAGTAAAAAAGCATTCAGTGCCACAGTCGGTGGCTTTCTGGTCAACATGCATAGTGATAACGTCGATATAATTGGTTAATTGAACGATTAATATCCAAAAGCGTCTTGCAGTACTGATAAATTACATAAAAGGCGTTAAGATACAGGCATATCATGCATTAGAAGAAGGCTTGGATGTAAAATGAGCAAAGGGTTCATGTTGGTTTGTGATGGTAGCAATGGTGCAGGTAAAACCACAGTAATTAAGGGCATTGAAGCCCACTTGTTATCAAAGGGGTACGAAGTTGTTCTAACACGTGAGCCAGGCGGTACAGAAATAGGTGAAAAAATCAGAGACGTGATTTTAGATCCTTCAACGCCTCAGATGTCTGATATCACCGAGTTAATGCTTTTTGGCGCCGCACGAGCGCAGCATGTTATAGAAAAAATCAAACCTGCTTTGGCGGCTGGTAAAGTTGTGATTTCAGATAGGTTTGATGCAGCTACGTTTAGTTTTCAACACTATGCGAGAGGAATTGACTTAGAAACCATTAAAACTATTAACGATCTGGCATTAGGCGGTTTTAAGCCTGATTTGAATATCATCCTAGATTTAGACCCTAAAGTAGGTTTAGAAAGAGTCCAGCAGCGCGGTGAAGGGATGGATCGATTAGAAATAGAAAAGATTGATTTTCTCAGCCGAGCTAGAGATGGGTATTTGGCGCAAGCTGCTACAGAGCCAGATATATTTGCAGTGATTGATGCAAGCTTCTCCAAAGAAGAAGTATTAAAGCGCTGTATCGCGAGCGTAGATAACTTACTTAAAAAAGTATGAATTACCGTTTTTTAGATAGGGCCGTTTAACATTATGTATCCTTGGTTACAGGTCTTTCAAAACCAATTACAAGTGAGTTTTGCCCAGCAGCGTTTTCACCATGCTCAGCTATTTCATGGGTTAGAAGGCGTTGGAAAAGGTGCATTGGCAACAAACTTGGCCAATGCACTTTTATGTGTGAATACGCAAGATACACTAACGCAGTGTGGCAGTTGTAAGAGTTGCAACTTATTTAGTGCTCAGAATCATCCTGACTTATTCGTACTATCTGCTGAGCAAAGTAGTATTGGTGTTGATGAAGTCCGAGCGTTGAATGAGTTTATATTTCATTCTGCTCAGCAGGGTGGCAACAAAGTAGTCGTTATTGAGCAAATTGAAAAAATGACTGAATCTGCGACCAATGCGCTGCTTAAGACGCTCGAAGAACCTGCGCTGAAACGCTATATTTTAATGACATGCGATGACTTATCTCAAATTAAGGCAACTATTTTAAGCCGCTGTAATAAAGTACAAGTAAATATTGATGATAATCATCAAATCCAAATGTGGTTAGGACAGCAAGGTATTAATACGTCATTGTACCCATGGCTAGAGACTTTTTGTGACCAACCTCTGCTATTACAACGCTGGTTGACACTTGGAATTTTGGATAGCGTAGATAGTCTATGGAAAGTAGCGCATGATATTGTTAGGATCTCAGATATCGCCGAACTTGATAGTGAGTTAAGCAAAGATCCAAGTCTTTTGAATGTTTTTAGTCGCTTTCTAATGAATGTCACTAAACAACAGGTGATGAATGGTCAACTAAACTATGTAGAGTACCAGCACTGTGCTGCAAGTATCGAAAAGTTTTTGTCTGACCACCGCAGTGTATTGGGGTTGAACAGGAATTTAAGCCTATCAAACTTAGTTTTTGGGCTTCAGAGTGCAATGAAACAGGATTAAATATAGTGCAAGAACTATTAGTTGATATTGAAGATCAAGATGAACTGTACCGAAGTTATATGCCGTTTTTGAAAAATGGTGGTATTTTCATTAAAACAAATACACGTTTTGATATGGGAGTCGCCGTTTCACTGCGAGTAATGTTGCCTGATGCATTAGAGGAGGAGGAAGTTACTGGCAAGGTGGTATGGATAACACCTCAAGGTGCTCAGAACTCAAACCCTCCAGGAATTGGCGTTAGTTTTGACCCCGAGTTCGAATTATTAAATGATAAAATCGCTAAGCTTTTAGGCACAGCGCTAAACCACGATAAACCAACCTATACAATGTAAGAAGTAGTAATGATTGTAGATTCACACTGCCATTTAGACCGTTTAGATTTTGCTAAGCTAAAAAGCGAGTTGCCAGAAATATTGCAAGCTGCTCGTGATAAGCAAGTGGAGCACTTTTTATGTGTAAGTGTCACGCTTGAACAATTTCCTGATATGCTTAAAGCAATCGAAGGGTTTCACGATGTATCGGCGTCGTGCGGTGTTCACCCATTAAATCAAGAGGATGCGCTAGATAGAGCAAAATTGCGTGAGCTTGGACAACATGAGCGTGTGGTGGCCATCGGTGAGACAGGACTTGACTATTACTACTCCAAGGACACTCATAAAGTACAGCAAGACAGTTTTGCTGGGCACATAGATGTGGCAAATGAGCTCGATAAGCCTTTAATCATCCATACTCGAGATGCGAGAAAAGACACGCTTGATATTATGAGAGCACATAACGCTGAGAAATGTGGTGGCGTTTTGCATTGCTTTACCGAAAATTGGGAGATGGCGAAAAAAGCCATAGATATGGGCTTTTATATTTCCATTTCTGGCATAGTTACATTTAAAAATGCAGTAGACCTTCAAGAGGTGGTAAAAAAGCTGCCTTTGGACAGATTACTAATCGAAACGGATTCTCCTTACCTTGCGCCAGTGCCTCACAGGGGTAAAACCAATCAGCCTGCATATGTTCAAGATGTCGCGTATTTTATAGCAGATCTTAAAGGCTTGTCTTATAAAGAGCTTGCGCAAGCGACAACAAACAACTTTTATCAGCTATTTAGCCTAGCAAACAGAACCAATGGCATTACCTCAGGTTAATCTACCAAAAATATTAAGCGGGCCTATGGTCCGCAGAGCAGAGCCCAATAGTATTTGTTTGCAATTTATCGTAACCAAACCTTTTCAACTGACGGCCTCTATTGATGGTATAAGCACGGATAGCAAGCAGACTACGATTGGTCTTGGTGAGCGTTTGTACTTAATTTTTTTGAGTTTAACTCCAAAACAAGGCGATTTTCCTCTCGACAAGGCTTTGCCATATCATGTGTCATTAGATGGCTCTACTCAAAAACATGACCATTTGAGTTATGGTACTACACCCACTTTGATTGTTCCTAAAAAGCTGTCAGGTGTATTACACGGCTCATGTAGAAACCCTCATCACCCCAGTAAAGATAGCTTGGTAGCCGCTGATGAATACTTGCGTCAAGGCGCTATTGCGAGCGAACAAAGGGCAAGCTTGTTATTAATGTCCGGCGACCAAGTTTATGCGGATGATGTGGCGGGACCAATGTTAAAAGCAATAAATCAATTGATCTCTATACTTGGTATCTACAAAGAGCAGTCATTAGATTTGCCACTACCTGATACCTTAGAAGCACAGCTCTATAAAAGAGATGAGTTTCTGCCAAAAGAATCATGGGAAAAGCGCAGTAAATTGTCGCTGGGATACTGGACTAGAAAAGATGAGCCGCACTTTTCAAGTGTCAAGGCAGGTAATCACTTAATAAGCTTTGAAGAGTTTATCGCATTTTATGTTTTAAATTTCAGCTCTATAGCTTGGACTCTTGTAAACCCATTTGAATTCAATAAGGCGAAATTGAGTAAACCACACGCGTTACAATTTGAGGCTGAAGAACGTGCGCTTCGCGATTTTGTTGATACCTTGCCTAGTGTCGAAAGGTTGATGGCTAATATCTCAACTCTGATGATGTTCGATGATCATGACATCACTGATGACTGGAACCTTACACCAAAGTGGGAGCAAAATATAGCTAACTCGAATGAGAGTAAGCGAATCGTGAACAATGGCCTGATAGCTTACTGGTTGTTTCAAGGGCTTGGAAATGATGCGTTGACCCAGTCCGGCACGCTACTTAGCGAATTCAGGCAGTCATTGAAAGGTGATGAGTGGTGCTTCGTTAGATTCGATAAAACGATTAACCGTTTTGGTCAATGGCACTATTGTTTGGACACTTATCCAAAGGTGGTTGTGCTGGATACCCGGACGCATCGTTGGCGCAGTGAGCAAGACTTTAATGAGCCCAGCGGCCTGATGGACTGGGAAAGTTTAATGGAACTGCAAGATGTCCTTATCAATCATGAGAGTGTGTTGCTTGTAAGTCCCGCCCCAGTTTTTGGCGTAAAAGTAATTGAGACGATTCAAGCGATATTCAATAGTTGTGGACAACCTCTGGTTGTCGATGTTGAGAATTGGATGGCACATGAAGGCGCGGCAAAAAAGCTCATAGATATCTTTAAACGTGAGGACACGCCTAAAGAGACCATTATACTGTCAGGAGATGTGCATTATTCTTTTTGTTTCTCTGTCCAAGCACGCTTTGGCCGCCATCACAATCGAATATGGCAATTGACAGCATCAGGTATTAAAAATGAATTTCCTAAAGGTTTGTTGAACATATTAGAGAAACTTGATACTTGGTTATTCGCGACGTGGAGCCCGTTTAACTTATTTACAAAACGCTGGCAATTGGCGGTATCCAAACATAGATCTGACTATGGAAAGGGACGATACCTAGTGTCTGACTCTGCGATTAGCTTAGTTGAATTGGAAGAAGGTAAACTAAAGCGATACGCGTTGCTTCATGGCACAGGAGAAATCAGCAACTTCGATTTGAATTAAAACTCACCGCTTTACAACGCCAAACGTAGCTTTTGCTATAGTTATTGGTAAGTTTCGATACTAAGTGGCATTTTATGCTGTTTAAGTTGCACTTACTGGTAATGATAAAATCGTTTGCTAATGGAGCTGTATGTAGGCTGGTGTTGTTGGCTTTCTTGCTGACAGGATGGTCTAGTGTTTCTATCGCAGGCCCTCTTTTTACTGATACTTCACAAGTAATGCGTAGATTTGACTATGAGTCTGGATTAAGTCAGGTCACGATCATGGCACTTGCTGAAGATCAACTCGGTTACATCTGGATTGGAACTCAAGCGGGGCTAAACCGCTTTGATGGCCATGAATTCAAACAGTTCACTAGCAAACAACAAGATCCAAATGAGCTTGCAGGGGCATTTATAACGGGCCTTTGCCACAGCGGGGAAACCGTATGGATCGGTACCAGTACAGGGTTAAGCGCCTACCACACTGTAACTGGCCGATTTCAAAGCTTTCTTAAAGAGCACTATGATGTTATATCTTCTGATCGAGTAAAAACCCTGAGCTGTAGTGGTAACCACATTGCGGTGTCTACAGAAAATAATAAGTTTTATTTGATTGATAAAGTGACCCTTGAACCGAGTTCCCTTGAGCTCAGTGGGCGATTTATCAGCCATATTGTCACGAATAAAAATCTTATTTATTACCTATCAGAAGAGGGCTTGATGGCATTTAATACGCAGTCCGGACAAGGAAGTCAACTCTTAAACGGTGATTACAAACATATGCGCCTAAATGGTGAAAGAGTATTCTTACTGTCTAAAAGTAACGAACTAGTTAGTTATGACACCCTCTATGAGCGCATCCTCTGGCGCAGCAAAGTGAGTGAACGCATAGGCCTAGAACTCAACTATATTCACATTTCATCTGGCAGTTTATTTTTAGGCACTAACTATGGTGTTTATCTATATGACCTCAAAGGAAACCTCAAGAAGCATTGGTTTAAGCACAAAGGGCAGGGGTTAGGGCTGCAGGACAACAGCATTATGTCTGTATTGAAAGACAGTAATAGTGACCTTTGGTTTGGTACTGAAACCGGAGGCCTTCACTTTATCAGTCGATTGAGTGAAAACTTTGGTCATGTGAGTGAATACAACTTCCCAGATAGCCCTATGCAAGAGCCTGATATTCGTAACTTTGCGCTTGATAGGCAGGACAGGCTTTGGCTCGCAACATCATCAGGCTTATACTTTTTTGACGGTTCAGGGTTTAAAGCCGCCTTCCGGGAATATAAGCAGCTCTCACTGCTTTCGAATGCGTTCATTACCAAGCTACATATTGAAAATCATTATATGTGGCTGGCTACAAGAGGGCTTGGTATATTCAGATTGGACTTTGGAAGTGGTGAGTTGTTGAAATTGTCAACTGATGTAGGTAAAGGACCGGAGCTAAGCTTCAATGACATCATATCATACAAGGGCAAAATCTTGGTCAGTTCTCGGACTATGGGGCTTTTGTATTTCAATGAGGCATCACAGCAACTCGAATCATTTATAAAATTAGACAATGCACCGAACCACGTGTCATCTATTTTACCTTTTGGTGACGGACTTATTTTTGGCAGCATTGGAGATGGGTTGTTCAAGTACGAAGAAGGCGTATTGGAGCAGTTAACGATTGCTGATTCGCTTGTGTCTGATATCGTGTTTATGCTCAAAGAGGACAGCTATGGTCGTATTTGGGCTGGTAGTGAATCAGGTGTGTCCATTGTAAATAGCAATTTTACAGTTATGAAAGTTATAAAAAAATCAGACGGACTGAAAAATGGTGCTGTTTGGGCATTAATATATGACGAGCAGGACCATGTATGGCTTGGCACCAGTGGGGGGTTATCGAGAGTTAATATTCATGATTTTAACATCGACAACTTTCTACCTGTGGATGGCGTACAGGGGAACGAGTTTAATTATAATGCTAGTTGGTTGTCCCCTGACGGTAGAGTGTTTATTGGGGGGTCTAAAGGGTTTAACCAGTTTTATCCAAAACAAATTAGGATTGCGCCAACCAGTAGGCCGTTGTTGGTGTCGAGCATTGAGTTGTTGGGAAATGAATTGCACCCGTCTACTGATGATGAGTTGAAACTCGCACCGGAGTTAACGACACGTATTCACCTCAATCATAATCAAGACATTTTATCGCTTCACTATTCAAGTTTGGATTATGGCTCTGAAGGGCTGCGCTTTTACTACCGTATTATTGGGCTGAGTGAAAAGTGGCTGAAGTTAGCTGATGGTGTCAGACAAATTAACCTGCTAAAACTCAATCCAGGCAAATACCAAGTTCAAACCTATACCATAAATCGATTCAATCAAGTCTCGCCAACACATTTGTTTGATATAGAAATACAAGCGCCTTGGTGGTGGGATAATTACACAAAAGCTGTGTATATTCTAACGTTAACTTTGGCTTTTTATTTATGGATAAGGCAAAGGCAGAAACGTTTCCAGCAAGTTGTCAGTGATAACCAAACCATGAACGAATTGCAGGAGCGGTTAGAGCTGTCGCTCTGGGCAAGTCAAGATGAATTATGGGATTGGCATATTGAAACTGGAAAAATCTACCGCTATAGCGTTAAACCTCGAATTGACTATGGTGACTGCCGGTCTTGGATGGCAGTGAGCGATGCTGTTCATTTTATTCACCCCAAAGACTGTGTTACGTGGGAAGAAAAGCTAGAAGCTTGCTTAGAGGGAGATGAGGATACCTATGAAACCGCGATTCGAGTAAAAACTGTCGACGGTGATTGGACTTGGGTACTTGAGCGGGGAAAAGTTGTAAGTCGTGATAGTCATGGTAAAGTAATGCGGGTCGCTGGTGCACTAAAGGACATTGCTGAATTAAAAGCCCATCAAAATGCCTTGCAGTCTTTAAACGAAGAACTCGAGATAAAAGTGGCAGTGCGTACGGATGAATTGTATCGCAAAAACCAAAAGCTTGAGCAAGCTATGATTGAGCTTAAACGGACGCAGCAAGAGTTGATCGAAAGTGAAAAAATGGCCTCATTGGGCAATGTTGTTGCGGGTATTGCCCATGAAATCAATACACCTTTAGGCATTTCAATCACCGCTATTTCATACAACGAAGAAAGCCTCAAACAAATTTCGACGAAATTAGAAAATCAAACCCTTAAGCAATCGGAGCTTGAACAGTCAATAATAGAGCAAAGGGAAGGGTACCAACTGATGAATCGCAATTTGGACAGGGCGAGAGAACTTATTAGCAACTTTAAGCAAGTAGCTGTTGACCACTCAAGCGAAGTCCAGCGCGATATAAATGTAAAAGAATACGTAGAGGATGTTTTTAGCTCACTTGCGCCTCTCGCAAAAGGTAAAAACGTTGTGTTAAAAATTGATGGAGACGAACGAATCGACGTAAATACATACCCAGGAGCCATCTATCAAATATTGACCAACCTGTATAATAACTCAATGATCCATGGGTTTGAGCATCAAGACGAGGGCTGTGTTCAAGTTAATTTGCAGCTATTGGAGGGGTCTTGGTCGCTGATGTACAAGGATAATGGAATTGGTATGAGTGGTAGCAGCTTAACCACTTTATTCGACCCATTTGTGACCACAAAACGCAGTCAGGGTGGATGTGGGTTGGGTATGCACATTGTTTATAATTTAGTAACTCAACTGCTAAAAGGCGAAATATCTGCTTGGTCAAAACCTGAAAAAGGCCTTGAGGTAAGGATTAAGGTTCCTTATGTAAAAGCAGCAAGGCCGATTGACGTGAAAGAAGCCTAGCTGATTTGTCCTATTAAAAAAGCCACCGAGGAGGTTAATGCCAGTCAGTTAACAA
>NZ_AUXT01000102.1 GCF_001625595.1 Pseudoalteromonas luteoviolacea NCIMB 1942
CTAACCACTAACCAAAGCACCTTATCGCTGGGAAGTCTGCGTCTCCTGATTGTCGCTTTAGTTGATAATTCTACTGCCTGTGCAACCCACTCAACAGAAATGTGTTCACAAAATGTAGACAGTTGAGCCAACTGTTCAAAAATAAACTCTAGTGATGAATCATCGATAACACCGTTGAACAAATAAGTGTTTGCCATAAAAAATCCGTAATCAGAAA
>NZ_AUXT01000103.1 GCF_001625595.1 Pseudoalteromonas luteoviolacea NCIMB 1942
TGCTGCGCCATCACTTTACGTTGCGATGGCTTCACCACTTTTTTTGTAACGCTTCCTGAACTATTTCCGCTTTTAACCGCTCTTCAGCATACATTTTTTTCAGGCGACGATTTTCTTCTTCTAGCTCTTTCATACGAGCCATAAGTGATGCGTCCATCCCGCCATATTTAGCACGCCACTTGTAAAAAGTAGCACTACTCATGCCGTGCTCACGACATAGCTCTGGAACAGGAATGCCCGATTCTGATTGTTTTAGAATAGCCATTATCTGGCTGTCACTAAATTTTGATTTTTTCATGTAGAT
>NZ_AUXT01000104.1 GCF_001625595.1 Pseudoalteromonas luteoviolacea NCIMB 1942
GCCACATAAACAAACCCACTCCAAGTGGCTACATAAGTGATATCTGCAACCCAGAGTTGATTTGGTTGCTCAGCAGTGAACTGGCGATTAACTAAATCTAATGGCTTATCTTGCTGCTCGTTTGGCAGAGTCGTTTTGCATACCTTGCCCCGCCGAGCACCTTGAATACCCATTTTTCGCATTAACCGCTCCACGGTACAACGTGCTACTTGATGACCGTCATTTTTCAGTT
>NZ_AUXT01000105.1 GCF_001625595.1 Pseudoalteromonas luteoviolacea NCIMB 1942
CTCTGCTGCTTGATGGTTGGATTTATAATTAATGGCAACTGCATATCCTTTGTCTGCTAATGTTTTAGCGCTGGCTGCGCCAATACCACGACTACCGCCGGTGACCAAGGCTACTTTCATTTACTTTCCTTAAAACAGAACTAGTACTATGCCCATTAGTTAATTAACTTTTTGCACTTTTAGCATCTAAGTCAATTAGTGGTTAGAAACTAAATATTAGCCAAAGCATAGGTTCTTAAATAGTGCTTTAAATTTCGCTCTTTCCAGTTGTGACATGTTTATTCTCTCTTATCAGGAAAAGTAATAAATCAGCCAAAATAAGAATAAAAGCAATTCTTCCAAGGGCCCGTTTATACAGGTTATTTCCCATGCTATCAGGGCAGGATCACACTTTGTAAACAAG
>NZ_AUXT01000106.1 GCF_001625595.1 Pseudoalteromonas luteoviolacea NCIMB 1942
TGCAGATGTAGGCGATGAAGAAGCGTTACTTGAAGAGCCAGAGTCTGCGCCACAGAGCTATGCTTTAGATAACGATCTGGGCGATGTGCTTGGTGAAGGTGAGTCTAATGTTGAGTTAGAACAAGCATCTCTAGTCGAGTCTGGTCACTTAGATGGCATGGTCGATGAAGAAGAACAGATACCTCAAGGCTTTGAATCTGAGTCAGAACTAGCCGCTGAACCCGAGCTAGAAGCAGAGCCA
>NZ_AUXT01000107.1 GCF_001625595.1 Pseudoalteromonas luteoviolacea NCIMB 1942
ACTGACAATCAAGTGATTGCCATTGATGGAAAAACTCTGAGGCGTTCTTATGATCCATCAGACAGAAAATCGACTATCCATATGGTCAGTGCCTTCGCGTCTCAAAATGGCGTTGTAATGGGTCAACTTAAAACAGATGCAAAATCCAATGAAATCACAGCAATCCCCGAATTGCTTGATTTACTAGAATTAAAAGGGCACTTAGTAACATTAGATGCTATGGGATGTCAGACTAAGATAGCCAAAAAGATCATTGAAAAAGAGGCGAATTATCTATTTACAGTTAAGGGGAATCAGGGGTCGTTGCATCAAGCAATTAAACAGGCCTTCTATACTGATAGTCAGAGCGAACATGCGGCCGGACACAGCTATCTAGAGCAACAACGTGGCCGAACCGAATATCGTAAGTATGAAGTACTTCAAGCTGAATCACTCCCTCTTACTGAAAAATGGTCAAAACTAACGACCATAGGGAAAGCGATTTACTACCGCATAGAGAATGGAAAAGAGCTTATCGACACTCGCTATTACATCAGCTCTGCACAGTTATCAGCAAAAGAGTTAGCCAACCATGTGCGTAGCCATTGGGCAGTTGAGAATCAACTGCACTGGGTTCTTGATGTCTCATTCCGAGAGGATAACTGCCCAATCAATCGAGGTCACGCGGCTGAAAACTTCAGTACATTCAGACATGTAGGACTGAATCAGTTGAAAAGAGAAAGTACCTTAAAAGCCAGTGTACGACGAAAACAACGCCGCGCTGCGATGGACACTGAATATTTAAATAAGGTGATTAGGGCTTAGCTGTTAACAGAATGTTCAC
>NZ_AUXT01000108.1 GCF_001625595.1 Pseudoalteromonas luteoviolacea NCIMB 1942
CGACCTTTTAAACATGGTATTCCCCGTCGACATACAATTGCAAGAATTCTAAAATCTGTTATTGCTGAATCACTTCTTGAGGCTTTACTCAATTGGCTCAATGAACATCGTGAAATTAATAACAAACCAATCATCGCTTTTGATGGGAAAGTCCTTAGAGGCGCCTATCGGAATGATAAAAAAACCGCCTTACAGCTTGTCACTGCTTATGATACGGAGAATGGACTGGTCTTAAGTCAACTCGCGACGAAGAATAAGAATGGGGAG
>NZ_AUXT01000109.1 GCF_001625595.1 Pseudoalteromonas luteoviolacea NCIMB 1942
AGATGGCTGGTTAGTTCCATTAAGCAAACCATACGTACTTGAGGATATGCTGTGTCGCCGTGCTGATTCTTCCATGTACAGAACGCTTGATGATTTTCAGGTGTATCTGGCGTGCGCCATACAACACCATCAACGCCTAATAGTGATAAGCCACACCATGTGGGGTGGTTGGCATCTGCATTCCACATTTTTTGACTTTGATGAAAAACCTCTTTAACGGCATCTGCACCAAGACGCTGCCTAGCTTGCACAACTGCACTGGGTGCAACAAGTTCCTTTTTTCCGGGTAATGCTAAACCCCAGCTTGCTGACTATGCTCCACAGCGGGTCTTCACGATAAAGCGACATACAAATAACCGTCCAAACCGCCATTTCTACAGGCAGCCTCCTGCGTCTTATCGTAGCGACACCGGCAGTTTCAGCACATTGTTTGATGAAATCTGGGCATAAGAAATCACTCAGTTGACCTAAGCCTTCTGAATTTGGGGCATAGCCATTGGCAAGAGAAAGTGCTGTCGTTAATTGCAAAGTAAAAGGCTCCTGAATAAATTCAGAAGCCTTTATAAACTAACCAGAAGATCGGTCAATGGATCATTAAATGTTTCTTAA
>NZ_AUXT01000110.1 GCF_001625595.1 Pseudoalteromonas luteoviolacea NCIMB 1942
CAGAATTTTGAACGCCCTCGCTCTTTTAATAAACACTGGTTTAGTTTGTCTTATGATATCTCAAAGTGCCATCTTCAAAAGCACTAATGTGTTGTCACATCAAGGTAGCTTTATGTCGTTGTATCACTCCTTGAGGCAACAAGTAAACACCAGATATCAGCGCAAAGGCCAAGCACAAAGTTGGTGAAAATACATAACTATTTAAGATGGCACTGAATTCTATTGCTGCTAATTCCTATCAATTCAGTATCAATACACTATTGAACGCCCTTGGCTGTCAGCCTATCTATGAAATCAAAAGCGTTTCTTGGTTGATATGAACCACTTTCAGAAATACGTTGGTAAACGCTTTCGTGTAATGATTCATTGGTTCTCTCATTAGTACCTAACTTCCGCATTTTTTCAGTTAACTTATAAAGCCAGTTCATCGAGTCTCTGTATTCATCTAGATGATGTGGTCGATAATATGACAAAAACTTTTCGTTAAATATTAAACCATGATTGCTTGCTTTCTCTTTAAGCCAATGCAGTGAAATATTAGCTAAGCCATCTTTAGAATAACCACCACCAACGTTGCTATGGCTACCCGCAAACCACTTTTGCTCTAAAGTTTGTTCGGAACCCTCTGGCAAGGTCCAAACTGCTGGTTTAAAAGGGCCGCGCTTTTCATCAATTGCAAGCGCATGATAAGCATGTTCGATATTTTCGGTCAGACTAACATCATGAAATCGGTATCTGTTGTTGATCAGTTCAAATTTAAAAGGTACACCTAGCGCACCAACGGTATCCCAAACGCCTACAAATTTAATCGATACATCTGTGCACTGATGTTCATTTTTAAACGCTGCAACTTCCGCATCTGAGGCCTTATTTCGATACAATCTGTATGCCTCTGGCATATAAAAAGCGTGATCTTTAGGCAGTAAGCCCACTTTATTGATTAAGCCTATCGCACTGCGAATTGTATATGCACCGCGACTGAAGCCAAACCCATAGATTTCATCTCCGGCTTGGTAGTTTAAAACTAAAAATTGATAAGCTTTAATCACATTTTCAGATAAACCAATTCCAAACCCACCTCCCAAAATCTTGTCCATTCCCCAGTGCGTACCGATCCCCTCGCTGTAATATACAACTTGATGGATGCCATCGTGACACACAGGCTCTATACCCCTTGCTAATTTAACGACATTGGTTGGCTTTCTTTTGCCTCGATCATATTGTGCTGGCTTGTTCCAAGTTCCATCCATACACAACACTAATCTTTTCATTCTTTTTCCTTTTAACTAACTGAATTAAAATAAATAACACTCGCTACAATACAGCTAATAATAAACATTAAAAAGGACAATTTTTTCCTATTCATTACTAAAATTTTTATGATTACGCTATCTGGTTGTACTAAAAGTTACTTATTCGACTATTTCATAGCTACGAATAATCGTCGTATGTTCAACTGCCGGTTTATAGTATTTTTCTTTGATTGCTAAATATTCTTCGTTGATAAAAAAGGTGTCCATTGTTTCTTTATTTGGAAAATGTATCGTAAAAACGCGATTGATATCATTGTTTGTTTCCTTTTTTAAGACTTCCCCAACAACAAAATCATAGCCAAAGTCACCACCAATCCTTCGCAATATAGGTGTCATTGCTTTTCGATACTCTAAATACAGCTCATCACTTTTTACATACAGCCCAACCAACATTTCCAATTTCGCCATCGTTTTCTCCCTTCATATTTGTACCCAGATTCTGCATTAAAGTGATTGAACAAACAATCTAATTTCTAGCCCACCAATAAATATCTATTTATATTGGTAGCCCACTTCACAATTGCTCCTTATTGTTCTTATATATGTTGTATCAATTGCAATTTTTTGGATAAAACCATGATACAGCCTTTATTTGAACAAAATACTGAAGTGAATGATACGACTCTTAACGTCATCGCACACATGCCTACAACTAGCTTACCCACCCTTATTTCTGATGATTTTAGTACAAAGTTAAGCGATGGTGACTTCATGAGGGTTGCGGTATTACTTGCCAAAAAAAGCTACGAAGAAGGTGGCTGCCCTATTGGCGCAGTTATCATCAATAATGAAAATAATCAGATTGTCGGTAAAGGGCACAATACCCTTGTGCAAGAGTCACACCCATATAACCACGGAGAAACCTCTGCAATTAGAGATGCCGGCAGAATTGATTTTTCTAAAACAACGCTGTACACCAGTTTAAGCCCTTGTGATGTGTGCGCAACACTTTTATATATGAGAGGCTTCAAACGCGTCGTGGTTGGAGATATTACTAATGCCAGTGGTAATGAGTCCCTTTTAAAGGAAAAAGGTCTACAAGTAGATATTCTGGAAGATCAACTAGGTGTTAAGCAGTACGGGGAGTTTAGATTGCAAAAACCAGAACAAGACTTAGAAGACTGGCAAGGGGTTGCTGCTTTGAAGTAAAAATAGGGCCTTGCAAAACAAGGCCACCATACCTTATTTTTTTATGCCTTCAATGTGCAGCTCAAGTGTCACATGAGTAGAGGCTGGACCTAAGTTGTAATCGATACCGAAGTCTTTAAGCTTTAAAGAAGTTTCCCCTGAAAAGCCAACACGGTAACCACCCCAAGGATCTTTACCTTCACCAATTTTTTCTACAGGAAAAGTTATCGTGCGCTTAACACCGTGAAGCTCTAATATACCAGTCAGTTTCCCTTCTGTTTCACTAACTTGTTCATACTTAGTGCTTTCGAAAGTTGCTTTAGGAAATTTTTTAACGTTTAAAAAATCTTTTCCTTTTAAATGCTTATCACGTTCAGCATGATTAGAGTCAATACTGGCAGTACTAATAACAACATTTATTTTAGACGCATTTGGGTTGGCTTTATCATAGCTAAAGTCGCCATCAAAGTCATTGAATCGGCCTGTTAACCAGCTATAACCCAAGTGCTTAATTTTAAAGTTTATGAAGGCGTGTGCGCCCGCTTTGTCAATTTGGTATTCAGCTGCATTAGCCACGCCCGAAATTGCTAAGCCAGCAGCTACAACTGCGGATAAAATACGTTTTTTCATAAATTCCTCTCAAGATACTTTAATTAGTTTTCTTTATTCACTTTTAGTATTCGACTTAAACCACTATCTTTATTTATAAACTGGTGCTTTAACGCAGCGCCTATATGTACGACGACAAACCCAATTAATGCCCACGCCAACCAGAAGTGTATTTCACCTACAATGTCTTCTTGATTATCAAAAGACCAAGGAAGTGCTGACACATTAATTAGTTCGAATACAGAAATAGGCTTACCATCAGCAGTCGAAATTAAATAACCACTTACAAGAATTAGTAGCATCAACGCGTAAAGTAAAAAGTGCCCTACTCGCGCAGCTGCTTGTTCTAGTTTTGGCCCCGGTAGCTCATCTGGGCGCTCATTAACCTGTCGCCAGATCAACCTCAACACCCACATAGCTATCAATAACATGCCTATCGATTTGTGCAGGTCTAAAGAACCTTTGTACCATGGGTCATAATAGGTAAGCTCTACCATATACAGGCCAAGCCCAAACATAAAAAAGATTGCTATCGCCATGAGCCAATGAATTAATATGGCTACCAAACCATAACTTTTATTGCTGTTTTTAAGCACCTTGCCTCCTATCTAACCGGATACCTGTATCTAGATTACAGATTAATTCACCCCACAAGTAGTGCATAAATATAAAAACTGTTGTGCAAAATTGTATATACTCATTTCATAGACGAAGTGGAATATTATTTTTTTATGCAAAAGTTAAATTGGGATGACTTTCGTGTTGCGTATATTGTGGCAAATGCGGGCTCTTTAGCGAAAGCTGCGCAAATACTCCAATGCAATCACACCACCGTACTGCGGCACATAAACAGACTTGAGGAAGCATTAAACGTCAAACTATTTATCCGTCACCAAAGAGGATATAAATTAACCGATTCGGGTTATATTTTGAATGATGCTATGCCTGACATTGATGCACAATTTGTTGCTTTGGAGGACAAATTACAAAGTGTTCAGCAAGACTTTAGCGGCAAAGTAAGAATTACCACAGTCACGTCATACTCGTCACTTCTTGCACCTGCAATGCAAGCTTTTCGCCAGCAATACCCAAAGGTAAGGATTGAACTGCTCGCAACTGACGAGGTGGTTCCCGCGCAAAGTGGCGTTGTCCATGTTGCACTTAGGGCTGGCCCTAAGCCACAAGAACCAGATCTGATTGTACGCCACGTTGTTTCATTAAAAATGGCCTATTATGCATCACAAAGTTATGTCGATACATTTGGACTGCCTGAGTGCGAAGAGCAGATGAATGAACATCAGTGGTTAATGCCTGACAAAAGCAAATACCATATTCCCTTTATTCATCAAGTCATAAAAAGATTGAGTAATGAAAGTATTGTCTACTCGAGCAATCAATTTTTAGATATCCAATCAGCAGTGATAAGTGGGATGGGTATTGGCCCGGTGTCTGAGATAGAAGCAAATAAGCACGCGCATTTAATCGAGCTCGATAGCAGCACTCTATTTGCAACGGATTATATTGGCTCTCTGTGGTACACATACCACAAAGACCTAAAAGATAACGCAAAAGTCAAAGCGCTATGTGATTTTTTAATCAACCATACACGCCATTTGTCAGTTTAAATGGTAGTGTTCAAAAATCT
>NZ_AUXT01000111.1 GCF_001625595.1 Pseudoalteromonas luteoviolacea NCIMB 1942
AGCATTCGCCATCACTTTAAGCTGACTTCCAATGAATTGACATGCATATTTGAAGCTTATCTCGTTCGGTGCCCTTTTGTGTGATACTGCTGCTAAGCTCGCTTCTCTCCTGATTAAGTTGTACCCCAACATCAATCCCAACAACTTTTGGTACACAAGCTCAACGGTCTTACTCCTTAGCGTAATCGCATTATGTTGCATGGATGATTTTATATCGTGGTAACTCAGCTCTATTTCCGAGCGTTCATGATATAAGTTGGCTATGTCGTTCGCGCTAAATTTATCTCTAGGCAGTGAGGTAAA
>NZ_AUXT01000112.1 GCF_001625595.1 Pseudoalteromonas luteoviolacea NCIMB 1942
GCGTGCCTCAAATCAAGCAGGTTATAAGATCACACAAGGCACGACAAACTACCTTGAAGGTCAAGATTACGTTGGTGCAACGGCGGATCAATTTGGCTCTCAAAGCGAGATCCAAGTGATGTTGAATGAAGAAGCCACGGCAAAGCTTACCTTTACTGAACAACTTAACACAGGTGATAAATCAGTATCGGGTCGAGTGTTTGTTGATATTAACCAAGATGGCGACCCTAACGGTAATGACTTTGCGTTAGAAGGCATTGCGATCCAACTAAGCGGCCTGGATCTCTATGGAGAAGTCGTTGAGCTCAGTATGGTAACAGATGCAAAAGGCGCATTTAATTTCACAGATCTGCGTGCCTCAAATCAAGCAGGCTATAAAATCACACAAGGCACGACCGACTACCTTGAAGGGCAGGACTATTTAGGTGCAACGCCTGATCAATTTGGCTCTCAAAGTGAGATACAACTCATCTTAACTAAGGATATGCTTCAAACGGAAGAAGCAATTTTTACTGAGCAGTTACATGCAGGGAGCGAAATCCAGGGGCTTGTTTATGCCGATAGTAATACCAATGGTATTTGGTCTGTCGACGAAACCGGGCTATCCGGAGTCACCGTTACTCTGTCGGGTATGACTAAGTACGGCGATGATCTTCAAGTAGAGACACTGACGAACGATCAGGGGATATTTACTTTTACAAACTTGGTTGCAAGTAACGATTCTGGCTATCTAATTACTCAGCAACAACCAGCTGGTTTTAAGGACGGAGAAGAGTCTTTAAACGGTACAGTTATCCCCAATAGCAATGATATGTTTACAGTGAGGTTGGGTACTAACGAGCAAGTGATGGGGTATCACTTTGCCGAGTTATATCAAGGTAGCATAAGCGGTGCTGTGTTTGTAGATACCAATGAAGATGGTTTGTTATCTGATCATGATGAGCCTATCAATAGCAGTGTGATTTCTCTAACAGGACGCAATTCTATTGGTCAGAAAATAGAATTAAACATAACAACAAATAGTGCGGGTCTTTTTGAATTTACACAGCTCCCTGAAAGTGATGAACAGGGCTACACACTGACTCAAATACAACCAGAGTTTTATGTTGACGGATATGAGTATCAAAGTGGCACTTTGATAACAGGATCAAACCAGTCTGATGAGATTTCAGGTTTAGTTTTAGCGCAAGGTGATGAACTAGTCGCACAGAACTTTACCGAAGGGTTTGGCATTGCCGTTGGTGGTCGTGTATTCGTTGACCCTAATGACTCTGGTATTTACTCAGGTGTCGCGGAGAACGCGATAGCTGACAATGAAATAATACTGACCGGTCGAGACCATCGTGGCAACTTGGTGGAGCACAGTGCCTTAACTAATGAATTGGGTGTATATCTATTTACTCAGTTGCCTCCGTCTAATTCTGATGGTTATGTGGTATCTCAAAGGCAACAGCCGGACACATATCTCGATGGGCGAGAGTCAAATAGTGGGGTTGTTCTGGCAAACTCTAAAGGTTCTGACGCAATTGCTATTGGGGTTGTGAGAGAGCTCAAACAGTATGGCAATTTCGACTTTGCCGAATTACCAAAAGCATCCTTGCGAGGAACTGTTTGGGTTGATGCCGACGAAGACGGCATCTTGGAAAATGATGAGACATTGCGTGTGAGCGCCGCAGAGGTATCGTTATCAGGTGTCACTCTTGACGGTGAAATTATAGAACGCACAGTGTTAACCAATGAGCTCGGGGTTTTTGAGTTTGGTGCTCTTTATCCTGGCACTTACCAAATTCAGCAAATTCAGCCTTCAGCTTGGTTAGACGGTAAAGAGCAGCTCGGTGATGGCGGCGGAACCATTGGTGAAGATCTGTTTACAGGCATTGAAATAGCACTCGCTCAACATGCTGCAGGTTACAATTTTGCAGAACGCGGCAGTGATTTAGCCGGTAGAGTTTATGTGGACTTAAATGATAACGGCACGCAAGACACCTATGAAATAGGCTTAAGCTCAGTCAAGCTTTTGATTGAGGGCGCAGATTTAGACAATCAGCCTGTGAAACGAGAAATCTTGACAGATGCTTATGGTCGCTATGAATTTGTCGACTTGCCTTTATCAGCAGAAAGCGGTTTTACCATTACGGAGTTTCAACCAGAAAACACTCAAGACGGGCTAGACAGCGTGGGCAGTATTGGCGGTGTACTTGGTGAAGATCAAATCTCTCAGATCCACATTGAGCGTCATGTCACCAAAGCACATTCGTATAATTTCGGTGAACAGTTAATGGATCCTGCCAGCATTTCAGGGTTGGTCTGGTTAGATAAAAATCACAACCGAGAGAAAGACGATAACAACGGTCAACGTGGTTGGCTTGTTGAGCTACTTCCAGATCCAATGACAGGTGAAGGTAATCCATTAGATGCTGAACCGCTTGCAGCCGTCCAGTCGGATGAAAATGGTGAGTACATTTTTCAAGGGCTGCCCGTAGGCACCTATGAAATTAGGTTTAGACATCCTAAAGGTGGTGTAATTTACGGGTTACCTGTTTCTGATGACCCTGATGCAAGTACGGAAAAAGGCACGATTTTAAACTTGCGAGTTAG
This sequence comes from Pseudoalteromonas luteoviolacea NCIMB 1942, assembly GCF_001625595.1. Classification (GTDB taxonomy): domain Bacteria; phylum Pseudomonadota; class Gammaproteobacteria; order Enterobacterales; family Alteromonadaceae; genus Pseudoalteromonas; species Pseudoalteromonas luteoviolacea_A. Next base: position 2,599 of record NZ_AUXT01000112.1, read on the forward strand.
CGCTGGCGAAAACGTACAAAATCAATCACTGCCAGTTGACCCTTCAGGTGTTATTTACGATTCAAAGCTTCGCCTGCCTATAATTGGCGCGAAAATAAAAATCACTGGCCCGCAAGGCTTCGAACCTGAATTCCATCTTGTTGGTGGAGAGGCGAATGTTGAACAGACCACCAGCGATGATGGCTACTATCAGTTTTTATTGTTTGCACAAGCACCAGCAGGGGTTTACGAATTGCATGTTACTGCTCCTAACGGTTATAAGCCGCAGGGCTCGGAGTTACTACCTGTATGTAATAACACACTGCGAGTAGGTGCTCGGGATCTGCCAATAACAATATACGCAGAAGAAACGGTTCCAACACTCGATGCACCAATACATGATGCTGATCAGTGCGCCGAACATTCTGATCAAGCACTGCAAGACATGCACACGACTCAGTACTATCAGCGTTTTTATATTGAGCCAAAGCTGCCGTCGGGCAATGTCGTTAACAACCATATTCCACTAGATGCCTTTGGAGATGACCTTGTTAGCGTCAGCAAACAAGCACTTAAACAAGATGTAGTGGTTGGTGAGTTAGTTCCGTATCGTATTAAATTGACTAATCAATCAGAGCAATCACTGGCGCCATTGGCTTTTGTTGACCAATTGCCAGCAGGCCTTAAATATGTTGCGGGTAGTGCCAAGGTAGATGGGTTGCCTCAAGAACCTGTGTTAAACGGCCGACAGTTGAGTTGGCGTGGTAAATCTTTGCATCCGCAACAAGTGGTTAGTATTGAGTTACTCGCGGTGGTGGGTAGTGGCGTGAGCGAAGGCAAATATATTAATCAGGCATGGGTGGAGTTTGTTGGTGGATTATATCAATCAGGGTCCGGCAATCGAATTTCTAATATCGGTACGGCCGCGGTACAGGTAGTACCAGATCCTATCTTCGATTGTAGTGACCTCACAGGTCAGGTATTTGATGACAGCAACCGTAATGGGATACAAGATTCTGATGAACAAGGTTTACCTGCTGTACGTTTGGCAACTGCTCAAGGTCTTTGGATCACCACAGATCAATATGGCCGTTATCATTTAGCTTGTGCCGATATCCCACACTCTGTGCGTGGCAGTAATTTTATCGTGAAATTGGATGAGCGCAGTTTACCTTCTGGTTATCGTGTTATCACTGAAAACCCAAGAGTAGTACGTTTAACTCGCGGTAAATCACAACAACTTGATTTTGCTGCAAGTATTCACAGGGTGGCGCGAATTGAAGTAACCAAGCAGTTATTTAGCAACTCAGATATTCAAGTAGAGTATCAGCAGCAAATGCTGCAATTAATGCAGGCGCTTGACCAAACTCCAACAATATTACGTGTTGCCTACCAGCTCTCAGAGCAAGAACAGTCGACAGCAGCCGAACAAAAACTTGAAACTTTAATTACTTGGCTACAAGAGCAAGCTGCTCAGTACGCATTGCCAATTACTTTAGAAACGGAAATGATCCCATTTTATATACCAGCACTTCCTGCTAAAAAGCAGGCAGGAGTGAGCAGTGATTAACCGCTTCGCTTTATCTCCTCTGACGATTCTGTGCGGCCTAGCTAGTGCTACGCCGCTTGCAAGCTATGCGATGACGCCACCTCTACCTGAGGAGAGAATGAGTGTCTTTAACGCGCAGGTCAATACCGAAAAAGTACTTGTACAAAAGCATTTTGTATTTAGTGGCCTGAGTGAACCACAGGCTAAACAAGTCGATGTTAGCCGTGTAGTAAAAGACCAGAAATCTGCCGAGTTTATCGAAGACTCAGCAATTCGTTTTGTCTCGGGTAAACATTATCTTACTGGTACTACAAAATTAGAGATGGATCGCATTGTTAGTTTATTACGTGGTAAGCAAGATATTAGGCTGCACTTTATTGGCCATGCCGATTCACAGCGTTTAAGTGCGAATGCTCGCAAGATTTATAAGACAAACCAAGGGTTATCAGAACATCGAGCAAAAATCGTTGCGGCATATTTTCGTGAACAACTAGGACTGAACAACTCGGTAACAACTACCGAGGGGCGTTCTGACTTAGAGCCTATCGCTAGCAATGCGACACTTGATGGTATGGCGAGAAACCGTCGTGTTGAAGTTATTGCTGTATATACTGAAATGAGAACGATCTCAGAAGCACATGTTATTGCGCCTCCTGTACGTGACAATGTATGTAACGGCAACATTGCTAATAGAGGACCGTTGAGTATTACGCTAGACGGTAAAGCATTTAGCCCAAAAGACAGCGTAAACAATGCAGATAGTCAGCGTTGTGCTGATATAAACCTCGCTGATTTTAACTTGCAGTTAAAGTATGACCCACTCAACGCGTTACCCAAGCTCAACATTCAACACGCGTTGACCAAGTCCGGTAACACCTTGATGTTAAACCTTAAGGGCTATAGTAACTATCACAGCTTTTTTGATTATGCGGAAGTTCAAATTTTAGCGCCAAATAGCAAAAAGGTGTTGGCAAAAGTGGCCTTAGATGAAGAGTTATCTGGACGCTGGCGCCTGCCGAGTAACTTGCTCGGTATGAGCCTGAAATATCGTTTTAGAGTCTATGACAAGCAAGGTCGGTTTGATGAAACTAGCCTTGTGCAAGCAGATTTCAGACCGCGATTTGCTATTGAAAAAGGCAAGCTAGAAGGCTATTTGATGGCGGGGTTTGGGCAGTCTATGCTGGCCAAACAAAACATCAAGCTACAGGGTGGAACATTGACCTTGTATGGTCAACAAGTGCCTTTACATCATCGTGTTTATTTTTTAGGTCGGGTTGTTGCCGTAAATCGTGAGCGTAAGTTTGTCCACCAGCAAATCGTTGCAAGCGGATTTCATCGAGCGGAAGTTGCTTTGTTAGATAACCAAGGGCAGGGTCACTTAATTCATCGTGACCTAGCACTGCCGCAAAGCGATTGGTTTTACGTTGCAATGGCGGATTTGACACTAGGTCAAAACAGTCACAATGGTCCCGTATCACTTTTAAGTAGTGAACATAACCGCGATGGTAACTTGTTTGCTGAAGGCCGCTTAAGTGGTTACGTGACTGGGAAATGGCAAGATGAGTATCAAGTAACCGCACGTATTGATACGCAAGAACAACCGCTCAATAAACTCCTCTCTGGGCTTCATGAGAAAGATCCCAAAAGTTTGTTCCGTCGCTTAGAAGAAGAGCAACACCCTACAGAGTATGGCGATGACTCTGCTGTGACAGATGATGCGCCGAGTAACGGGAAGGTATATTTAAAAGTAGAAAAGGCCCAATCGCATATTTTATGGGGTAACTTTCATACTAGAATAAGCGATACAGAGCTGGCTCGAGTGGAGCGTGGTTTATATGGTCTGCAAGCTAAATATATCAGTGAGGCACTGAATTTAGACGGTGATGGTCAAACGCAGGCTCAAGTTTTCGCTGCGCAAGCAAACACGCTAGCGGCTTATGAGTCGCATCGTTCGACGGGCGGTTCACTCTATTATTTACAACATCAAGATATTGTTCAGGGATCTGAGCAGGTCGCAATTGAAGTTCGAGATAAAGTGACAGGGTTGGTGTTAGTCAGAAGACGTTTATCACCGGGACAAGATTACGACATCGACGCGTTGCAAGGGCGAGTTTTATTAAATCGACCGCTGTCATCGTTTGAGCAAGATGATTTACTTGTACGCACAGCTAGTTTAGACAGTAACCCCGTCTATTTGGTTGCTCAATATGAGTACACTCCAGGTATTGATAAGTTAGATAACCTGACCTATGGTGCAAGATTGAGCCACTGGCTCAATGATAAGTTCCAACTGGGGGCTACCCTCAGCCATCAAGAGCAGGCAACATTCGATGATACGTTAGTAGCACTCGATGCGACATATCGTGCGAGCGACAGCGCTTACGTAAAAGTGGAATTAGCACAAACCGAAGGCATCAGTGATGTTCAAAGCTCTTTTAATGGCGGGATCAACTTTGAGTCACTACAATCCGCTGATCACGGGGTAAAGGCCAATGCGAAGCGTATAGAAAGTGCATTTGAGTTTTCTGATATTGGCTTCAATGAACAGGGATGGGGACAGTTCTATTGGCAACAAGCTGCTATGGGGTTTAATTCTACAGGCCAGGTAAGCCCTGTAGATACCCAGACATTTGGCACTTTTTGGGAGTGGCAAATCAATGAAAGTCATGCACTAAATTTGAAGGTCGATGTACAAGATGCTAAAACTCAGCAGCGCCGACAGGCAGCTGAAGTTGGCTATATCTATCAGTTAAACCGCGACTGGAAGGTGAGTATGGGTGTTCGTCATGAAAACAGGAAGCTCCCAATAAGATCTACTGAGATTGCGAAACCTATTCAGACGGAAGAAGGCGGACGCACGGACGCCGTTATGCAAATTGATTTTAGCGGATCTGAATATTGGCAGCCGTATGCCTATATACAAGGCACTGTGGAGCGCGTTCAAGCGCGTGTAGCCAATAATCGAGTGGGTTTAGGTGCTGAATTTCAAGTTGCTGATAAGGTTGAACTTAATTCTGAGTTATCTGATGGGAACTTGGGTGAGGCAGGAAAGCTTGGCGCTACTTGGCACTATCAAGACGACAGCAACCTGTATCTAGATTATCGAGTTGATCCAGATGGAGGGGATTTATTCTCCAATGGCAAACAAAAGAATTGGGTGACAGGTTCGAGGCATCGATTCAACTCGGCAACTAGTGTCTATGCCGAACAGATCTGGCAGCAAGACGCCAGAAAAACAGGGCTGACGCATGCCTATGGTGTAGAGCATCGTTTTTTAGCCGGTTGGCAGGCTGGTCTTGGGTTAGAGCAAGGAAAATTAGAGCAGGGAGAAGACATCATTGAGCGAGATGCCACCACCTTTTCTATTGGATTTCAGAATGAGACTTGGCAATGGCGCGGTGCTTTAGAGTATCGAGAAGATGAAAATAGTATTGAAACCCGAACGGCTTGGCTTACTAGACAAAATATCCAAGCCAAGATCAATACAGACTGGCGTGCGCAACTGAGGCTAGATTGGGCTCAAAGTGACAGTTCAATAGCAGATAGTCAGCCGCGAGGGGCGTTAAACAGTGATTTTACCGAAGCGCAGTTTGGCGTCGCATATCGACCCATTGCCGCGAGCCCGTGGTCAGGTATTGCGAGTTTTACTTACCTAGAGGATTTAGCGCCTGTTTCTCAGCTCAGCGGAGTAGGCTTGGATAATACACCACAACAACGCAGCAAGGTGTGGATGCTTGATGTGGACTATCGGCTCACTGAGCGCTGGAAGCTGGGTAGTAAGCTGGCGCAGCGAGTAGGCGAGATCAGGATGGGACGGGACACTGGAAGCTGGGTGGACTCAGCAGCGATGCTCAGCGTGCTGCGTGTGGATTACCATATGATACACAATTGGGATGCAACTTTAGAATGGCGAAACTTGTCTGTGGATCTTGCGCAAGATAACCGTTCTGGCGCGCTTTTGGCTGTTCACCGTCACGTAGGGACGCATATGAAGTTAGGAGTAGGTTACAACTTCACGAGCTTCTCGGATGATTTGACTGATTTAGATTACGACTCTAAAGGCTGGTTCTTGAACTTGGTCGGCAAGTTTTAAGTGGGCTTGGAAAGGATCTCCCTTGGGCATTGGGTGACAAAATGTGCAGTTATCCGGTGCCTTTTATAAACTTTTAATCTTAAAAATGGCGCTTTATGGGGTTAGGTCATTATGCTGTTTTGCGTTAGAATAAAGCTATAACTCCTTTACACAGATAATGCATGCCAAAGCAGGATCCCTATCTCTCAAGAGAACAAGAAAAATACGATAATCCGGTACCTAGCCGTGAATACATACTTGAACATATCAAAGCCAGCACCAAAAAGACCAGCTTTAGTCAGCTATGTCAGGCACTTAATGTGTTTGATGAAGAAAGACAGATTGCCTTTAAAAGGCGGTTACGAGCGATGGAGCGTGATGGTCAGCTGCATTTTAATAAGTTTAAGTGTTACGTCATTCCCTGTGATGACGGTCTTGTCAAAGGCAAAGTGATTGGACACCGGGATGGCTTTGGCTTTTTGGAAGTGGAAGGTGAGAAAAAAGATTGGTTCATCACGCGCCATCAAATGGACAAAGTGCTTCATGGCGATCTAGTTTTTGCCAAAGCAGCTAGCCGCGGCTCAGGTGGTAAAGTAGAAGCACGTATTGTCAGGGTTTTAGAGGGCGAACGGGCTCCGATTATTGGGCGCTACTTTGTAGAGCACGGCATGGCGGTTGTGGTGCCTGAAGATCCGCGTATCACGCAAGATATCGTTATTTTGCCGGGCGGTGAAAAAGGTGCTCGTCATAATCAAATGGTCCAAGTACAAATTACCCAGCGTCCAAGTAAACAAATGAATGCAGTGGGTAAAGTGACGGATGTGATTGGCGATCATATGGCACCAGGCATGGAAATCGAGGTAGCACTGAGAAACCATGATATTCCTCATATCTGGCCACAAGCTGTGGAAGAGCAAGTCAGTAAACACGGCGAACAAGTGTGTGAACGTGATAAAGAGGGGCGTATTGATCTACGCCACCTACCTCTGCTGACGATTGATGGTGAAGATGCCCGTGACTTTGATGATGCGGTTTACTGTGAGCGCAAACGTGCTGGTGGTTGGCGTCTGTGGGTTGCGATTGCGGATGTATCTCACTATGTGGAGAAGAATAGCCCACTCGATAAAGAGGCGATTGAGCGTGGTAACTCAGTATATTTTCCTGAGCAAGTGGTGCCTATGTTACCAAAGGTACTTTCAAATGGGCTGTGCTCATTGAATCCAAAGGTAGATAGACTCTGTATGGTGGCAGAGATGACGGTGTCAGAGGCAGGACGTTTATCCGGTTATCGCTTTTACGAAGCGGTTATGAACTCGCATGCACGGATGACATACACCAAAGTGCATCATATTTTGCAAGGTGACGAGAAGCTTCGAAGTGAATATGCTGAGGTGGTACCGCACCTGACCGAATTGCACAATATGTACATGGCGCTGAAATCAGCGCGTCAAGTACGTGGTGCCATTGAGTTTGAAACATTGGAAACGCGTTTTGTATTTAACGCCTATCGCAAAATAGAGTCTATCGTCCCAGTGGTGCGTAATGATGCGCATAAGCTGATTGAAGAATGCATGATATTGGCCAATGTGTCTGCGGCAAGATTGTTGGAAAAACATGAAGCAAGCAGCTTATATCGCGTTCATGATGAACCAGACCCTGAAAAATTGAGCCACTTCAGACAGTTTTTACAAGACTTAGGAATTGAGAGCATAATAGGTCATGAGCCGACACCGCTGGAACTTACCGAAGCATTAAATGCACTGGGTGAGCGTCCAGAAACCGAACTGATCCAAACCATGCTATTACGCTCAATGAAACAGGCCGTCTATCAACCCGATAATATTGGCCACTATGGATTGGCGTTAAAAGCGTATGCTCACTTTACCTCGCCAATTAGACGTTACCCAGATCTGGTTGTGCATCGTGCAATTAAGGGCATTTTAGCGCAGCAAGGGCTGCAAGTCTCTGGTGCTTACGTCTATTCTGATGATGAAGCCGATCAGTTGGGTGAGCAATGCTCTATGACAGAACGTCGCGCCGATGATGCAACTCGCGAAGTGGCAGATTGGCTTAAATGCGAGTTTATGCAAGATCATGTCGGTAACGAATTCTCTGGGGTGATTTCGTCGGTAACCAATTTTGGGCTATTTGTACGCCTAGATGAATTACAGATTGATGGTCTCATCCACGTCAGTAATTTAGGTCATGAGTACTTCCATTTTGATGGTGCAAAACATTGCTTAGTGGGTGAGCACAGCAAAACGGTTTACCGCTTAGGTGATAAGCTCAGTGTTGTGGTGGCGTCGGTGAGTTTAGATGAAAGGCGTATTAACCTTGCTTTAGCGGACGAAGCAGAGGCAGATCGTTATGCGCGTAGGCGTAAAAAACAGAAGCCGGAAAAAGCCGCAAATAGCAGTGTGCGTGCTCAGTTAAAGGCTGGAAAGATACCGCACGAGAAGCCAGCTAAATCGGAAGAAATAGCAGAAAAAGATAGTAAAAAAGCGAAAAAACGTAAAAAGACCACGCCAAAAGGTGTGGTGAAAAAGAGTAAAAAAGCGAGCGTCTCAGGTGCGAAAAAGGCGACGAAAAAGAGTGTAGGAAAGAAGTCTACGAAAGCGAAACGATCTGGGAAAAACGCCCGTAAGCGACAAAAGAACAGTGCTGGAGCATAAATTTTGAGTAATGAATTAATTTTTGGTTTTCATTCTATCGAAGCTATTTTGGCAAAAGAGCCAGAACGATTTTTAGAAATCTACGCGCTTAAAGGGCGAGATGATAAGCGTTTAAGTGCCGTGGTTAATGAAGCACGCAAGTTTGGTATCTCTGTGCAGTTTATGCAGAGAAAAGCGCTAGACAATAAGGCTAAAGGTGAACAGCATCAAGGAATTATTGCCAATGTTAAGGCGCCAAAAGCTCTGAATGAAAATGACTTAAAGGCCATTATTGACGCAAATAGTATGCCATTTTTCTTGGTGTTAGATGGCGTAACTGACCCTCATAATTTAGGTGCATGCTTACGCAGTGCCGATGCAGCAGGCGTACATGCTGTGATCGTTCCAAAAGATAAATCAGCCAAGCTTAATGGTACAGCACGTAAAGTTGCATGTGGCGCCGCAGAAACGGTGCCTCTTATTCAAGTAACGAACTTAGCGAGAACATTGCGTGAAATTAAAGACGCAGGAGTATGGGTTGTAGGTACTGCTGGTGAAACAGACAATGAAATCTTTACGTCTGATTTGAAAGGGCCTGTTGCTATAGTTATGGGTGCTGAAGGAGAAGGAATGCGCAGATTAACCCGAGAGCATTGTGACTTATTAGTAAAAATCCCTATGGTTGGCACGGTATCTAGTTTAAATGTATCTGTGGCAACCGGTGTGTGTCTGTTTGAAGTGCTGCGTCAACGTAGCCTTTAAACAATTAATACTACAGACTCTAGCTAAGTAGAAGAGTCTGTAGTGCATTCAGTGAATTAACCTGATAAGTCGGTTTTATATCTTCCGGACACACTTGTCCTTCGTGTTGCAACCAGCAACTATCTATACCAAATCTATTAGCACCCAGAATATCGCTTTTTGGCGTGTCTCCCACCATTAATACCTGATTTTTATTTGGATTACCCAGTAGATCAAAAGTATGTTCAAATACTTGAGGGTCTGGTTTAGCTACGCCTACCAGCTCGGAGATCACTACTTGATCAAAGAAATGACTGAAACCTGTCTTGTTCAATCGCTTCTGTTGCAGAGCGCTAAAACCATTTGTAATGATACTCATAGAGGTGTTTGGGTTTAATGCTTTTAACAGAGACTCTGCGCCTGGAAGTGGTGTGCAGATCTGTGCCATTGAATTTAAAAAGCCGATATTTAGGGTTTCGGGTGATATTGAGAGTTTATCTCCCCATGCTGTAAAACGTGTAACCTGTAAGGTATGTGCGTCAATTTTCCCTTCTTGATACAGAAGCCATAAGGGCGCGTTTACTTTCTGGTATTCATTGAAGTCCGTGTGGCTGAATTCAACATCATACTCAGCAAAGAGAGTTTTAAGTCCCAAATATGCATCGAAATGAAACAATGTTTCATCTGCATCAAATAAAATATGTGTGTATTTCATGATTTGTATAATTCTTGATGTATAAAGGGGGCCATTGCAAGTGTGAGCGCTTGTGTATATGAGCTCTCTCGCGTTGCTAAATTATTTGTTAATAACCCAATTGCCCCACCTTTTTGTTTGATATTGGTAGTGTTAAAAACACGGTCCATGACATTACCTAACTCTTCACCTTGTTCAAGCGCATCATAGATTTTATTGGGCAGTGGTAAGTTGCAGCTGCGCCCGACAATCGACTGCTCGTGATTGGCAATCACTACAAATGCGAATGTGGCTGCACCATAATCGAATTTAGCTGCGCCGCCTTCCATAGCACAATAGTAGTCGGCAAAGTGGTTAGCTTTTAGATATGATACCCGGTTTTTGGCCCCTGCAAGTGTATCAGCTTCGCCAAGAGGTTGATCTGCAACACCACTTGGTGCATGTAGACCTTCACATTGAATTTCGCTGGTGGGGAAGTAGCGTTCGAATATGGTTTTAGCAGCGTTTATTTTTACTGGGTTTTTTGAACCTACAAGCACCCTAATCATAGCGTCTTCTTATATTTCTAATTTAGTCGCTAGTGTACTGACCTCTGTAATGAATACGCAAATTATATTAGTAAATCTGTGGGGGCCAAGTTTTCATAAGCGCGTTTTTTAATGAGTAGATCTTTAATCAGCGGTGTTAACACTAATTCCATTGCGAGGCCCATTTTTCCTCCGGGTACCACAAGGGTGTTAACCCTAGACATGAAACTCCCTTCAATCATTTGCAAATAATAAGGAAAGTCCACATCGTCGATGCCTCTAAAGCGAATTACTACAAAGCTTTCATCCAATGATGGAATGTCTTTGGCGCTAAATGGATTTGATGTATCAACAGTTGGCACTCGCTGAAAATTGATATGTGTGCGAGAAAACTGTGGGGTAATATGATTGATATAATCGTCCATACTCCTGACGATAGATGTCATAACCGCTTCTCTTGAGTGGCCTCTTTCATGGGTGTCGCGAATTAACTTTTGGATCCACTCCAAATTAATAATAGGTACCATGCCAATAAGCAGATCGACATGTTTGGCAACATTATGTTCCTCTGACACAACACCTCCATGTAACCCCTCATAGAAAAGCATATCTGTATTTTGCTCTAGATCCTGATACGGCGTAAAGGTTCCTGGTAATTGATTGTAAGGAACCGCGTCATCAAATGTATGTAAGTACTTACGTATTCTCCCATTTCCAGTTTGTCCGTAACTAGAGAACAACGATTCTAAGGCCTCAAAATCATTGGCTTGCTGACCAAAATAGCTAAGATGTTTGCCTTCTTGCAGCGCTTCTCGTTTTAGCTTATCCATTTCTGGTCGAGTATAGCGATGAAAGCTGTCCCCTTCTACAAATGCTGCTTTAGCATCAAGACTTCGAAATATGTGTTTTATAGCATTTGTTGTGGTGGTTGTGCCCGCGCCAGAACTGCCTGTAATCGCTATTATGGGGTGTTGTTGTGACATCGAAACCTCAAAATTTATCAAAAATGGCTCTACTTTAGGTAGTTATATACATTCTCTAAATACATATCCGGGTGCATGAGGGGCGTGTGAATCGCTGTTGTCACACAACCATTGCCTTTCGATGTTACTGGAAGAGGAGAAATTCGCAAGCGCTTTGAAAAAGCCCTTGATTACGTTTTTCAACTCAAATTACTAAAAGGGACGTACAAATCATTGGATTTATGCTTTTGCCTAGGTAAGATCAAAAATAAAAAAGGACTCACCAATGATAAAAAAAGTTCTCAAGGTGCTAAGCATTAGCTGTTTGATGACCGTGTTGGGCACGCAGGCTTCAATGCCAAAGAGCCAAATTTGGTTGGCTAAGGAATCTAAAGAAGGGTTCTTTGTAAAGCCTGTAACGGGCTCAGATGCTTATCACAATCAACCATTGCTTACTCACCAAGGTTTGTTTTATACCAAAGAGTTGAAGTCTGGATCTGGGACACAGACCGATCTTTTCTTTTATAACTTTGCAAATGACAAGCACTCGAACATAACGAACACTCCCGTATCTGAATACTCACCCACAATTTACCCTCATGATAATGGTGTTTCTGCAATTGTGGTTGAGCCATCGGGGGAGCAGAAACTCTGGTTCTATCCAAATGACAAAAGTGTGCCGCCATCACGTATTTTCGAGCATATTGAACCCGTTGGTTACCATGTGTGGGGGAAAAATAGAGACGTGATGATGTTTATTCTAGGCACGCCGCATACCTTACAGTTTACGGATATCACTGGTCATTTGCCTAAATTAATAGCAAAAGATATCGGTAGAAGTCTTGCATATAACCGTACGGCTGACGTTTACAGTTTTACCTATACAGAAAACAATATGCATTGGTTTGCAACGTACTCAGAACAGTTAAAATCGGTAAAAAAACACTTTGCCTTGCCTGCTAAAGTTAAGGATTATACGTGGTTTGATGACAATACCATTGCCTACGCTGTTGGAAATCGAGTTTTTACACGAAACTTCGCCATGCCAAAAAAAGTGGTTTTGTGGAAAGATCTTCAGGATTATTGCTCAACAAATATCACGCGGTTAAGTTATAATCACGAAGCACTGGCTTTTGTTTGTAGTGAGTGATAGTTTACTGAACTTAAAGGGCGGTCAGCTAAATGGTAACGAATTTAAATTATTGATATAGGTAATAAAATATGGCTGTTTTGGTAACTGGCGGCGCGGGCTATATTGGGTCTCACACCGTTGTCGAGCTGTTAATGCAGGGAGATGAAGTCATAGTAATTGATAACTTGGCTAATTCTTCTGAAATTGCACTTGAGAGAGTTTCTGAGATAACGGGAAAGCAGGTAACGTTTTACCAAGGAGATATCTTAGATAGAGAGTTTGTCGACTTTGTCTTTGAAAAGCACAATATTGAGCAAGTAATTCATTTTGCGGGATTGAAAGCAGTTGGCGAGTCTGTTTTAAAACCTATTGAGTACTATCAAAATAATGTACAAGGTACCTTAACGTTATTGGATGCCATGCGTGCTGCTAATGTATTTAAAATTGTCTTTAGCTCATCGGCAACTGTGTATGGTGATCCAGCCAGCCTACCTATTCGAGAAGACTTTCCCACGGGTGTAACAACAAACCCTTACGGCACGTCTAAATTGATGGTGGAGCTAGTTCTTAAGGACTTAGCTCAGTCAGATCCTCGCTGGTCCATTGCTATCTTGCGCTACTTTAACCCTGTGGGCGCACATATTTCAGGATTAATTGGAGAAGATCCCAATGGCATTCCAAATAACTTATTACCTTACATAACTCAGGTAGCTGTGGGTAAATTAACCAGCTTAGGTGTGTTCGGCAATGATTATGACACACCGGACGGTACCGGTGTGCGTGACTATATTCACGTTGTAGATTTAGCCTTAGGTCACCTTAAAGCGATGTTAAAAATTGCAGCAGACAATGGGGTGCACATTTATAATCTCGGTACTGGGAATGGGTACTCAGTCTTGGAAATGGTAAAAGCCTTCGAAGAAGCCTCGCAAGAAGCTGTACCATATCAGATTAAACCTCGCAGAGAAGGGGATATTGCAGCATGCTATGCGGACCCTGAAAAAGCCCATCAAGAGCTTGGTTGGAAAGCGATAAGAGGCATAGGCGAAATGATGACTGATTCGTGGAATTGGCAGAAAAACAATCCACAAGGTTATAGGCTGTAAATTAACTAACTGTACTAATGAGTCTCAACTCTGAGGGCTGATGGAACAGCATCGCGAAATAGATTAATTGCGATGCTTTTTTAATTGCGAGATTTGCATGCTGCAGTTTTATTTTTTGGTTTGATTCAGTTATTGGCAATGAAAAACTGTGTTGTGCCTCTCAAAATTTATTCATTATTACGATAAAGCACAATAATTCCCCTTTCTACTTTTCAGTTCATCACTTATCATTAATCTGTCTATTTCAAATACATGCTGGATTGAACTCAGCAGTAAAATGAGTTAACTTTGATGCAACAATTTTGCTGTAGACTATTAAAAAATTCATAAGGATAGGTTATATGTTATTGAAAAAAAATAAGTTTATGCAAATACCTGATGGTGGCAACACACCACAAATTGAAAATACTGCTTCTTCTTCGAGTATAAAAATGCAAAACAGTGAAGGTCGGAAAAAGAGCATTCGCACTCTTACTAGTCGTCAACTTATGATGCTTGAAAGAGGGTATGGGGGTAACGGTGGAGGACAGGAGCCTCCTATGGCGATGGCTTTACTTTGGCGTAATTAACCAAATCAAGCAATTAAAATTACATCGCGCTGAAGGAATAACATGAATGAATTGTTAGCAGTAATTAACTGGGGAATTATAGGGCTGGAAGTGTTTGTATTTGCATTTCTGATCGTAAAATTTTGGAAGTTAAAGTTCCATTTGTTTTTCGGTGGAAGAGATAGCCTTAAAACAATTAAAGACCACGAACTTCATTCATGTTTTTTGACCGCTCTTTGTGTACTGACCTTTCATTTTATTGGTGCAGGCCTGACTGAAATTTTATTGTCTCTCGAACTTGAAAAAATGAAACTAAGACAACTGTTTTATTGTGTGCAAATTGCAACTTTTGCGTCCCTAGCGGTGATTCTATATTTGCTGCATAGCATTCGTCATTGCACTTTTTCTAGAGCTGCACTGAACTGCATGTATATTATTGTGCTCATAATGACTGCTAATTTAATTCAATTGGTTGCGCGTGGGTATTTAGATTTCAATGGCTTATCACCACTTTATAGAGTTATTTCTGTAACTGGTAACTTGATTACTTTGGTTGTTGTTGCCAAATATCCATTGAGTCAAGTAATGAGTTTAAGAAAAAGTGATGAAGCTTAGACTTATCAAATAATTAGAGCCTAGATGTGCGGCCTTTTTATAAAGAGCACACACTGTTTTGACGCGTACAAAAAACGCTTAAACTGATACAAATGGCTTTTCACTAACAGCAGATTGTTCTGCTACTATTACCGAATCTTAAACTAGCAAAATGGTCCTGTTTTAACTCACAATGGTATTACCTATATTCACTTTCTTACTTTGACTCTTTTACTGAACGTTTAGCTTTCATTGTGTATAATCTTTCCATTAGATTTTGCTCGTATACGACATTTATGGCGGGTCTCTCAGCTATGGTTTTATGATGGTGTAAAACGCAATGCTGTTAGCTCCTTTTAATATTTGTCCGACGCAATTAGGGGTCCTCTTGAGGCACTCTACAAAGAAAAATGTAGCAAAAAGCGAATTTATGGCGAAGTAATGAGTATAGAAAACTTAGACAAATCAAATGCTAACCCTGTGAGTACAAACGATTCGGCATTTCGTCGTTTCTCCGTTGCACCTATGTTGGATTGGACGGACCGACATTGTAGAACTTTTCACCGTCAGTTAAGCAAACACGCAGTGCTGTACACAGAAATGATTACAACCGGTGCAATCATCTACGGTAAAGGTGATTACCTTGCTTTCGGAGAGCATGAAATGCCGGTAGCTTTGCAGCTTGGAGGCTCAGACCCTAAAGCGTTGGCTGAATGTGCCAAGCGTGCTCAAGAATACGGGTATAACGAAGTTAATTTGAACGTAGGTTGCCCGTCAGATCGCGTTCAGAATGGCCGTTTTGGTGCTTGTCTTATGGCTGAACCCAAATTAGTTGCCGATTGTCTTGCTGCAATGAAGACCGAGGTAACTGTACCTGTTACAGTAAAGACCAGAATTGGCATTGATGAGCAGGACTCATATGAGTTTTTGACGGATTTAATTGAGGCTTCACATGAGATTGGGTGTGACGACTTCATTATTCATGCTCGAAAAGCGTGGCTTCAAGGCTTGAGTCCAAAAGAAAACCGTGAGATCCCACCTCTTGATTACCCGCGAGTTTATAAACTTAAACAAGATTTCCCTCATCTTCATATTAGTATTAACGGTGGGGTAAAAACGCTGGAAGAGTGTCAACACCATTTAACACACATTGATGGTGTTATGATTGGGCGTGAAGCATACAGCAATCCGTTTTTACTCTCTCAAGTAGACGAAAAGCTATTTGGCGCTACGCCATTTAATCTTACTCGACATGAAATAGTACGAAGCATGTACGATTACTTCGAAAAGGAAATGAGCCGAGGTGCAAATTTCTGGCATATCGCACGACATATGTTAGGGATATTTCAAAATCAGCCTGGTGCTAGAGGGTTTAGACGTCACTTGTCTGAGAATGGACATAAAAAAGATGCAGATATTAGCGTAATGGAAAAAGCGCTGACTTTTGTACCTGAGAATAAATAAATTAAGGTTGATTAATAACCTACTTTTTAGCCAATTTCACTAAAAATTCGTTGCTTAATGTATCAGATGTTTGCTGTTTTTATTGTAAGGTGCTGAATTGTATGGGTTTTTAATTTTGGCACAATGATTGGAACTGTAAAGCCATTATATGTCTTAAAGGAACATGTTATGGCTTTAATTAATCGTATCGAAGATTTTATAAAATCAGAATTCAATGCACTTTTGGACAACTCAGAGCGTCCTATTAATACTCCCCAAGCATCATATCGAGCGCTACAAGAAGCTCTGACTTCGAGCAGAGAGTTAGCTGCAAAATTAATTTGCGAAAAGAAGATGTTGCAACGCCAAATTCATATCAATACAGACAAAATGCAAGATTGGTATGAAAAAGCTCAGTACGCAGTCGAAAAAGAAAGAGACGATTTGGCTAGAGCTGCACTAGAAGAAAAGCACAAATGTGCGCACTCAATTGAGCGATCGCATACAGACTTGGATGAAGTTTGTCGCGCTCTTGAAAACGTTGAAAGTGATATTACAACCCTGAAAAACAAAATAAGAAGCCTAATAGGTAGCGATGAGCATCAATCTATAAGAGAAGATGCTTTATCGGCAAGGCTCAAAATTAAAGAAATACTCAACAATCCTGCAGTCCAGAGTCTTTACGCACAATTCGAAACGCTTGAGCGCAAGCTGACAAAAGCAGAATCAAAGGACGAGTACAGTGCGGATACTCAACGACGCAAAACACAACACGCATTTAATGAATTGCTCAAAAGTGAAAACGTTGAATTAATGTTGCAGTCGCTAAAAAGGAAAATTTCTTCGAACTCATCACAAAAATCTACAGCCAATTAGGAGGCAATATGAACTCAGAATTATATCAGTCTCAAGATAAAAATGTATCGAAGAAAAAGATCGCTGGTGTCTGTATTCTGCTCGCTAAGCGGTTAGACTTACCTGTATGGTTGGTACGTGTTTTAGTCATTTTACTCGCCATGAAATTTACTTGGCCATGCATCATCGGCTATGGGATTGCATGGTTATGCATGTCGGAAGACAAATAGGAGGTGTTATGAAAGCAGCAGTGGCTATAGTATTTTTATTACTGGCTTTATCGGCAATTTCTTGGCTATCGGCCCCAATTGCGCTTCTGAGCATGCCTGACTTTGTTTATGAAATGAGTTGGGTTGATATGGAGATAGGTGGTTTTTTAGCTTTGATCCTGGTGTTTTTTGCTTTTGTTGCGCTGCTCAGTATAGGGATGCTGGGTGTGGGGTTAGTGGTGCTCATTGGGCTAGTGTTAGCACTTCTTTTTGGCTCGGTAATAATCGCACTGCCACTTTGCTTACTGATTTTATTTGCTTGGTTGATAAGTGACGAGTGGTCTCTTTGTTAAAATTAGACAATGAAACGAAGCGGAGGAAGTACGTATTTTGCTGTGAATTCAGCTCGTAACAACGGTATACTAAGCGTATTCAATACTGGTTTAGTCAGAATTATAGGAATCCTATCATGCTTAGAACTGTTGCACTCATTTCGCTTCTTTCATTCTCTAGTTATAGCACTGCGCACAACCATCAACATGATGGCCATCAGCACAGTACACATCAACATGCAAGCCATAATTCAGCAAGCCTTCAGGTTTCAAACGCAAAGATCCGAGCGTTTTTACCTGCAGCGAAATCAACAGCAGGTTACTTGACTCTAGATAATAAAACGAAAAAGCCGATTACGATTGTAAAAGCTAAAATTGAAGGGTTAGGTCGTGTTGAAATTCATGAACATATACATAGTAACGGTATGATGAAAATGCAGCCGGTAAAGAACTTAGTTGTACCAGCAAATGGCCAAGTGGAGTTTAAACCAGGTGGCTATCATTTGATGGCGTTTGAGCCAAAAGTGAAGTTAAAAGTAGGCGAAACCCGTAATCTCACACTATATTTTTCAGATGGTGAGAAAGTTGAAAACAAAATAAAAGTGGTTTCTTTAAAAGATGCATTTTCTTCTGAGTCACACCATCATCATTAGGAGCTAGGATGAACGAACATAAAGGCAGGATATTTGCTGCGCTGGCAGGAGTACTGTTTTTAGGATACATACTTGCAGTGTACTGGAGTTTTGAGCCAAAACAGTTTGATGTCGTTGAACGAGCTAAATCACAAGCACAAGCGCAAAATGCGAAACTCGTAAAGGGTTATGTGACAACCAACACTTTAATTGAAGTGATGCAAACGTTATTAGATAAACCAGGTGGGTACTTATCAAATGATGTATTACCACCTAGCGTAATTATGGATAATATGCCTGCATGGGAATTTGGTGTTTTAGAAATGTCTCGTGATTTGGCACTGTCTATGCGTAAGGACTTCAGCCGTTCACAATCACAGTCGACAGAACATCCGAGTTTGAAGAAGGCTCAGCCGAAATTTAATATTAGCTCAACAGCTTGGATTTTGCCAAGTGCTGAAGGTGAATATCAAGTTGGTATTGATTATTTGAGAGATTATCAAGACCAGATTGCGAGTCAAGCTGAAATAGGAAGCCAGTTTTATGCACGAGCTGACAATTTAAGAGGTTGGTTGAAAGAAGCGGAAAAGAGGCTTGGAAGTTTGAGTCAGCGCTTAAGTGCCAGTGTTGGGCAGGAAAGAATAAATACCGATCTGGCGGGTGATTCGGCCGCTTTGCAAGCAACGTCAGGTATGGAGCAAACGGTAGTTAAAACCTCATGGTGGCAGATTGACGATGTTTTTTATGAGTCTCGAGGTGCAACTTGGGCGCTTATACACTTTTTAAAAGCTGCAGAGCATGACTTTTCTGATGTTTTGGAAAAGAAGAATGCTAAAGTTAGTTTACAGCAAATTATTCGCGAGCTTGAAGCAACCCAGGAAACTGTATGGAGCCCGATGATTTTAAATGGTAGTGGATTTGGTTTTGTTGCTAATCACTCTTTAGTGATGGCTAATTATATCTCAAGAGCGAATGCCGCTCTTATAGAACTCAGTGAACTTTTAGCGCAAGGATAAAAAAATGAAAAAGTATTGTTTAGCGGCAGCGTTGTCTTTGGCTTGCCTTACTCCTGCAGCACATGCTGATACTTTGTTAGGTTTGTATTTGGGAGCCGAAGGCTGGCAAAGTGAACCTGAAGGTAGCTTTGCAGAAAAAGGCAACCTGCAGGAGTTTAACTTTGAAGATGAAACATACACAAGTTTATACGCTTCATTGGAACACCCAGTTCCTTTAGTACCCAATGTAAAGTTAAAGTACACTGAATTAGAACTGACTGGTAATACGACGTTGTCTGACACATTTGAGTTTGGTGGTAGCAACTTCACCGTCGGTACTACAGCAAACACGGTTGCGGACCTAACTCACATTGACTATATCTTGTATTATGAGCTATTTGACAATGACTTAATTTCGTTTGACTTTGGTATTAATGCCAAGCAGTTTGATGCAGATGTTACCGTGACCGGTGAAGTGAATGGTACTCAGGTAACTGAAACTGTTGATTTTTCTGGGTTCGTGCCACTTGGTTATTTAAGAGCGGAAGTAGGGTTGCCTTTAACTGGCCTGAGTGTATTTGCTGAAGGAAGTTTATTGGCAATTGACGACAGTAAAATCCAAGATTATCAAGTTGGCATAGCTTGGGAGTTTATCGATAACTTAGCGGTTGATGTTGCTATCAGAGCGGGCTATCGCTCACTTGTATTAGAAATTGATGACATCGATGATTTTGATTCTGATATCGATGCTTCAGGTCCATTTGCTGGATTACAAGTACACTTCTAATTTAAGCGTATGGTTGTTGACCTCATCATTAGGTGATAAGTTGAGGTCGACACTTAACTTCTTACTCCCAGGTCAAACTAAATTCTTCTTCTAGGGTTTTGCTGAGGAGTTGTTTATATGCTTTGTTCAAAGGCGTATTAATCAATTTCTTTAGTTCATCGCCAGTTTGGGTTAATTTGTAGTAGCTAAGCACAAGATCATTACTTTTCGCTTCAAAGTTAATACGTTTATTTTGGTAGATGAGCGTTAACGATTGCCCTTTTTGTAAACTTGCAGATTCAATCTCTTGTCTGTACATCAAGTTTATATCCATGAGGGTCAGGATCTGTGGGAAGCTCAGGCCTGCTTGCGATAAGTTTATGGTTTCGGTACTTCCTTTGCGCAATAAATCTAATATGGAAGGCTTTTTGTAGAATCCGAGAATAATCAGATAACTGTCTTCTTTTTCCAAGTATCCACATAGGGAGGCGCACTTTTGCAATGCTTCGGCTTCTCTTTGTGTCATTAACTTAAGTGTTTGTAGGCATTTTATTGAAAACGTACCTGGTGCTATTGACTCACCAACCAATATCTTTGCCCACAACTTTTGCATGGTCTGGTTTGCTATGTCTTCTGCGAGCGTTATGAAATGTTCCAGCCAATCAGGATCTGGTCTGCCTCGACTGGTAACATCTGGACATAGAGATAAAGACATGCCCATTATGCTTTCAATATTTTGTTGTCGTTGTATGCGCTGTAATTGACCTCGTTTCAAAGCTCTTTTCAATGTTCCGTGATCACTTTGTACGAAAAAGCTATTCTGTGGTGTGCTTGCAGAGTATCGGCCTCCAGACGAAATAGGTTTTACCTGTTTTGTCATGGCATAGCCTAACTTTTCTTCAATCAAGAGGGCTAAACTAGATCTTGCTTGCGCATTTTTAATGGTCATTGTTAGGTTTTACCTGTTGTAACCTGAGTTCAGACATCATTTCGTTTGTTGCGGTTTGCAGTATTTGTGTCAAATAATGTTTTGTAATTAGTGCGATTAAACTCCCCATAATAGGAGTGAGTACTTCGCCATTTACACTAATATTGACTTGATTCATCTTTGGTTGCAATGCAATTTGCAACC
Organism: Pseudoalteromonas luteoviolacea NCIMB 1942; assembly: GCF_001625595.1. Classification (GTDB taxonomy): domain Bacteria; phylum Pseudomonadota; class Gammaproteobacteria; order Enterobacterales; family Alteromonadaceae; genus Pseudoalteromonas; species Pseudoalteromonas luteoviolacea_A. The sequence continues at coordinate 23,518 of NZ_AUXT01000112.1, forward strand.
TTGCTTGGTGTTCCTCGTTAAAACGCAGATGAAATTGAACTTCTCTTTTTTGTCGTGAAACTAGGGTTGCGTCAACTTTTCCTCTAGCATGTTCGAATGCTACAAAACCGCCAACATTCTCGCTGTTTTCAAGAGACATCAAGTTGATATTACTAGGTTGCAAAACATGAATTGCCTGTACCCAGCGTTTAGTTGATAGCATGAATTCACTATTCTGTGGCGAGTGTTCGGCAAGCGGTGCCGTGATTGATATATGGTAGGTAGTTGGCAGAGTATTGATGGTTAGTAGCATGAAAAGTATAGCAAAAGCCACTAACTTTAAGGCCGTCTTAAGTAACTGCAAAACCCCATCCTTGTTGTTTTATTTGTATATGAAGCAAGCGCAAGTATTTGAACATCGTCTATAATATTACTTAGGTGTTAATGAATGCTGATCGTGATAGTAAAAATCTATCATATTTTATAAGATGAACCATAGAGAAAGCTGCTCTTGCAGATAGTGATGTGATTTAGCATAAGGTGGATAATGGCGTCTGAGCAAGAAGATTTTTTGTTTGCAGATCAAGATGTGTCTCATGAGGCTCAAGAAGCTGCTACAAGCTTTTGGGATGTATTGGTTGTGGATGACGACCCTGAGATCCATTCGGTAACCAAACTGGCTTTATCTGGTGTGGAGTTTTGGGGTCGAACTTTACGATTCCACCATGCTTACTCTGGTCAAGAAGCGGTAGAGGCATTGCAAAATAACCCAGATGTATGTGTGCTCTTACTTGATGTTGTTATGGAAAGTGACGATGCTGGTCTTAATGTAGTTAAGCAAGTTAGGGAGAATATCGGCAATCATGCAGTACGTATTATTTTGCGTACTGGTCAACCGGGTTATGCACCTGAAGAAAAAGTGATTCGTGAATATGACATAAACGATTACAAAATGAAAACGGAGCTAACCAGAGGCAAACTTGTGACGTCGCTGATGACTGCCATCAGATCATATCAACAAATTTGCGAGCTTGAGCAACAAAGTGTGGCGCTAACCAATATCTTAGAAGCATCACAAGCAATCTTAGGCCATACAGATATGGTGTCGTTTAGCCACGCGGTTGTTAAGCAGATTGCCAAGATTATAGGTGCGCAAGAAAACGGCATTGTGGCAGGCATTACAAACAGCTCGCGTGTCATTATCTTTGGTGGGACGCAAAACTATGTTGAGTTTTTTGGTGATGGCCTTGAACAGTTGGACAATGGCCGTGTGATAATGCAAGTTCAAAACTGCTTTGACCGCGAAGTTCATCAGCACACCGATCATGATATTACTTTTTTATTACAAGGTAAAAGCCGCAGAGCGGCAATTTATATTGAAGTGGACCACTCTCCTAGCGCTGCTCAATTACAATTTGCAGAGATATTTTTAGCGAATGTGAGTGTCGGTGTAGACAATATAAAGCTGATTAACGAATTACGAGATGTTGCTTATAAAGATACACTCACCAGATTACCAAATAGGGCAAACTTCGTAGACTCTATTGCAAAATATTACCAGCCGGACAATGATTCTCTGGTATTTGTATTACTCGATATTGCTCAGTTCTCTGATATTAATAATGGTTTGGGTCAAGAAGTTGGTAACTTACTATTGTTAGCGGTGAAAGAGCGATTATGTCTTGAGTTCCCATACTGCCAATTATTATCTCGAATAGGCGCTGATGTATTTGGCTTGCTTTTACCAGCAGATACTTTTGATGAGCAGCGCTTTGTTGATGTGATTACAGTGCCCTATCAAGTGGGGGAGCACGTGTTAACCATGCATTTCCATATTGGCGTATGTGATCAGGCCGATTTCCATTACCTAGGTTTAGAAACGCTTAAACTAGCTTACATCGCGTTAAATCAGGCGAAACAAGCACGTAAAGTCATTGATAGATATACTCCAGATTTAGAAGAAAAAATGGCCTGGCGTTTGGGGCTAATTCGGCAATTAAGGCAAGATTTTGAATTGAATAAACTTGAGGTGTGGTATCAACCTCAATTTAGCCTGTCTTCAAACAAAGTCATTGGATGTGAGGCATTGCTGCGTTGGCCGTCTGGGAATGGCGACTATATATCTCCTGGAATTTTTGTGCCATTGGCTGAAGACTCGGGGCTAATCGTTGATATTGGGCAGTGGGTTTTAGAACAAGCCTGCAAGTTGCAACAGAAATTGACAGAGCGTAACTTAGACCTGAGTGTTGCGGTGAATGTGTCTGTACCGCAATTTAAAGTAAGTAACTACGCTGAACAAGTTAAAGAAACCATTGTTAGTCATAACGTGGACCCAAGCAAGATTGAGCTGGAGGTGACAGAAAGCGTTGTTATGGATGAAATAACAACGGTAATTGAAACCTTAGGCGAGCTACAGTCCTTTGGTGTTGAAGTCGCGATTGATGATTTCGGCACAGGTTTTTCGTCGCTGAGTTACCTTCAACAATTGCCTTTAGCACGTTTGAAAATAGATAGAGCCTTTGTGAAAGGAATACCAGACACTGACAGCGGCGCTATTGCTGAACTGGTCATTTCTCTAGGGCGTCATTTAGGGCTGAAGACAATAGCAGAAGGAGTCGAAACGCAAGAGCAAGCACAATTACTCAAAGATCTCGGCTGTGATGAAGTGCAGGGTTTTTTACTCGCTAAACCGATGCCAGAAAAAGAGCTCTTAAAGTTTTTAACTCATAGCGAATAATAAAAATTAATTTAGGTGTTAGCGTTCGCAGCACCTTCTTATTATATTCCCATCCAACTTAATTTAACTATTTATTCTTTTAATCGTCAGTGAAAGTATAAATTTATTTATATGGCAATCGCTTGAATAAGTCGATTTATATAAATATTTTTATTTTTTGCAATAATCTTTATTTTTTTTAAAGTGTAATTTTGCACTGTTTTGTACGTTTACAGGCTTTTTTAAGTAATATATGCAATGTACCCATTTACATACTGTTGACTGTACGAGTCTAAATTAGTAACTTCTATAACGTGGGATGAAGATATTTCACATGTACTATAAAAAAAACGTAATTTTTTAATAAGGAAATATCAATGAGATACTCTAAACTGTCTCAATCGATCAAGAGCTCGTTAATCGCGGGTTCTATTTTAACAACAGGTTTTTCACAATTAGCAGTCGCTGAAGAAGCCGGAGCTGAAGGCAAGGTTGAACGCATTGAAGTAACCGGAAGCCGTATTAAACGTATCGCGATGGAAGGGGCTAGTCCAGTCACAACCGTCACTGCTGAAGATATTAAAGTTGCGGGTATCACACGTGTTGAAGACATGTTAAATGATATGCCAGCGGTATTTGCAGGTCAAACATCAGGAACAGCTAACGGTGTGACAGGTACAGCAACGGTTGATTTACGTAACTTAGGTCCTGAACGTACTTTGGTTCTACTAAACGGTCGTCGTTTACCAGCTGGTTCTCCATCAGCTGGTGGTATCGGTGCCGACTTAAACCAAATTCCTGCTGGTTTAGTTAAGCGTGTTGATGTACTAACAGGTGGTTCATCTGCAACCTATGGTTCTGATGCGGTAGCAGGTGTTGTCAACTTCATTTTAAAAGATGACTTTGAAGGCTTCCAATTCGAATACCAAGGTAGCTTATATCAGCACAATAACGACCATGGCGATATGCAGCGAGCTGTAAATGAGAGCGGTTTTGCTCTTCCTGATTCAAACGTTTCTGATGGTCAAGCTGATGACTTCACCGTTATTGTCGGTGCAAACTCAGCTGATGGTCGCGGTAATGTAACAGCTTACGCTACATTCCGTGAAATAGAGGCTATTACTCAAGATAGCCGTGACTACAGTGCTTGTGCTATGAATATCAATGATGAAGGCGTGCGTGAGTGTGGTGGTTCAGGTACTATTCCTGAAGGCCGTATAATCGCTGGTGATGCAAACTTAATCATGGATGGTCACACTTTCAAAGACTATGATGGTACCTTGTACAACTATGGTCCGCTGAACTACTTCCAACGTCCAGATAAAAGAAAAACGTTTGGTTTACTAGGGCATTATGACTTGTCTGATAACCATACTTTTTATACTGAAATGAGTTATATGGACAACAGAACAGTTGCACAGATAGCACCATCAGGCTCATTCTTCCGAACAATTGATCTAGCATGTAACAACCCTCTACTTTCTGATCAACAAGTTCAAAAGCTATGTACAGATCAAGGCTTTGGTGCTGACCATGTATTCTCTGGTGACAATGCGGCGTTGGCTGTAAAACGTAACGTTGAAGGTGGCCCTCGTCAAGATGATAGACGCCATACTTCGACTCGCTTTGTATTTGGTGTACGTGGTGAAATCAATGACTACTGGACATATGATGCTTACATGAACTTTGGTGAAGTAGCTTATGTTCAAACATATGATAATGACCTATCTATTCAGCGTATTACACGTTCATTAGATGCCGTTAGAAATGACGATGGTAATATTGTATGTAAATCAGTGGTTGATGGTAGCGATCCAAACTGTGTACCTTGGAACATTTTTAACAGAGATCAAATAACTCAAGACCAATTAGATTATCTAATTGTACCTCTTTATTCTCGTGGTGAAACTAAGAATAAACAAATCAGTGGTTTCGTTTCAGGTGATTTGACTGACTACGGTGTTGTAGTACCAGGTGCTTCGACAGGTGTTGGTATTGTTTTAGGTCTTGAACATCGCCGTGAGTTTATTTCATTACGTCCTGACCAAAACTTCCTAAGTGGTGACGGTGCAGGTCAAGGTGGCCCAACTACTGGTGTAACTGGTGAGTATGACGTTGATGAATTCTTTATGGAATTAAATGTTCCTGTTATTGAAGACACGTCTTACGTTGATTATGTTACTTTAGAGTTAGGTTACCGTTACTCTGATTACTCAACTGACAAACAAACGGATACTTACAAGTTTGCGGTTGATACAAGAATTAGTGAGGATTTTGGTTTCCGTGCAAGTTACCAGCGAGCGGTACGTGCAGGTAACGTACGTGAGCTATTCCGCCCAGCAGGCATGAACTTATTCAACTGGGATGAGGATCCGTGTGGTCCTGGTAAAACACTTACACTTGAACAGTGTCAACGTACTGGACTTCCAGCAGGTCAATATGGTGCAGCTATCCTAGACAACCCAGCTGGTCAGTATAATACAGTTGAAGGTGGTAACCCTGCTCTTGAGCCAGAAGAATCAGATACTGTTTCATTTGGTTTATTATATTCGCCTTCATTTGTTGAAGGGCTAGATATCACTTTAGATTACTTCGATATTACAGTAGAAAAAGCGATACAGAGTATTCCTGCTGCTACCATTCACGATAAATGTGCGAAAGGTGTAGACGAGCTATGTGGCCTAATTAATCGTGGCTCTGGTCGTGGTGACTTATGGATTGGTACATCAGCTATCACAGCGACAGATACTAACATTGGTTCTGTAAAGACTTCGGGTATTGATATCAACACTTCATACAACTACTCTCTAAACGATATGGGTAACTTGCGTTTTGCTCTTATCGGTACTTACTTAGAGAAGTATGAAATCGAGAATATTCCAGGTGACAGACCTGATGACTGTGCTGGTTACTGGGATCGTGCTGTTTGTGAAGTTCCAGCTCCAAAAGTACGTGCTAACCTAGTAACGACTTGGTCAACACCTTGGGATACAAACATCACAGCTACAGTTCGCCATTACGGAAAAGTAGACGAATACACTGTAGTGGATAATACAGTTGTGAATGGACCGACTACTTTAAATGGAAAAACTTATTTTGATTTAGCTGCTACTTGGAATGCGACGGATCATCTTACGTTTAGAGCAGGTATCAAGAACTTATTTGATGTAACTCCGCCTCTAGTACCAAATGGTCCTTCAGGTGACGCAAATGGTAATACTTACCCTGGTCAATATGACGCACTAGGTCGTTACCTATTCGCTGGATTTACATTTACGATGTAATTCGAGTCATAGTCAAAAAGCCCAGTTTATATACTGGGTTTTTTTGTTTTTCGTAACACTATCAAGAGCAGGCAGAGACATATACTTTTGCGTTATGTGATTAGTTTGAATGGTTGGGGCTGTCATAAATGACACTTTTGCGAATACCTTAAGTAGATTTCTACGGCATAGGAATGTCTAGTTGAAGGTTTAGGAGGGTTAAATTTTGAAAGAGCTATAGTTAAAATAATACTGAAAATATAGCTCCGAATTATTGGTCAGTTAGCCATCTTGCTGCCCAACACTTGTGCCTCGTGTACGCAGCATTTCTTTAGCTTCATCTTCGTCACGCTCAATTTGTTCCTTCGTACGGCAGCGCTTTTTTGTAAAGCGGGTGCCAGTGACTGCTTCTCTGTCACAAATTAGTCCGCTTTTTGCGTTCGAATTCCTATCGACCGATGACCGTGTATCTGTAGACGTCGAGCTACAACCCGCCATTAGAGCTACTAATATTGATATAGGTACTATTTTCATACCAAATTCCTTCTATATTTTTAATTGTAGTTTATATAGTTATGACCAAAAGAACTATTGCTAAATCTTATCCGGACATTGTTCTACCATAACTAGATTTTAGGGCTATAACAACCAGATAAACACCAAGGATAAGTATCCTCGATATTTACATTAATATGTTCATAAACAAATGTGTACTCAAAGTTGTGCACAGCTAGATTGAGAGCGCTGTTTTAGACTGTTCACGATATCTATTGACTAGGCTTTGAATGTGAATATAAATTTCGTTATTGGGTTAGAGGCAAGTTTGGAAAAAGAGGCCAAGAAAAAAGTTATGTGAGTGACGTTACATTCGAGATATAATCTGGATCTTTTTCACTCAGAGCCGTCACTCTATGAACACTTCTAAAGCTGCACCGCTTCAAGCTGAGCGTTCGCTTTTTTCTTACCCTAAATATTGGGCCGAATGCTACGGACCCGCGCCTTTTTTGCCGACTTGTCGTGCCGAAATGGATGCACTTGGCTGGGATAGCTGCGATATCATCATTGTCACTGGAGATGCTTATGTAGATCATCCTAGTTTCGGCATGGCAGTGATTGGACGAGTGTTAGAAGCGCAAGGGTTTCGAGTGGGTATTATTGCGCAACCAGACTGGTCAGACAAAAGTGCTTTCGAGTCGCTAGGCAAACCCAATTTATTTTTTGGCGTGACTGCTGGCAATATGGACTCAATGATAAACCGTTATACGGCAGAAAAGCGGATGCGTCACGATGATGCATATACTCCCGGTAATATTGGCGGTAAGCGCCCTGATCGTGCAGTTGTGGTTTATAGCCAAAGGTGTCGAGAGGCATTTAAGGATGTACCAGTTATTATCGGCGGTATTGAAGCCAGTTTACGCCGCATTGCCCACTATGACTACTGGCAAGAAAAAGTGCGCCGCAGTGTCATTTTTGATGCTAAAGCCGACATTCTGATTTATGGTAATGCAGAGCGACCTTTGGTCGAAGTAGCACATCGTATTGCCAATGGTGAAGCTGTTGAGTTTATTCAAGATGTGCGTGGCACAGCGGTTATTCGAAAATCTCCTTTGGCTGGGTGGCGTGGTAGTGACTCAACGGCGATTGATAAAGTAGGTAAAATTGACCCAATTCCAAACCCTTATGGTGCAGATGACATGGGGTGCAGCAAATCTGAGTTTGCTAAAGCGGGTATTGATTTAAAAGCAGATCTAGCTAAGCCTATTACGGTCCAGCCTCCACGTTTAAAGCCGTGGGAAAAAGTTTATGTTAAACTCCCCGCCTTTGAGCAAGTAAGCGTCAACAAGCCTTTGTACGCGCACGCATCGCGCATATTACATCAAGAAACTAACCCTGGTTGTGCAAGAGCATTATTTCAGCGCCATGGAGATCGTTCGATATGGGTTAACCCTCCGGCATTCCCACTTGAAACCGAAGAGATGGATCACGTATTTGGTCTGCCGTATCAGCGTATTCCACATCCAGTTTATGGGGAAGATAAAATTCCAGCGTATGACATGATCAAAACCTCAGTGAATATCATGCGAGGCTGTTTTGGCGGTTGTAGTTTCTGTTCAATTACCGAACACGAAGGGCGAATTATTCAAAGCCGTTCAGAAGAGTCAATCATAGAAGAAATTGAGCAAATTAGAGACAAAGTACCGGGCTTTACGGGTGTCATCTCTGATTTAGGTGGACCTACCGCCAACATGTACAAGTTGCGTTGTAAAAGCAAAAAAGCAGAAAGTACCTGCCGACGTTTATCATGTGTTTATCCAGACATTTGCAAGCATATGGACACAGATCATACTCCCACGATTGAACTATATCGTAAAGCGCGTGATGTCGAAGGAGTTAAGAAAATCTTAATCGCGTCAGGTGTACGTTATGACTTAGCGATTGAAGATCCGCGCTATGTGAAGGAGTTGGTTTCTCACCATGTTGGCGGGTATTTAAAAATCGCGCCAGAGCATACCGAGACTGGTCCGTTATCAAAAATGATGAAGCCTGGTATGGGAACTTATGACAAATTCAAAGAGCTATTTGATAAGTACTCTAAAGAAGCTGGTAAAAAGCAGTATTTAATCCCCTATTTCATATCTGCCCATCCAGGGACCACAGATGAAGATATGGTCAATATGGCGTTATGGCTAAAAGTTCATGACTTTAAATTAGATCAGGTGCAAAACTTTTACCCGTCACCGATGGCCAATGCCACGACTATTTACCATACAGAGATGAATTCACTGCGTAATATTAAGAATAACCACGAGCAAGTACCTGTACCGAAAGGAGCGCGACAGCGTCGCTTACACAAAGCGATTTTGCGCTATCACGACCCTGCTGGGTGGCCAATGATCCGTGAGGCACTTAAAGAGATGGGCAAAGCACATTTAATTGGACGTGGGCCTGAATGCTTAGTACCAGAGGAAAATAGTAGGGAGCGACATAGTAAAGGCAGTAATAAGCGCAGTAATAAGGCGTTGACCAAACATACTGGTTTTAGTCAGTTTAATCACGCGAATACTAAGCCTAGAGTAGGTAAAAACAAGCGTAAGCCGAATAATAAAAAACCAACTCAACACTAATAAAAAAGCCGCTTTTATAAGCGGCGTTTTCTTTTTTAAGCAATGAGTATTTACTCTTCAGGGTGATGTGCTTTACCTGACGTGATCCATTCTGCAGCTGGCATGCCACGTAAGTAGTGGTCGAAGTACTCCATCATTCGAACCGAAAAGTCTACCTGATTAGGAAATTTCTTCAGGTGGTGCGGCTCACCTTCATACTGTAAGAAAACAGCGTCTTTGTCATGACGTCTCAGTGCTAAGTAGTATTGAATACCCTCTTGCCAAGGCACAGCACCATCCTTATCTCCAAACATCAGTAAGATTGGTGTATTTACTTTATCTGCGAAAAATACCGGTGAGTTTTCAATATACAACTCAGGTGCAGCGGTAAGCGGCTGTCCAATACGGCTCTGCCCAGACTCATACTGAAATTGTCTAGCCAAACCTGTACGCAGTCTGATCCCACTATATGCAGACGTCATGTTTGATACAGGTGCGCCAGATACAACCGCTTTAAACATATCTGTTTGTGTTACTGCAAATGCACTTTGGTAGCCTGCCCAGGAGTGGCCTTGAAGGCCTATTTTGTTTTTATCTGCAACCCCCATGTCGATCAGCTTTTGTGCAGCATTAATAAGTGTTTGTGTTGAGGAAGGCCCTGGTTTACCAATTTCAAAGCGAATATCAGGTAAGAAGACGGCATAGCCATTAGAAGTAAACATTGGGAAGTTAGGCCGGTGGTTCAACTTCATTTTAGGGAAGTCATACATGCGTTGACTCATATAACGGTAAAAATAGATGACCACAGGCAGTTTTTGGCCCGGCTTGTAATCAGCTGGCTTTATGAGCACACCTTGCAAAGATTCGCCGTTATAGCCTTTATATTGAACAAGCTCAGGCTTTTGTCCCCAAGCGAAATTTGCAACTTGAGGGTTGAGTTGGGTGATTTTTTTAGGGGTATTAAACTGGCTGTTGGTTTGCCAATAATCGGGAAATTGATGGTAAGTTTGCTTGGTAAATATCAGCTTATCAGCATGTTTGGCTTTTCTCACTAAATCGAAACGTGCTTCACCTTTTAAAGCAGTGCCAAGTTCTCCTGTTGCGAGGTTAAGTTTGGCAATATGGGTTTGCTTGTTTTGTAAGTTATGTGCTGATAAAAACAAGGTTTCGTCACTGGCAAAGCCAACTTGTTTTTTATCTAGCTTAATCACGCGGTATTGTGTGTTAGTTTCTTTACCTTGTGTGAGTCTTTTCGCCCCACCGGTTTTGGTGTCAAATGCCCAAATATCAAACTTACTGTAGGCATACAGCGTGCTACCATCTAGCTGCCACCCAGCAAAACCATAACCTGGGTTAGGCTCTGGGTAATCGTGCTTGTCATCGGTAAAAATAGCACTTCTTACTGCTTTACTAATGACTTGCTCTTGTTGTTGATGCAAATCTTTTAACCATAATTGGTCATGCAAAAAATAAGCTGCATGTCGCCCCGTTGGTGATAGGCTTGGGCGATTTGGTGTGTCTTTTACAATATAGCCTTTTGCGCCTGTACTCACCTTAACGGCATAGTAGTCAGCATAGAAACCGTCATACATTACTTTTTTCAAATAAGGCTGTTCATTGCGACCCAGCAAAAAGTCAGCTTCTGTATTGAGCGTGACATCGCGTACGGTTTCATCAGCTAGCTGAACCACTCTTTGAGATTCGATATGGTAAACGGCTTGGTATTGACGATCTCGGTTGGTCTTTTTCCACGTGTGTTGCTCACGAGGTTTTATTGCTGGATCATTGTTGTGCCAAAGTTTAAGGCCTGATTGCTCGCGGATCGTATCAAAATCACGTAAAGATGTTTCATCGCTATACTTACGTACTTCTACTTTGTCTGCAAGTAATGGACGGTTCTCAAAGTACAGCCTTTCACCTTGCTCAGACCACTCTAACTTTGCCGACTTGGCACTATACCAACCGCTGGGGTTTGGCACTTTTGTGAGTTTTGTAGTGTTTGCATCCCACAGGGTGACTTCGTAACTGCGACGGCGTTTATCTTCATTAATATAATTACTAAAGTTAAACGCGACGATACTAGAGTACGGGTGCCATGCAATAGCGCTCACTGTGACACCAGGCTCATTAAACAGCACATCGACTGATTGCGTATTCAAGTTTAAATATTGAACTTTATTGTTGGCTGTAGCTGAATCATGTTGACTAAATAACACGCCGTACTCTGCTGGGCTTAACGCGTACGAGACGACATTGTCAAAGCGTTGTGCCTGTTGGGATTGTAAATCCAGCACGACTAACGTCAAAGGCTTATCTTTCTTGTCAGCTTTTATTGCGGCTTTTTCTTGCTTAGTCTTATCTTTGGTATCTTTTTTTGTACTCTCTTCGCGGTAGGCTAGCCAGCGCCCATCATCACTCAATTGATAGTCTTTAACATTGTTAAAGCTTTGTTGTTGGCCGGTTTTTGTATTGACCAAAACTAAGTTCTTTTTAAGTTGTTTACGTTCTTTTTTAGTTGCGGTTTCGAATTCCAACAAAGAGGCAACTTGAGTAAAAGCAACCCAAGTTGAGGCTCTGTTGATATAGGCTTTGGTTCCACGCTCGACACTGGCAATGAGTTTATTACTAATTAGATCATATACTTGACCTTGAGCATTTCCGCGATAAGGTTTAGCACTGAAGGCTAAAAATTTACCGTCTTCTGCAAGTTGTGTCGAGTAGGCATATTTAAAATCGAAAACATCGTCAAATTTTAATGGCGCTTTGTTGGCCATTACTTGGCCAGAAAACAAAGCAGCTGCGACGAGCGAGTAGGCTAGTTTCATGGTTTATCTATTCTTGTATTTTAAGGTTTCTTCTTTGTAACACTTTTAATAGATAAACAAAATCTTGCTGCGTTGTGTGGAAGTGAAAAACAGATAAAAACGGTATAGTACCGCTTTATTATAACCAAATCCTTTGCAGTTCTTGCCATTGGCTGGCGAAAGTTGAAGTTGGTTTTGTTTTGAAATCACTACGGACAAACTGGTTCATCTTGCCTTCTACATGTGCTAAAAATAGGTTAGCAAGTGCAGCTTCGTCACTATTAAAGGTTTTACCCTCTCGGAGCTTTCTTTCTCTCAGCACCTGCTTAAACTGTGTCTCAAGTTTTTCAAATAGGCTCTGAACGCGTTCTCTTAGACGTTCTTGCTCACCTTGCAGGGCGTCGCCCGTAAGAATGCGTGTGATACCTGGGTTTTTTTCTGAGAAGGTGAGTAATAAAGCGAGAATGTTATAAATACGGCTTTGCGTATCTTTTTCATTCTCTAAAATTAAGTTAATACGAGAAAGTAGCGTGTCTTCAATAAATTCAATGAGCCCTTCAAACATGCGTGCCTTGCTCGGAAAGTGGCGATATAGGGCTGCTTCAGAGACACCGACTTCAGCGGCTAGCTTTGCGGTGGTGATTCTTTGACCTGGGCTAGTTTCAAGCATTTGCGCAAGAGATTGTAGAATTTGCTCTTTGCGATTACTGCGTTTAGTCGCTGGCATGAACTTTCCTTTAATAATTATCGTTATTCTGGTCTGTATGGTGTATTTTTATTAGGTCCATACTGAGTAAGGACCTATGTTAATGTTTTATTCAGCTTCTTTCCAGCCTTTTAACAACAACTCAATCAAGTTTACTTGCAATTGCTTTGACGACAGTGAGTGCTAACTCCTTTTTGCCAGAAGTCGGCAAAGAAATTTGCTCATCATGCCAAAATAACGTTAAAGCATTGTTATCTGAGTTAAAGCCTAGTCCCGCTTGTGATACATCATTAGCACAAATCATATCGAGTTTTTTGTTTTTTAATTTACCTAAGGCGTACTGTTCAACATTTTGTGTTTCTGCTGCAAAGCCAACTGTATAGGGGCGATTTCGAGTGAGTGAAGCAACCTCTGCAATAATGTCTGGGTTTTTAACCAGTGTTAAGGTCATCTCATCGCCTTGTTTCTTTATTTTCTGTTCAGCAATATCGGCAGCGCGATAGTCTGCGACGGCAGCACAACCAATAAAAATGTCAGATTCGGTAGCAAGGCGGAGCGCTTCGTCACGCATCTCGACGGCACTGTTTACATGGCTGAGATTGATGCCGTTTGGTGCATTGATTTTTACTGGGCCGGAAATTAAATTAACGGTTGCACCTAGCTTTTTTGCAGCTTCTGCAAGTCCATAACCCATTTTCCCGGAGCTATGATTACTGATAAAACGAACAGGGTCCAAAGCTTCTCGTGTTGGGCCAGCCGTGATGGTAACGACTTTTCCTAATAAAGGTTGTACCGATGGTTTGAGTGCAGATGTGCAGAATTCAACGAGCTCATTGGGCTCAAGCATTCGACCTTTTCCGATATCACCGCAAGCTTGTTCGCCTTGTCCAGGTCCCCATATTGCCATTCCGTCACTGGCTAATGTTTTGAGATTACGCTGTGTGGCTGGGTGGGCAAACATTTGTTGGTTCATAGCTGGTGCAATCGCGACTTTAGCCGGTGTTGCTAGTATCAACGTCGTGAGTAGGTCATCTGCAATGCCTGTTGCCATTTTAGCAATAATATTACTCGTCGCAGGTGCAATAAGTATTAAATCTGCCCATTTGGCAAATTCTATATGACCCATAGCGGCTTCGGCGCTCGGGTCGAGGAGAGAATCAGATACAGGTTCTCCAGATACGGCTTGCATTGTGAGTGGAGTGATAAAATGTTTGGCAGAGTCAGTCATTACCACTTTGACTTCACACTGTTGATCTTTTAATCGTCTCACTAATTCAGCACATTTATAGGCTGCAATACCGCCACTTATTCCTACAACTATTTTTTTGCCAGATAGGTTCATCTTCACAATTCTCACGACTCAAACTGCCTCTAAGATATCATAGCCATAGGTCAGTTTTGAAATATTGACTGTGACACAAACTATAAATTGCGCCGTGACTCGTATTAATGAGCGGTTTTTTTATCACAATACATGGTAAATAAGAAAACACCGCTGGCTTTTGCTTAAAACAAGGAGTGAATATGCAATTGAGTGCATTACCAGAACAATCTAGACCAAGAGAAAAGTTGCTGGCATTAGGGCCTAGCTCTCTCAGTGATGCCGAGTTATTAGCGATTTTTCTGCGTACGGGTGTAAGTGGCATGAATGCCATTGAATTGGCTGAATCATTACTTACGCAACGAGGTTCATTACAACGCTTGTTTAATAGCACGCAACATGATTTCGTGCAATTAAAGGGGGTAGGTGACGCAAAATATGTGCAATTTCAAGCTGTACTAGAATTATGTAAGCGCTACTTAAAAGAAGGCTGCCATCGAGAAGTATACTTTGGTAATCCACAGCGTGTTTATGACTATTTGAGCATTCAGTTAAAGGGCCTAGAGCACGAAGTTTTTATGGCACTTTATCTCGATAGCCAAAATCAACTGATTAAAGATGAGGTGTTATTTAGCGGAACAATCAATGCTGCATCCGTTTATCCGAGGGAAGTTATCAAAGCTGCATTAAAATACAATGCCGCAGGGATTATTTTTGCTCATAATCACCCATCCGGTGTGAGTGAACCGAGTTATGCGGATAAAGTTTTGACTGAGAAGTTACAAAAAGCGCTAGCACTTATAGATATCAAAGTGTTAGATCATATCATTGTCGCGGGTAATCGATGTGCCTCATTCGCTAAAATGGGCTTGCTTTGAGCTTTTTATCGACACTTTTTGGTCCGCAAGCCTTTATTGTGCTTAAAAATTATAAAATAGTTTAATTTAAATGCAGTTTTTACTTTCCACATGGCCCGATGATCATTATAATTGGCCGCTATCAAATTTACCCATGAGCTGAATAGGATATCATCAGATCCTTGATCTCTGCCTGCTGATGCTGTATAAAGAGCGCCCTTTGATTTTACCCGGGGCACACCAGTGTAAGGCCTAAGGGGAAATTAAGCTCGAGCGAAGTTATTGGAGATACATAGACATGTCTAAAGTCTGTCAAGTTACAGGTAAGCGCCCGGTTGTTGGTAACAACCGTTCACACGCGCGCAACGCAACTAAGCGTCGTTTCCTACCTAACCTACAAACACACCGTTTCTGGGTTGAAAGCGAAAAGCGTTTCGTTACTCTACGCACTACTACTAAAGGTATGCGTATTATCGATAAAAAAGGCATCGACGCGGTATTAGTAGATATCCGTGCTCGCGGCGAAAAAGTATAAGGAGCTTAAATCATGCGTGATAAGATCCGTTTAGTTTCAACTGCTGGTACTGGTTATTTCTACACTACCGACAAGAACAAGCGTAACATGCCTGAAAAAATGGAGATCAAAAAGTACGATCCTAAAGTACGTAAGCACGTGATCTTCAAAGAAGCGAAAATCAAATAATTTCGCTTTTCGGATTGAAAAAACCCAGCTTAGTGCTGGGTTTTTTATTGCTTAGTTTCTTTTAGATTCACATCAAGTTTCCCTTTAAATCAATTTCAAGGCGCTTTTTGGGTTAATACCAAATTGCCTTTTAAAACTGCGACTAAAATGTGCTGAGTCAGAAAAACCTGCGTTTACAGCGGCCTCAGTAATACTTTTTTGTTGTTGTAAATATTCAACCGCGCAAATAATTCGCTTCCATATCAAATAAGGCCGCCAAGCTATCCCTATTTGTGCTCGAAATAAGTGAAGAAATCGACTTTCCGAAAGGTGCAGTTGACTGGCCACCTTATTTGCTCGCCAGTGAGAAGCTTCCATATTTATCCCATTCTTAAAGTTATTATCAAGCAGCTCTAATAACGCTGATATACGTGGGTCTAGGTTCGCATTGTTCGCAGGGTAATTCAGCTTCAGGGACGAGATAAGCGTTTCTAATGGAGTATCTCTTTCTAATTTTGGAGCCTCTTCTAGAGCTTGTGGGTGGCATGCTTGGTAACTATTCTGAAGTTGTTGACCGATATCAGAGAATGGCTCTATGAGTATTATCCAGCCTTCATCCATGGTGAGTTTATGTGAAAAATTACTCGGGATAATGTGTGGCCCCGTCAACAAATCGTCTTTGTACAAGAGGGTACAATTACCATTTGGTAAGGTGAGTTGGATTTGATGATGCTGATGTGACTTGGTATCGATGATACGTGTGTATGCGGCGAAAATACCAGGATGAATATACATAAACAATAAAGCCGGGATACTTCCCAGCTTTTCAATTTACGCTTAAGCGAATGCGTCTTGTAGCGGCGGTACTACTTGTTTTTTACGACTTAGTACACCGTCAAGCCATACACGGCTTTGCTCAGGAGCTTCACCATAAGCTTTTTCGATGATGCCTTCATCGTCAGAAGCGATCAGCATTTGTGAACCTTCTTTCATAATATCTGTAAGAAGCAATAATACTGAATGGCGGCCACCTTCTTCTTTCAGCTTTGCAATGTCAGCTTCAAGGTCGGCTTTAATTTCATCGAATACTGATAGGTCGATAACTTCCAACTGACCGATACCAACTAGGTTGCCGTTCATATTGAAGTCTTTGAAGTCACGCATTACGAGATCACGTGCTGGTGTACCTTCAACAGCAGATTTTACTTTAAACATTTCCATACCAAATGCTTTGTAGTCTTTAATACCAGCAATTTCAGCCAGTACTTCAACGCATTTAATATCTGCTGTCGTACAAGTTGGAGACTTGAAGATCACAGTATCAGACAGAATCGCACCTAGCATTAATCCAGCGATATCTTTAGGGATCTCAACACTGTAGAAATCGTACATCATCTTGATAATAGTATTACTACAGCCTACTGGGCGGATCCAACACTCAAGTGGTGTAGAAGTCGTTAAGTCACCCAATTTGTGGTGGTCTACAACACCAACAACAGTAGCTTCATCAATGTCATCTGGTGCTTGAGTTTTTTCAGTATGGTCAACAATATATACGTCTTCGCCTGCATAGCTCATTTTTAGCTCTGGCGCTTCAAAGCCAAAACGATCCAGAATAAATTGTGTTTCAGGTGATATATTACCTAGACGGGTTGGGATTGCCTCTTCGCCGATTTGGTTTTTAAGATAAGAAAGTGCAATTGCACCACAAATTGAATCTGAATCTGGGATTTTATGACCCACTACATACATTGCCATTGACGGACTCCTCAAAATTTTGCCGCCTAGTTTAGCAAAAATTAAGCACATTAATACAGTAACAAAGCGGTATTTTGGATCTTAACAAATAGTCTTATAAGTTTGGATACTGCTATAAAACGTAGGGTTTTTGTAGCTTGAAGCTGTGGTCGTGCCCTGAGTAAGGTATAGTAGGGTGATCTAAAATGCAAAAAAGTCAGTATCATTGGAGCCTGTATGGGGTTGAGCAGAAAAGCATGGAATAATGTGGTGATATTTTCCATGCTCATTATGATCTTTTTCTTGAATGGACTACATCACAAACTGAATCCTCCAGAGGAGGAGCTGGGCAGTGTACTGGTGCTTCCAGAGCAAAGTTTTGTGCTGGCGCTAGCATATCCTGGCGTTAAAATTGAGCGTATTGGCACATCGTGGCGTATAGAGTCAGAGTTGCCAAGTGATAGCCGGAAGATCTATACCGAGCAAGAGCTAGTTTCAATTGTTAGGCTTTGGCAAAATAGTGAATTAAAGATGATAAGCCCTCCTCAGGTGAATGCTGAGCAAGCAGTTTCAGTTGCGACATTTTGGTTAGCAGCGGAAGAGCTGCCGCTCAGTTATCAGCTGTACCAAGTAAATGGCGAATATGTTTTATTTGCCAAGCGCAGTCATCGCTGGTTGCAATTAACTCCGCAGCAAGCTCGGCAATTATTTAATCCGATAGAAGTGTAATTATGCCTGAATTACCAGAAGTCGAAGTAAGTCGACAGGGGATTGAGCCCCACATTAAGCAAAAAGTGGTTACTGAAGTACGTATACATAATGGCAGTTTACGTTGGCCTGTGCCTGATGATGTGCAACTCTTATCTGGTAAAAAGATTGATGCGGTGCATCGAAGAGCGAAGTATCTTTTATTAGAGAGCAAAGTTGGATCCGCTATTCTACATTTGGGTATGTCGGGAAATCTGCGCGTGGTTGAAAAGTCAGAACCTTTAAAAAAGCATGATCACGTAGAGATTATCTTCGATAACGGACTCGCATTGCGGTTGAATGACCCACGCCGATTTGGGGCTTTCTTGTGGCAAGCACCCGATGAACAGCATGCTGTTTTTGCCAAACTTGGCCCAGAACCTTTGACAGATGAGTTTGATGCTAAGCATCTCTATGACCATAGCCGAGGAAAAAAAGTTGCGGTTAAGCAATTTATTATGGACAACCATGTCGTGGTCGGTGTCGGCAATATATACGCAAATGAATCCTTGTTCAAAGCGGGTATTCACCCAAAACGCGAGGCGGGTAAAATTTCTTTGGCACGCTACCAAAAGCTCACTCCAATTATAAAGGACACTTTAGCGGCTGCAATTTTACAAGGTGGTACGACACTTAAAGACTTTGCTCAAAGCGACGGTAAGCCGGGATATTTTGCTCAAGAGCTTATGGTTTATGGGCGTAAAGGTGAGCCCTGTGTCCAATGTGGTACTCAACTTCAAGAAATACGCTTAGGCCAACGCAGTACCATATTTTGCACAAAGTGCCAGCGTTGACCTTTGGCCAATTAGGCTTGACTGATGGGCTGTTTAACTTGTTGTGAGCGATAACAAAGCTGCGACAAGATGTCAGTCATTTGCTCAATGCGTAACTCAAAACTCGATTTAAGTGCACGTTCGTTGGCCGTGTGATCACCATCACCATATGGACCAAACCCATCAAGCGTAGGCGTGCCTGTTGAAGCTGCGGTGTTTGCATCAGAAACACCACCACGATGTTCGATTGGTTGCTCTTTGCCAAGGATCTGATTAATGGTATTGAGTAGGTTTTGTTGTGCATCACTGGGCGCCATAACTGTGCGTTGCAAGCCCCCTTGAATATTCACGTTAACCCCGGTAATTTCTATTGCCATGCAGATATTTTCAATCCCTTCTAGCAACCGCTGTTGCTCTGCTTGATTGGTAAAACGCGCTTCAACTTGCATGGTTGCTTTACCTGAAATCGTATTGGCACCTATACCTCCTTGTACTTTACCCACGTTTACCGTGCTGCCCCTTTTAAAGTCGGTCAATGATGTTATTTCAAGTAGCATATTGGCCATGGCAAAATTGGCATCAATGCCATCTCTGTAGTGATTACCTGCGTGTGCAGGCTTACCGGATACTGTAATGTGGTAAGTGGCGATCCCTTTTCTGGCTACGACGAGTTGATGGTCTTTTCCGGCTGCCTCAAATACAAAGCAGGCATCGTATTGTTTGGCAATTTTCTGAGTTAACGATTGACTATCGTCACTGCCGATCTCCTCGTCGCTAACGAGCAACCAATCGACATTAGCCAACTGACCAAACTGCTTTTTCAGATTTCTCAACACGTTAAGTACAACCCAATTTCCTCCCTTCATGTCACATACACCAGGCCCGTAAACATAAGATTCATCTTCATGAAATTCTGTAAATGTGCCTTTGGGGAAAACCGTATCTAAGTGCCCCAGTAGAAGGATCCGCTTGCCGCCTGTGCGCGCTGACCGAAACAAAAGGTGATCGCCAATATGCTCGCGCTGATATCGTGTGAGTGAGTATCCTAGTGGCTCAATTAATGCGATCATTTGTTCGCCATGTTGATCCACCCCTTCTTTGTTCTTACTGTGCGAGTTACAGCGTATTAAGTCTGCTAATTCTGCATAGTCCAGATTCATTCCAATCTTCTCCCTGCTAAGGTTTGGCCACATCGTGGCGTTTTTCGGTTGCAGTTCAGTGAAGCTTTTATGAACAGTTTTGAGATCGTTCAAAGGATCAAAATACTGTCACACAGATGTTCTTAACTGTTGTGGCAGTTCAAAAATCAAGCACCTAATTTAGAACCAAGGAGAATTCTATGACAGCCGTATCGCAGGCGCCTCATGTTGGTATTTGGATGTACGAAAATGGCGGAGGAAAAGAAATTGAACAACAAATGGTGCACGCGCTTGCTGAGCGCGGGATCTTAGCCAGTACAGGCCTAAACTTACGTGATGCCAGAGCCCGCGACGGTGGGATCGAATGTAATGGGGTAGCGATGGAGCGGCTAGACGCTTTTTTGAGCTATAACGCCGGTCAGCAAACCCAGTACCAGTTGTACCTATACGAAACCTTGAATGAAACCATTCCAACTCTAAATAACTACCGTGCATTTGCATTGGCGGAAGATAAGTTTCGTACTGCCCATTTACTCAATAGTCATGGGATCTGCACGCCCGATTATCGCTTGTGTCACAAAAATGATATGGCAGGGTTGAGAGCCGCACTTCAAGATTTTGGAGGCAAGCTTGTTTACAAACCAACGGATGGTTGGGGTGGCGTTGGCATTGTAAAAATTGAAGGCGAGCAAGCGTTAGATATGATTATGCCATTTTTGAGTCGCACGGATCTGCGCTACTTTTACGTTGAACGCTTTATCAATTACGACAACACTGACTTTCGTGTAGATGTGGTCGACGGCGAATTTGTAGGATGCTATGGCAGAAAGGCGCCAAAGGATGACTGGAAAACCAATGTGACAAGCGGTGGGACCGTTTTTGTTCGTGAAGCAAATGACGAAGTGGTAGAGCTAGCATTGCGTGCAACGAAAACGTTAGGGCTAGAAATAGCGGGCGTTGATCTGATCTACGATCGCGAGCGTGAGCAATACGTCGTGCTAGAAGTGAATACAATTCCTGCTTTTGTAACGCCAGAGCAAGAACAATTGGGGATCATGTTCAATCACAAAAAGATCCAAGCGATGGTGAGTTTGATCGAAAAAACCGTCGCAAAGAAAACTTCATTTCAATCAGCCAAGGTGGCTTAGGTCTATGACAACTCAAACCAAACTACCCAAAATAGGGTTATTGTATCTCGATTATGTACTGCGTTTTTTTGATAAATCTAATTTTAAAGGTTGGCCTGATAAAATTGAAACTGTGGTTTATCACTGGGGTAATGATAAGGCGCGCTTTATTGCTGAGGTGAAAAGAAAAAAAATAGAAGTGCTGATAGGGAACATCCCTGCGACAGCATATGAAACATTTAGAGAAATAGCACGTGCATTGCCCAATGTACGCTTTTTGCCTTCTTTAGATAGTCAGTTTTCAAATAAGTCTAAAGAGAACGTGACCCACTTCTGTCGCAAATACAAATTGCCCGCTCCTCACACAGAAATTTTTTATATTCCAGAAAAAGCACGGCAGTATTTAGCCAAGGCGCAATATCCGAAAATCATTAAGCGTTCATATGGCCCGTCAAATTATGGCGGTTATTTTGTGCATAAAGTGGATAGTTTTGAAGAGGCCACTAGTTTACTTGGAGAGAAAAAATACTACCCAGTCTATGTGCAAGACTTTGTGCCTATGGAGGCAGATATTCGTGTAATGCTCATTGGTCATAAGCCGGTCTGTGCATTTTGGCGACGCCCTCCCGAAGGTGAGTGGCTAACGAACACCAGCCAAGGTGGTAGCATGGATTATCAGGCTGTGCCTAAGTCAGTGTTACAGCTTGCGACAGCAGCGTCAAAAGTGGCCAATGCTGAATACTGGGCATGTGATATTGCGTTGGGTAAAGATGGAAAATTACGCATCCTTGAGTGTGCTACTGCATTTGCTGCATTTCCTTATATCCGCGATTGGATAGGTCAATACCTTATGTGGCTATTGTCAGATGGCTATTTCAAAAAGCCCAATATTCCACTTTATAATTGGGAAGAGCTTGGCAAAATTGACTCTCGTATGCTGCGTACAATGCGCCACATTGGATTTTCAAGTTATACACCAAGCCAAGATGCCGGTGAGCTATTCAGTCAGCTTGATGAGCAGAGTTTCCCTATCCTTGATACCGCGCTCAAATCTGGTGAAGAGTGGCCAAGTGAAGTTTGGAATTTACAAGACAATTTTGTGCTCAATGCCAAGACCATGCCTGCTAAAGCATTACAACTCATCCCAGCAGGAGATGAGCAAGGTGTCGACTTAAATAGCTATCAAGCTCCTGTATTTGATGAAGCGCAGATCCGTATGATTTTGAGTGGAGTACGCGGTATTGGGGAAAAAATGCTCGACGATATTATGTCAACTTTTGGTGCCCATGGTGTTGTAGAAGCACTCAATACAGATCCTCAAAAGCTCTGTGCTGTGAAAAACCTTAAAGATAAAAAGCTTGAGAAAATAGTCGAACACTGGCAAAGCGCACATTGCGCATATCCGTTAGTCCCCTAAATACCTGTCAATCCAATTGGGCGACAGCTTGACAGTTGTCGCCAAGACAAAACTGAGAGTTAACCAGCATGAAAATTCAATACGCTTCATACCAAGATACAATTGATGCGCTGCAATGCGCTATGAATGAACATCCGCATTTAATTCGTTTGCAAAGCATTGGAGAAACTTGGGAAGGGCGACCGATCATGTTGGTAACGGTTTCACTAGATGTCACTTACGCGGATGACAAACCTGCACTCTTGTACACGGGTTCAATCCATGCGAGAGAGTGGATTGGCAATGAACTTGCGCTTAAGTTTATTCAGTATGTAATTGATAACTATCGTTTTAATCCTAAGTTACAAACGGCTTTAACAAGAAATACGCTGTATATGGTACCTTGCTTAAATCCTGATGGGTTTGAATACTCGCGAAATCATTTTTCTTTTTGGCGCAAGAACCGTCGCAATAACGGAGACGGCACGTTTGGCGTCGACTTGAACCGTAATTTTGACGCTAAATTTATGCGTAATCAAAATCCGGGCTCTAATACATATGGCGGTCCACACGCATTTTCTGAGCCTGAAACTTGTGCGATTAGAGATTTTGTAGAAGCTCACGAAAATATTCGTATTGCACTAGATTACCACTCGCAAGGAAATGTATTTTTTCCAGCCCATAAGTTTAATCATGAAGTTGAGATCGAGGGCACAGACTTAAATATTTTATGTGCGAATATGAATTATGAAATTAAAAAAGTCACGGGCAGGCAATATGGGATCCATCGCGGTAAACCGCCAGCGCAACTGATCCATGGCAGTGGACGAGAGTATTACTATCGTAAAGGTATTATTGCAACCGTGGTTGAAGTGGGGACGCGCAATATTCCAGATTATATGAAGAATATGTCTGAGAGTGTCGCTGAAAATATACCTGCAGTATTACATGCGCTCAGTGAAGCTATTAACTACTCACCGCTTGCGCCGCCTAGAGTATCTGAGTTCACGATTAAATCGGTGGATCACGATGGCGTTGAACTAGAGTGGCAATATGCGGATAGGGATGATATTTACTTTGAGCTGTATCGCAGTGAAAACAATAAAAGCCCATGTGGTGAAGAAAGCCTGATTGCAATAACAAAGTCATTATCTTTTAGGGATTCCCAATTAACCAGTGGGCAGAGCTACTTCTACAATATTCGCGCGGTGGACAAAGTAACTAAAATTAAATCACCATTTAGTCCAGAGCTTAGATTGAAGACGCATTTAGCACGACATCAAAGTGCGCGCACACTTTTCCCATCAAAAGAGCTGGTAGGTTACTTATCTGAAAACTATTTGAGTAAAAATAAAGAGCACTTTGGTTATAACTCAATGTTTATTGGCGTTGATAAAAAACGTGGTATTAGCTTGGGGGTTGTGCAGTTTGATTTGAGTATCTTGCCGAGTGGCTCTCATATCGAGCGTGCTGAATTCTTCTTGTACCCAATGAATCGCGTAGCGGCCAAGATAGAGAAGTATGGTGAATGGTCAGTTGCGATTTTAGATGCGGAAAGCATCTCTGATATATATGACTTTAAGGAGGTGAGTGAGGCGAAGCCTTTACATACGTTAGGGCAGACATTTGAGTCAGACAAAATGACGCAAGGGATCTGGATGAAGTGGTCGTTTAACGGAGTAGAGCGGGAACTTCTAACAGAATTAATCACAAAAAACTCGCTGTTATTACGCCTGCAGGGACCAAAAACGTTACCGCTTGGTAATGATTCACAGGTCATGCAATTCGATATCGGCTATGGGTCATTTGGCAGTGGTTTGCATTATCGACCTAATTTAGAGTTGGTTTATCAAGTATCCGAACAGTTACTGACGCTAAGTCCTACCAGGTGCAACACCATCTTTAAAGAGCGAGTCGTACCGGATAGGCTCGCATCTGGTTTCGATGACGCGGGTGAGATAGTTTATGGTCAAATGGCGTTCGAACTGAATGTGGATTTACCTGTTGAAAAAACAGTATTTACGCATGCATGCCTTACTCTGCGCAGTTGTAATAGTATTGCCAGTGCGAAAGATGTGCGCTTTACAATTGAATTAGTTGAGTTGCAGGATGTTGACTTTCAAGCTGTAAAACAAAGACAAAAAATTGAGTACATAGGTTATGAAGTGAGCAATGAACAGCTTAAAGAGCGGGGAGAGCATCATTTCATTTTCGATAGCTTCAGCTTGCAAGCGCTAGAGCGTCTACACCAAGCGCATACGCCGTTTTACTTTATTATTCGTGCTACGTCAGAATCACAAGCGACTAGTGCTTTGGTTAATTGGACAGCTTGCCAAGACCAACATCCAGCAGAATTGAAAATTGGCTATATCAATCGTCGTAAACACGCTTTGCAGCCACCGCAGGAGTTAGCTGCGCAGGTCGAATCTGGGGTTGTTAAACTCACGTGGCAAAATCCCACCGATGAAGATTTTGTTGGTTGCTTTGTCGTTCGCAATCGTTTTCACCCTCCACGTTCACCGTTCGATGGGGTTAAATTATATGGCGGTAAAGATGAGTATACTTTGGACAACTTCGGCAATCCTAACCTGAATAAGTACTATGCAGTTTTTAGCTATGATGATGTGCCCAACTACTCAGAACCCTCGATGCTATTTCATAAAGGAAAAGAAGAAAGTTAAGCATCCGTTCACTGTTATAGCGTGCTAATTATACCTAAATGATTAGCGCGTCATACTAACCTCAAAAAAGTGCAAAATTAATTAATTCATGGTGCTCCCTATTGGCGTGAAAATTAAGCTAACTTATTAATTTAATTATTTTTATGGTTTTTATTGATTTTAAATGGTAAGAATCCTTCCCCAACAACTTGCTACTTTTGGCGTCAGTTAGCAAATACATGTTCTTGCGGATGGGTGAGTCGTAACAGGTGATAAACCAGTTTCAAGCCACTCATATTTTTTATGTAGCTAACAGTATCGCTCTTCCCTATTTTTTATTTAGTTGACCAGTTTTAGGGCGAATTTTATGGGAACGGGAGGGTGGCCAAACTGTCCGTATATGGGTAACCCATTTTATATTCGGTTGAGGCAATGGATTGCTGAGATAAGGGCGATACGCATGGAAGCCACATAGCTGGTGTTGCTTTGCAGTATAAATAAGACAAGATGAAAAAAGTATGTCTCTAAAGCGTGATGGTAGTGACTTATTGGTTGCTGCAATATTGGACGTAAACCCTTGCCTGCAAAGTAGCCAAACTAGTATAGCTACCTGTAAAACAATTAATTAAGTTTGGAGGGAGTTATAGAAGTCAGCTAACATCTAATTTTTATTTGTGTTGAGTTTATTTTATGACTGAACTATACCACTGGTTTGATCTACTTGGCGTAATGGTCTTTGCTATTTCTGGTACATTGCTTGCCCACCGCAAGCATATGGACGGATTTGGAGTTGTGGTACTTGCTACGGTAACAGGCATAGGAGGTGGAACCATACGAGATGTTATTTTGGATGCCCCTGTATTCTGGCTGCATGACAGTAGCTATTTTTTCGCAATTTTTTCCGCGGTTGCCGCAAGTATTTGGTGGCTAAACCGGCAAAAATCTGTACCTATGCAACTACTTTTAAGTGCAGACGCATTTGGTTTGGCTTTTTTTGCCGTTATGGGAATGCAAAAAGCGATGAGCATAGGTATGCCAGATACCACAGTCATCATTATGGGCGTTTTAACTGGATGTTTTGGTGGTGTGATAAGAGATGTATTGGCTGATGAAATCCCCATGCTACTGAAAGGTGAATTGTATGCGATTACCTGTATTTTAGGCGGCATTGTGTATACGCAGCTTGTGCACTTAGGAGTATCTCTCGAGCTGACGATGTTGGCAGCTATGGTTTCCATTCTCTTGCTACGTTTGGCCGCGATTCGGTGGCAACTTGTTTTACATGTTTTTAAATATAGGGATTGAATCAACTGGGTCGTTAATCTCAAAGACAGAAAAGAAGGTTGAGATAGTAGGGACAGTCGCAGTGAGATGAGTAGGCGCTTTGTGCACATGATATCGCTGAAAGTTCTTACTTTTTCTGCCCCAAAGCTCATAATCACTCACAAGATGAGACAAGGAATGTCGCTAGCAAAAACTTATACACGCGCTCAGGTAGGTATTGATGCACCATTGGTTACAGTTGAGGTGCATCTCAGTAACGGGTTACCTGCTTTTAATATCGTTGGCTTGCCTGAGACATCTGTAAAAGAGTCAAAAGAGCGGGTACGCTGCGCGCTCACTAACAGTCATTTTACTTTTCCTGAACAACGTATCACAGTTAATTTGGCGCCTGCGGATTTACCAAAACAAGGTGGACGCTATGACTTGGCAATTGCGATAGGGATCCTAGTTGCATCTGGTCAAATTCAAAATCCGAATATTCAGTCTTTCGAGTTTTATGGCGAGCTCGCATTAAATGGTGAGATCAGAGAAATTACCGCTTTAGTGCCTGCGCTTATGTCAGCCACACATGCACAGCATTATTGCTTTATCCCAAAGACCAATGAGGTCATGGCAAGGTTGGTATCCCAGAGCTTACGCAAAAGTGTGATGAGTTTAAGAGACGTTTGGGCTGATTTAAGCGGACAGCATACACTTGCTTGGGACGAACAAAGCCCGTGTGAGCCTGAGAAAATGGTCGACTTTGGCATTGATATGAATGAAGTAAAGGGACAGGGAGCGGCAAAGCGAGTATTAGAAATTGCGGCGGCAGGCGCGCACAACGTACTATTTTTAGGTCCTCCTGGGACAGGAAAATCGATGCTTGCACAGCGAATGCCCACAATTATGCCTGCAATGGAATTACAGCAAGCGCTTGAAACTGCGTCTGTGTATTCAATCATAGGCAAAGAAATAAACCCGACGAGTTGGAGGCAAAGGCCGTTTAGAGCACCGCATCATACCTGTTCGGCGGTTGCCCTTGTTGGAGGCTCTTCGACCCCTAAACCCGGTGAGATATCGCTTGCCCATAATGGAGTATTGTTTTTAGATGAGTTACCGGAATATGAACGTAAGGTACTTGACTCTTTACGTGAGCCTATGGAGACCGGTATGGTCAGCATTTCACGTGCTGCACAACAGGTTGATTTTCCGGCTAACTTTCAGCTAATAGCCGCATTGAACCCGAGTCCTACGGGCTGCCATACCGATAAACGCGCTACTCCAGAGCAAGTACTAAAGTACTTGAGTAAAGTATCCGGCCCTTTCATTGATCGTATAGATTTGCAAATTGAGTTACCTAGGCTTAGTACGGTGGAGCTGCAATCTACATTCGTCGAGGAAGGGAGTGAGGCGATACGCCTTCGGGTTGAACAAGCTCGCGCTTTTGCGCTGCAAAGACAAGGCAAAGTCAACGCGTTGCTTTCTAGTAAAGAAATTGATAAATACTGTCAATTGTCGGGGGCAGTGATGGCATATCTAGCTAAAGCGACTGAAAAGCTGCACTTGTCTCCACGCTCATACCATCGCGTAATTAAGGTATCGAGAACAATCGCGGATTTAGCGGGCCAAGAAGACATTACATTGGCGCATTTGAAAGAGGCGCTGAGCTATCGGGCATTTGAACGCCTGCTCGCTCAGCTGATCCGTTAGGTTGAAAGCATGTAGCCTTTACCACGTACAGTTACTATGCGCTTTTGGTCTTTTTCATCACCGAGCTTTTTGCGAAGTCGGCCTATAAGTACATCAACAGTTCGGTCACTCGGGCTCCAATCGGGTTGACCAATATCCTCAGAAATCTTGGCGCGAGAAGTGGCTTTACCAGCATTGGCAATTAAACAGATAAGCACTTTGTGCTCGGCTTCTGTTAAACGAGCTTCATCACCATTGGGGTTGATCAATGTTCGATTATCGGGATGTAGTTTAAAGTCAGCGTATTCAATAAACTCTTCCGATTCATCTTCACCTTTAGAGCCGGCAAGTCGTTTATATAGAGCACGCATGCGTAGCTCAAGCTCTAACAGGTCAACAGGTTTACAAACGTAGTCATCCGCACCTTGTGCCAAACCTGCGATTCTATCAGCTTGTGAATCACGACTTGAAAGCATTATTACGCCTAAGTCGGTCAATGTATTGAGCTCTTTGGCAAGCTGCAAGCCGTCAGTTGCAGGCAACACAATGTCTATGATGGCCATCATAAATGGATTACCGGTCTGTGCTTGCTCCTGTACCTGTTCAAGCGTACGAGCACCGGTATTATCTACAGTGATTTGAAACTCCGTTTGTGCAAAATGGCTTTCGACTCGTTTAGCCAGTAACTCGTCGTCCTCGACTAATAATACGTTTATGCTCATGGTTTCGAAACTTTCTCAATAATTAATCTATATCTTAGCACCGAGAATTCTCGGCTGAGAACCATAAGTTATCTATTTTTATATAAAAACTCTAATGAAAATTGTCAGTAAACTGTGTGCTTAATAACCACTTATTAAAAATAATGAAATAGTTTTAGCTATTTATTATTTGTACATAAAAAAATAGCAGCACTAAAGTGCTGCTACAAGTTTTTATTTACCGTACATATGTTGCCACCACTGTGGCTCTTCTTTTAGGTGTTTGTCAAAGTAGGCCAGCATAGTGTTCCACCACTGGAAACGTCGGTCACGCGCAAAAATTTGGTGATCTGCGCCTTTGTACTCGATCATTTCAACGTCTTGGTTTAATAACTTTAATGCGGTGTACATAATATGACTTTCCCCAACTGGCACGTTGGTGTCAGCATCTCCATGGATCAGTAAAAGCGGCGTTTTGACTTTGTCGGCATTAAATACAGGGCTTTGTTCACTGTAAAGCTTCATGTTGTTCCAAGGGTAGCTGTTCTTAGATGCTTCGGATGAGTATAGATATCCCCACCATCCGTGGCCCCAGTATGAAGTTAAGTTTGAGATCCCTGCATGAGAGATTGAAGCACTGAATATGTCGGTTTTAGTAGCAAGCGTCATCGTCATAAAACCACCGTATGACGCGCCCAAGTTACCTAAGCGGTTTTTATCAACAAACTGGTAAGAATCTAAAAAGGCTTTGGTGCCTTCAATGATGTCGTCAGCGGCACGGTTACCCCAGTCGTTTACG
Source organism: Pseudoalteromonas luteoviolacea NCIMB 1942 (assembly GCF_001625595.1). Classification (GTDB taxonomy): domain Bacteria; phylum Pseudomonadota; class Gammaproteobacteria; order Enterobacterales; family Alteromonadaceae; genus Pseudoalteromonas; species Pseudoalteromonas luteoviolacea_A. The sequence continues at coordinate 52,981 of NZ_AUXT01000112.1, forward strand.
TGTTTGGCTGAAAACTCTTGACCAAACCCCGTTGCGCCAGATGGTTGCAATACATAAACCACATAGCCATTCGTTGCCCAAAAGTTAAATGGATAACGCCCTGTAAAGCCGCGTGAAACGGGTGAAGTACCGCCATAATAGTAAATTAGCGCTGGGTGTTGCTTAGATTTATCTAGGCCATGTGGAATGTAAACACGACCCTTAATCTCAGTACCTGCAGAGCTAGTAAAGTTGAATTCTTCTAACTTCGCTATTTCTGCATTTTTGTATGCGATAGGCTGTGAGTCCCAAAGTGTTTTAGCGCGATTATTTTTTACACTTAATTGGATGAGCTTTTGTGGTGTCGAAGCCGTTGTACCAGTTGCAAAAACGACAGGGCTACGTTTGTCGGCGACGCTGAATTTATCGACCACATCAAGCTTGGTGTTGAGAGACTTAAACTTACCTTTACTTTCGTCATAGAAGTAAAGCTTCTTGCGATCTTCATCTGTGACTTTAAGTACCAAGTCACCATTATTAAGTACGCTAAAAGAATCGATTGATGGATCGAACTGTTTACTCAAGGGCTTAACTTCAGCTCCATCATCGTTCATCCAGTAAAGTTGCGTATCGTAATTGTTTACCAACACATCTTTCGCAACAACTCTACCTGCACCGCTATTAAATCCAGCACCAGCTGAGATATAAATCCCATCATTACCATATCTTGCATCACCAAAAGTACCGTATTGGCCGATGACTTTATGGCTGTTGTTCTTGATATCAAACTCAACAAGCTCAGTCACACCGTGATGTGGAGCGCTGTAGTTTTGAGGGTGGCGTGTGGTAAGAATACGTCCTGTCTTGCTATTGAAGTCTTCTAGGCTGTGGCTTAGAGCGTGTTCTGTAATAGCTTGAATAAGTCCGGTACTGACGTCAATTAAGTATACTTGGCTTTTATTGCGTGCATACGACCAACGATCTTCTAGGCCTTTGAGGTGTTTGACAATTTTATCACCTTCAGGGGCGCGTTTAGTCCAAGTAAAGATCAGGCTATCGTCACTGAAATACTTAAAGCCACTGGCACCTGCTAGGCCTTCGGCGATGACAGTTTCTTGTAGGTTTTTGATGTTCAGGGTTTTGAGCTGTTTATTTTGAACGAATACCAATTCTTTTGAATCTGCACGCCAGCTAATCGCACCTGCATTCACACCGGTTAGGCGGTAAATTACATCACCATCTTCACTATGTATGGTGGTATCTCTGAGCGCTTTGTTACCTTGATTGTCTTGGTAGTGCTGTTGTGTGGCAACATAATAATTTGCATCAGGAGAAACCGAAATCGCACTAATTGTTGGTGCATCAAAGAGTTGTTTTGCAGACAATGCTTTCGTTTTTTTGTCTCTGAAAACTAGTGTGTCGTGTGCTTCTTTACCGTTGAACTCTACTGCTACTTTTTTCCAATCGCTCACTTGCTCGGCAATGATAAGTAATTGGTGGTCACCTGTGACCGCATTAAGCGTATACTCTGCTTTTCCATCAAGAAGCTGGCCATTTAAGAAAACATGTCCCTTTTCTATGCCGGTTAACTTAAGTGTCCCTTGAACAAAGCGAGCTGTAGAAAAGTTGAGTTTAAGCGCCTGCAAACCACCCATAGTTAGTGCATTTACGTCTTTTAGCGGCTGCCAATCGATACGCTGTCCAAAGACGTCCAACGACTTTGCATCTTTGCTGAGCTTATTGACTAGATTACCCACAATGGCCGACTGGTGGCCCGTATGGTGAGGCTTAGTTTGGATATTTTGACCAATTGGGCCTATAAACTGGATGTTCTCTGGGTCGATCGGCGCTGCGCTGAGTTGCGTAGCTATTGCGGAAAATAGTAAAGTTACCGCTGATTTTAATTTCATAGTATGCGCCTATTGTAGGTAAAATATGCGTTAATATAACATATTAATCAAAATTAATAGGTGCTGTGCGATTAAGTGCTGTACAGCTAAGATATAAGTAAACGGTTATTACGTGAGGAGTAGACCTTGTTTTTGTTAATTAGCTACATGTTATTAGCTATTGCGATTTCTTTTATATGTTCTGTGATGGAGGCCGTACTGCTCAGTATTACCCCCAGCCATGTTGGGATGATGAAACAGCAAAATCCCACTTTGGCGTCGCGCGTACAAAAATTAAAAGACAATATCGATAAACCGCTTGCGGCGATTTTGACATTAAATACGGTAGCGCATACTGCTGGCGCCGCGGGAGTTGGTGCCCAAGCCGCAGTGGTGTTTGGCGATGCAGCTGTTGGCCTTGCTTCTGCTGTGATGACGCTATTGGTATTAGTTTTGTCAGAGATTATTCCTAAGACTTTGGGGGCGACGTATTGGCGCGCTTTAACACCGAGTGTCAGTTTTGCCTTAGTCTGGTTAGTTAGATTGCTAAAACCATTTGTTTGGATGTCTGATCAACTGACAAAATTAATCGGCAAAAAGGGCGACGAGTCTATTTATATTCGTCAAGAAATTGAAGCAATGGCAGAAATGGGATCGCAAGCGGGTGCATTAAAAGAGGAAGAGTCGGCCACTATTCGCAGTTTGCTGCAATTTAGACATGCTAAACTAGAGAACTTAATGACGCCTCGTACCGTGCTATTTAAAGTACACAAAGATATGTCAGTACATGACTATTTGGCGGAACATGGTTCTGTGTCATTCTCACGCGTATTAGTTTTTGACAAAAATAGTGATGATATTGTTGGTTTTGTGCATAAAAATGACATCATGCTGGCTTATCACCGCTTGGGCGAAGACTACAAAATTAGCAAGTTGATGAAGCCCTTGTATACGGTCCCCGAAACTTTGGCTGCACCGACACTGTTTCAAACCTTACTTGAAAAACGCATTCATATTGCATTGGTGATTGATGAGTATGGTGATATTCAAGGTATTGTCACGCTAGAAGACTTACTAGAATCGTTAATGGGAATGGATATCGTCGATGAGCGTGAGCAAACCAGCGACATGCAGGCGGCCGCTAAGCAAAAGTGGCAGCAGCGTGTCGATAACCACAGCCACTTAATTGTGACTGAAAACGAATCAGAAAATGAAGATGTCGTTGAAGGCAAAGCGAACGACAAAAACTAACGGCTAAAGGCATAAATTGGGCCCTAACAGGGCCCAATTTATGGATTAGAGTTGATCATTCTCTGCCAAGAGTGGATCCAGCGAATGAATTCATTCAACGCTTTTGGCCTGCTAATTAAATATCCCTGCATTAAGAGACTAAACTTGTAGCGCTCCAAATACTGAAGCTCTTCAATGCGTTCTATCCCTTCGGCAACGATATCCAACTGCTCATTTTGGGCAATATCAATTAAGCTATCTACCAACACCTGTGAAAAGCGGTCTGACTCAATGTAGGTAATTAAAGAGCGGTCAATTTTAATCTCAGTGAATGGCAATGTTTTAAGTTGCTGTAAATTAGTAAACCCTGTACCAAAGTCATCGAGTGCAAGATCAAACCCCCGCAATCGTAAGCGATTAATTGTCTCTAGTTGAACGTTAGAAATGATAGGTTGGTTTTCGGTAATTTCGACTATGACTTCTTGAGGCTTTAGGCGGTTGAGCTCTAAAATCAACGCTAATTTATCTGGGCAGCTAGTATCATTAAGTTGAATGGGAGATAGATTAAAGGCCAACTTAAACGGGTAATTTAGCTCGTTTCTAATTTGCTGAAACTCATTGGCCGCTTTTTCAAATAACTGAAATGTCAGTAGATTGACTAGGTCTAAGTCTTCTGCAACGCCAATAAAGCGCTTTGGCAGCATCACCTGTCCTTCATCTTTTGAGACTATACGTGCAAGTACTTCAATGCTTTTTATTTGCTTGGTACCTCTGTGCACCTTAGGTTGATAAAAAGGGGTGATTTCATGATGACTGATCGCTTCAAGTAAGCAGTCTTCAGTAATGGGCTGCTCGTAGGTCTCCTCGACGCCGACAAAACTGTCTAGTTTTTTTAAAGTTCTTTCTACATCAATGAGTTGTACAGGTTTCGCAATGTTGCCAATCAAATGCGTGTTATGCTGTCTCGCTAAGTTAGCAGCTAAATCTATAATTCGATTTTCCATTTCAGAAATAATGACAACCCCGCCAGGGTAATGAAGCTCGCCTAGGTGGCGAATAAATTCCATACCGTCCATTTCGGGCATGTTGAGGTCGGTAAAAATAGCATCAAATTGGTGGGGAGATTGACGTATTTTTTCCAATGCCTTTACCGCGCTATTGGCAACTGTGACATGCTCTATGTCCAGTTCAGATAAAATCGCCTGCATGACGATTAAAATTGCTTGTGAATCATCTACGACCAGTATACGTCGGCTACGATCTTTCATAGTTTCCTGTCCCTAGGGCTAATTGCACAGTAAAAGAGAAATTTGGCTGCTTACATGCGTAATTGTCGACATGCCACTTTAACATCATGCTTATGTGTCAAAGTGGTCTTAAGACTTCAAGCTTGTAAGACAATCTAAGCGTAGTACAAGTTGGTAATAATTCACTCATTGTCTCTTCAATCGAAACCCTTAATTTAGGATAATGGCAAAAATTTCACTAAGTAGTGAGTGTGATGATAAGAATTGAATTGCCAATTGATGGTATGACGATATCGGTAATGATTAATCGTCGTAGCGTGGTACAAGTTTACAAAGAGCAACAGTCAATGCCGATTGATGAGTTGAGTGAACATCAGTTAGAGGTCGACTTAGGTCACCGAAAGCTGCACTTGAATACGGAGCAATTAGACGAAAATTTACTGGCCGTATCTTTAGATCAATCCCCTTGGAGTTGGGTAGAAGTACCTACAGCACGGCAAGAGCGAAAAGGAAATTGGCTCGGCTTAGCGGCACTGGGTTTTAAATTATTCAAAAGTGCAAAAGTAATTAAGGCTGCTTTGATAGGGGCGTCTGTTGCAGGCTACGCTTGGCTGTTTTCATGGCAGTTTGCATTAATGCTTGTAGCGTGTTTGGTAGTACATGAATATGGACATGTTAGAGCTATGAAATACTTTGGGCTTAAAACCAAAGGCTTTTACTTGATCCCCTTTGTCGGTGGGTTGGCGATGAGTGAAGAGAAAATGACTACTCGATGGCAAGATGTAATTATTTCCTTGATGGGGCCTGCCTTTGGTTTATTTACATCTGTTCTTGGAGTGGTGCTCTATTATACAACCGGCTCGGAGATTTTTGCTGGTGTTGCAGTACTCAGTGCGCTTTTAAATTTATTCAATCTCTTGCCAATTTTACCGCTTGACGGTGGACATGTGTTGAAGAGTATTAGTTTCTCTATGCGTTCATGGGTGGGGTTATTAGCCTGTTTAGGGGGGCTTGCACTAGGCCTATGGGTAAGCTACGAATTTGGACTTATGCTTTTGGCCTTTTTCATCTTTATTGGCAGTATTGAAATCTTACTTGAATGGCGTACGCGACACGAAACCCACCTGCTTCCGCTGGACCGTTATGGTCAGATCGTATCTGCCGCTTTATACATACTAGTAGCGGTGGGTCATATTGCTGTGATGTGGCACTTTGCAGACTCAGATAATGTCATTCTAAGCCTGCCAGTGAAAGTGCTGTCTAGTTAAACAAAGCTTAAGACTGCTGCGATAATAATGCCTGTGACAACCAGTTGGAGCAGGCAAAAACCCATAATATCTCGCGCCTTAAGCCCTGCAATGGCAAGCACAGGTAAAGCCCAAAAAGGTTGGATTAAGTTTGTCCAAGCGTCTCCCCATGCTACAGCCATGGCAACGCGCGCGATATTTGCATCTAGGGCCTGTGCCGCAGGGAGCACGATGGGAGCCTGAACAGCCCATTGTCCGCCGCCAGACGGCACAAAAATATTAACTACGCCAGCACTTAAAAAGCTCCAAAACGGTAGCGATTGCGCGTTACTGATTGAAACAAACCCCGCAGATATTTGTTCAGCTAGTCCGGTGTTCACCATAATGGCCATTATGCCAGCGTAAAATGGAAACTGAATAACGATACCTGCGCCACCTTTAATCGCTTGTTGTAAACTTTGCAAAATATTGGTCGCTGAACCATGAAGTAAAATAGCTAGAAATAAGAAAAGCGTGATGACGATGTTTAGATTCAGGCCACCTCCTTGTACCACAAAATAGTGCATCAGATAGCCACAGCCAAGTAAGCCAATCATAATGCCCAATATCGGGTGTTCTTCGAGTTTTTCTGCGGCTGTTAGAGTGCGATTTCGAGTTGCCATGGGCGACTCTTTTAAGTTTTCTTTGTCGACCAATACTTGTTCGCTCTTGGGTGGAAGCATCGCACGATTTAGCAAAGGCAGTATTATGAGCATTGTGAACAATAAGATTAAATTAAAATAAGAAAAGATGGTTTCGCTGGTGGATAAGATACCAATTTGAGATTCTGCAAAGTGTCCGGGTGAAGCGATAGTGAGAGGCACAGAGCCAGCAAGACCCCCATGCCAAACAATAAACCCAGAGTAGGCGCTAGCTACCAGCACTCGATAATCAACAGCAATCTTGTTTGCGAGTGCTTTGGCAAATAGTGCGCCAACCACTAAACCGAACCCCCAGTTCAGCCAGCTGGCGAACATAGATACCAAAGTAACCAGAATAATGGCTTGTGATGGTGTTTTAGCAAAGGTCGCTAGGCCATTCAATAACTTTGCACATACCTTGGTGTTTGCTAACATAAAGCCAGCTATCAAAACGAGTAACATTTGCATTGCAAAAGTGAGTAAATTCCAAAGTCCTTGCCCCCAAAATTGCACGGTTTCGATAGGCGTTGCAGGTGTAAAAATAACGGCCATTGCCATGACAAACAATGTAAGTAAAGTGACAAACACAAATGGGTCTGGCAAATATTGTTCAACGAGCCGACTGAGTGGCCGTGTTATTTTGTTTAACATGCTAAAATCCTGTTATTGTTCTTTGGGCTACCTAACTTACACTGCGTAAGCTATAAAGTGGCGACATACTCGAGATTGTCACACAATTGTCAGCAGTTGTAGTCATTGGGTATAATATAACTAAGAAAAGCGCTAAAAGTTAGTGTTTTACGCCAAAAGTTCAATAAATCTATTGCATAGATTTTTTATAAGTTTATGATTTTTAAAGTTTATAATCTTGGCATATATTGTGATTACAGTATTAGCTATATTGATTCGGTAGGTTTAGCTACCATGCTACGCACATTGGGATGTGGCAGTAGTAGAAATACAACTAAGAGAGGTATCTATGGCAAGACAAGGTTCTGGTGGTAATGTAATTGCAGCGATCTGTAGTGTATTTTTCCCCGGTTTAGGACAGCTCGTCCAAGGTCGTTTGTTAGCAGCTATTATTTTCGCCATTATTACAGTAGGTGGATATGCACTATGGTTTTTAATTATTCCTCCAGTAATTGCGGCTGTTGCCCACCTTTGGGCAATTATTGATGCAGCAAAATACTCGTCACGAGATTAACACTAATTGAGCGGGCCTTTTAAAGGGCCCCACTAATTGGTTTCTCATCCTAATTTACATGAGTGGTGTGCAGGTTTTTCGCCACTTCCTTCAAAAGTAACTCTTCATTCGCACTGTGATAGTTCACGTACCGAGATACAGTAAAATTTCTTGATAAAATTAACACAATAATATTAAAAATGCTGGTGCGTTGGAATAATATGCCGCCTTTTTTATCTAGGAATATTCAATGCAGTCTAAAATTGCAAAGCATGTCATGTTGACAAAAAAGCTGGCTTTGGGCGCCTTAGTTGCGCTGTCTCTTAGCGCACGTGGTTCTGATGATACGCCAAGTGTTCAAAATATTACTTATGAAGCACTACCTGCTATTTTAACCGTCAATGAAGGTGAAACGATTTGCCTGTCTTTAAATACTAACGGTGAAGGCGTAAATGGCTTAAAGTTTAATTGGACGGTCAAGTACTTAAACCAAGATGTTACGGTTACTGGGCAAGGTTCTGATACTATCTGATTTACAGTGCCAAATGTTGACACGCAAAGCACGATACAAGTATGCGTTAAGTTAGATGATGCCAATTCAACGAAGATATTTGGCTTTCGAGATCAATACATATCTCTAAATATTAAAGGTTTAGATCAAACAGCTACCACGCCGGCCCTAAGTCATGAGCTAGGTGAAGAAGTTTCGCAAATAGACACTTCTGTCTCAACTACGGGAAGTACATGGCCAGAAACTCACAAACAAAACTCAAGAATCGACCGAGCGGATAACCGTTACAATTTAGTGGACCTCACGTTGTTCCGTTCATTTGTGGTCCAAAGTGCAGATCAAAATACACAGATTGTGGACACTAAGTATTTTGGATTTCCTGACCTTAACTCAATGGAGTTAAACGTAAGTGTATTGTCTACAGAGTGTAGCTCAGGCATCTCATCGACCCAGTATTTTCAAAAGATAATAGCTTCTCGATAGTACAAAAGTGTGATGAGATGGCTGTTGGACTGAGTACATTTGAAAAGAAAAGCAGCGAACCAGTTGCAAGTTTGGGATCTTTAAACATGGATTTTGAAAACTTTGCTGATCTGAAAACTTAAGAGGTTTGTGGTGTGGTTGTTACATCAAAAGTGACTGCTCACTCAGTTTATAATCAAGAGCTTGGCAGAGAAGAAGCAACCGCTATTCGCCTTATAACCCAGCAAGAAGGCAGTGACTTTGAGCTGCATTTATCGTTTAGTGAAGCACCTAATGGGTTCTTTGTTTCTTTAAACCCCTTCTTTGATAACAACAACAAAGCAACCATAATCTTGACAAGCTACCCTGAACTAAACGCTTCTTCACAAAGCGGTTCTCTTGACCTTAACAATCAAAATAGCATTTCAAATATCAAAGGTAAGTTTGATTTTGTTTTGAACAAAACGACAGGTTTGGGCGAAGCTATTGTAGGCGACTTTGAGCTAGCCCTCGAGTAATCGCTTCCATTGTAGGCTTAAAAAGAACGTGACCTTTTAAGCCTACTTTAGCCACATTTATATTCGTGTAGGTTGGTCGCTCTCAAAGCATGTCTATATCAAGATATAAAGCCAGACGCTAATACTAAATGGGCTTAATATCGTAGATATTACTACACTCGCGGCGAGTGCGGCTTGGGAACATTGTTGTTGCCGGGCAACAAGGTAAGCATTTACACCTAGTGGTGAAGCTGCCATCAATGTCAGTACGGCTGTATGCATTTCCGATAATTGCAGCCAATCAGCAAATCCATATACCATGGCGGGCAGTACAAAAAGTTTAGTGGCGCTCAACATTAGTGCGCTCTTCCATGCTCGCTTGATAGAGTACTGCACTAAACTGACGCCCAGCACGAATAGTGCGCCAGCGATCGCGGGTTTAGCTAACCATTCCAGTCCAGAATACAGCAGCTTCGGTAGTGGAATATAAAGCGCGTTAAATAGTAACCCTGTCGTGATACTCAATACAATTGGATTAATAAAGAGTGGCTTTAGAGTCTCAGTCAAGGAGCCACTTCGATTACTTGAAAACAAAAAGCTAAGCGCAAACAGCAGCGCGCTATGAAAGGTAATAATCATAAACACCAAAGATCCCGCTTCGCTCCCCAATGCCGCAATGATCACTGGCAAACCCACCAATACAGTATTTGAATACGTACCGCCAAGCCCCCACATAGCGGCTTCTGCCCTTGCTTTTTTATCGTTCAGCCACTTAGTTAGTAAGATAAGCAAGTAACACGTCAGTACGGGTATGTAGAAGGTGAGTAGCAATTGAGGGGAGGCGACTTTGCCTAGATCTGCTTGGTACATGTTGAGAAAAAGAAATACAGGGATCGCAATATAAAAAATGAATCTGCGTAGCCCTTCTAGTTGGGTTGTGGCAATAAACCCTGTCTTACCGCTCAAGTAGCCGGTCAGTACCAAGAAAATTAATGGAAATAGAATTTCGATGGGGGTCATAGAGTTACATTTTGCTGAGCTAGACCATTATTATACTTAACAGTCGGTGATTTTCACGATTGTTAGTCACCGAATTTTGCATTGCACTATAAAGTGGCCTTTGCGGTATAATTAAATTTTGCTATTAGCGTTATGTAAGTTGTATGGAATATCAGTTTATTCGAGACCCCATTGCGGGTTTTAGAGTTCGCATGTCCGAAGAGCATGCTTTGGTTGGCCGTTGGCTGAATGACGAATTGCCTCTCAATGATATTGCTGGATTTATTGAGAAAATGAGCACAGTAAAGCAAGGCACTGAAGAGCTTAAACTTGAAGGTAAAGAAGTACGCTTAACACTGTCAAAAGATGAAGCCTTGTTTGAAGCGCATACCTTATTTCAAAATGACGTGGATCTATCTCGTTACGAAGACGACTTGTTAGAGTTGGATGAAGACGGTCTAATGGCCGGGTGTGGCTTCGAAGATTTTCAGGCTCTGATGCACGATTGGAATAGGTTTGTTCAGAGCCGCAGATAATTAATAATGGGCGCTATTACGCCGTTGCATGTTGAGGCGGTGCTCCATACAGCTGCTCGGCTCTTTGGAATAGCACCCAAGACGTAAGAATGTACTTATCATTTGATAATGGCATATTACCCCTGTGCGTATGAGTGAAGTAACTTGGTGCGATTACCATGCTGCCTTGTTTTGGAGCAAGTTTACGGTTTTGATAATAAAACTCCGTTTCGCCGCCTTCTTCTACATCATTGAGATAAAACATAAATAGCAAAACGCGATGCAGTGCTTCATTGTGATGTAATTGAGGGTAAACTTCACTGTGCCAATACGGGTAACCCCCTTTATTGACAGGGTATTTTTGCGCTTGAATTGGACCTAACCTGAATAATTGTTGCGTAAGCACGTGAAGCTGAGGTTTACCCACTTCTTCAAAGTTTTCGACCGTAAGGTTTACGGGGTTACCTGTTTGAGGGTGGTAGACGTTTAAACCAAAAGCCCCTAACATCATAAAAAAGTGTTCTTCAACGTACTGAAATAGGTGTTTAGAAGTTGCTTGTTCTATTTCACGCAATTGCTTCTGATATTCAGGGTGGTTGTTAAGATACAAATCTTGACTGACTTTTTTAGATAAATCTACCCCGCCTGATGTTTGACCTTGAGCTAAATATGGACTTTTATCAAAGGTTTGCATAAATTGGTTGCAAAACTCTGTACTCAGTGCATTGTCGTATACGCGGATAAAATCAGTCATTTCATTCCTCAAAGGTTGTTAGAGTTATTATGCTTGCAGAAAAAATCATGCCACGCTTTAGCGAAACAGATGTACTTGGCCATATAAACAATACCGTACTACCGGTATGGTTTGAAGCTGCCAGAACACCTATTTTCAAAATTTTTACACCTGATTTAAATCCACATAACTGGAAACTGATTGTTGCCAAGGTGGAAGTGACCTTTAAAGGTGAGCTTTTTTATGGTCAGGAAGTGGAAATCAAAACAGCAATCGAAAAAGTTGGTAAGAGCTCTTTTGTGATATTACAACAAGCTTGGCAACACGGTGAATGCTGTGCTGAGGGGCGCACAGTGATGGTCCGCTATGACTTCGCAAGTAAGTCATCTAAAAGCTTAAGCCAATGTGAGCGAGATGCATTGGCAGCGCACTTACTTTAATTGAACTTGAGTACGTCCCAGCCTAAGCAAACGTACTCAAACTCATTGAGTTAAAGTTTCGATTTAAATTGATGTCCAACAGCAGCAGAAATACAAGGTATGACATCGTATTGATAGCTCGAATCGCTATTCTCGTCATCTAACTTAGTGATCTGTAAAATTTCATAGTCATTCAGCTCTATGATACGCGTACCGGGTGCATGCTCACACCGAGAGCGAGAATCTGCTTCATATTCATAAATAAAATGTCTTAAAACTCTTTTAAGTTGTGCTTCATACTGAACTGTATTTTCATCAACTAAGGCGATTTCGGCTTTCAATTCTTTAAGGTCTTGCTCTCGTTTAACGAGTTTTTGTGCTAATTGTGCTTGCTCTTCTTTGGTAAGTTTTGTGTCATCGGATTTAATTTTTTCATCTTCGAGGTAAACCTTAAAGTATGAGGGACTGACGATTATTTCAAACCAGCCTTTAATGAACTGGTTAACGCCTCCTGATAGACCAGTATAGGAAATTAACATAGCCACTTGAAATAAAATCAGCATACTGAATATAAGGCGCAAAATACCGGTAGTAACTGGGAATCTATAGTCAACAGGCTGCCACATCCTGTGCAAGCCAAATGGGCGAAGTAAGATAAGCACCAGTAAGTATAGCGGTTGAGCAAGCTGTAATAGCACCAGCAATACGATGGTTGTGATGAAAAACCAAGTTGGCAGTGACAGTAAAACACTGAGGTTGTGGCTATAGGGGAGCGGATCAGAGCTCACGCCGGTTATATCGTTTACCATACCGGCAGCTTGTACAAGAGCGTAGTTGGCAATAAAGGCATAAAAGAGCAAAATCACGGCTTTGCCTGGGAGGCTGTCCCAAAACCCCAGAAATTTTGGCCAAAACTCCAGAAGCATGGCAATCAGAGCAATAAATGCGACTAAATGAAACCAAAATTCATTGTCTTGGTTGGCAAATAAGATTGCACCAATGCTGAGGAATAAGGCTGAAAAATAGAGTCGTTGAGGCGCATTCAGTGTGTGCCAAAAGCGTTTAAAAGGCGCGCTGAGTGTGTCGAAGGTATCTTTAAAGGCGACCAAGGCAGGCTGAATCATTGTTATTATAGTCCCTGATGTTTTAAATAGGACGTAACAGTAAACATATTAGCTTACTGTTACGCAATACTGTTTATAACATAGGCTTAAGGTATCGGCCAGTGTGGGACTGAGCGTGTTGTGCAACTTCTTCAGGAGTACCTGAAACCAAAATTTGGCCGCCACCAGAGCCACCTTCAGGTCCCAAATCGACTATCCAGTCAGCTGTTTTGATGACATCCAAGTTATGCTCAATGACCACAACGGTATTGCCATGGTCGCGCAAACGATGCAAAACAACCAATAACTGTTGAATATCATGGAAGTGTAAGCCAGTAGTTGGCTCATCTAAAATATACAGGGTTTTACCAGTATCACGTTTAGAGAGTTCTCTTGCGAGTTTAACTCGTTGTGCTTCACCACCTGACAGCGTTGTAGCCGCTTGGCCTAAACGAATATAAGAGAGGCCTACGTCCATTAAGGTTTGCAGTTTACGATTAATAGCAGGGATTTTGTCGAAAAACTCTCTCGCATCCTCTACGGTCATCTCAAGTACTTCATGAATATTTTTACCTTTATAAAGTACCTCAAGTGTTTCTCGGTTATAACGCTTGCCATGACAGACATCACAAGGAACGTAGACATCTGGTAAAAAGTGCATTTCTACCTTTAATACACCGTCACCTTGGCAAGCTTCACAGCGGCCACCTTTCACATTGAAACTGAATCGGCCAACTTTATAACCGCGAGAACGAGCTTCTTGAGTACCGGCAAACAGTTCTCGAATGGCGGTGAAAATGCCCGTGTATGTTGCGGGGTTTGAGCGCGGCGTTCTACCAATAGGGCTTTGATCTATGTCTATTACCTTATCGAAGTGATCTAAACCTTGAATGTCTTTGTGTGGCGCTGGTTCTGATACTGTAGCGCCGTTTAGCGCAATATGGGCCAATTTATACAATGTGTCATTAATTAGTGTGGATTTACCTGAACCGGAAACGCCTGTGATACAGGTCATTAAACCAAATGGGATCTTAAGATCGACATTTTTGAGGTTGTTGCCAGTCGCACCAAATAATTCTAGCCATTTATCTGTGGTTTGATGGCGCTCTGGTGGTACAACTATCTCTTTGGTGCCACACAGGTATTGACCAGTTAGAGAGTCGGGGTTGGCAATGATGTCTTCTCTAGTACCTTCGGCGACAACACTGCCACCATGCACGCCTGCACCTGGACCAATATCAATGATGTGGTCAGCAGCGCGAATGGCATCTTCATCATGTTCTACAACAATAACTGTATTACCTAAATCACGCAGATGTGTGAGCGTACTCAGTAGCCTGTCATTGTCTCTTTGGTGCAAACCAATTGAAGGTTCATCCAAAACATACATGACACCAACCAGACCGGCACCAATTTGGCTCGCGAGCCTTATCCGTTGAGCCTCTCCGCCTGAGAGCGTATCGGCACTGCGCTCTAAAGATAGATAATTGAGGCCAACGTTAATTAAAAATGACAAGCGGTCGCGGATTTCCTTTAATATTTTTTCAGCAATTTGTGCTTTTTGCCCTGTTAAAGTCAGGTCATGGAAAAATTGACTGGCTTCACCAATACTCATGGTTGTGACAGTAGGTAAGTTAGTCGAGCCGATAAAGACGTGCCTTGCTTCTTCTCTTAATCTTGAGCCATGGCAGCTTGGACAAGCTTGGCTTGTCTGGTATTTCGCTAATTCTTCGCGCACCGACGACGACTCTGTCTCGTGGTAGCGTCGATTCATATTATTTAATACGCCTTCAAACTCGTGATTACGTGTGATTAAATCTCCACGATCGTTACGATAGTTGAATGCAATTTTGGTTTTCCCCGAGCCTTCTAATACGACTTTTTGCGCAGACTCAGGTAACTCGGCAAAAGGTAACTCTAAGTCAAAGGCATAGTGTTCGGCGACTGAGCTGAGCATTTGAAAATAGTAAAAGCTACGTTTATCCCACCCTTTAATTGCGCCACCTGCGAGACTCAGTTCAGGGTTTTGCACTACACGATTAGGGTCGAAGTACTGGCGTACTCCCAATCCATCACAGCTTTGACAGGCACCTGCTGGGTTGTTGAAAGAAAACATGCGAGGCTCGAGTTCGGTCATCGCATAGCCACACGTTGGGCAGGCAAAATTTGCAGAAAATACCAATTCTTCAGCGTCTGGCTCATCCATACTTGCTATTTGCGCGATACCGTCAGCTAACTCCAAGGCCGTTTCAAAAGATTCAGCTAAACGCTGTTGTAAGCCTTCTTTCACTTTAAAACGATCAACCACGACTTCAATGGTGTGCTTTTTATGTAATTCTAGTGCCGGAGGATCAGATAGATCGCACACTTCACCATCGATTCTGGCTCTAATAAAGCCTTGACTAGCTAACTGCTCAAGCAGCTTTACGTGTTCACCTTTACGGTTTTTGACAACTGGGGCGAGCAGCATTAGCTTGCTACCTTCAGGCAGTGCAAGCGCCGTATCTACCATTTGGCTAATTGTTTGTGCTTTTAATGGTAAGTTATGAGTAGGGCAGCGTGGTTCGCCCACACGTGCAAATAACAGTCGCAAATAGTCGTAAATCTCTGTGATGGTGCCGACTGTAGAGCGCGGGTTGTGCGACGTAGACTTTTGCTCAATAGATATGGCTGGTGACAAGCCTTCTATATGGTCAACATCGGGCTTTTCCATTAATGATAAGAACTGTCTGGCGTATGCTGATAGTGACTCCACATATCGTCTTTGACCTTCTGCATACAAGGTATCGAAAGCGAGTGAGGATTTGCCCGAGCCAGAAAGTCCGGTGATCACAATCAGCTTGTCTCTTGGAATAGTCAGAGAGATGTCTTTGAGGTTGTGCGTACGCGCGCCTCTTACTTCTATTTTATCCATAGTGGCCTTTTTATGAATCTTGTGTGCTTACAACAATTGCTCGGGTGTTTTATATATTGGGCTAGTTAGGTTTAACTAGCCGACACGCCCTGATTAATGTCTGAATGATACATAATTTATAAATTAATTGATGTAACAAACTTAGCTATGGGTAGCTGTATACCCATCCAGTATACATCAAAGCCTCCTTTATTCTACCCTTGTTACGCGCGTCACTTGGTGCTGGCTCACTTTACACCCCATCTAATGTATTTTGCGGTAAAGCAATTGCGACAAAATTGAACTTTCTTGCTGTTAGCAACTAGACTTAACGTAACGATTGGCAGCCGAGCTGTATATGTGCGCTTTTTGCTTTTAAGTATTCTCTTTATTTCGCCTGTTTGGGGTTGCGACATGGTTGTGCGGTTCGAAAATTATGCTGCACAGTCAAGACTAGATGAAGAGACAGGCTGGCACGGTATGGATGTCGACTTTGCTAAGGCGCTGCTGGATGAAGCCGGGTGCCAATATAAGTTTGTTAGCATTCCGTGGGGCCGCTCATTGAAAATGCTAGAGACGGGCGATATCGACTTGGTATTGAGCGTTACCAAGACGTTGGACAGAGAAGACTACGCATTCTTTATTGGTCCTCAGCGAATGGAAACTATTATCTTTGCTATGAATGCCCTGCGACAGTTTGATGTGACCACTATGGATGAATTGTTTTCCTTACCAGTACCTGTAGCTATTCAACAGGGCGCGTTTTATGGCGCTAAGTTCACAGAGCGATTCAAGCTTTTACAAAAAAATGAAACGCAATTTATCTTCGTACCGGACAATCAAACTAAACTGAGTTTACTCAAGCATGGCCGCATAGCGGGTTTTTTAGAAGAGAAATTCAATATTTTGTTTCAGTCTGACAACCATCCCGACTTCATGACGATTAAAGTGGCGCCTTTGATCATCAATGAGTCTCCGGTGTACTTTGCTTTTAGTAAAAAGCGTACTTCTTTGTCTCGTCTTGAACGCCTGAATAAAGCCTACTCTAGTCTAAAAAAATCAGGTCGATTCAGAGAGATATTAAAAAAATATCAGTTGCAGTGAGTTTTTGTTAAACTAGCCGCGATTTTTTCTGTTTGACTTACATGCTTTATGTCTAATCAATCTTTGAACCAAATTGAAAAACGCGCTGCATTTTCATTGGCAGGCGTATTTGCATTTAGAATGCTCGGCCTTTTCATGTTAATGCCGGTATTAGCAGTGTATGGAACTTCTTTAGAAGATGTTTCGCCCCTGTGGATAGGGCTGGCGATTGGTGCATATGGATTGACTCAAGCTTTGTTGCAGATCCCAATGGGGTGGCTATCAGATAAGTTTGGACGTAAACCTATTATTATTACCGGGCTAATAGTGTTTGCACTTGGTTCTGTCATTGCTGCTTTGGCAGAGTCCATTTATTGGGTTACATTCGGACGTGCACTGCAAGGCATGGGGGCGATAGCCAGTGCATTGTTAGCCCTTGCTTCTGACTTAAGCCGCGACGAGCAGCGGCCTAAAGTCATGGCCGTCATTGGCATGTGTATTGGTTTAAGTTTTGCGGTTGCTATGCTTTTAGGTCCAATGGTGGCCGCAGCGTTTGGGATTTCAGGGGTTTTCTGGCTTACTGCTTTGCTTGCATTAGTTGGTATCGCAATTGTCATGTTTGTAGTCCCAAATACAGTTCACAAAGCCCCAAAGGGTGACACTGTTGCGTCAATAGCCGACATTAAAAACTTAATCAAACATCCTCAGTTATTGCGGTTGGATGTAGGTGTGTTAATGTTGCATTTGACCCTAACCACATTATTTGTGGTTCTGCCTGCAAAGTTAATTGAAGAAGGGTTGGCTGCCCCAGATCATTGGCAGATATACATTCCAGTTTTAATACTGGCATTTGTCTTGATGGCGCCTATGATGATTGTGGCGATAAAGAAGCAAAAAGAAAAGCTGGTTTTCTTAGCAGCAATTGCCGCACTGAGTATCAGCGCATTGATGCTGGTTTGGCTATCCAATTCATTGATAGGTATTGCTGCTGCAATGACTGTCTATTTTATTGCATTTAACTTTTTAGAGGCCACTATGCCTGCGTTGGTTTCTCGAATATCACCAGCGACACAAAAAGGGTCAGCAATGGGAGTATTTTCCTCTGGACAGTTCTTGGGAGCATTTTTAGGTGGTGTGTTAGGTGGATACCTAGCTCAAAACTACGAAGTAAATTCTGTGTTTGCTGCGGCGGCAGGAATTGGGGTAATATGGCTGTTTATTGCATGGCGCATGCAAGTCCCTCCACGTAGTAAAGCACTGAGCTTTGTAACGGAACTCAATAAATCTCAGCATGCACAAGCACTTGCTGATAAACTGGTTACATTACCAGGCGTGCTAGAGGCGACTGTAGTCAGTGAAGAAAATCGCGCTTATCTAAAAGTGGATGAAAGTAAATTTGATTTAAACCAAGCGAAACAGGTTTTATCTTCTTAAAGCTTTAAAATTGCATGTTTGTTCGCAATACTGTGAACAATATGTACTCAGGCAGATAAATAAAACTTAGTAACGTTTGTAATTGTGTGAGGAGAGGGTGCCATGGCACGCGGTGTGAACAAAGTAATCTTGGTTGGTAATTTAGGCCAGGATCCAGAAGTACGTTATATGCCAAACGGAAACGGTGTGGCAAATATCAGTATCGCAACGACAGACAGTTGGAAAGATAAGAACACGGGTCAGCTTCAAGAGCGTACCGAGTGGCACAGAGTGGTGTTATTTGGCAAATTAGCTGAAGTTGCTGGTGAGTATTTACGTAAGGGCTCTCAAGTATATATTGAAGGCCGTTTGCAGACACGTAAATGGACTGATCAAAGTGGTCAAGAAAAGTATACCACTGAAATCGTGGTAGACATGGGTGGTCAAATGCAGATGCTTGGCGGTCGTAATGAGCAAGGCGGTCAGTATCAGTCTGGTGGTAACCAAGGTGGTTATGGTCAGCAGCAAGGTGGTTATGCGCCTCAGCAAAATAATCAGCAGCAATATGGTCAACCAGCAGCACAGCAAGGCGGTTTTGCGCCTCAGCAGCAAAGTGCGCCACAACAGCAAAGCAATAACTTTGGTGGGCAGTCTCAACAAGCGGCTCAGACACAAAGTGGACAAGCACAAAGTGGACAAGCACAAGGTGGACAAGCACAAGGTGGTTTCGCACCACAGCAAGGCAGTGGCAGCGCTTCTAATCCAATGGAGCCGCCAATCGATTTTGACGACGATATTCCGTTCTAGATCCTAGTTTTGCACAGTAAAGAATAGAGTGAACAAAGCCCAGCAGTAGCTGGGTTTTTCTTAGTCGTGATGTCCATGATATTGGTTAGTGTAGGTATTCTCTTCACCTAGCCTGTCTTCTTCATTTATTCTTTTTTGTGTTAGTTTATCTAAAATTATATTGCATGCTATATCAGCAGTTTTGCTGATTCTTCTCACCCCTTCCTTGAGTTTTGCAATAGATTGAACAAAACTTTAGACAGAATCACCAATGATAGTACGTTACTATGCTTCATTTTGCGCTTTTAGATGATACGCACAAGCGAGGGTATTTACTCTTGTTGGTTTGGTGTGTCATGGCGCTGGTAGGCAATTTGAGTGTCATACACTTAACTAATTCATGGATTACAGCAGACGCTAAACGCCTGTCGGTTCAGCTCTCAAATTATGTTGAACCAATTCACAACTTGGATGTACATAAAGAAGCACAGCGCTTTGGGTTTAGTCTGGAGTCTTCAAACCATTTCCCCATATCTTGGATGTCGAAACAGCATAAGCTCGAAGTCAGTGAGCTGCAAGTCACATTGTACCCAAATGCGATAGTGCTGAAAGGGGTTTATAGTGGAGTATGGTTAAATGGCGCACTGTTGTTGCTAGGACTGTTGGTCAGAGTAGCCTGTGGCGTGATTCGCGCTAAGCAGAGGGAGGGGAATAGTGAAAAAAGTCAACATACTAAGCGTCATAGTAAAGTACCGAGTGCACAGGAATTAATTTTACCAGTTAGCACTGGTCATCAAGTCAACATGTTTGCAATGTTTAAATGGCGCTGCGAGCTACCAAAGCATATCGAACCGCAAAGCCATTTTAGTGTGACATTAGCCAAATGCTTTAATAAATATCGTTATTGCTCTGCGAAATACCTGTCTTCTGGTGCCTTGGCGGTCACCTTATCTTCTTTAAATAAAGAGGAAGTGGACCAAACTATTAAACGTTTACATGAAGTGGTTTATCAGGCTCTGTTGGCTTTTCGGGGCGATTTGTCGAGAAGTGCTGTCAAATGTGGAGCATGTTTTTACAGTGAAGGAGCTGATCAAACACAGGTATATCAAATTGCGCGTTCGTCTTTGAGTGTGGCGCAAAATCACGTGTGGCAACACATTCATATGTTGCCTTTAAACAGAACATTGGCAGAGAGTTTATTAGAAGCAGAGTCAAATGTGATCGATGATATCAAAGCCGGTCGCTTTGTGTTGTTTTTTCAGCCCTTGTTTGAATTTAAAACACAAGATGTTATTCAAAGTGAGGCGTTGTTACGGGTACGGCACAAAACATTGGGCTTAATAACAGCTGGGCAGTTTATTCACAAAATCCACCGCAGTGAACACTTGATTGAATTAGATCAAACTATCGTGCAGCAGGCGCTTAAAGTCCTTAGTAAAGAACCAAAAGGATTTACAGTCAGCGTAAACTTACATGTGGTTAATTGGTCTAGCGGTGAGTTTTTAAATTGGCTCATAGCTATCCTTAAAGAGTCGGGACGTGCAAAGGATGTCACACTAGAGCTTATGATCTGTGATTACTACCAGCACCGCAGTTATTTTGAACAGTTTTTTGATGCGCTCTCGCCACTCGGAGCAAGTATTGTATTGGATCATGTAAATGGACCTTTAGATATTGTTTCTTTGCAAAAAGTGCATAATATCGTGGGGATCAAACTTGCATTTGAATTGATCCATGATATTCAGTCCAGTGCAAAGCGCAGAGCGGTTGTGAAGCAAATAGTGAATCAAGCCAAACAGCTTCATATCCCTGTATATGCCGTAGGGGTTGAGACGCAAGATGAGCTGAATTGCATAAAACGTTTAGGTGTCGATGGTGCACAGGGCTACTATTTTAGTGCACCGTTGCTTGAATTGGAGAATAGCCTAAATTAACTTGCGATAACGAAGGCCGTCTAACCCTTGTAACCCCCCTGTATGGATGGCGATTATCTTACTATTGGTTGGAAAGTAGTCTTGCTCAATTAATTGCCATAAGCCAAACATCATCTTTCCAGTGTAGATTGGTTCAAGAGGTAGGTGATATGTGCGTGTCATCATCTGACAAAAACTCCATAGTGTCTCGCTGAACTTTCCATAGCCGCCATCATGAAAATCATGAAGCAGTTGCCAGTTATTGTACGAGGCAGCCTCTGGATTGAGTTTTAATATTTCTGTCTGTAAGTATTTAGCGCCTTTTAGCACACTAAACCCAAGCAGCTGGGTTGTATTGGGTATACCATTTAAAATCCCAGCAAACGTGCCTCCACTGCCAACGGCACAGCACACATAGTCACTTTGAGGGAGAGATTGTGCGAGTTCCTGACAGCCCTGTAGGGCAAATTGATTGCTGCCACCTTCAGGCACAATAAACGTGTTTGGAAACCGTTTCTCTAAGTCTTTAAGGTAATTATTGTCATATCTCTGTCTGTATTCTAACCTTGTGACTGCATGTAAGTGCGCACCGCAAGCTTTTGCGAGGCGCAATGTCGGATTTTGTAAATCGAGATGTGGTCCTCGTACGATAATATGTGCAGGGATTTTGAAGAGTTTACTCACCATGGCGGTTGCATATAGATGGTTAGAAAATGGGCCTCCAAATGTGAGTAACGCATCGTTTTTACGCCTTTTCAGTTCGAGCAAATTGTGCTTCAGTTTACGCCATTTATTGCCTTGTACCGTTGGGTGTAAAAGATCATCTCTTTTGACCAATAATTCGATTCTCTTAGCTGTCAGTAAAGGGTGGTGAATACGTTGGACCGGAGACTCTAGGTGATTGGAATTGAACATCAGATTTTAGAATTCTCTGTAAATAGGCGCTTTGAGGTTATTATTTCATGAAAATGTGCAGAGAACACTGGTAAGGACGTGACTATTAGTTGTAAACTCAGATATTAATTGTACAAAGCTTGTGTTTTACTTCGTAAGTACATAGCATTAAGCATTAAAACATCAAAAATAACAAAGACCAAAACAACTGCCGCTGTTGGGAATGGAATATATGCGAATTGCTCCTTTATCTCTTTTTGTCTCTGCCGCCTTATTGTCTGTAAGTGTTTGGGCACAAGATACTGCGACTGTGACAGCTATCGAGTCAGAGCGCTCTGAAAAACAAGCTGAGTTAGACAGATATACTCAGATTTTAGAAAAGCATGTGGCTGAAGAAGCCCGTTTACAGGCACAACTGGAATTACTAAGAAATAATTCAAGTGAGCTTGATAAAGAAAAAAACCAAGCACTAGATGCAATGAATGATTTGTATCGTCGTTTGATCGACGATCCATCCATCGATATTTCAACTGCTCAGTTGAGATACCAGCAATCAGTAGCTGATCACAAATCTAACAAAGAAGACATCGCGATGCAGTTAGCGGCCATAGCATCGCACCGTAAAGACATTGAGCAGATTCGCGTCAGCAAACATACTTTAGTCAATACGATTGCCAGCTTAAGAGATCAACTGAGTACCGCTCGTGTTGAGCGCTTACGCAATGAATTTACTCGTGAAGGCACATTAGAAGTTGAGCACACCATTAACTGTAAACGCACTGAAACGTTGGCTGCGTGTGAGCAGCGAGGGCAGCAACTTGGTCTGCAAAAAGCAACAAAGCGTTTTATCGATCAGATCTTTGCTAACCTAACAGAACAACGCATTGTTGAGCCGAAAAGGCACATGG
Source organism: Pseudoalteromonas luteoviolacea NCIMB 1942 (assembly GCF_001625595.1). GTDB lineage: Bacteria > Pseudomonadota > Gammaproteobacteria > Enterobacterales > Alteromonadaceae > Pseudoalteromonas > Pseudoalteromonas luteoviolacea_A. Next base: position 75,565 of record NZ_AUXT01000112.1, read on the forward strand.
CAGGCGCGCAGGTTCAGGTTGTTAGCAGCCATGTGGTAGGCAGTGCTTTTAGTGGGCAGGGTAATTACAGTGTCAATTTAAGTGTGACAATGCGCGGGGATGTGAATAATAGCCGCCTTTGTGGGCTTTTGTCTCTGGATAACCGATTCTGTAGCGAATATGGTACGCCGTTGGCGGTTGGTTATCAGGCGAGCTACCCAACAACGTTTAGTGATAGCCAGCTAACTTTTACGGACGAAATTGATAAGAGGGATCGAAATGTTCCAAGTATTACGGCATTACACCCTAAGCCTGAGATAAAGTCACAAGTTATTCAACAAACGCCAAAAGAGAGACAGGTTGATTTGACACTGCGCTCAAACGTCTATGATGATGAAGTTTTTATTGATGGTGTAAGTTACGGCTCTACCAAGCTTGTTGTCAGTGTACCGTTTGGTTCTTATGATGTTGAAATTCGCAAATTAGGTTATGAGTCATACAAAGCTAAAGTTGATGTACGCAGAGCTCGAACGATCAATGCAAAGCTGATAAAAAAGCCTGAGTCGATTGCTGCACCGACACCAACAAGAGAGCAACAGAGCAAACCAGTTTCAGTGGTGAATAAATTATCTCCAAACTTGGTTGATAATAAAGTGGTGATTATTCCAGCTGGTACTTTCCAAATGGGAGATCTTACTGGAAATGGATTAGCAAATGAACGCCCTGTTGTAGAGAAAGTTTTGAGTCACTCTTATGCAATGCAAAGCAAAGAAGTGACAGTTGCGGAGTTCAGACTGTTTATTTTGAGCACCGGCTTTCAAACGGAAGCAGAAAAAGGCAACGGCTGTGCACATTACAAAAATGGTGAGCCGATATGGGATAGCGAGTACAACTGGGATAAGCCTGGATTTGAACAAGCCGATAATTTCCCTGTGGTATGTGTGACATACGAAGATGCGAAAGCTTATGCAAATTGGCTTTCGGGTGAAAAAGGTATTCAATACCGCTTACCAAATGAAGTTGAGTGGGAATATGCAGCGCGTGCTGGCACAAGTTCTGAGTACCCTTGGGGTAATGAAATTGGCAGAGGCTTAGCTAATTGCGGTTGGTGTGGTAGTGATTGGTCAAATAAAAGCCCGTCGCCGGTAGGTGAGTTTTCACCAAACAATTATGGTTTGTATGACACCGTAGGTAATGTGTGGGAATGGACGCAAAAGCGTGCATCACAAGACGATGTGACAGTAAGAGGTGGCGCGTGGAACTTCGCCCCTAGCTTGGCGAGAGTGTCAACTCGTTTGGCTCTAGCGCCCGATTTTAGAGCCAACTATATCGGTTTTAGATTGGTTCGAGAAAGATAATTTATGTGCTCAAAGAGCGCGTATTCAGCCAAAGTGCAGTTAGCATTTTGTAGACTTAAATATTTCAGCCGTGGCGTTATCGACACGGCTTTGTTAAAAGAATTCTTTAAGGTTACCCAGCCTCATGTTTAAAAAGCTACGCGGATTATTTTCTAATGACTTGTCTATTGACTTAGGCACGGCAAACACCCTGATTTATGTAAAAGAAGAAGGCATTGTTCTTAATGAGCCTTCAGTGGTTGCGATTCGTCAGGAAAGGGCCGGCGGACCAAAGAGTGTTGCTTCTGTTGGAACAGCCGCCAAGCAGATGCTAGGTAGAACGCCTGGCAACATAAAAGCGATTCGTCCGATGAAGGATGGCGTAATCGCTGATTTCTATGTGACCGAGAAAATGCTCCAGCATTTTATCAAACAAGTGCACAATAATAACTTCATGCGTCCAAGTCCTCGCGTTCTTATTTGTGTGCCGTGTGGCGCTACACAAGTTGAAAAGCGTGCGATTCGTGAATCTGCTATGGGCGCAGGTGCGCGTGAAGTGTACTTAATTGAAGAGCCTATGGCTGCTGCAATTGGTGCCGGATTACCTGTATCTGAGGCGACTGGTTCGATGGTTGTTGATATCGGTGGTGGTACAACTGAAGTTGCAATCATCTCATTGAATGGTGTTGTTTACTCTTCTTCGGTACGCATCGGTGGTGACAAGTTTGATGAAGCGATCATTAATTATGTTAGACGCAACTTTGGCAGTTTGATAGGTGAAGCGACTGCTGAACATATCAAGCATGAAATTGGCTCTGCGTTTAAGAGTGAAACACCTATTGAGATCGAAGTGCGTGGTCGAAACTTAGCCGAAGGGGTTCCGCGTTCATTTACTCTGAACTCGCACGAAATTTTAGAGGCACTACAAGAGCCGCTTATGGGAATTGTGAGTGCAGTTATGGTCGCGCTTGAACAATCCCCACCAGAACTTGCTTCAGATATATCTGCACACGGTATGGTACTGACTGGCGGTGGAGCACTACTTAAAGATTTAGATCGCTTATTGATGGAAGAAACAGGCATTCCAGTTGTTGTGGCTGATGACCCGCTGACTTGTGTTGCTCGTGGTGGTGGTAAAGCTCTTGAGATGATTGATATGCATGGCGGCGACGTATTTAGCTACGACTGATGAATTTACTGTTTGGCCGAAGTGCATCTTTACAACTGCGACTTACCGTCGCAGTTGTGCTTAGTATTGTACTCATAATTGGAGACCGGTACACATCGGGTGGCACGTTCGTTCGAACGACACTCAATACCTTAGTCAGCCCCGTTTTATATGCGGCTAATGTGCCATATGAGCTCTTCAATGTAGGAGCCAAGAGTTTAAATACACGCGACCAGTTACTTCAAGAAAATGAAGCTTTGCGTTCAAAGCAATTGCTGCAAAGCGAACAACTGCAACAGTATCAATTTCTATTAAAAGAAAATGTTGAGTTAAGAGCTCTGCTTGGTGCCTCTTCTAGGCAATCACATGCTCGTCAAATCGCGCAGGTCCTATCCGTACGCTCTAATCGTTACAGTCATCAAGTGGTCATTAATAAAGGGACTATTGACGGTGTTGCAGAAGGGCAAGCGGTCATAGATGAGTTAGGCCTAGTAGGCCAGCTCACACAGGTTGGTACGACTACGTCACGTGTACTGCTTATGACTGACACCACCCACGCTACGCCAGTTCGCATATTACGCAACGACGTCAGCATGGTTATTGAAGGAATTGGCAAAATAAATTTGATGCAATTGGCACATGTGTCGCACAGTTTAGATATCCGAATAGGAGATATTTTGGTGACATCAGGCTTGGGAGGGCGGTTTCCTGAAGGCTACCCTGTGGCGGTTGTTACTGAAATAGACCGTGATGAGGGGCTGCCATTTGCGAAAGTCTATGCGGAACCTATTGCACAATTGGACCGAATTCGTTTGTTAGTGATTTTAGGGGACGGAACAGAAGGGGACGCTAATGAGTCGTAGTTTTTCCCTTATTGCATTTAGTGTGTTTTTAGCATTGATTATGGCGTTGATGCCTCTGCCCTTTTCCCTAGAGCCATTTAGGCCAGACTGGGTATTATTGGTATTAATGTATTGGTCAATCGCGATTCCACATCGCGTCAATATCGGGTGGGCTTGGTGCACCGGCTTAATTATGGACTTGGCTGTGGGGTCGCCACTTGGTATTAACTCTTTGACCTACTCTGTATGTATTTATATTACAGTGAGCAACTTTCAAAAACTGCGCAATTTCTCTCTTTGGCAACAGGCTATGTTGATAGGATTGTTTTTAGCCTTGTATCACTTGCTACAGTTTTGGTTAAACCACTTCTTATTAGATATTTATTTTGATCCAGCCTATCTTTGGCCGGCACTCGTAGGCATGTTTTGTTGGCCTTGGATTTTTCTATTGCTCAGAAAATTTCGAAGGCATTTTAGGATCCGTTGATGACTGTTAAATTATATTTGGCTTCTGCCTCCCCGCGTCGTAAAGAGTTACTTACTCAGCTAGGCTACGATTTTAAACAATTTTCTGTCGACGCTGATGAAACTCAATTCGCTGGCGAGAATCCAATCACTTATGTTGAACGCTTGGCTCGATTAAAAGCGCAAAGCGGCGTGGACTTGGGGTATCAAGACAGACCAGTACTTGGCAGTGATACAATTGTTGTTTCAAATCGTGTGGCACTTGGCAAGCCTCGTAATGAGGAAAACTTTAAAGCGATGATGGCGATGTTGTCAGGCAGTACACATCAGGTAATGACTGCTGTCGCACTTGCTGACAGTCAGCGAGTCCTTAGTAAAACCGTGATTACAGAGGTGACATTTAAGCCTTTGTCTGAGCAGGAAATAAACGCATATTGGCAAAGTGGCGAACCGCATGATAAAGCTGGAGGATATGGGATCCAAGGCCTTGGCGGTCGATTTGTTAGCCAGTTAAAAGGTAGTTATTTCGCAGTAGTCGGACTACCTTTATATGAAACAGATGAACTAATTCAAGCATTTATGGCGGGCTAAGATGAGTAGCGAATTATTGATCAATGTAACACCGAGTGAAAGTCGTGTAGCCTTAATTGAAAATGGGGTTTTACAAGAAGTTCAGGTCGAACGTGTAGGAAACTTGGGCATTGTCGGCAATATTTATCTTGGTAAAGTGAGCCGTGTTCTGCCTGGAATGCAAGCTGCTTTTGTGGATATAGGATTAGAAAAAGCCGCATTTTTGCATGCTTCCGACATTGTAAGTAGTGCCTCTATTGAAGAGGATGTTGACGAGCAACCGGTTAAAAAAGTTCAAGATATCCGTGAATTGGTGAAGCAAGGTCAGTTTATTATGGTGCAGGTGGTAAAAGATCCAATCGGTACCAAAGGCGCTCGTTTAACAACGGATATTACTATCCCTTCACGTTATCTAGTGTTTATGCCTGATGCAACGCATGTAGGTGTAAGTCAACGAATAGAAACCGAAGAAGAGCGCAATCGTCTCAAAAAAATTGTGGCTCACTATAATGATGAAAATGGCGGTTTCATTGTCAGAACTGCGGCGGAAGGTGCGGCAGAGGCCGAGCTCAAACATGATGCGGAGTTCCTCAAAAAACTCTGGCAAAAAATAGTAGACAAGCGTCGTAAAACCAGTAAAGCAAGTATCTTGCACGAAGATTTAACGCTTGCATTTCGAACCTTGCGTGATTACGTAGGTGAAGATATGGAACGCATCAGGGTGGATTCTAAATTAACCCATCAGCAGCTAAAATCATTTACTGAAGAATTTGTTCCACAGCTTTCAGAAACACTAGAGTATTACCCTGGTGAGAGGCCTATTTTCGATTTATTTGATGTTGAGGCGGAAATTCAAAAAGCCTTACATCGCAAGGTCGAACTGAAATCTGGAGGTTATCTGATCATTGACCAAACAGAGGCAATGACCACAGTAGATGTTAATACAGGCGCATTCGTTGGCCACAGAAATCTTGAAGAAACGATTTTTAACACTAATGTTGAAGCAACTTCCGCTATTGCGCGCCAGCTTAGGTTAAGGAACCTTGGCGGTATTATTATTATTGACTTTATAGACATGGTGTCTGATGAGCACAAACGACGAGTGTTGCACTCTTTAGAAGCTGCATTAGCTAAAGACCGAGCTAAAGCCAATATTAATGGTTTATCAGCGTTAGGCCTTGTTGAAATGACACGTAAACGCACCAGAGAAAGCTTAGAGCATATTCTGTGCGATGTGTGTCCATCCTGTTCAGGTCGAGGTTCACTAAAGACTGTTGAAACAGTATGTTATGAGATTTTACGTGAGATAGTTCGAGTCAATCGTGCATATGATGCTGATAAGTTTATGGTCTATGCATCTGCGGCGGTTAGTGAAGCACTCGTCAATGATGAGTACCATAATTTAGCTGAATTAGAGTTATTTATTGGTAAACAAGTAAGTATCCAAACTGAAAACTTGTACAGCCAAGAGCAGTTTGATGTAGTAATGATGTAGGCCAGTATGCAAGCCAAAACTATATGCTTCTTTTGTGTGAGAAAAGTTTGGCAGGTGTTCGCCGTGACACTGGTGACGCTTGCCGTACTTGTATCATTACTGAAGCTGACGTTACCCTACGTAAATGATTATAAAAGCAGTATTGAATCTCTGATCTATGAACAGCTTAATGTTGAACTAAGCATTGGCTCAATCAGCGCTAGTTGGCAGGGAACAGGCCCAGCGTTACTGCTAAAAGATGTAAGCTTCGAAGATAATCAAGCATCACCTATCTCAGTGCAAATTGAAAGCACTAATCTACAAGTTAATGTCGTTCAGTCTATCAGGCAATGGCAATTAGTTTCCAACTACTTCGTATTGGATGGCTTCAAAGCTAATATTTATTTAGATAAATTAGAGCTGGGTAATAGCTCTGGTGAATTTGAACAACAAGCACTCATTGAAGGGTTATTTCTTGGCGACACAGGCCACTTCTCGGTTCAAAATAGTGAGATACACCTTTTTTCAAGTACACAAAAACGACATTCCATATTAATCCAAGATATGGTATGGCAAAACAGTGAGTTAGCACACCATGGAGAAGGCCGACTTGTTTTACCTAACCTGTCTCAAGGCAGCCTAGATACGCTGGTTCGTTTAGAGGGTAAAACCCTAAACGACATTGGAGGAGAGATATTTTTACAGGCTAGGGAGCTCAATGTTCTGGAGCTTATCGATGAGCATCTTGATGAATCGCGAGAAGCTCTTAGCGCAAGTATCAACGGGCAGCTTTGGGCAAAACTAGATAACGGTAAAATTGACGATGTTCAGCTGCAATTTGAGCCAAGCTATTTAAAGTGGCTGTCGGAAGATAAAGACAATAAATTAGGCCTTGATAGTGGTCAATTGAGACTACTAAAGCACGCCTCAGGATGGCGTTTAAATAGCTCAGAGCTGTATTTTAGTCATGGAGAAAGGGTGTTCGAGCCAGTATTACTGCAAGGTGAATGGCAAGACGATACAACGCAGATCTGGCTCAAGCAGTTTAATCTAGAACTCGTGATGGACGCATTATCGCTAACTCATTACGACTGGGCAAGTCAACTTGTTAAAAGCAATATTGAAGGTCAATTAACACAGTCGAAAGTTTCTTGGCATCCACAACATGGTCTAAACGTATGGGGTGTACTGGCCTCTCTAGGTTGGCAAGAATCTGACTTAGCGTCTGGTTTTTCGGGGCTAGGTCTTGAATTTCACTGGCTAGCAGGTCGTGGTGTAGTGAGTTTAAATGCACATCGACAGCATTTGGTAACAGGTCCCCGATTTATCGAACCAATAGCGATTGAAGAGCTCAATGGCGACATTCATTTTTGGACTGATGAAAATAAGTATTGGCATGCTCAGTCTAGTAATTTGTGGTTGAGTAATTCGGACTTGAGCGTTGCGCTAGAGTTTCATACTCGCTTATTTGAGGAGCCTGAATTAGACCTTTACGCGGAAGCATATGGTGGGGATGCTCGGATAGCTGGGCGTTATTTTCCACTTGAGTTAATGCACTCGAATTTAGTTGAGTACCTAAATAAAGGTATTTTGGCTGGAAATAATAAAGGTACCCAAGTATTGGTATCGGGACCACTGAAGGATTTTCCATATAGAGGCACTCATGGTCAGTTTGAGGTTCTCGCCGATATTCATGATGCAGAGTTTTTATTTGCGCCTGATTGGCCAAGTATTCATAGTGCTGATGTGACATTGCATTTTATCAACGAGCGTATGGATATCACCACACACTCTGGGCAGCTTGCAAATCAGCATATTCAAGGTGATGTTGCGGTCCGCTTAGCTGACTTAGAGCAGGCTGATGTTTTAACTGTCGATATTAACCAAACCACAGAGGCGTCTTCGCTAAAGCCATTTTTCACCCATACCCCCATCGCAGATCCTCTGGTTGATGTGTTAGACGTTGTACAAGGGCAGGGGTCAGTATCAGGGTCGGTTGGGCTTGAAATAGATTTAGAAAGTTTAGATGTGCAGGCCCGGGGACGTGTGCAATTTGCAGATAACACCATTTATGTAAGCCAGCCTGGAATGACGTTAAAGGGCGTATTCGGAGCGCTTTTGTTTATTGATGATGATATTACTTTTGAAGGTGTCCAGGCAACGTGGCTCGATATGCCCTTATCGTTTTCTGTAAAAGGAGGGGGGGATAAAGAAGGTTATTTAGTCAACGTAGACACCTCAATGCTGATATCTTCCGAGAAATTGTTGCCATATGGAAATGGTATTATGGATGGCTTTATCGACGGACAAGCACAACTCGATACAAACGTCACATTAAACTTTGAAGAAACAGGGTTTAACTACCTAGCCAGTTTTCAAACTGATTTAAATGGTGTCGCGATAAATTTGCCTACCCCCTATGAGAAAGCATATACATTACCGCGTATATTGTCGGGAGAAGTAAGGGGGGACGACATCTCGAACCTTATCACTGCAAATTACGACAATAATCTATATTTCAATGGGATCTTAAACAACCAAAATGGTTTATTGGATAAGGCGCATTTAGTCGTAAGCGAACAAAATCGTGGGTTGGATAATTCGGGCTTTGTCGTCACGATAGAACACACTGAACTTGCGCTTGAACCTTGGTTTGATTTTATAGACCGTATTATAGAAAAAAGCTCGCAACCTAACAGCGATGAGCCAGAGTTATTGCCTGAACTAAATGAGATACGTGCCAACATCGGTCAATTGAAGGTCGGCGGTTTGCTTTTCAATGACTTCGAAATGCGCATGACGCCACAAGAGCAAGCTTTGAAAATGCGTTTGACGGGTAAAGAGCTCAGGGCACAAGTGCTAATACCAAATCAAGAACGTAATGACCCAATACAAGTTCAAGCAGATTATTTGCGATTAAACTCACACAAGGAAAGTAAGGAGCATGCTCAAGATGCCAGCCCTACACTTTCTGAGCAGCAATGGCTTGCTAATATACCCGAGATTGAGTTTGGCTGTGATGACTGTCGCTTAAACCAGTATCAACTTGATAGGGTTAACTTGTCGATGTTCGGTGATGGTGAGCGTCTTAACATTACAGCTTTGAACATAGATAAAGGCGCGCATACATTAAGTGCTAAAGGTAGCTGGCAAGGGGGGGGGTCGCAAATTATGGGTAATTTAAGTAGCGCTGACTTTGGTGATTTAATGGAAGAGTTTGAAATCACATCAACTGTAAAAGATTCACAAGCGAATATAGATTTTGACTTACAGTGGCAGTCTGCGCCATACGATTTTCAGTGGCCAAGTTTGGGTGGCGAGATTCAATGGCGCCTTGGTGAGGGACATCTGACAGATATCAGCGATCAAGGTGCGCGTGTTTTCTCATTGTTGAGCTTGGACTCTCTGGTTCGTAAATTAAAGTTAGATTTTAGAGATGTTTTTGCCAAAGGCTTTTTTTATAACCAAATGGAAGGCAGCCTACAATTAGAGAATGGCATTGCCTACACCAACGACACAAAAATGGACGGTGTGCCGGCTGATTTGAGTATTTCAGGTTATGCCAACTTAAAAACACAAGAAATCAACTATGACTTAGCGATTGCGCCTCAAGTGACTTCAAGCCTGCCTGTGATAGTGGGGTGGATGGTTAACCCTGTAACTGGGCTAGCTGCATTAGCGATTGATAAAGTTATTCACTCAGCGCGAGTCATATCAGAGATTAACTTTAAGGTCACCGGGACGATGAAAGAACCGATTGTTACCGAGGTAGATCGCAAGAGTCGCGAAGTAACAATCCCTGGGGCAAGTAAGCCGCCAGTAGACACGCCACAAAAGCCTGAAAACTCTGAATCGCAAGAGCAAAATGAGACAGGAAAAATACAGCAACAAGACGGCGATAATGCCCAACGTAAGCCCGAAAGTCTAAACGATGTCAAAGTACCCGTGAAGAAGGAGTCTTTGGGAAGCCAAAAGAGTGAGCATACAGGTGACGCAGATAAAATAAACCATGGGTGGCGCGGGTAAGATACTAATTTATATGACTTTTAACTGCGATGTCTGATGTGAATGAAGTAAGTGATATATGGAATAAAATGATGCGCAGCGAAATTAATATTGTTGTTATACCTATGTGTTCTAAGCGCTTGCCTGAAGACAACTTTGCATATTTATTGGCGCAATTGGAGCAGCTAGTAATTGATGAGCCAACGCTTATTTGTTTACCAGAAGCATGGTTGGCCTTTGGTCGAGATGGAAAAGAGTCTCTAGATGTTTCAAAGCAATCAAATAAGTGGCTGGAAAAGCTCGCAACTTTATGTAAATGCAAGCGAGTTTGGATGGCGGCAGGAACGATGCCGATTTATGCCGCAGAAGAGCGTTACTCGGCGGCAAGTTGCTTGTTTGACGCTCAAGGAGCGCTCGTTGCTACATATAACAAAATACACTTATTTGACGCCGATGTGGCTGATTCAGCCAAACACTATAGAGAATCTGAGTTCACTCAACCTGGGGGCAATATTCAAGTTGTAGATAGTCCGTTTGGTAGGCTAGGCTTAAGTGTATGCTATGACGTTCGATTTCCTGGTTTATATCAGGTGCTGAGACAACAAGGTGCAGATATACTGCTGGTTCCAAGCGCTTTCACAACCGTTACTGGGGAAGCACATTGGTTACCGTTGTTGCAAGCCCGAGCAATTGAGAACCAGTGTTTTGTCATTGCTGCGGCACAGGTAGGTAAACATGAAAATGGTCGAGAAACATATGGCCACAGCGTCATAATTTCGCCATGGGGTGAAGTTTTAGAAGATAGTGAACTATCTTTACAACCAATACAGCGACGTATCGATTTAAGTGAAATTGATAAAATTAGAGCTGCTATGCCAGTCGCAATGCATAACCGATTTAAGAGCAATTATATATGAATCAAGTTGAAAAGAACTTGTTGACTGACAGTCAATTAACAAGAGAGCAGCTAGAGCAAACGCTTAACTACATACATCAACATCAGGTTGATTACTCAGATCTGTATTTTCAGTCCAGCTATCATGAAACGTGGGTGCTTGAAGATGGGCAGATTAAAGAAGGCAGTTACAACATCGAGCGTGGTGTTGGCGTGCGAGCTGTGAGTGGTGAACAAACGGGTTTTAGTTACTCTGATGCCATCAATCTAGAAGCCATCAATCAAGCAGCAGAGGCTGCTCGTTCAATAGCATCTGGAGGTGAGTCTGGAACTGTTCAAGTCTTTACCGAGCGTAAAACCCCGTTGCAATTTGCAGCCGTCCAACCCCTTTTGAGCATGCGTGATGAAGATAAAATCTCCTTGCTTCGAGAGGCGGATTCGGCGATTCGAGATATCGCGCCAGATGCTCAGCAAGTCGTTTGCTCTATTGCGGCTGTATATGAAGAAGTTTTGATTGCGGCCAGTGACGGTACTTTTGCAACTGACATAAGGCCATTAGTACGTTTGAATTGCTCGGTTATATTAGAGAAAAATGGGCGTAGAGAGCGCGGCAGTGCGGGTGGTGGTGCTAGATTAGATTATGGTTATTTTAAAGAACTGGTTGATGGAAAGCCAAGATGGATGACTTATGTTCAAGAAGCTGTAAGGTTAGCGAGGGTGAACCTTGGGGCTATTGATGCGCCAGCGGGCACTATGCCGATTGTATTAGGTGCTGGTTGGCCAGGCGTGCTACTGCACGAAGCAGTAGGCCACGGATTAGAGGGCGACTTTAATCGCAAAGGTGCCTCTGCGTTCAGTGGAAGAGTCGGCGAAAAAGTTGCGTCGGAGCTATGTACGGTTGTTGATGATGGGACATTAGAAAATCGTCGAGGCTCATTGAATATTGATGATGAAGGCACACCCGCTGGTTACAATGTATTAATTGAGAACGGCATTTTAAAAGGGTACATGCAAGATAAGACTAATGCACGTCTAATGGGTACTCAATTGACAGGCAATGCGCGCAGAGAGTCTTTTGCACATTTGCCAATGCCGAGAATGACAAATACTTATATGCTTGCTGGTGAAAGTACACAAGAAGAGATTATTAGCACTGTGAAAAATGGCATCTTTGCAAATAGCTTTGCAGGTGGCCAAGTTGATATTACATCTGGCAAGTTTGTTTTTTCTGCTTCTGAAGCATATTTGATTGAAAACGGTAAAGTGACCAAGCCAATCAAGGGCGCGACATTAATCGGCAATGGACCGGAGGTAATGCATCAGATCTCCATGGTTGGTAATGACCTTGAGTTGGATAGAGGTGTCGGTGTGTGTGGTAAAGAGGGTCAAAGTGTGCCGGTTGGCGTTGGGCAGCCAAGTTTAAAAATTGATTTGCTGACCGTTGGCGGTACCGCTTAAATAATGGGAGGGGCGTGCCCCTCCATTGCTATTTAGTCTAAGATAGCTTCTTTTAAGTACTGAAACAGCTCTTTATAGCCTCTGGCTGGTTTCTCAGCCTTAACTTCTTTATTCGCTTGACGAACCAACTGACGCAACTTTTGTCGTTCCATGCTTGAGTGCAATTCTAATAGTTCATTAATTTTACTGTCACCTTGAGACAGCAGCTCTTCTCGAATACGTTCGATTTGGTTGAGTAAAACTTCAGCTTGGTTGTTTTTATTAAGCAACGTATCAAGTGCTCGTTGCAAATCTTCAACGTTATCTGTCGTACGGAGTACCTTGGCGATATAGTTCATATGGCGGCGATAAGCATCGTGTTTACCACGAATTTTATCTGCCAGTGCCATCGCTTCAACCAATTCATGGCTAAGTGGTAATTTTTCTCTTTGCTTTTTTCCGAGCTCAGCGATGTCTATACCAAGTTGTTGATATTGTTGAGCATCACGTTTTAATTCGCTTTTGGAGACGTAGATAATTTCTTCATCTTCAATATGATTTTCTGATTTTTTTGCCATAACTTTTCGACACTGAATATTACAATTATATTGATTATACCAAGAAGCTGAAAAAAATATCGCTTTTGCGTGCTATGAACTGATATCTAATCCAGCGAAATTGTGCCTCATGTGTTAGGATTGTAATGTTTACAAGCATTTGGAAAAGCAGCATGAATGACAACCAAGTTGAATCTATCTATCAGCAAATGGACGAAGTAAAGGGCGCAGTCTCTGAAGTACTCAGCTTTGCAAAACAGCTCGGCGCGACCTCAGCTGAAGCTGCGATGAGTCGCACCTCAGGGCTGTCAGTTAGTACGCGTATGGGCGAAGTAGATACAATAGAATTCAATCAGGACGGTAGTTTAGGCATTAGTGTCTATGTAGGTAATCATAAAGGTTCTGCATCGACGGCTGATCTGAGCGAGCAAGCATTGCGTTCGGTTGTTACTAAAGCCATCGAAATTGCAAAGTACACAGCAGATGATGCCTGTAATGGACTGGCTGATAAAGCGCTGATGGCCAAAGATATACCTGATCTTGACCTTTACCATCCTTGGGATCTTAGTCCGCAACATGCCATTGAGCAGTGTGTTGAAGCAGAGAAGGCAGCGCTTGAATTTGACTCGCGAATTGTAAACTCTGATGGCGCAAGTGTTGCCTCACATCAAGGTTTGCGCGTGTATGGTAATAGCCATGGCTTTATTGCCGGATATCCACGCACTCGACATACCGTGAGTACCATGGTAATTGGCCAAGAAGGCGAGATGATGCAACGAGACTCCGCATTTAGCATTACTCGTGAGCATTCTCAGTTGAAAAGTGCTAAAGCGATTGGCGTTGAAGCTGCAGAATCGACATTAGCAAAATTAAACAGCCAAAAACTTTCCACGATGAAGGTACCTGTTGTCTTTCGTGCAGATATTGCTAACAGTTTGTTTGCTCACCTAGTTTCTGCGATCGGTGGAGGGGCTTTATATCGCAAATCCAGTTTCCTTCTAGATTCATTGGGTACACAAGTATTTAATTCCTGCGTAAATATTCAAGAGCAGCCCCATTTGTTTCAAGGCTTGGCTTCGAGCCCATTTGATGGTGAAGGGGTGTATACGCAGGATAGAGATATCATTGTTGGCGGCGAGCTTCAAACCTATTTATTGGCGAGCTATGCAGCGAGAAAATTAGGAATGCAGTCCACTGGGCATGCTGGCGGGATCCATAATTGGCTGGTACAGCACACACATGATGATTTGAAAGCTGTTTTAAATGAAATGGGCACAGGGTTACTGGTAACTGAATTAATGGGACAGGGTGTCAACACAGTCACTGGGGATTACTCTCGTGGCGCCGCGGGCTTTTGGGTTGAAAACGGTGAAATTCAATATCCGGTGAGTGAAATTACTATTGCTGGAAATTTGAAAGATATGTTTCAAAGCATTCAAGCTATTGGAGCGGATGTCGAGCTTCGTGGTGCTGTGCAAACGGGATCTGTGCTTGTAGAGAGCATGCAGATAGCGGGTGAATAATATTAAAGGTGGTTTTTACCCTGGACTATGCTCAGAGTAAAAACCACGTTGCGGTACCTAAGAACGCAAAAATACCTACAATGTCGGTGACAGTGGTTAGCACTACACTCCCAGCTAACGCAGGATCTATCTTCATTCTCTTCAAAATCAGTGGAATACTTGCTCCCGCGATACCTGCCGCGACTAAATTCATAAACATCGCAAAAGCGATGACTGCACCAAGTTTAAAATCCCATTGCCACAATGCCACGACGCCCGCAATGAGGAGCGACCACAAAATACCGTTCAAAGCACCTATTGCCAGCTCTTTGCCAAGTAAAAAACGCTGGTTTGTTTGGTTTACATGGCCAAGTGCAATACCCCGGATCACCAGAGTCAGCGTTTGACTGCCTGCAACACCGCCCATACTGGGCACAATACCGTTAAGTACCGCTAAAATTGGCAAGATATCTAGAGTGCTCTCAAAAAAGCTGGCCACAAATGCGGCTAATAAAGCGGTGAGTAGATTAATACCTAGCCAGATAGAGCGTCTTTGGCTACTTTTCATGACGGGCGCGAACGTATCTTCCTCATCTTCTAAACCAGCCATACTCAGTAGGCTATGCTCGGCATCTTCTCTGATTACATCAACGATGTCGTCGATTGTTATTCGGCCGAGTAATTGGCTTTGGTCGTCCACAACGGGCGCAGAGATCCAATTATGGCGCTCGAACAATTGGGCTACATCACTTTCTTTCATCGAAACGGGAATAGTTTCTCGTTCTTCATTCATTAACTCCTCGACAAGTTTGTCGGGTGGGTTAGTTAATAAAACCCCTATTGGTAATGAACCTAAAAAGTGGTTTTCTTTGTCTACTACGTATAGGTCGTCAGTGCCTTGCGGTAACTCTTCTTTTAACCGTAGATATCTTAGTACAACGTCGAGCGATACATCTGGCCGAATTGTGATGGCATCACCATTCATTAAAGCCCCTGCGGAGTCCTCTTCGTAGGAGAGTGCAAGCGTCGCTCGAGCTCTATCCTGACTGTCCATTGCACTGATAACGTCTTGATAGACAGGATCAGGTAAGCTTCTTAATACCTCACCTAGGTCATCGTCGTCCATGTCCTCGGTTGCGGCGGCAATGAGCTCAGGCTCCATCTTGGCGATGATACTCAGACGAACATCTTCAGATAACTCTTCGAGTACATCTCCTTGAATATCGGGATCGACAAGCTTCCAAAGCGTGCTTCTAATTTTAAGCGGTGAAGACTCTAGAAGTAATGCGGTGTCGCATGGTGGGATCTCTGCTAAGGTTTGCCTGACTTGAACAAACTGTCCACTGTTAATAGCTTTGGTGACTTGCTGCAATTGTTCCAGTGTATAGTCTTGTTCAACAACGTCTGGCATAGGCTTCCTAAAATTAATTATTTATAGATCAAAATGTTCTTATCACAATGTGCCAAAATTAAACCAGGCTTAGATTAATCAGTAGCACAATTATATCTTTGCAACGCTGGCATGTGGATGCAGTAGCAATTACAAGGACCATTGCTATGAGATGTATGCAGGTTACATAATATGGGTTTGTATCAAAACCACTTAAACTCAAATAGTGTAAAGAATTTTGTATAGTGATTATAGCTGTTTAAATTAAAATTATTATATAAGAGTTTACATTTGCACCATATCTTACCTGATTATTTTTCTAAATAATGAAGCTACAGTGATAAATGCGGTGGTGTTTTGGCGTTACTCTGCTTCGTGAAATTTATCTTCAATGAGGTTACCGATTGCCAATAAAGCGCCTTGAGCGTCTGGCCCTGTACATTCAACACGAACGGTTTTGCCTTGACTACTCTCTAACAACAACAGTGCTAATACGCTATCGCCTGGTGCGCTTTTATCGCCTTGGTAGAGTGTGATCTGCGCATTAAACTGCGCTGACAACTGGGCTAAAACTGTGGCTGCACGCGCGTGAAGTCCCAGTTTATTGCGGATCAAAAAGGTATCTTCCCACTTTGGAGCCATTACTCTTGCTCTCTATGGCGAATTTTTACATTGGCATGAGTACGAGTGAAACGCTCTCCCAGAGTTTGTGCTAAGTAAACTGAGCGATGCTGTCCACCTGTGCAGCCAATGGCAATAGTCAGGTAACTGCGGTTATTACGCTCTAAATGGGGTAACCACGTTTGCATAAAAGTTTGAATTTGCCAAATAAACTTTTGCACAATACTGTGGCTAGCTAAGTAGTCTTTAACGGGCTGGTCTAATCCAGTTAAAGGCTTGAGTTCTGGCTCCCAATGAGGATTGGGTAAAAAGCGCGCATCGAATACATAGTCAGCTTCTTTTGGAATTCCATGCTTAAAGCCAAATGATTCAAAAGTAATAATCAGTTGCTTATCTTTCTGACCAAGGATCTTTTCTCTGACGCTTTCTGCCAGCTGATGAACACTTAATTCTGTGGTATCAATTGTCACATCAGCACGACGAATCACCACGTCCAAGAGGTTTCTCTCTTTCTTAATTGCTAAATCAAGTGGCAGATCATTTAGAGATAATGGGTGTAGTCGCCTGGTCTCAGAGAACCGTTTAATCAAGGTTTGATCATCGCAATCAAGATAAAAGACACTCGGATTAGCAAATCCAGGTAAATATCCCAAAATATCGTGAAACTCTTGCTGTTCTTTTGGCAGGTTGCGCACATCAATACTAACGGCAATTTTATCGTATCCATCGGACACACTGCGTACTAGTGCTGGAAGCAGGTTAACGGGGATATTATCAGCGCAGTAATAGCCTAAATCTTCTAAGACTCGCAATGCAACTGATTTACCTGAACCAGAGCGACCACTGATAATTATGAGTTCCACGGTTAATTCCTATTAATTGTCAAATTCAACAAGGACTTGATAAAGTTCCTTGTCGTTTGTTGCCTGTCGAATACGTTTACAAAACACCTTATTATTAAGTTTATCAGCGATGCTTGCTAAGGTCTCTAAATGTTGTTTATTTTCACCATCTGGTACGATGAGTGCAATAAAAACGTCAACACCGCGATCATCGTAAGCGTCAAAAGGGATGGCTTGTTGGTTAACGAGTATGATTGCTAGAACTTTATCGAGTCCTGATAATCGACCATGAGGAATAGCGATACCTTTTCCAATACCTGTACTACCAAGTTTCTCTCGATTCAACAGCGCCTCGAGAATATCATGTTGATTGGAATCAGGGATTTTTTGTTGCGCTAATTCGCTAATATATTGGAGAATTCTTTTTTTGCTATTAAAAAGGACTGCAGCTTTGCTACAGTCCTCGGAAATAAGTGCGCTAAGTTTCATGATTAGTGTCGAGTTAGCTTCTCTTTATGTTTAATAACTTGGCGATCTAATTTATCAATTAGGCCATCTATTGCTGCATACATGTCTTTATGCTCTGTAGAGGCAAATAATTCACCACCATTGACGTGAAGTGTAGCTTCTGCTTTTTGTATGAGTTTCTCGACATCTAAAATGACATGAACATTATTTATGTGATCAAAATGCCTTTCCAGCTTCGCAAACTTACTCGTTACGTAGTCTCTTAATGAGTCGGTAATTTCTACATGGCGACCAGTTAAATTTAGTTGCATAAGCATTTTTCCTTCTTTTGTTACGTCTATATCAAGCTTTTGCGCTGATTAGACGGTGGAATAGCCAAAGACTCTCGGTATTTGGCAATAGTACGTCTTGCCACCTTAATACCTTGATCAGCTAATACATCTGCAATTTTGCTATCACTCAGTGGTTTGGCTGAGTTCTCAGCAGCGATTAGCTTTTTGATAAGTGCTCGAATTGCTGTAGATGAGCACTCACCACCATTCTCAGTACTTACGTGGCTCGAGAAGAAGTATTTCAATTCATATATGCCGCGAGGCGTGTGCATATACTTTTGTGTCGTTACACGAGAAATAGTCGACTCATGCATATCAACCATTTCAGCTACATCATTGAGGACCATAGGCCTCATCGCCTCAGGGCCATGTTCAAAGAATGCCTGTTGTTGCTGCACAATGCAATTAGTTACTTTCAATAATGTTTCATTTCTGCTTTCTAGGCTTTTAATGAACCATTTAGCTTCTTGCAGATGTGAGCGAATAAACTGGCTATCACTACTCGATTTTACAGAGCGAGACATGGCTGCATAATGATCGTTGACTCTAATTTTTGGCATCGAATCTGGGTTTAGCTCTACAGCCCAACGGCCTTTCACTTTTTTTACTGATACATCTGGTATCACATAGTCCGCTTCTTCCTGCACGATACTGGCGGCAGGTTTTGGGTTCAAACTATGAATCAGCGTCATAACCTCTTTTAGCTCAGGCTCTTTAAGCTTGGTTTTTTTCATGATAGTACGGTAATCACGATTTGCTAAGAGACCGATATACTCTTCGATGACATGTTTGGTTTCAGTTAACCAGGGGGTGTCTGTTGCAAATTGATTTAATTGTACGATCAAGCACTCTTGCAAGCTACGCGCAGCAATACCTACTGGGTCAAATAATTGGATGCGCTTTAGTACAGCTTCGACCTCATCTAACTCAATCGGTTCCTGATCGTTATCGACATTTAAGCTTTCTACAATATCTTCACAGGCTACCGTTAAAATGCCTGAATCATCTACTGCTTCAACTATGGAGAGAGCGATAAGTCTATCTGTTGCGCTGAATGGTGTAAGTTCAAGTTGCCACATGAGGTATTCTTGTAGGCTTTCAGTTGTTTTACCTTGATAAATACTTTCGTCCTCAGGCATTGGTCCTGAAGAGCTCACCGGCGCTGCGCTAATATACTCATCCCATGTGACATCCATAGCCATTTCATCACTTAGCGTTTCTTTGTTGAGCGCGGTATCTGTGTCTTGCTCATACTCACTAGATGGTGTGTCGATGTTGTCGTCGATATTTGCGTCTGTTTTTTCAGTGCTTTGTTGTTCGTTTGTTTTGTCCAGACCATTGTCAAAGGATTCTGCTTCGTTTTCTTCTACTTCCAATAAAGGATTGCTGTCCAGCGCTTCTTGTATCTCTTGCTGGAGGTCTAACGTACTCAACTGTAACAAGCGTATTGCTTGTTGCAGTTGTGGTGTCATTGTTAATTGCTGCCCCATGCGCAGCTGTAGCGATTGCCTCATGTATCTCTAACAATCCTTTTTGTTGTTACGCTTGTTCTTAACTATAGCCTGAATTGTTCGCCTAAGTAGACATCTCGGACAGTTTGATCCGCTAAAACGTGTTCAGGGCTACCTGATGCAATTAATTCACCGTGTGAAACAATGTAGGCTTTTTCGCAGACATCTAAAGTTTCTCTTACATTGTGGTCAGTTATCAGCACACCAATGCCACGGTTTTTTAAATGCTCGATTATTTTCTTTATATCTATCACTGAAATGGGATCAACGCCAGCAAAAGGCTCATCTAATAGAATAAATTTTGGATCAGCGGCTAATGCGCGCGCAATTTCTACCCGGCGACGCTCTCCACCAGATAAAGCCATTCCCAAACTTGTTCTAATATGTTGAATATTAAATTCGTCCAATAGCTCGTTTAATGTTTCTTCACGCTGCGCTTTGTTGAGCTCTTTGCGTGTTTCCAAAATTGCCATTAAATTCTGATATACCGTAAGTTTTCTAAAGATAGAAGACTCTTGGGGCAGGTAGCCAATGCCTAATCGCGCGCGGCTGTGCATAGGTAGTAGAGTAATGTCTTGATCATCAATTTGGATACTGCCTTTGTCACTGGGGACTAAACCAACAATCATGTAAAAGGTCGTGGTTTTCCCTGCACCATTAGGGCCTAGCAAGCCTACGATGCTGCCAGCTTTTACGCTTAACTCAACGTTTTTGACAACTTGTCTGCCTTTATAGCTTTTTGCCAAGGCAATGGCCTTGAGTGTGCTCACGGTTGTTCCTCTTTCGTTTCTTTCTTTTCATCCACTGGCAACAAAACAGTTCTGACGCGTTTACCTTCTTGATCAGAGCGCTGAGCACTGATCAGCTGTTTGTCCATATCATAGAGTATCTCTTGTGCAGATATCTTTTGACCTGCTTGGCTGATCTCTGCACTGCCTTTGATAGTAAGTAGTCTATTCGCAACATCGTAGCGTACTTCTTTTGCGCTAGCTTTGAGGATACTGCCATCGGCTTGTTGTTCTTGGAAGACTGCGGGATTACCGGTCGCTACCAACAGTTGTTTGTTGTCCCCAAGTTCTTCTCTACGATGTACTTCCAATCTGTCAGCTGTGATTTTACGTGCGCCATGAATGATTTCTACATTATCTTCAAAAACGCCAATATTAGTCTGCAGTTGTGCCTGCTGCTTTCCAGAACTGATGATGACCTGTTCAGGCGCTGTATTGGCAAATGCACTTTGTGCTAGAAGTCCAATAGAACACGCAAATAAGATTGTGGCACTTAGTTTATTGCTTATCATAAATCGTTTCAGTATGGTTGATTAATTCAATGACCTCAGTATTAAGGTCTGCTATCAGGCCTTTGCCCGTGATAGTTACATTTGGTCCGGTGATGACAACTGGTTGTTCAGAGCGCATCACTCGATTGGTGATTTCTAAGCGTAAGTTGTCAGCATTGATATGTGTGATCATTGCTGCTGGCATTAAATTAGTTGCCGTCACTTCACCTTCTAAAATTAATGTATCGTTCTCATACAACGTGGCTTCTTTAGCTGCAAGTTGCCAATTGTGTTCGCCATTATGGAGCATAAAAATCGGCGCTTCGAAATGACTAAAACCAAGCTCTTGATACAACTCCATTCTCTGAGCGGTAATTTGGTAACTGAGCTGCCCATTTTCTGCGAAAGACGTCTGTTTCAAGTCAACAGCGACATAATCTGGCTTAGCAATAGCCTCTTCTTTAGGAATCGTCAGTTTATCTTGCTGTGTTATATATGGGTACCATAGCCATAGCATCATGACACTAAATACTATAAGTAATATGACCCGCAAATTGGTCATGTGCTACTACCTTTTGAGAGTAATTCATTACTCTGGCTGAGCATAAGCAGATCGGTTAGCTCTCTTACAGCACCAAATCCGCCTGGCAACATTGTTGTGTAATGAGCTAACCGTTTAACTAACGGGTGTGCATCTGCAACAGCAACGGCTAAACCAACCAGTTGCATAACAGGGATATCTGGCCCATCGTCACCAATATATGCAATTTGTTCGTCTTCTAAGCCTAGAGTGGACTTCAGTTCTTCGTAAGCCGCCACTTTATTTTCTTGACCTTGGTATATGTGCTTAACATTTAAGCTAGTCATACGCTGCTTAACTATTTCTGAATGACGCCCTGTGATCACGGCGACTTCAACACCTGACTCAATAAGTGCTTTAATGCCAAACCCGTCTTTTGTATTGAACGCTTTCAATTCTTCACCTTGATTCCCAAGGTAGATACGTCCATCAGAAAAAACGCCATCTATGTCACAAATTAAAAGCTTAATCGCCTTTGATTTATCTGTCGTTTGCTGTGTAATTGGTTGGTATAAATCACTAAAATGCATGCTACAAAACCCCTGCACGTAATAAGTCTTGAGTATTGAGGGCGCCGATGGGGTGGTTGTCCTCATTTATCACTATCAGGCCATTAATTCGTTTCTTTTCCATAATGTTCAGTGCTTCGGCAGCTAACATGTCTGGCATTGCTGTAGTACAGCAGATAGTCATAACTGAATCAATGGTGTCATTGTGTAAGTCTATTTTCTGCTCTATCACACGGCGTAAATCCCCATCTGTAAACAAACCGCTTAGTTTACCTTGACTATCAACAATTGCTGTCATTCCTAGGCCTTTTGCTGACATTTCAAAAAGTGCATCTTTAATAGAGCTGCCCATAGGAGTAATTGGTATGTCTTTGTCTTTATGCATAATATCTGCAAGCGTTAGCAGCAGCCTTTTACCTAAGCTGCCACCTGGGTGGGAGAGTGCAAAGTCATCTGCTGTGAACCCTCTTGCTTCCAGCAGCGCAACGGCCAAAGCATCTCCCATTGCAAGTGTTGCTGTGGTACTGGCGGTTGGAGCCAACCCAAGAGGGCAAGCCTCTTGAGAGACTTTGATACACAAATGAATATCAGCAAGTTGAGCCATAGTGGACTCTTCATTTCCTGTCATGCTGATGACTTGTGCACCAATTCGTTTGATGACAGGTATTATCCCAACGACTTCCCCTGTTTCCCCTGAGTTTGACAGCATCAGAGCTACATCATCAGAGGTAATCATTCCTAAGTCGCCATGGCTGGCCTCGCCGGGGTGCACGAAAAATGACGGAGTGCCTGTGCTGGCCAGCGTAGCGGCAATTTTATTGCCCACATGGCCTGACTTACCCATACCAATCACAATCACTCTGCCTTTGCAATTAAGGATTAAATTACAGGCAGAAACAAAATTTTCATCAATAAACCGCTCGAGTTCAAGTAGTGCTTGTTGTTCTATTTTTAAAACACGTTTAGCAGTTTCGACAAATGACGTTTTTTTCATTTCAAACACCTAAATGATCATGTACATATAGCCTATGAAAGCGGCTAAAAGTAAGCCCCCTTCAAAGCGATTGATTTGTCGTTTTCCTTTGAAGTTAAGGCTCATTAAGATGAGCGCTGCGGTAGCGCCCAGCATCACAAAGATATCTCTGCTTGAAATATTGAGGTCTAACTGTGCTGGGTTGAGAAGTCCCGCGATTGACAGTACTGCCAAAATATTAAAAATGTTTGACCCAATAATGTTTCCAAGTGCTAAGTCATCTTCATTTTTCAGTACACCTGCGACACAGGCTGCAAGTTCGGGTAAGCTCGTACCAATTGCGATGATAGTCAAACCAATTAGTAAGTCACTCATACCAAAGAGCTTGGCGATATCAACAGCTGCATCAACTAAAAAATCAGCGCTGATAGGAAGTACTATCATGCCAACGATGAGCCAAAAAACGGCTTTGCCTGTTGGTACGTTGTTAGGGACTTCGTCACATGCCTCGGAAACCAACGGGTCTTCCTCATCAGCATGACTGCTTTTCTTTGTAATGTATATCAAACTCAATATAAATAAAGCGAATCCCGCTAATAGTATTGCGCCTTCAAAAGCGCTGAAGTAATTGTCACTTATTATGTACCAAGCACCAAGTGATACGATTACTAACAACGGCATCTCTCTTCTCAAGATACCTGAACCGACAGCCAAGGGGCGAAGAAGTGAAGTGATCCCTAACACTAAAAAGATGTTGGCAATGTTCGAACCTACGGCATTACCTACGGCTGTATCTGTTTTATCTGATAAAGCAGCTTGTGCGGCAACCATCATCTCTGGGGCAGACGAGCCCATTGCAACTATCGTAAGACCAACAATCAAGGTGGGAACACCAAGATTTTTTGCTAAAGCAGCGGCGCCAAAAACAAATCTGTCTGCGCTCCACACCAGCGCTATAAAACCTAAGATAAGAATGACAAAAGATAAAACCATGAAGTCTATGCCGAGTAACTTAATTAAAGTGCGACAAATATTATCAAATGCATTATCAAATGTATAAATAATCTCGTATTAGATGCGCTTGGTAGCCTTGTTACGGTGTGCGTGGCGCATTTTGTGAAGTGCTTTAACAAATTCAATTACAAAATTTTACCAATTTGCATTTTCCATCTTGAGGTAAAAAAAAGTATTATTCATCAATTGGTGAAATCGATATATGGAGAGCGACTTGTCGCAGTCAATCGTTGAAGTCAAGGATGTAACCTTTTCTCGTGGTGATAGAGTCATATATAACAATATGAGCTTTTCAGTGCCGAAAGGTAAAATTACAGCCATCATGGGACCAAGTGGTATTGGTAAAACCACCATGTTGCGTCTGATAGGAGGGCAACTTCGCCCAGATAGTGGTGATATCACATTTCAAGGCACCAGTGTGCCAGCGATGTCTCGTTCCGAACTTTATCAGGCACGTAAACAGATGAGTATGCTGTTTCAAAGTGGTGCGCTTTTTACGGATATGTCGGTATTTGATAATGTGGCATTCCCTTTAAGGGAGCACACTCAACTCAGTGAAGATTTAATTACATTAATCGTATTAATGAAGCTTCAGGCGGTAGGTCTTCGAGGAGCTCGAGAACTCATGCCGTCAGAGCTATCTGGTGGTATGGCTAGAAGAGCTGCATTAGCCCGTTCAATAGCATTAGATCCTGAATTGATTATGTACGATGAGCCTTTTGCTGGCCAAGACCCTATCTCGATGGGCGTGCTGGTGCGCATGATCAAATCATTAAATGAGGTATTGGGATTATCTTCTCTGATAGTAACCCATGACGTTACCGAAGTGCTCAGTATTGCAGATCATGTTGTTATTATTGCTGAGCAGGGAGTGATTGGTAGTGGTTCGCCAGAAGAAATGTTGGCTCATAGTTCCCCGCTTGTTCAGCAATTTCTGCAAGGACTTGCCGATGGCCCTGTACCATTTCATTTTAATGCTGCGCCATACGAAGAAGAGCTACTGAGTGGAGATACGCAGTGATAGATATATTACAAAAGATAGGCCATAAAACGCTTAGTCGCTTTGCGTCAATCGGCAGAGCAACGCAAATGCTACTCGGTGCATTGTTGAACGTGCCTAATTTACGTAAGGGCACACCACTGTTGATAAAACAGCTGTATATGGTTGGCCACCAATCCTTATTAATAATCATGGTTTCAGGCTTATTTATTGGAATGGTACTCGCGCTACAGGGCTACACAGTGCTGGTTGGCTATGGCGCAGAAGATAGCTTGGGGCCACTTGTGGCATTGAGTTTATTACGTGAGCTTGGCCCTGTGGTGACTGCTTTGCTTTTTGCAGGACGTGCAGGTAGTGCGCTAACTGCGGAAATCGGCTTAATGAAAGCAACAGAGCAACTTTCGAGTTTAGAGATGATGGCGGTTGACCCGCTTAAGAGAGTTGTGGCACCGAGGTTTTGGGCTGGTTTTATAAGCATGCCTTTATTGGCGCTTATTTTCTCAGCTGTTGCTATTTTAGGTGCGCATCTGGTTGGCGTAGATTGGTTGGGTGTCGACTCGGGTAGTTTTTGGTCGATTATGCAGTCTCAGGTTTCTTTACAGCAAGATATAATGAATGGTCTGATAAAGAGTTTTGTATTTGCGTTAATCGTAACGTGGATTGCGTTGTATAAAGGGTATGACTGTATCCCAACGTCAGAGGGGATCAGTAAAGCAACAACGGAGACCGTTGTGCACTCTTCGCTTGCTGTTTTAGGGTTTGACTTTGTATTAACAGCAGTGATGTTTTCTAGTTAAGGGTTTGGGTAATGAATACACGGAAAATAGAAATTTTAGTGGGCTTATTTGTGGCTCTAGGTGTTGCAGCATTCGTTGTGCTTGCAATGAAAGTTGCTAATGCTGGTATCAGTGGCAACGGTGAAATATACACGTTACAGGCGAAGTTTGACAATATCGGCTCATTGAAAACGCGCGCTCCAATTAAAGTGGGTGGCGTTGTTATTGGTAGAGTCGATGGCATTCAAATTCATCCAGAAGAATTTGTGCCAGTTGTAAGTATGAGCATAGATCAAACTTATGAATGCCAGTTTTCGGATACAACCTCTGTTTCGATATTGACGTCGGGTATTTTGGGTGAGCAGTACTTAGGTATTTCTCCTGTAATTGCTGCTGAGTCCGCCAAACAGTCATGTTTAGGAAATGAAGTTGTTAATCAGGATGAAATGGACTTAGACGACCTATTCGGTGTTGAAAGCAAAGCGCTGAAAAATGGCGACATGATCACTGATACAAAGTCGGCACTGGTACTTGAAGAGCTAATTGGTCAATTTTTATTTAATCAGGGAAGTGAGTAATACATCATGACTAAGAATTATACCCAGATATTTGTGTCGCTTTTCGCGATGTTACTTTGGTCTCAAGCCGTAAAAGCTGAGCAAGTTGATCTAAGTGATCCATACAAGATGGTACAACAAGTCGCTGACAATACCTTTAAGCGCGTAGCAAGGGAACAGGCGATTATAACCAAAGACAAAGAACATCTAAGACTCATCGTTGAGCAGGAATTGTTACCTTATATTGACTACAAATACGCAGCTTACCGTGTATTAGGAAGTTATATTCAAAAAGTACGCACCATTAAAGATAAAAAGGAAAAACAGCAAGCTGTACAGCACATCAAGGAGTTTATCATAGTATTTAGATCATACCTTGTAGCCACTTACGCCGGTGTGTTTACACAATATACGGACCAAAAAGTTGAATTTGAAGTGCCTCGTGCCATCGGAGCGGAATCTGTTGCGACAGTGAAAACGAAGATTGTTGAGGACGGTAAGCCGGATATCAAAATTGACTTTAAAGTCCGTAAAAACAAAAATGGTGAATGGCGTGCGTTTGATATGATGGCTGAGGGGATCAGTTTGTTAGACGCAAAACAAAGTGAGCTTCACGGTATTTTACGTCAGCAAGGTATCGAGCATGTAATCACTCTACTGGATAAGAAAAGTAAGTTACCTGTGCAGTTTAGAGGGGATGATGGCAATGCCTAATCTGCAATTTAACAAGGTCGGTGAAGACTCCATTTCGGTTACGGGAGAATTGACCCGTGACACCTTGGTAAATGAATCATTTCTTAATCAATTGTTAGAAAATGCGCAGTCAGTGCTCTATTTTGACCTTTGTGAGGTCTCAAGGGTTGACACCGCGGGTTTAGCTTGGTTAATTCACTCTTTAGGCAAATTAAAACGACAAGGTGTACGCCTTGAGTTGAAGAATAGACCTGAACAATTGCAAAATTTAATGGAATTGGGGCAGGTCACAAACTTATTTGAGTGAGTCCAATGGAAACTAATCAAGTCGAAACTGTGTTACAAGAATCTTTGACCTTAGAAGAGGTAAAAGTGAAAGCCAATGGTAGTCATTATGAAGTGATTGCAGTTGGGGAATGTTTTGATGGATTAAGACGTGTTAAAAGGGAACAAATGGTATATGCGCCTTTGATGGAAGTTATCAAAGATGGCACTATTCATGCTGTTAGTATCAAGGCATTTACTCCAAGCGAGTGGCAACGCGAACAAAAATTCATCTTGCCACAATAAGTAGGAGCCACAATGGATCAGTTTGTTATCCAAGGTGGCACCACTTTAAACGGTGAAGTCACTATTTCGGGAGCCAAAAACGCGGCTCTCCCTATCCTATTTGCTGCATTGCTTGCTGATGGTAAAAGCACCTTTAGTAATGTGCCACAACTTCGAGATATTGTTACAACCGAAGCTTTGTTGAGAACGCTTGGTGCTGATGTTACTTGGCGTGGTGACTTATTAGAAGTCAATGGTGCAACAGTAGATAAGATTTTAGCGCCTTATGAGTTAGTCAAGCAAATGCGAGCATCAGTACTTGCTCTTGGTCCGCTTCTTGCGCGTTTTGGTAAAGCTCAAGTGTCATTACCCGGAGGGTGCGCGATTGGTGCCAGACCTGTTGATTTACACATATCTGGGCTGGAAAAAATGGGTGCGCAAATTAGTGTAGAAAACGGCTATATAAACGCGCAAACACCAGCTGGTACACGCTTACAAGGGGCTGAAATTCTGATGGAAACAGTCTCTGTAGGCGCAACCGAAAATCTGTTAATGGCAGCAACTTTGGCGGATGGCACTACCGTGTTAGAGAATGCTGCTCGTGAACCAGAAATAATTAATCTGGCGCAGTGTTTAATCGCAATGGGCGCGAAGATCTCTGGCGCAGGCTCTAGCCGCATTGAAATTCAAGGGGTTGAATCTCTAAGTGGGTGTGAGCACAAAATCTTACCTGATCGTATTGAAACAGGTACATTTTTAGTAGCCGCTGCCATGAGTAAAGGTGAGGTGTTGTGCCGTAACACGGATCATTCAAGTTTGGAACCTGTGTTAGAAAAGCTACGCCAGACTAATGCTCTCGTTGAAGTGAACGATGATAGTATCTTTGTCAGTATGAAAGACAGAGAGCTTAAAGCTGTGAATATAAAAACTATGCCACACCCAGGGTTTCCAACAGATATGCAGGCGCAATTTACCGCGCTTAATGTTGTTGCCAATGGCAGTGCAACTATCACTGAAACGATATTTGAGAACCGCTTTATGCATGTGCCAGAGTTACAACGTATGGGCGCGAATATTCGCTTGGAAGGGAACATGGCGATTTGTGATGAAACCAAGCACCTGTCTGGTGCACAGGTTATGGCAACTGATTTACGTGCTTCGGCAAGTCTGATTCTGACAGGAATTGTGGCGGAAGGAGAGACCGTGGTAGACCGCATTTATCACGTAGATAGGGGCTATCAGAAGATTGAGGATAAGCTCAGTCGTTTAGGTGCCAATATCAAACGTAAACACAATTAAAAAAAGCGAGCTAAGCTCGCTTTTTTTAATAGAGGGGAGTTTCCAACTCGGCGACTTCCACCATAAAAATTAATATTTCACCATTGCGGTATACCTCAAATTCTAGCGATGTGCCCGGCTCGGTATTTCCTATAATACGCAGTGTTTGTTGGGGGTTGGTGATGCTTTTTCCCGCAACCTTGGTCACTATGTCACCGTCTTTCATACCAGCTTGCCAAGCAGGACCTAAAGGGTCAAGCTCGCTTATCCTGAGTCCCATAATAGGAGTGTATACATTGGTTATCAGCTGACCTTCGTTATCGACTGCTGAACCAACAAAGCCTAAATACCCTCGAATAACTCGCCCATCCTCAATTATCTTTGTCATGACATCTTTGGCTAAGCTGTAGGGCACAGCAAACGAGATACCTTCAATATCGATGTTATACCGAGTAGTAAATTGCGCTGAAGTAATGCCTACTAATACACCATTTGAATTAACCAGTGCCCCCCCTGAGTTACCGACATTTACTGCGGCATCAGTCTGTAGCAGGCTATTGTACTGGCTGTCAGTGAGAGACTGTTTGCCTGTCGCACTGATGATGCCCTGAGTAATCGTTTGCCCTAAATTAAGGGGGTTACCTATAGCCAGCACCACATCACCCACTCTGGGCGAAATATTGTCATTGACTGGAATAACAGGAAGATGCTCTTCGTTAACTTTTAAAACAGCTAAGTCGGTGATGGTATCAAAGCCAATGAGTACACCATAGTATTGCCTGCCATCAGGAAGTAAAACCATAATTTGATCAGCGTTATTAATGACATGGTAATTGGTGAGTATATAGCCATCAGAAGTCATTATGACGCCCGAACCAAGCTCTTGAATGCGGTTTTGACGCTTAAATCGAGGTACTTGACTAAAGCTTTCTGAGAAAATCGTGACCACAGCTGGTGCGGCTTTGTTTACACCATTGGCAAAGCTCATTTGTTGCACGGTGTATGGGACATTGAGGTTGCCTGCCTTGGTCCTAAATTCAGGTGTTAGCCATAGAATCAAAAGGGCAATTACAAACCCAATGGCAACGGGGGGCAACACAGTTCTAATAATTTGAAGCACAGGTTGTTGTTATTCACGTTTATTTGCTATGAAAGACATGATGACACAAAACAACGCAGCGACAAGTGTCGCTGCGCAGATCTTGATAATTTTTTTGAAATGACTACTGGATCAGATAGAACACCGAGTCTCTACCGCGCTTAATACCCAAAACAATATTACCTTGAATATCGTCAACTAGGCGTTTCATCTCCCTAACAGTTGTCACTCTTTGTCGATTAACCTGCATGATGACATCGCCCTCTTGCAGGCCAACGCGTGCCGCTGGTGAACGCTCTTCAACATTGACCACAACGATGCCTTGGTTGCCATTGCGCTCGCTGCTTTCTAACACAGCGCCACGCAGACTTGGATGTATACGATCGGCCTGTGCTTGACGTTCGTTCTGACCTTGGAGTTTAACGTCTAGATTACGGTTTCTGCCATCACGGTGAATACTCACTTGAATCTCTCGGCCTTCACCTAACGTAGCAATCTTGCCGCGCAACTCTTCAAAGCTTTCGATTTTGTCACCATCAATACGGGTGATTACGTCATTTGCCTTTATGCCAGCTTCTGCCGCGGCTGAGTCAGGCGTCACTTCTTGAACGAATACGCCCTGTTTCACATCAAACCCTTGGGCTTCAGCAAGACCTGCATTGAGCGTGCGCCCCACAATGCCTAAAGAGCCTCGACGAACTTGTCCGTATTCAATAATTTGGTCGACTAGGTTTTTCATCATGTTTGATGGAATGGCAAAGCCAATACCTACATTGCCACCCGAAGCACCTAATATCGCGGTATTAATGCCAATTAATTCACCATTTAAATTAACTAATGCGCCGCCAGAGTTGCCCTGGTTAATCGCGGCATCAGTTTGGATGAAGTCTTCGTAGCCTTCGATGTTCAAGCCACTGCGTCCTAACGCACTGACAATACCTGAGGTTACCGTGTGACTTAAACCAAATGGGTTACCAATAGCAACTGAAAAATCACCCACACGTAATTTGTCAGAATCAGCCAGCTTTACTTCCGTTAGGTCATCATTATCAATTTGTAATAATGCGACATCTGATTCTTTATCTGCACCAATCAGTTTTGCTTTAAACTCTCTACCGTCTTTAAGTGTCACAATAATGTTATCTGCTTCATCGATAACATGGTTGTTTGTAACGACGTACCCTTCATCAGCATCAATGATGACCCCTGAGCCTAGGCCGCTGAATGGTCTTTTCTGTGTTCTTGGTGCTGGATTGCCAAAGAAAAAGTCAAAAGGATCTACACGGCGGCGTACTTCTTTTGCGCCAGAAACTTGGATGCTCACGACACCGGGTGTTACGCGCTCTAACATTGGTGCTAAGGTCGGAAGTTGCTGTCCGTCAACCGCAACAGGTAGCTTTGCCTCAGAAGTGTTTGGTAGCAAAAGCATACTGGAAGATAAAAGCGCTGCGGATAATAAAGTTAATTTTAATCTCATAGTCTGGAAATTCTCCTAAATTACAGCGTTGATTCATCCTTAGCGATAAAGTATATAAAAAATAAATAGTTACTATTTATTCATGCTATGCACTAAGGTGATTTAGTCCCTGAGCAGAGAAAATCTTTGCTCAATGATTCAGTAATTATTTCTACAGACTATGAGGTCAAAAAAAAGTTCACTAAGGGGTTTTTAATTGCTCGCTTTTTGAACGGTCGTCGGTAAATAAACCACTTTCACCTTCAGCGTAATCCACGGGTGGATTCGTGTAAGTGGATTCATCACTACGGCGCTTTTCAGGGCGTGCCCGCAAAGAAGCTTGTAATTGCTCTGTTGTTTCCTTAGAGAAAAATGGCTCGCTTGGCTTTTTACTCTTTTCTTCAAACAATAGTTGGTTAGTGTCTTCAACGTGTTGCAGCAACTGACTGTAGTTGTCTTGCATCTTACCAACTAGCTTTTTGGTGCTTGCTAAATGATCCGCAACATCTTGACGATATTGCTCTAAGTTTTGCTCAGCTTGCTTCGCTTGTTGCTCGATTTCTTCGTGCTTAAATTGTTTTTTAGTGAATAGTGAACCTAAGAAAAATGCACTGATTGCCACGATGATCAATAAGCCCAACCATGCGATTGTTGTCATACTTACTCCTGTATAAGGTGAAGCCACCTATTTTAATATGCTAAAAATACCATCTATCGATAGCTTAAATATACGCTGAGTTTGGATGCGTGTTAATATACTCGGCAAAGAAAACTGCTCAGTTCAATAAAAAATATGATGACGCCTTGGGAAAAGTATCAACAAGATCTTAAAAGAGATGACTTTCAGTACGACAGTGCGCAAGAAAATGCAGTAAAGCATTTACAGCGCTTATATGACGATTTAATAGCTCAACCTGCTGAGTCAAAGGGCTTTTTTTCAAAGTTGTTTGGTAATAAGCAAGTGGAGCCGGTGAAAGGTCTATATTTTTGGGGTGGCGTTGGCAGGGGTAAAACATATTTAGTTGATACTTTTTATGAAGCGCTTCCAAGTGAAAGAAAAATGCGTGTGCACTTCCACCGTTTTATGCATCGCGTGCATGACGAGCTAAAAAAACTCAATGAAGTAAAAAACCCACTCAATGTGGTTGCAGACATTTTTAAAGCCGAAACGGATATCATTTGCTTTGACGAGTTTTTTGTTCAAGATATTACTGATGCAATGCTATTGGGCGGACTGATGGAAGCCCTGTTTGAACGCGGCATTGTATTAGTTGCGACTTCAAATATTATTCCTGATGAACTCTATCGCAATGGCTTACAAAGAGCTCGATTCCTTCCTGCGATAGCTTTGGTAAAAGCTAATACTGAGGTGGTAAATGTAGACTCTGGAATTGATTACCGGTTACGCACTTTAGAATCTGCCGAAATATTTCATAGTCCGCTAGATGAACAAGCAGATCACAACTTATTTGAGTACTTTGATAAATTATCACCAGAGCCAGGTGTCTTGGACGCGGAAATAGAAATCGAAGGACGAATGATCAAAACACGTAAAGTGTCAGATTGCATCGCCATGTTTGACTTTACACAGTTATGTGAAACAGCACGTTCGCAAGTCGATTACATGGAAATAAGTCGCCTATATAACACGGTTATTTTATCAAACGTAAAGCGAATGGGGCAATCAAATGATGACGCGGCGCGTCGATTTATTGCCTTGGTAGATGAGTTTTATGAGCGCAACGTAACTTTGATCATTTCTTCAGAAGCATCAATCAATGACATTTATACGCAAGGCACATTAAACTTTGAATTCAAGCGTTGTATCAGCCGCTTACAAGAAATGCAGTCACTCGAATATCTATCCCGAGAACACCTAGCTTGATAAAACAAGATTTCTGGCGGAAAAGTCAGCCTTGTGCTGGTTTTTCCGAACTACCCTTGCTATAATCCGCGGCCTGCCACGTTGCGTTCTATAGCCCTCGTCGGCTTAGCCACCGGCTTGAGCGGCAAAAAAGTCTTAAACTCGAAGGGGTTGAAGCACCATTAGTAGAGCGGTAGTCCTCTGACTACCAGTGGTTTTAACTGAAAACTTTGGATTTTATAAATGAAAACGTTTGTTGCTAAACCAGAAACTGTAAAACGTGACTGGTACGTAGTTGACGCTGAAGGTAAAACTTTAGGTCGTATTGCTACTGAAATCGCTGCTCGCCTTCGCGGTAAGCACAAGGCTGAGTACACTCCACATGTTGACACTGGTGATTACATCATCGTTATCAACGCTGAGAAAGTTACTGTAACTGGTAACAAAGCTCAGCAAAAAATGTACTACGCTCACTCTGGTTATCCAGGTGGTCTTAAGTCTGTTAACTTCGAAAAACTTCAAGCTAAAAAGCCTGAAATGATCATCGAAAAAGCAGTTAAAGGCATGTTACCTCGCGGTCCTCTAGGTCGTGAAATGTTCCGTAAGCTTAAAGTTTACGCTGGTAACGAGCACAACCATGCGGCACAACAGCCTCAGGTTCTAGACATTTAAGGAGCACTATCATGGCAAATCAATACTACGGTACAGGTCGTCGTAAAAGTTCAAGTGCTCGCGTATTCTTACGCCCAGGCACTGGCAACATCGTAATTAATCAACGTTCTATCGAAGAATACTTCGGTCGTGAAACTTCTCGTATGGTTGTTCGTCAGCCATTAGAGCTAGTTGAACTAACTGAGAAGTTTGACCTATACATCACTGTTGAAGGTGGTGGTATGACTGGTCAAGCTGGCGCAATCCGCCACGGTATCACTCGTGCACTAATGGAGTTTGACGAGTCACTACGTCCAGCTCTACGTAAAGCTGGCTTCGTTACTCGTGACGCTCGTCGCGTTGAACGTAAGAAAGTTGGTCTTAAGAAAGCACGTAAGAAGACACAGTTCTCAAAACGTTAATTTATTACGTTTCAGAATTTGCAAAAACCCAGCCTTGTGCTGGGTTTTTTGTTTTGTAACATTGTGCTTTGTTCTGTGCCTTGGCTTTTGTTATTCCCATCTTTCTTCGCTGAATTTAATAAACTTTCAAAAAACTCTAAAAATTAGCATTGTTGAACGTTTAACCATCAAATTATTTGCTACACTTGCATGGCAAGTAAATTATTCGCGATTTGAACTGATTAATTTTCTGTTGATTTAGGCAGAGGTTGATCTTGGTCAGAGAATCGTTGCATAAGACGTCATATCATAACCTGTCGTTTCTAATTTTGGCTGTTATTTGAAGTAATTATCGCTTTGATAGCATCTAAAGTGGAATAGTAATAACCCTGTAATATATAGGGTTTTACTTATGATCGCGTCTATTTTGAAATATCTTAAAATTAACCTGCTGTAACTGATGTTCTCAATATAGCAAGTGTTGAGGATCATAGTGGAGATAAGTGGATGAGCAATGCGCCTGTAGACAACAGCCGACGTCGCTTTTTAACTATCGCTACCTCTGTTGTAGGTGGCGTTGGTGCGGCTGGAGCTGCTGTTCCTTTTATTGCGTCTTGGAATCCAAGTGAGCGTGCTAAATCTGCAGGGGCTCCTGTAGAAGTGGACATTAGCAAACTTGAGCCTGGACAATTAATTCGTGTTGAGTGGCGAGGTAAGCCTGTATGGGTTATTTATCGCACCCCAAAAATGCTAGAACAAATGAAACAACACGAAGACCAACTTCGTGACCCTAATTCCGATGAAGCGCAACAACTTGAATCGGCAAAGAATAACTACCGCTCTAAGCGTGAAGAGATTTTTGTCGCAGTTGGGATTTGTACCCACTTGGGTTGCTCTCCAACGTTTATGAATGGTGGGTTTGGTGAAAAAGTTGAGGGCACAGCGGATGGCTTCTTCTGCCCGTGTCACGGCTCCAAATTTGATATGGCTGGGCGAGTTTTTCAAAACGTCCCAGCACCGTTAAATCTGGAGATCCCGCCATACACCTTTCTAGATGACACCACTATCTTAGTGGGTGAAGAACAAGAGGTGGCGTAATGACTAGTAAATACGAAGAACAAACCGCTACGGGTGATAACACCACAACCAAATCAGGTGGTGTTGTGAGTTCAGTGGTCAATTGGATTGATGACAGAATTCCGATGACTCGGGTCTGGAACATGCATATCGCGCAGTATCCAGCACCTAAAAACTTTAACTTCTGGTACCTTTTCGGTTCATTAGCTATCTTAGTATTGGTCAATCAAATTGTGACGGGTATTTGGTTGACGATGAACTTTGTGCCTTCTGCTGAAGGGGCGTTTGCGTCAGTTGAGTACATCATGCGTGATGTTGAATACGGCTGGCTATTACGTTATCTTCACTCTACAGGTGCTTCAGCATTTTTCGTTGTTGTTTACCTACATATGTTCCGAGGTATGATCTACGGCTCTTATCAAAAGCCCAGAGAGCTGTTGTGGTTATTTGGTATGTTGATCTTCCTTGCGCTGATGGCTGAAGCATTTATGGGTTACTTATTACCTTGGGGGCAGATGTCGTTCTGGGGTGCGCAGGTAATCATTTCATTGTTTGGTGCTATTCCAGTAATTGGTGAAGACTTAACTCTATGGATCCGTGGGGATTATGTTATCTCAGGAGCCACACTGAACCGCTTCTTTGCTTTGCATGTCATTGCATTGCCACTGGTGTTGGTGATTCTTGTTTTCCTACATATTGTGGCGTTGCATGAAGTTGGCTCGAACAACCCTGATGGTATTGAGGTTAAGCGCAAAAAAGGCTCTGTTGCAGAAGAGGACAAACCTAAATTTAAGTTCCATGAATATTATACCAGCAAAAAAGATGTGGTTGATGCTATCCCATTCCACCCATATTACACAGTTAAGGACATTTTGGGAGTCGCTGGGTTCTTAATTTTGTTCTGTTGGGTAGTATTCTTTATGCCTGAAATGAATGGTTTCTTCCTCGAAGCCCCTAACTTTGAGGCAGCAAACCCACTTAAAACACCAGAACATATCTTCCCTGTTTGGTATTTTACGCCTTTCTATGCGATTTTACGTGCTATTCCTGATAAACTATTTGGGGTAGTGGCTATGGGGGCCTCAATTGTGATGCTGGCACTGTTACCATGGCTGGATAGAGGAAAAGTTCGCTCTATTCGTTATCGTAGTGTTTGGCACAAGTTGAATATTGCCCAGTTTGTTGTGACCTTCCTTATCTTAGGCTGGGCAGGTGCGACGCCTCAAACTGTGCAATCAACCATTTTGTCTCAGATTTGTACTGTGACGTATTTCATGTTCTTTGTATTACTTTATGTATACTCCAAGAACGAAGTAACAAAGCCACTACCAACGAGGTTGACGAAATGATGAAAAAGCTATTGATCGGTTTATTCGCATTATTGCCAACCTTTACAATGGCAGCAGGTCCAACAATGCCATTGATGGACGCTAACATTGACCTAAGGGATAAAGCTTCATTACAGCGTGGCGCCAAATTGTTTATGAACTACTGTTTGGGTTGTCACCAGATGCAGTACCAGCGTTACGAGCGTACGTTTCGTGATATTGGTATTCCAGTAGAAATAGGTAAAGAGACATTAATTTTTGATGACTCTAAAGTGGGTTCGCATATTCTCAATGCTATGTCTAAAGAGGATGCTGCGAAATGGTTTGGTGCTGCGCCGCCAGACTTAACGTTGATATCTCGTGTTAAATCGCCAGATTATATCTACACCTACTTAAAGTCATTTTACAGAGATGAGTCTCGTCCTTTTGGTGTGAATAATGTTGTGTTCCCACTGGTGGGGATGCCTCACGTTCTGCAAGAACTGCAAGGTTTACCGATGCCAATCACTGAAGAAGTGGTTGAAGGTGATGAAACTGTAACCAAAGTTGTGGGTGTTGAAACTGACGGCTCCGGTGAGATGAGTGACGATGAATACGACCAAGCCGCAAGAGACCTTACAAACTTTTTAGCGTATGTGGGGGAACCTTCGCGACTAGAATCTGAGGCAATAGGTATCAAAGTGCTCGGATTCTTGGTAATCTTCTTCATCTTAGCTTTCTTCTTGAAGAAAGAGTACTGGAGAGACGTTCATTAATTTGAACACTCAATGGTGATTTTAGGTAATAGGGGCTTTTGCCCCTATTGCTGTTTAAAGTGATTTGATTACTTTGTGATTATTTTATGGAGGTAGGCATGGCCGTAGCTGCCAACAAGCGCCCAGTTATGACTCTTTTTTCTGGTGCAAACTGTATGTATAGCCATCAGGTTCGTATTGTTTTAGCAGAAAAAGGTGTAAGTGTTGATATTCATCTGGCTGAAAAGGATAACTTGCCAGAAGCGCTACACGAAATTAACCCATATGGTACTGTACCAACCTTGATCGACCGTGAACTAGGTTTGTACCAAGCAAATATCATTATGGAATATTTGGATGAGCGTTTCCCACATCCACCGTTAATGCCAGTATACCCAGTAATGCGTGGCCGCAGTCGTTTGATGATGCACCGCATTGAAAGCGATTGGTATAGCCTTGCTGAGAGAATTACGACTGGAAATGATGCTGAAGGCGCTCGTAAAGAGTTAACAGAAGC
Source organism: Pseudoalteromonas luteoviolacea NCIMB 1942 (assembly GCF_001625595.1). Lineage (GTDB taxonomy): Bacteria > Pseudomonadota > Gammaproteobacteria > Enterobacterales > Alteromonadaceae > Pseudoalteromonas > Pseudoalteromonas luteoviolacea_A. The sequence continues at coordinate 113,295 of NZ_AUXT01000112.1, forward strand.
ATTACTTGCTGTAGCACCTATCTTCGGTGAAGCACCTTACTTTATGAGTGAAGAGTTTAGCTTAGTTGATTGTTTTATGGCGCCACTATTATGGCGTCTGCCTCAGCTAGGTATTGAGCTAACTGGCAGTGGTGCAAGCGAATTGAAAGATTATATGTTACGTCTATTTGAACGTGAGTCTTTCCAAGCATCGTTAACTGATATCGAGCGCGAGATCCGCAGCTAATGACGTCTAATCGACCTTATTTGCTTAGGGCGTTTTACGATTGGATTGTGGATAATCAATGTACGCCACACATTGTAGTCAACGCACATTATCCACAGGCTCAAGTCCCAGTACAATTTGTCCAAGATGGACAAATTGTACTGAATGTGAGTCCAAGTGCCGCCAATAACTTTATGATGGACAAAGAAGCGCTGAGTTTTAGTGCACGGTTCTCAGGGCAGCCCATGCAGGTATATGTTCCTGTTGGTGCAGTGCTGGCAATCTATGCAAGAGAAAATGGCGAAGGTACTATCTTCTCTGAGTCAAATTTGGAAGAAGAGTATTCGCAAGACGTTGATGAAGTTGAGCATGAGCCAACCGTTGAAGAACCAGACTCTTCTCAGTCAAAAGAGTCAAGCTCTGGCGAAGAGAAGCCCAAAAAGGGCGCTCACTTGCGCGTAATAAAATGATAAAAAAACCTGCTAATGCAGGTTTTTTCTTTTAAGCTTTTTAAAGTGGTATTAAAGATATTCGAAGGCCTTGATAACCCTTTCAACGCCATGAATATTGCGAGCAATATCGACGGCTTTATCAGCTTCATTTTTATCAACCATCCCCATTAAAAAAACCTCAGCATTTTCGGTAATAACTTTTATATTGCTGCCATTCACATTGTCATTAGCGAGTAATTGTGTTTTCACTTTAGAGGTCAGCCAAGTATCGTGAGTTTGCGTTGATAGGCCAATATTGCTGCCAATTCTGACTTGATTGAGCAAGCGCTTTACACCCATTAAATTGGTAACAGCGCTGTTTGCCTCGGTGCGCATTTCCTCATTGGCGACCTGTCCTGTCAATAATACGGTGCCATTGACACTGACGACATTAATGTTGGCATGTTTAGCTAAGCGTGGGATCTGCTTTAGCGCCAATGTGGCCTTTATTTCAATGCTGTTGTCATCGATTTGCGAGCCGATTGTGCGTCTATCGTTTGCAGCGGATACCGCACTAGCAGTGCCTGCGACGACAGCAACGGCGCAGCCTTGGATAAATAAAATAGCACAAAGCAACAAGATGGATCTTAAATACATACTAATCATCCTGAGGGAAAAGAATATTATCAATAAGTTGGCTGAGACAATGCACGGTAAATAAATGAGACTCAAGAATACGACTCGCTCGTTTACTTGGCATGCGAATTTCAACATCATTGGGCCCTAACAAACCGGTTAACTCCCCCCCATCATTACCAGTTAAAGCGATGACCTTTAAGTCTTTAGTCAGTGCTGATTCCACCGCGCTGATGACTTCTTTTTCATTCCCGTTAACAGCAATTGCAAATAGGAGATCTCCTTCTTGCGCAATGGCCCTAATTTGTCTTGCGAAGAGTTCATGGTGTGCGGTAGGTGCTTGACCACTCAAGTTAATATTCGACTGGCTAAGCGTCAGTGCGGGTAAGCATGGACGTTCAGTTTCATAGAAATTGATAAGTAAACTGGCAAAATGTTCAGCAAGCATATGGCTACTTGGCACCCCGCAACATATTAACTTATTACCATTAATTAATGTTTGCGATATGACATAAGCGGCGGTTTCTAATTGCTCTGCGACTGCTTCTCCGGCAGCGATCTGTGCCTGTATACTCTCGGTAAAGATGGCTTTGATAGATTCTTGCATATTAAAAAACGTTCTTTATCCATTGTATAGCGTGAGGACTATCCCCCTGTATTGCAACAAAGTCTACGCGTAGAGCACGATTATGCAAGGCATAATCTTGAGTATATTGATAAATACTGCGTCTCAAACACTGCTGCTTTTTAGCCGATAATGCATTTACTGCACCACCATAGGCTTTACTTTTTCTAAATTTCACTTCAACAAAAACCCAAGTATCCGCTTCTCTCATAATTAGGTCGATTTCTCCAAAGCGGCACAGGTAATTGCGAGTGACAGCTGTAAGACCTTGCTTTATCAGATATTGTTCCGCAACTATTTCGTAGTGCTGACCTTTTGCACGGGTATTGCCAAATAATCCTTTTAGCATAACAGTTCCTTTTTTTAGTCTCCTTTGATCAGCAACACAGTCATTTTATTGCTCCGCATGTTGCATAAACAGCGGGGTAGGCGGACGTTCATCTAAGCTGACTAAGCGAATTCGATTTTTGTGATATTGTGCCCAAATTAATTTTCTGTGTATCTGATTTGCCTCTTTAAAGCTCAGTGCACCAGTTAGGCCTTCGAACTCTTTCCCTGGTATTTTATTAAGCTGTTTAAGCTCAGGTATCAGGTTCACTGCATCATACGCCATTGCAAATAAGCGCTGCTCGATGTCAGCTTGTTCAGGCCAAAGGCGAGAGTACGTATCGCGTAAATTACGTTCGTTGACTGCATCTGGGAGCATCCAAGGCAGCTCTGTGAAATACAAGCCTTCTAAGTCTCTCTTGTCTGTTTTGTCTATTTGTTTGCTATAACTACGGGAACTGGCATAGAGAGGAATACGCTCCGCAAAGGTGCTGACGTTAACATCCAAATATGGCTTAAGCAGTCTTGTTTCTATCGCATCGCCTAAAATGTATATGGTGTCTAAATCACGTCTCGAGCGCGTTTCACTTTCAACTTCACTGCGAAATAGATTGCTTACTTCTTTGATCCGTGTTTTTGAGCTGTCGACTTCTAACAGTTCAGTGATGACTTTCACCATGTCTTCGCTGTTTGAGTAAAAGCCGACTTCAGGATGGGTGTGACTAAAGCCTTGCCATTGTTGATTGAAGTGTGCAATTAAGCGTTGCCCAGAGGGCGTATCAGGCGCAAGAATCATCGGTTTCTGATAGCCTTTTGCTAAAAAGTGAACCATGGCTTGTTCGACTTCATGCTCAGGGTTAAGTGCAAAATAAAAATGCTCAGAATGCACGCGTTCAACTTCTGACTCATCAACTTCATTCAAGAAGATAGCTGGAGAGCTCGCTATATAACTGATGCTTTTTACCTTGATGACATTAGACTTTAGAAGAGGCCCGATAATAAAGTCAGCTTGGATTTTTTGCAGGCTTCTTTCAATTAACTCGGGACTGTCCATCTCGTCAATAAAGTAGATCTCTGAGATTTTGCTTCTGTCCATAGCAGCCAGAAAACCGTTTTTTAAAGCCGCGCCAAGGCGTTCGCTGCTACCTGATTGAGGTAGCAAGATGGCCAGCTTCGTAGCCTGATACGGTGCTAGGTTGATGTCTGATTCAACTTTTGTTGGAATAATAATGCTACCAGGGTGGTTTTTATAACGACGTTGCCAGTTATTCATTGCTTGATGCAATTGCACGGTTGAGCCTAGGTAAACCTGATGATACTTGGCGAGTTTAACCCAACCTTGTTGGATCACAGAGCCGCGGTCAAAACGTTCTAATGCATAAGATGAAAGTTGCTGTAATGCCACCCAAATCTCGCCGTCCAGCCCCGCTATCGCAAGTTTATTTTGCTGAGCGATATCAGCGCTTCTAAAATAGTGGACGAGAGCTTTTTTGGGTAAGTTTTGTGAGGCAAAAATACTACCAGTTAAATATTGGTGCCAAGCTTTATGCTCTGGGAGCTTTAATTTCTGGGCAACGCTTTGCAATATTTCGTGGGCACTTTCGTATTTTTTGAGTTCTTTGCGGGCCAAGGCAACATACAGCTTGTTTTGTACATGATCGACACTGGCTTTCGATTCTAATTCGATGCAGGCTTGTTCTAATATTTGCCAGTTTCTTTCCGCAATGGCAGCTTCTCGCGCACTATAAAGGAGCTGAATGCGAGCAGCGCCGTCTTTTTCTAGACCTTTTTTATAGAGTGCAGCAGAATCCAAATCTTGTACAATCTGAGGTGTACTGAGCTGTGATTGAGCGTTTTTGGGTGGTTGAGTGCTATTAGGGGTTGTGCCACAGGCAGATAACCCTGACAATATGGCCATAATTAGACTTATTTTTTTCAGTTGCACGCGTATACCTTCACTCATCACTTTGTATGTGAATATCTTACTGACTGATCTTGGAGACCTCAATGACAAAAGCCGAAACTACTAATAAAATTGGCACCCTTTACATCGTGGCCACGCCCATCGGTAATTTAGAAGACATCAGTGAACGGGCGCTTAAGACTTTGGCTGAGGTCGACTTAATTGCCGCGGAAGATACTCGCCACACAGGTAAATTACTTAGTTACTTTAATATTAAAGCAAAAACCTTTGCTCTGCATGATCACAATGAAAAACAAAAAGCACAGCAAATCTTAGATTGGTTAAATGAAGGTAAAAACATTGCTTTGGTTTCTGATGCTGGTACGCCTCTGATTAGTGACCCAGGTTATGCCGTTGTAAATATTTGTCGAGAGTCTGGGGCGCAAGTAACACCTGTCCCGGGCGCATGTGCAGCCATTGCTGCGGTTAGCTGCTCAGGGCTACCGACAGACAAATTTCAATTTTTAGGCTTTACGCCAGCAAAAAGCCAGGCACGGCAACAGTTTTTTATATCTGCTCATGAGTCAGGGATCACCAGCATCATTTATGAGAGCACACACAGGATTATGGCGAGTTTGAATGACTTGTCAGAAGCACTGGGTGAGCAGCAGCATGTTGTATTTGCTAAAGAACTGACAAAAACCTACGAAACGTTTTTTAGCGGTCCTGTGAATGAGTTGATTATATTTTTAACCGACGAACCTGAACGTCAGCGTGGCGAGTTGGTACTTATGCTGCCAGGGAAAGGCAAGGAAACCGCTGCTATTACGCCAGAGGCACAAAAACTTATTATGTTACTGGAAGCGGACATGCCACTTAAAAAGGCATGCGGTGTGGCTGCTGAGTATTTTGGTCTTAAAAAGAACGCATTGTACAAAGCCATTATTGCGCAAAGAGAAGAATAGCAAAAAATCCGCTGTGCTTTAGGTCAGAAATAGGTATAATGCGCCGCGAGTTGGCCGGATAATCGCTGCTTGTGACGAAAATGATCAAGGGGAGGAAAGTCCGGGCTCCACAGGGCAGGGTGCCAGCTAACGGCTGGGGGGTGTAAGCCCACGACAAGTGCAGCAGAGAGAAGACCGCCAACTTCGGTTGGTAAGGGTGAAAGGGTGCGGTAAGAGCGCACCGGGCCACTGGTAACAGTTGGTTGCAAGGTAAACTCCACCCGGAGCAAGACCAAATAGGGTTCCTTATGGTGTGGCCCACATCGGAACCGGGTAGGTTGCTTGAGCCTAAGAGCGATTTTAGGCCTAGACGAATGATTATCACCTCGCAAGAGGGACAGAACCCGGCTTATAGGCCAACTCACATTTTCTTGTAATCGCTCAGTAATATACTGAGCGATTACTACCCACTTAATTCAATTCATTGCAATATAATTGCACTTATTACCCGTCGACATATTTCAATCGCTTTTCGTTACCTCGTTTTCTAATTCAAATGACAAATGTGTTCTTAATCCGAGCCTTATATGTTGCTAGCGTCTATGCAATGCCAATCCAAGTTATATAATTACTTTTAATACAATAATGTAAGAATAAAAATGTAACCGCCATGAAATGTTCCTGAAATAAAAAAGTCATTTTTTGTACGTACACTTGCGCGTGCTCACAATTGATTACGTTTTAGGAACATTCGAATGAAGATGAAATTTGTTGCACTCGCTGTGTCTGCGGCTTTGCTTACTGGTTGTAATGATGACACTCAAACTGTTGAGGTCGTAAAGGAAGTTGAGGTTACTAAAGAAGTTGAAGTTGTAAAGGAAGTCGTTAAAGAGGTACCACCTACACCAGTCACTTCTGTTAAAAATGTCATTTTAATGATTGGTGATGGCATGGGCCCTCAGCAAGTTGGTCTACTTGAAGAGTATGCTCAACGCGCGCCTAATTCAGTATACAAAGATAAAAATAACCAAACCGCTCTTTCCAAACTTGCCAATGCGGGTCATTTAGGCTTATCACTGAATGCCCCCCACGGGCCTACAGGTAGCCTTGTAACAGACTCTGCTTGTTCAGCAACACAGTTAGCAACAGGTATTTCAGCAGGTTCTGAGATGATAGGTCTAGATACTCAAGGCAATAAAGTCGCGACTATCTTAGAAAAAGCGAAAGCGATGGGTAAAGCAACTGGTTTGGTATCGGATACACGTATTACTCATGCTACGCCCGCGGCTTTTGCATCACACCAACCACACCGCTCTTACGAGGATAAAATTGCCGCTGAGCTTATCTCCTCTGGCAATGTGGATGTGATGCTTTCGGGTGGTGCGCGTGTTTTCTTACCTCAAGACGTTGCATCAAATGAAGATGTTCAAAAGCAACTTGCTGAACTCGGGATGCCAAGTGGTGTTTATAAAAAGTCTAAGCGTAGTGACAACGAGAACCTAGTTGTTGAAGCAAAAGATCAACACGGCTATACGTTGGCATTTGATAAAGCCCAATTAATGAATGTGGAAGGTGACAAGTTATTGGGTTTATTTGCAAACTCGGGCATGGATGATGGTATTGCATACAGAAAATGTCAGCATGATAACAGCTGTATACAACCTTCGTTAAAAGAGATGACAGTCAAAGCGCTTGATGTTTTATCTCAAGATGAAGACGGCTTCTTCTTGATGGTCGAAGGTGGTCAAATTGATTGGGCAGGTCACGCTAATGATGCTGGATGGATGCTAAATGAATTACTTAAATTTGATGAAGCGGTTGAAGCTGTTCATGAATGGGTTAAAGATCGTAACGATACTTTAGTCGTTGTCACAGCTGACCATGAGACGGGTAGCTTCGGGTTTAGTTATTCAAATCATAATACCCCAGAGGCGGTTGCATTACCTGGTGATGGTATGGGTGACGCTCTGTATAAACCAAAATTCAACTTTGGTGCATTAAGTCTACTCGATACGCTTTACTTTCAAGAAGGCACGTTCTACGACATCATGGGTGACGTAGATGGCAGTTACAACTTTGCAAATAGTAGCGCAGAGCAGTGGCAAACTGCCATTACTAAGCATACGCCGTATACGGTAACGCTCGAGCAAGCCGCTACTATTCACGAGTCTCATGAAGCAGATGACGATGGTCATCCTTTACCTCATTTTGAAGATTTCTCTGATTTCTATGTGTATGGCACAGAAGATTTCACAGGTAAGATTGCACGTGTTGTAGCAACACAGCAAAATGTTGTTTGGGGTACTGGAACACACACTGCTGCACCTGTACCTGTATATGCATTTGGGCCAGAAGGTATCACGAAGCAATTCTCAACATTGCAGCATCATGTAGATATTGCTAATAAAATGATGGCGGCTCTGGGTGTTAACGAATAAATAAGAAGCTGTTCAATCCAAACAGACAAAGCCATTCTTCGGAATGGCTTTTTTACTTTTTAATGTTGCTTGTCTTGGTCTGTTAAATAGGTGACGAAACTTTCCATAGGCAGAGGCTTGCTGTAAAAATAACCTTGGCCAAAATCACAACCTGCTTGTTTGAGAAGTTCATGCTGCGTGGCTGTTTCAATACCTTCTGCGATGACTTTAAGCCCTAACTGATGAGCCATCAATATCATTGTTTCACACAATACTAAGTCGTCTTGATTGTGCTCGATGCCATCGACAAAGCGCTTATCAATTTTTATAAACTCGGTATCCATTTGTTTGAGATAAGCCAATGATGAATAACCGGTACCAAAGTCATCTAGCGCAATAGAAAAACCTTGTTGAATGAGCTTTGTTAAGCGTTTTTGGCTACGTTCTCCACCTTGCATCATTAAACCTTCAGTGATTTCCAGCACTAGCATATCGGGTGTTAATTGGTGTTTGGCTAGTTGGCTTTGCCAAGCTAATAGTGTGGTGTGCTTGGCGCTGAATTGCACAGGAGATACGTTGATACTTAATTGCAGGTCTGTGCGTAAGTGCTGAGTTTGTTTTAATACATCAACAGCTTGTGTGAAGGCAAATTCACCCAATTGATGGATTAGTTGAGTTTCTTCAGCCAAAGGAATAAAGTTTGCGGGACTGATCATGCCTTTAGTTGGGTGTAGCCATCGTATTAGGGCCTCAGCTTTGGTGACTGCACGGTTGTGCATTGAAACGATTGGTTGAAAGTGCATGACAAATTGGTTGGCACACAGTGCTTGTCGCATGTCCTTTAGCAGAATAATACGTTGCTCCGCTTGTTCTCGTAGCTCAGAACTAAATAATGCAAATCCATTTCTACCCAACTGTTTTGCTTTGTACATTGCTTGATCAGCAGCTTTTAAAAGCTGCTCGGTATTTTCACCATATTGAGGGGCTAAAGCAATTCCGATACTGGCTGCAATATGACAAGTTTCGTCCGCTAAATCAAAAGGAGCTTTAATCTCTGCCAATATTTGCTCTGCGAGCGCAATCGCTTGAGACTTGTCTGCGCAATTATCATACACAAGGACAAATTCATCTCCCCCGATCCGGGTTAGGCGAGCGAAAGATTCCGTCGCTTTTTTTAGTCTTTGCGCAATTTGCGTAAGCAATAGGTCGCCATAATAGTGACCCAATGTATCATTAATGTCTTTGAAGTGGTCGATATCCAGCAGAAGTACGGCAAACTTATGATCTGACAACCCAAACAAGGTATTGAGCTGTTTCTTAAGGCTGGTACGATTTGGCAAATCGGTAAGCTCATCGAAGTGGCTTTGTCGCCATAGTTGCTCATCTTTGCGCTTTTTATCCGTAATATCTGCAAAAATACCGACCCTACGATAAGGCTCTCCATGTTCATCATAGACGGTATCAATCGTTAACCATTCTGTATAAAACTCGCCATTTTTACGTTTGTTAATGATCTCTCCTTGCCATTTGCCAGAAGCTCTCAAAGAGCGCCAAAGTTGTTCATAAAAACTGGGGTCATGTTTTCCTGAGCTCAATATCGAGGTGGTTTTACCGATTGCTTCATGCTGTGCATAACCTGTAATTTTGCTAAATGCTGGGTTTGTATCCAATATATAGCCTTGGGCGTCGGTGATCACCATACACTCACTGCTGTTATTGTAAGTGAGCGCCGCGAGATTAAGCGCTTCTTCTTGTTGTTTTTTCTGGCTTATATCGCGCATGATCAATATCGCTTCATCTATATTGGCGATTTTATATATACGGATTTCAAATACCTTGTTTTGGTTTTTATCTTTATGTGCGTATTCAAAAACGGTATTTGGTTTGTCTTGCAACAATGCTAACGCCGCTTTAATTCGAATATTAATATGCGTAGGAAAAATATCGCTTAAGGCGTTGCGGCCTGTCACACGACTTCCATGTTGATCAAGAATATTCGCTTGTTTATCCAAGCGTAGAAAATCGTCAGGCAGTGCATTTATTAACGCATTAATCTCAGCGTGCTTACGATTTAGCTCATTCTCTGTTGTGATTCGAATATCGGCCATACGTTCAAAATGTACAGCGAGATCGGCTAATTCTTTGGGCATGTTTTGTTGTTCTAACTTTACCGCTTTGCCATGCGCTAACGCGCCTATAGCATTGCTAAAATCTTGCAGCGGCATTAAAAGCGTATTGCGCAATTGTTGGCGGCCTAGCCAAATTAAAAAACATACGGCAAGTAAAAATGCGACTAGTATCAGTGCAAACTGTCGATTTACCTCGTGTAAAGCATCATCGAACGGGAAATCAAAATAGATGTTAAGTTCAGATTCTGGCTGCTCTAGGGGGAGGCGCAAGTAGACATGGTGTAGTCCATTTTTGTCTTCTGAGATAGACACTTTATGAGACACATTACTTGGCCAGTCTTCACTGGCGGGGCGACCCAGAGGTTTATCAGAGTATGGGTACTCAGCTACGACTTGTGCAAAATTGTCAGCTATCATGACCCGAGTACCAATTGGCAAAGGTAAATGAGAAAGAGATTCGCTCCAATTGGTAAGGCGGCGAACGGCAAAGATCACCATCTTAAGCTGATTCTGAACGTATACAGGCTGCGCAAAATTAAGGGTTGCAGTATGTACGCTTCGGTCTTGTTGATATTCTCCAATACTAAAACTTTGAGTTGTAACTGCCTGTAAAAAGTAGGCCCTGTCAGCGATGCTAATTGGATCAGTGATGGGGTGCAAAGAACAAAATACGCGCCCACTGGGTGTTGCCAACCCGAAATTGGCAAATTCTTGGTGGAACAACTTGGCGTGGTGCAATAGTTGAGGGCACTTTGAAGTAGACGATTGAAGTAATTGGCTGTTTGCAGCCAGTTGCTCTAAAAGTTTTTGTGTATCAGCAATTTCTACGCGTTGCTGAGTAGCTATCTGATTGGCATAGAAGATTGCATCCTGCTCTTTGATATGCAGTATGTCTGCTCGTTGCGCAAATAATAACGCTAAGATCAGTGTGAAACCGGGCAATGACAGCAACAGCATCAACCTAGAAAAGCGTTGTTTTATTGTCGAATAAAGAATAATCAAGTCTCAATTTGTAAATACATGTATATCATAACCGCGTGATGTTAAATCACCAAACTTCAGATAGTAGTGCACAAATGGCTGGTCGAGAATGGGGCAGTTTCGCTCAGTTTTGATTGAATATTACGCTGTATTTTTTGTGCATTGAATTTAATTTAAACACAAATTTTTTATTTATAGATTGTGATTTTCTGAGTCTTCCCATTTTTCCCCACACATTTCATAAACTTCTTTGAAAGCCTCATTTTTTCTGGATTTATGGATATGTTACCCCCCTTATCTAACTTGACAAAAAGGCTTGTCAAGCCCTAGACTTGTCAATTGTGGTAAAATGTGGATTAAAGTGGATCAAATTGGATCAAAATGTACATTTCTTACTCGATGAGGTGGTTTAGTTATGTTTCGCGGTGCGAACTTAATAAGCCTTGACGATAAAGGGCGTTTTTCGATACCTGTGAAGTATCGCCAACCGCTGCTGTCTGAAGAAATGGGGACAGTGATTTGTACCATTGCGATTAATGAACCCTGCCTTTGGGTGTATCCACTTTCAGAGTGGCAAGATATTGAAGCTCGCTTACACAAGCTGTCGAACACTAATCCACGAGTAAGGCGATGGCAGCGTATGTTGTTAGGACATGCGACAGAGTATCAGTTGGACAAAAATGGCCGAATTTTATTGGCCCCATCTTTGCGCAATTATGCCAACCTTGGGAAAAAGCTCATGTTGGTTGGCCTTTTAAATAAGTTTGAGATCTGGGATGAAGCTCGTTGGAACGAACAAATGCGTCTCGATACAGAGATTGAGCGCAGTGGTGACGTGGAAGAGAGCTCAGATCTTGATGGTTTTTCTTTATAGAGTACAGGTGTAGCTCCAATTATGAGTTCAGAATTAGAACATATCTCAGTGTTAATGGACGAAACGCTCGATGCACTTGAGATAAAGGCAGATGGTATTTATATCGATGGCACTTTTGGTCGAGGTGGCCACTCAGGGCAAATTCTGAAGCGCTTGGGTGAAAAAGGTCGTTTGCAAGCAATAGATCAAGACCCTCAGGCGATAAAGGCTGCCGAAAAGTTTGCGCAAGATGACCGATTTTCCATCGCACATAATCGCTTTTCTAATATCGCGGAAGTGGCGGAGTCGGCTGAATTGACAGGCAAGGTGGACGGTATACTACTGGATATTGGAGTTTCTTCACCACAGCTAGACGATGCGGATAGGGGGTTCAGTTTTATGAAAGATGGCCCACTTGATATGCGCATGAATCCACAAGCAGGACGAAGTGCAGCGCAGTGGCTAGCAGAGGCTGAACTTGAAGACATGGTGCACGTTATTAAGAAATATGGTGAAGAAAAATTTGCCAGACGCATTGCACATAAAGTTATTGAAACTCGTGAAGAGACTGAAATTACCACCACTAAACAGCTTGCGGACCTTATTGATGAAGCGGTGCCTGTTAAAGATAAACACAAGCACCCTGCTACACGTACCTTTCAGGCCATTCGAATTTATATTAATAGCGAACTAGAAGAGATCCAGACGGCGCTTTTGGCAGCAATAGATGTTCTTAAGCCCGGTGGTCGGTTGGTTGTTATCTCATTCCATTCTCTGGAAGATCGCATTGTTAAACAATTTATTAAGAAACAAAGTAAGGGAGAGGCTGTTCCAAGGGGGTTACCTCTGACCGATGAACAACTCAATAAAAATCTAACTTTAAAAGCGATTGGAAAGGCCATCAAGCCGAGCAAGTCTGAAATCGAAGCAAACCCTAGATCGCGTAGTTCTGTTTTACGCATTGCAGAGAAGCTCTAAATGGCTAAGTCGACGCAACGCCAACCTCAGCTCTTTTTAGAGATTTGCCAAGTGATCTTGGCGAATAAACTGACGTTTTTGTTGCTCGTAAGTGTTTTTATATCCTCTTTAGTGGTGGTGCAAGTAACTCATTCAACGCGCCAGCAATTAATTATGCAGGATCAATTATTACAGCAAAGAGACGAACTGGATCTCGAATGGCGTTACTTGTTAGTTGAAGAAGAGTTTTATTCACAGCATGCGCGAATTGAAGAAATAGCCAAAGCACAACTAAAAATGCTGCGTCCAACGAGTAAAGAAGAGCAGGTGATAGAGCTGCCATGAAGACAAGTAACAAACCTTCACAAAACCTAATTGCTTGGCGCTTTATTTTAGTTTGCGTCATGTTGGTATCTGTATTTGTCGCGCTAATTGCAAGAGCTGCTTACTTGCAAGTTATTGAGCCTGACAAAGCACGAGCTGAAAATGTTAAGCGCACAGTGAGAATGGAAAAACTGCATGTGCAACGCGGGATGATTTTTGATCGCAATGGCAAAGAGCTTGCGGTGAGTGTACCCGTAGTGAGTGTATACGTAGATCCGCTCGCATTGGACAAAGCATTAAAATCACGCGTTTTACGCCAAGCCAGAAAAAACGGTGAGGATCACGTTACGCTGGCTGATAACGCGTCATTGCTCGCAGAGCGCAAACAACAGCTCTTTCAAGAACAAGCACGCTGGCGGGAGCTCTCCGATGTGCTCCAACTACCTTCAGAGCAGGTCAATAAAAAGTTGCGCGGAAATGCAAAAAGAAGATTTGTGTATTTAAAGCGCCAAGTCACACCGGCAGTAGCTAAGTACATAAAACAGATGCGTTTACCTGGTATTCATTTACTGGACGAGTCAAAGCGCTTTTACCCTAGTGGCGAGATTGCGGCACATATTCTTGGTGTCACGAATATTGACGGTATTGGCATTGAAGGCATTGAAAAGCGCTTTGATAAAGCGTTAACAGGCACTGAAGGGCTTAGGACTATTCGAAAGGATGCACAGGGTCGAGAAGTACAAGTCTTGTCTGAAGAAGAACGTGTCGAACCGGAAGATATTCACTTGAGTATTGATCTGAGAATTCAGACCATCGCTTATCGCGCGCTTAAATCTGCCGTGCTGACTTATCAGGCAACGTCGGGGTCTGCAATGGTTGTTGATGTTCATACCGGTGAGATTTTGGCAATGGTAAATAGCCCAAGCTTTAATCCTAACGATATGAGTAATGCGGCGCCTTATAAACGCCGCAACCGCGCCATTACAGATTTATTTGAACCAGGTTCGACTTTGAAGCCGCTGGCCATATTAGCGGGGATCGATCATGGGGTGATCGAATCTGATGATATTATAAATACTTTCCCTGGCTGGATGAGGTTAGGGGGCAGTTTAGTCAAAGATACACGAAATCATGGCGAAATGACTCTCAGAGAGATATTGAAAGTCTCAAGTAATATGGGCGTTGCGAAGATCAGTCAGCTATTACCAAAAGATTATTTAGTTGGCGTATACCAGAAAGTTGGATTTGGAGAAGACACTGGAACGTTAATGATTGGAGAGAGCTCAGGGCTATTCTATCCAAATAGACGTTGGTCTGATTTCGAGATAGCGACGCTGTCTTATGGTTATGCCGTATCTGTCAGTACTGCGCAGGTGGCGCGCTTGTATGCCACATTAGGTGCAGGTGGGATTTCAAGACCTTTGACAATTTTAAAACAAGATACTCCTCAGCCAGGCAATCGGTTGTTCAAAGAGGAAGATGTGAAAGCCGTGGTTTCTATGATGGAATCAATCTTTGAAAAAGGCGGCACAGCTTCAAGTATCAAGGTAGATGGCTATCGGGCTGCTGGTAAGACTGGCACGTCGAAAAAGGCGGTGGCTGGCGGATATGGCGACGAATATGTTGGTTATTTTGCAGGGGTTGCGCCAGCGAGTGATCCTAGGCTTGCTGTTGTTGTGATGGTTAATGAGCCTGGCAATGACGTATATTACGGCGGCGATACTGCTGGACCTGTATTTGCTGAGATTGTTTCTAATGCGCTAAGAATGTTGAATGTTGCTCCGGATAAAGAACGGGTTGCTTATTTATCGGAGTCAAAAAATGATGCGTGATCTGACACAAGTACTTGCGAAATTCGATGTGAAAAGTGCATATATTGAAGTACAAGACCTCCGCTTGGACAGCCGCGAAGTACGTCATGGTGATTGTTTTATTGCCATAAGTGGGCACCAATTAGATGGCCAGCGATTTATCGCATCGGCAATAGAAAAGGGTGCCGTATGCGTTTTAGTTGATGAAAGCGCTGACGTATCAGGTTTTTCGGTTGAAGTAATTAAAGTCCCCAATTTGAAAAGTAAATTGGCAAATATTGCAGCCGGTTTTTATCAGCAGCCAAGCCGCCAATTGAATGTAGTCGGTGTAACAGGAACTAATGGAAAATCGACTACGGCAGCGATGATCGCCAATTTGGCAACCTTGTGTGGGAAAGACAGTGCTGTCATTGGAACTTTAGGCTACGGTAGCCCGAAGAACTTAACACCATTGAATAATACGACACCATCCGCGGTTGACTTACAACGTATTTTTTCACACCTATTAAATCAGCATCAGCAGGTCGCGATGGAGGTATCTTCTCATGGTATCGTTCAAGGGCGCACAGAACAGATAGACTTTGATGTGGCAGTATTTACTAATCTGAGTCGCGACCACTTGGATTACCACGGTGATATGCAGAGTTATGCGGATGCAAAAAAACGTTTGTTTACAGAGTGTGGCGCCAAACACAAAGTGCTTAATTTAGATGATAGCTACGCACGTCAATGGTTAACGGAGTTGTCTCCCTGCGAATGTGTTGTATATGGCGAGCAACCAGAGGAACACCATTTTGAACGCTATGTGTTTTTTGACAAGGTTGCTTGTCATCAACATGGCCTCTCATTTCAACTAATCACGTCATGGGGGGAGGTGGCAATCTCTACACCGTTATTCGGTTTATTCAACTTATATAATCTGTGTGCTGCATTTGCGAGTTTGTTAGTCCAAGGATATAGCTTGGACCAAGTGCAAGCTGCTGTGAAAAAACTCGAACCCGTAGATGGCCGTATGCAAGCATTTAAAAACGATGGTAAGCCAACTTGTATTGTTGATTACGCGCATACACCTGAAGCACTTGAACTTGCATTACAAGCTTTGCAAATGCATGTGCCTGGCAAAGTGGCATGTGTATTCGGCTGTGGCGGAGAACGTGACACAGGTAAGCGTCCATTGATGGCCCAAGCTGCAGAGCAGTTTTCCGATAATATTATAATTACAAGTGATAACCCCCGTAGTGAAGATCCATTAACAATTATTAATGATATTAAGGCTGGGCTCAGTAATCCTGAGTATGCTGTTGTGCAACCAGATAGAGCTTTGGCCATTCGATTTGCTATTGAACAAGCTGATGAAGACAGCGTCGTTCTGATTGCTGGCAAAGGTCATGAAGACTATCAAATTATTGGAAATCAAAAGCTAAGCTTTTGTGACAGAAGCTTAGTTAAGGCAATTTTAGAGGGGGAAAGTGCATGATCAAGATGGATTTTTCTTGGCTTGCAGAAGTACTTGAGGCCCCTTTTAGTGGGCAAAATTTGGCAGTTGCCAATATCAATACAGATACAAGAACAATAACCAACGACGAAGTTTTTCTTGCATTACAAGGCGCTAACTTTGACGGTCACAAGTTTGTGGCTGAAGCGAAGACAAAAGGCGCGATTGCCGCGATTGTATCTCGACCTGTGGATGTCGACATTGTTCAATTTGTGGTGCCGGATACGCGAATTGCACTTGGCAAACTAGGACAAAAGGTTATTCAACATGTGGCACCTAAAACAGTCGCTATTACAGGCAGTGTAGGCAAAACGACGGTTAAAGAAATGGCCGCAGCGATTCTTTCTAGACGCGGTAAGGTGCTGGCAACAAAAGGCAATTTTAATAACGATATCGGTGTGCCGCTCACTTTATTACGACTATCTGAAGATGATGAATACGCTGTAATTGAATTGGGAGCCAACCATATTGGTGAGATTGCATACACCAGCGGCTTAACTAACCCTGATGTAGCCGTGGTCTGCAACGTTGCGCCATCACACTTAGAAGGGTTTGGCTCTATTGAAGGTATTGGTCAAGCCAAAGGTGAGATATTTGAAGGCCTTAAAGCTGGTGGTGTGGCGGTTATTAATCAAGATAGCGTCTTTGCTGGTATGTGGATTGAAAGTTTATCGACACAATCGACAAAACGATTTTCGATGCAGGCTAAACATGATGTTTGGGCAGAAGATATTAAGTTAGATGATGCAGGTAGGGCCGAGTTTTTATTGTGTACTCCTATCTCATCTTTGTCGGTCAAGCTAGCTTTACCTGGTAAGCATAACGTGATGAATGCTGTGATTGCCGCGTCAATTACAATACCACTTGGTGCTTCTTTAGAGGATATTGCAGCAGCACTACACAATATGGAAGTAGTGAAAGGGCGCGTGAATGTTATTGATGTTTCTCACAGTTTGAGGGTTGTTGATGATACATATAATGCAAATGTACGCTCCGTTAAGGCCGCAATTGAACTTCTAAAGGAAATGCCTGGTACTCGAATACTGGCTCTAGGAGACATGGCTGAGCTGGGGGAAGAGGCGAGCGCATACCATCAAGAGGTTGGAGAGTATGCGCGCCAATTAGGGATTGATGCGCTGTTTTCTTTAGGTGTTTTGAGCCGCTATGCCAGCGAAGTTTTTGAACAGCCAAATCGCCACTTTTCGACGCGTGAGCACATGCTTGAAGCGTTATTTGAATTTATTAATCTTGATTCTCAAAGGTGTACTGTTTTGATAAAAGGGTCGCGTAGTGCACGTATGGAGCTGTTGGTTTCAGACTTGATAGCTGCCCACAAAAATTATGTAGATGGGGACCGATAATGTTAGTTTGGTTAGCAGAGTATTTAACGCAATACTACAGTGGTTTCAATGTCTTTTCATATCTCACCGTACGAGCAATCTTGGGGATCCTAACGGCCCTTCTGATCTCGTTGTATTTTGGTCCAAAGTTGATTCGCGCTTTGCAGCGTATGCAAATTGGACAAACTGTCCGAGATGATGGTCCTGAATCTCACCTATCCAAATCGGGAACTCCCACAATGGGTGGACTGCTTATTTTGGCCGCGATCTTTACGAGCTCTTTAATGTGGGGAGACTTAAGTAATAAGTATGTTTGGGTTACTTTGTTTGTTATTGGCTCTTTGGGCGTCGTAGGGTTTGTCGACGATTACCGTAAAGTGATTCGTAAGGACAGTAAGGGCTTAATCGCAAGATGGAAGTATTTTTGGCAATCAGTGATTGCGATCTCTGTTGCAGCTTTTTTGTATTACACTGCGAATTCTGATGCGGAAACCTCTTTGGTTGTGCCGTTTTTCAAAGATGTGTTGCCGCAACTTGGGTTGCTCTACCTCGTTATGAGTTACTTTGTGATCGTAGGTACATCAAATGCGGTCAATTTGACTGATGGACTTGATGGTCTTGCCATTGTACCTACAATTTTAGTTGCAGCGGCATTGGCAATTATTGCTTATTTGACCGGTAACGTGAATTTCTCAAATTACCTCCATATTCCTCATATACCATTGGCCAGTGAACTCGTTGTTGTGTGTACTGCCATTGTCGGCGCTGGATTAGGGTTCTTATGGTTTAACACCTACCCAGCACAAGTATTTATGGGCGATGTGGGTTCTTTGGCCTTGGGCGGTGCATTAGGTATTATTGCTATTTTAGTAAGGCAAGAGTTGGTATTAGTGATTATGGGGGGGGTATTCGTGATGGAGGCCCTGTCGGTTATTCTTCAGGTTGGGTCGTACAAACTGCGTGGTCAACGTATTTTCAGAATGGCTCCTATACACCATCATTATGAGTTGAAAGGGTGGCCTGAACCGCGAGTCATTGTGCGGTTTTGGATAATCTCTTTCATTTTAGTACTTGCTGGATTGGCAACTCTAAAGATCAGGTAAATGAACTATATAGACAAACTTAAGCAGCAGCATATTACAATTCTAGGCCTTGGTGTAACAGGGCTTGGAATTGTACGCTTTTTAGTACGCCATGGTATCACGCCCAAAATTGTTGATACGCGTGCTGTGCCGCCTGGTGCTGAGTGGTTGGCACACAATGTACCTGAGAGTGAAGCCGTATTTGGTCCGTTGGCTGAGGCTGCATTAACTAATACTGATGTAATAATAATTAGTCCTGGGATCCCTTTATATGATAGATACGTGGCACAAGCGATAGCGGGTGGTACCGAGGTGATCGGGGATGTTGAACTGTTTGCTCGTTTAAATGACACTCCAGTAGTTGCGGTAACGGGCTCCAATGGTAAATCTACGGTAGTGAGTTTGGCTACAGAAGTCTGTAAAGAAGCTGGCCTCAAGGTTGGACTCGGTGGAAATATTGGCACCTCAGTTCTTGATTTATTGGATCAAGATCTTGATTTAATTGTATTAGAACTATCTAGTTTCCAACTCGAAACAACTCAAAGTTTGAAATGCACTAGCGCCATGATCCTCAATATTACTGAGGATCATATGGATAGGTATCCTGATTTTGATGCCTACTGCGCGGCCAAAAAACGCATCTATCTGCAAACGGGTTTATTGGTTTACAACTTTGACGATGAGCAAACCTACCAAGCACATAAGTGCACATTGAGTGTAGGGTTAAACAATGCAGATTACTGCATTAAATCTTTTCCTGAACGTGCATACTTTAGTGCCTTAGGTGAGGCTTTTCTGCCAGTAGATTGTCTATCTATTCCTGGCAAGCATAACCAGTTTAATGCTTTATCTGTAATGGCTTTATTGAGTCCTTTTGACATAAGCAAACAAGCATTTGAGCAGGGGTTTGCTCGATTCAGTGGACTTGAACACCGTTGCCAATTGATTGCCGAAGCCAACGGTATTAAATATTTTAATGATTCAAAAGCAACCAATGTGGGAGCCACGGTTGCGGCACTCGAAAGTCTTGCAGATGATAGCTGCAAAATCGTTTTGATTTTAGGTGGGGATGCTAAAGGTGCAGAAATAGCACCTCTTGTGGAGCCACTTAAAGAGCACTGCCGAGCTATTTTGTGTTTTGGTAAAGATGCAGATTTGTTCGTCCCTCTTCATGACAACAGTATTAAAGTTTCAACTTTGCAAGAGGCTGTTTTAGAGGCTAATAAACAAGCCATTGCTGGCGATATTGTATTGTTGGCGCCAGCGTGCGCAAGCATTGATATGTACCCTAATTATATGATTAGAGGTGATGAGTTCACCAAATTGGTAGGAGAACTCTAATGATAGCGACGCTAAATTTAAGAAGTGCTTTTCAATCTAAAAACGCAGACACTTTGTTCGATTTGCCTTTGCTGTATGCGATGCTCTGCTTGATAGGGGTTGGTTTTGTGATGGTAACAAGTGCTTCGATGCCAGTTGCTGAACGTATTTACAACAATCCTTATCACATCATTGTCAGACACGGTATGTTTCTGATTATGGGGATGGTGCTGTTTTGGTTGAGTACCTCGGTGTCAATGATGTGGTGGAAGCGCTTCAATCCATATTTATTGCTATTTGGAATGGCAATGCTAGTGCTGGTTTTGGTCGTTGGCCGGGAAGTGAATGGCGCGAAACGCTGGATCCCTGTAGGGCCTGTAGGTATACAAGCTGCAGAAGTCGCAAAGCTATTTTTTATCAGCTATATAGCTGGATATTTGGTACGCAAACGTGAAGAGGTGCAAGAAAATATCAAAGGGTTTGCGAAACCTATCGTGGTCTTTGCTGTGTATGCATTTTTAATTCTAATGCAACCGGATTTGGGCACCGTTGTCGTGATTTTTGTAACGACTGTGGGTCTACTATTTTTGGCCGGCGCAAAGCTGTGGCAGTTTTTTGTACTGATGCTCACAGGTGTATTTTTGGTTGTGATGTTGATAATCTTCGAGCCCTATCGTATGGCTCGGGTCGTTGGCTTTTTGGAGCCTTGGAAAGATCCTTTTGGTAAGGGTTATCAATTGGTTCAATCTTTAATGGCATACGGTCAAGGGGGCTGGTTTGGCCAAGGCTTGGGCAATAGTGTTCAAAAGTTGCAGTACCTTCCTGAAGCACACAATGATTTTATTTTTGCTGTCATTGCCGAGGAATTAGGGTTTTTGGGCGTAATTTGTGTGTTGTTGATGCTTGGAACGCTCGTTTTTAGAGCCCTGGTTATTGGGCAACAAGCTTTAAAGTCAAATAAAGAGTACGAAGGTTATCTTGCCCTTGGGATAGGTATCTGGTTTGCTTTTCAGACACTTGTTAATGTTGGCGCGAGTGCCGGTATGTTGCCGACTAAAGGTTTGACTCTGCCGTTTGTATCTTATGGTGGATCTAGTTTATTAGTCATGACAATTGCGGCTGGGCTATTACAGAGGGTGGACTTTGAAACAAAGATGTCGACTAGGCAAGCAACATCGAGAGGCAGTAAACGATGACAAAAAGAATATTGGTTGCAGCCGGTGGTACTGGTGGACATATTTTCCCAGGCATAGCGGTAGCCCAGCAATTGAAAGATGCGGGCTGGGAAATCTCGTGGGTAGGTACAGAAGATAGAATGGAAGCGCAGGTCGTTCCTAGGCATGGCTTTGACATTGACTTTATTGCTGTCAAAGGGGTGAGAGGAAACGGGTTTAAAAGGTTTTTACAAACGCCTTTGATGGTTTTTAAAGCCATATGTGCTGCCAAACATATCTTATCAACACACCGGCCTGATGTTGTTCTTACAATGGGCGGGTACGTGACAGGTCCTGTGGGGGTTGCCGCCAAGCTGTTAGGTGTGCCGCTCATAATTCATGAACAAAATGCTGTTGCTGGTTTAAGTAATAGAATGTTGGCGAAACTAGCAAATCGTGTTTTATGTGCCTTCAAAGGTGCGTTTCCAGAAACCAAGTGTGATGTCGTCGGTAATCCAATCCGTGACTCGGTGACGCAAATACAGCCTAAGGCGGTTGAGGGAAATATTAATTGTCTCGTTGTTGGTGGTTCATTAGGTGCCAAAGCATTAAATGAAACCCTCCCAGAAGTTTTTAATGCACTGAATCAGCTAGGGCATCACAAACTTTCCATTTGGCATCAAAGTGGTAGAGGAAATGAGCAGACTGTTGCAACAAGTTATAGCGATAGTCAATTCACATATAAAGTTGACGAGTTTATCGAAAATATGGACCAAGCCTATGAATGGGCTGATATTATAATTTGTCGAGCTGGAGCGCTGACTGTCAGTGAAGTTGCTGCTGCGGGAAAAATGGCTGTCTTTGTTCCCCTACCTCATGCAGTGGATGATCATCAAACTCTAAACGCGAGTGCTTTGGTGGATGATGGCGCTGCACTGTTGATGCCTCAGTCAGAATTAAATGAGCAGAATATGGTGACGTTACTAGAGCCATATTTACGTGATCCAACACGTATTGAAGCAAAGTCAAAAAAAGCAAAGCTATGTGCCCAAATATCAGCAACGAGTACAGTAGTTGAAATTATTGAAGAAATTACAAGTCAAAGAGAAAATTGTGAAAGAAAATAAGTATCGCCGAGCTATGAGACGAATTAACACTATTCATTTTATTGGAATTGGTGGTGCCGGTATGGGCGGTATTGCAGAAGTTTTGGCATATGAAGGTTATCGAATAACAGGCTCTGATATTGCTCAAAACGCAATGACGCAAAGGTTATTGAAAGTTGGCGCAGAAATATTTATTGGCCATGATGCTAACAACGTTAAAGATGCAGATGTCGTGGTTGTATCTAGCGCTATTGATACGACTAACCCAGAAATCATTGCGGCCAAGCAGGCGCGCACGCCAGTTGTAAGGCGCGCTGAGATGTTGGCTGAATTGATGCGCTTTAGGCATGGTATTGCAGTTGCTGGAACCCACGGAAAAACAACAACAACAAGTTTGGTGGCAAGTATTTTCGCTGAAGCTAAGCTCGATCCGACCTTTATTATCGGTGGTCTGCTTAATAGCGCGGGAAGTAATGCAAAAGTTGGTACAAGCGATGTATTAATTGCGGAAGCAGATGAAAGCGATGCTTCTTTCTTGCATCTTCAGCCAATGGCTTCTGTTATTACCAATATTGAAGCTGACCATATGGATACATATGGCGGGGATTTTGAAAAGCTCAAAGATACCTACATAGAATTTATTCACAATTTACCATTTTATGGTTTAGCTGTGGTGTGTATCGATTCTCCAGTTGTGCGTGAGCTGCTCCCACGCTTCGCTAGACCGACAATCACATACGGTGAGAGTGAAGATGCAGATTATCGCATGACCGACTATGTCCAAGAAGTAGGAAGCTGCCGTTTTACTGTGTTACACAAATCAGGCTCAAGTATGGATATTCAGCTCAATATGCCCGGTAAACACAATGCGTTAAATGCGACAGCAGCAATAGCGATAGCTAAGGATCATGAGATCGAAACCATTGCTATTCAAAATGCATTACAGGATTTTGCCGGTATTGGACGTCGCTTCCAGCACTATGGAACCTTTAGCCGTGAAGATAGCAGTGCGATGTTAGTTGACGATTACGGCCATCATCCCTCAGAGGTTGCTGTAACTATTCAGGCTGCTAGAGCCGGTTGGCCAGATAAGCGTCTGGTAATGCTTTACCAACCGCATAGGTACACAAGAACAAGAGACCTTTATGAAGAGTTTGTTAAAGTACTTTCAGAGGTGGATCAGCTCATATTATTAGATGTGTATAGTGCGGGTGAGAGTCCGATTGTTGGTGCGGATAGTAAAGCGCTATGTCGCAGTTTAAGACAGCGAGGAGTTGAGCCAATTCATATCGCAGATCATAGTGAGCTATTTAGCGTGCTTGCTGATGTTATCCAAGATAACGATTTAGTGATTACACAAGGGGCAGGTAACATCGGTCAAATTGTGAAGAAATTAGCTGCGACGGAGCTATCAAAAGAAAGGCTGAGGTTAGAAAGTTTATGAGCAAGTTTGGTAAAGTAGCCGTTTTATTGGGCGGCAGCTCAGCCGAGAGGGAAGTTTCCTTAGCATCGGGTGAAGCGGTGCTGGATGCCCTGAAACGTGAGGCAGTGAATGCAATTGCCTTTGACCCCGCGCAGCGCAATATATGGGATCTGAAAACCTTAGGAATAGAAAGAGTATTTATCGCCTTGCATGGTCGCGGTGGAGAAGATGGCACTGTGCAAGGGGCTTTGGAGTTTATGGGCATTCCTTACACAGGCAGTGGTGTCTTAGGCAGTGCGTTGGCGATGGACAAAATTAGATGTAAGCATTTATTCCAATCTGCCAAATTGAGTACGGCAAAATATGCTGTTGTTGATAATCAAAGCGGGTTTGACGCCAAAGCCATTATCAAAGAGTTGGGTTCTGTGATGGTAAAACCCAGCCATGAAGGTTCAAGCGTTGGGATGGCTAGAGCTGATGATGAAGTTACTCTGACCGAAGCGTTGAGCAATGCTTTTAAATTTGATAGTCAGGTGCTGGTCGAACAGTGGATTGAAGGGCGTGAATTTACAGTGGCAGTGCTAGATGGTCAGGCTTTACCTGTCATTGAAATGCGCACACCACGCAGTTTTTACGACTATGAAGCGAAATATAAAGAAAATACCACCGAGTATATTTGTCCGGCCGATATAAGCTTGGCTTTTGCAGAACAATTACAAGTCATGGCAAGTCATGCCTTTGAGCTGGTGGGTGCGACGGGTTGGGGCCGCGTCGACGCGATGCAAGATGTAAATGGTCAATTTTATTTGCTAGAAGTCAATACTGT
The DNA here is from genome assembly GCF_001625595.1 of Pseudoalteromonas luteoviolacea NCIMB 1942. Taxonomy (GTDB): domain Bacteria; phylum Pseudomonadota; class Gammaproteobacteria; order Enterobacterales; family Alteromonadaceae; genus Pseudoalteromonas; species Pseudoalteromonas luteoviolacea_A. Next base: position 137,584 of record NZ_AUXT01000112.1, read on the forward strand.
ACCTGGGATGACCGAGACGTCATTGGTACCTAAAGCAGCCAAAGTCGAAGGGATGACATTTGACCAGTTAGTTATTCGTATTTTGGAGCAAACAGTTTAAGATGCGCCAAAATTTGCAAAAAGCCATATTAAACCTTAGGGCCTTAAATTGGTCCATTATACTTGGTATGAGCTTTTTCTTGTGTGTTTTGCTTGTGTTATCTCGCAGTTTTTACTGGGTGAGTGACTGGCTAGTTGAACATAGGGATGCGCAAATTAAAACCCTAACCGTGTTAGGGGAGCCGTACTATACCAGTGAGCAGGCAATTGTTGCGGCGATTAGCGAAGCTGATCTGAGAAGCTTCTTTAAACTGGATGTTAAAACAGTTCAAACTTCAGTCAAGTCTTTGCCATGGGTTGCTTCTGTATCAGTGCGTAAGCAATGGCCGGATACGATACAAATTTATGTCACAGAGCACACGCCTGTGGCGTTTTGGAACAGTGACTCGCTGCTCAATGAAAGTGGACTTATTTTTCAAGCGAGTAGTAATAAGTTACCAGATGGGTTACCACAACTATATGGCCCTGAAGGAAGCGAGAGAGAGGCATGGGAAACTTTTTTACAGCTAAAAGAAATGCTGGCTGTCAACTCATTTGAGTTAACCAGTTTGGCCTTGTCCGAGCGGTTTGCTTGGCAATTGTGGTTGAAAAATGGCATTAAGCTTAATTTAGGTCGAGAAGAAAAAGCAAAGAGAGTGCAACGGTTCATCGATGTTTATCCATTGTTACAACGCCCTGAAGGGGCTCAGCTCGATGTGATCGATTTGCGATATGATACAGGGCTGGCGGTAAGTTGGAGATATCCCCAGACACAAGAACATAAAGAAAAGAGTAAAGCATGACCAAGTCAGCAGAAAGAAACTTAGTGATAGGGCTAGATGTGGGAACAGCAAAAGTTGTTGCTACAGTGGGTGAGATCACACCGGATAATCAGTTAAGTATTGTTGGCGTTGGCAACCAAGTGGCGCACGGTATGGACAAAGGTGGCGTAAACGACCTTAACTTGGTATCTGACTCGATTAAACGCGCGATTGATGAAGCTGAATTAATGGCTGATTGTCGCATTAGTTCAGTGTATTTAGGTATTTCTGGAAAGCACATTCAATGCCAGAACGAAAGCGGCGTCGTCGCCATTAATAATGCGGAAGTGACGGATGATGACATTGCAAATGTGATCCATATTGCTCGTTCTGTGCCGATTTCGGCGGAGCGGAAGATGCTGCACTCACTCCCGCAAGAATATAGTATCGACATGCAAGAGGGTATTAAAAACCCGCTCGGTATGAGTGGGGTGAGGATGGAAGCCAAAGCGCATATCATCACCTGCTCTAACGATATGGCAAAAAATATTGAGAAATGCGTTGAGCGTTGCGGGTTAGATGTAGACCAGCTTACTTTTACTGCACTTGCCTCGTGTTACTCAGTATTGACTGAAGATGAAAAGGAACTGGGTGTTGCCGTTGTGGATCTCGGTGGCGGTACGATGGATATCGCGATATACGTTAATGGTGCGCTACGCCATACCGCTGTGATCCCAGTAGCTGGTAACCAAGTAACAGGTGATATTGCAAAAATATTTAGAACACCTATCTCACATGCTGAGTCTTTGAAGGTACAATATGCGTTTGCAAGTAGCCAGATGGCCAGTGCTGAGGAGACAATTGAAGTACCTAGTGTCGGTGGTCGCCCTTCAAGAATTATGTCTAGGCATACTTTATCTGAGGTCGTAGAACCCAGATTCAGAGAATTATTTGAACTTGTTCAAGAAGAAATTCGCCGTTCTGGTTTTGAAGATCAAATCGCGGCTGGCGTTGTTTTAACAGGTGGTAGCGCCAAAATGAAAGGGGCTTTGGAAGTGGCAGAAGACATTTTCCAAATGCCAGTAAGGATAGGAAACCCTGTTGGGATCACAGGATTAACAGATTATGTTGATGATCCGGCATATGCAACAGCGGTAGGTTTGTTACAATACGGCCGAACGCTGCAAGCCAAAAATGCACAAAAGGCGAAAGTTGATGCCGAAGAAGGTTGGTGGAGCCGAATTACTAAATGGTTCCAAGGTGAGTTTTAAAGCTCAAGTCGGAGAGTGAAGATGTTTGATATTATGGAACAACACGGCGAAGAGGCCGTAATTAAAGTAATTGGTGTTGGCGGCGGTGGAGGCAACGCTGTCGAGCACATGGTAAAACAAGAAATAGAAGGTGTGCGCTTTATTGTTGCTAACACAGATGCACAGGCGCTAAGAAAGTCGTCAGCAGACGTAACGGTGCAGTTAGGCACGCAAATTACTCAGGGCCTAGGCGCGGGTGCAAACCCAGAGGTTGGTAAAAAAGCTGCTGAAGAAGATGTTGAAACGATAAAAGCGAGCCTTGAAGGCGCTGATATGGTTTTCATCGCAGCAGGTATGGGTGGTGGTACTGGTACTGGTGCTGCCCCAGTGGTTGCACGCGTAGCGAAAGAACTAGGTATCTTGACAGTTGCTGTTGTAACGCGTCCTTTCGATTTAGAAGGCAAGAAGCGCATGGCAGCTGCTGACCATGGGATTGGTGAGTTGTCAGAAATTGTAGACTCACTTATAACAATTCCTAACAACAAGTTACTGAAGGTTTTAGGTAAAGGTACTACATTATTAGATGCCTTCGCTAAAGCTAATGATGTGCTTTACGGCGCTGTACAAGGGATAGCCGAGCTTATCACTCGTTCAGGTTTGATTAACGTTGACTTTGCTGATGTAAGAACAGTGATGTCAGCAATGGGCACAGCCATGATGGGCACAGCTGCTGCATCTGGACCAGACCGTGCACAAGAAGCGGCAGAAGCTGCTATTTCAAGTCCGTTACTTGAGGATGTAGACCTGACTGGTGCAAAAGGTATCTTGGTTAACATTACCGCTGGTATGGATATTACCATCGAAGAATTTGAAGTTGTTGGTAATCATGTGAAGGCACTTGCTTCGGAAAATGCGACGGTAGTTGTGGGTGCTGTCATTGATCCTGAAATGAGTGACGAACTAAGAGTTACAGTTGTTGCAACGGGACTTGGTGGTGAGCGCAAGCCGCAGTTTGGTATCGTTGACAATGGCCTTCAGGGTTTTTCGGGTCAGGTTAGCACTGGGAAAGGTACAGGTACTAATGGGCCTGGCTTTATCAGTGAGGAAACGATTCCGAGCTTTGGTGGTGCTGGCAATAAACCTGTAGAAGCGCTTGGCGGTAAAGACACAGGTGCGAGTATCGCTGGAGAACAAGGTGTGAAACCACCAAAAGATTCAGAGAGCACAGTAAAAGATACTGGTGATAAAGAAAAAGGTGACTACTTTGACATTCCAGCCTTCTTAAGAAAGCAGTCTGATTAAAAAGTAGTTAAACCAGAGTAAAAAATAGACAATTGGCAGGGTGCACTAATTTGTGATAAACTCCGCCGTCTATCCAATTTAAAGTGGGCGAATATATGATTAAACAACGTACAATTGCAGAAGTTGTTAAAGCCACAGGTGTAGGTTTACACAAAGGTGAAAAGGTCACGATCACTCTCCGACCTGCGAGCGCAAATACAGGGGTTGTATTTCGTCGCGTAGATCTAGACCCAGTTGTCGACTTCGAGACAACGCCTGAAGCTGTGGGTGATACGCAATTATGTACTTGTTTAACAAATAAAGATGGTGTTCGCTTATCAACGACAGAACATTTAATTGCAGCTGTCGCCGCTTTAGGTATAGATAACTTAATTGTTGAGCTAGATAGTGCTGAAGTACCAATTATGGATGGTAGTGCATTACCATTCATTTATTTGCTTCAGAAAGGTGGCATTGCTGAATTGAATGTTGCTAAACGCTTCATCCGTATTAAAGAAAAAGTGCGGGTTGAAGACGGAGATAAGTGGGCAGAGATCGAGTCATATGATGGCTTCCATATCGACTTTGAAATTGCCTTTGACCACCCTGCTATCAACGCCAGTCGTCAGCGTATTGGACTAGATATTACAGCTCAAAGTTTCACTCAAGAAATCAGTAGAGCACGTACTTTTGGCTTTATGAAAGACATTGAGTATATGCATGCCAATAATCTTGCACTTGGTGGAAGTATGGATAATGCGGTAGTACTGGATGATTTTAAGGTTCTAAATCCAAACGGCTTAAGATATAAAGACGAGTTCGTAAAACACAAGATCCTTGATTGCGTCGGCGACCTATTTATGACTGGCTATAACATTCTTGGTAAAATGACTTGCTACAAATCAGGCCACGGCTTGAATAACAAATTACTTCGTGAAATTATGGCCAATGAAAATGCATGGGAATGGGTCACATTTGATGAGCCTGTAACAATGCCAGCACCAGGGTTAGAAGCTGGTCAACAGCTTTCAACAGTATAAAAAAATGACGCGGTAGCGTCATTTTTTTTTGCCCTAAGCTATTTTAATTCAGTCTTTATTATCTCGATTATGGCTGGCAAGTTTTAACAGCTTTTCTCTCAAACCTGGCGGAGCATTTTCTGCGAGCTGAGATAATTGGTCGGCGGTTGCTTGGCTCAAGCCTGGGTTGTTTTTGGGCGGAGGAGATGGTTCAATGACTCGTTGTAAACGTTGTTGTGCCTCAGGGTTTGATGTAATTTTAACTTGACCACAGTCGTGTAAACCAGATTGCCTAAACGCAGATAAAATCTCCATTTTTAAATAACCTAACCGAGTCGCCAACGTCGCCGAGGCTGCTTCAATATACAAAGTGCCTTGCGTATAGTTTGCAACGCGACATTTCTTGCTGAGAATTGGCCCTAAGGCATGCTCTAAAGGGGCTTGCAGTGAATTGATGTCTTGCGCTTTTTCGACATAGTTAGATAATTTATCTGACCACTTGGGTGCTAGCTCTGACAAGGGCTTAGGGTTAAATCGATTTTTCGTCATGGCTCACCCTTATGTTTAAAAGTTAGTCTCTAAATTTGAATATGCCTCTGCGAAATACGGGGGAATATTACTGCTTTGGTCTTCAATATTATATATTGCTTCACTATATATTGCTTCACTATATATTGCTTCAAAACATAGCCGCAAATATTACTAGATAGGGATTGAACGAATGCCGTACACTTGAACTCGGAGTTGGTAGCCCCCATATTATGCTAATCATCGAACATTAACGTCATATCTCTGGTGTATGATTACAGAAAATGACGCGAGTACTAGAGTGTTTTCAAACAACCTTGCTGGTGCATATTTTATTAAATAGGAACAGTTTTCGCTTTGGTGGTTTGCAGATGCGCATAGTCTGGTATGATAGGGTATAAATTTATACTCGGCACATAGCACAAATTCGACTTTGTCGCCAACAGGACTAGTAAGCCTATTGGAATTCGCGAATGCACGGGCTTACAAATATAAGATTGAAATGGTTTAAACATGATAACTAAAATTTTTACCAAAATTTTTGGTAGCCGTAACGACCGGATGATCAAAAATTTACGCAAGACGGTCGCTTTAGTTAATGCTTTAGAAGAGCAGTATAGCAAGCTATCTGATGAACAACTAAAAGCAAAAACAGCAGAGTTTAGACAAAGATTTGAGCAGGGAACCAGCTTAGACGAATTACTTCCTGAGGCATTCGCTACTGTTCGTGAAGCATCAAAACGAGTCTTTGAAATGCGTCACTTTGACGTCCAAATGATAGGCGGCATGGTGCTGCATCAAGGTCGCATTTCTGAGATGCGTACGGGTGAAGGTAAAACACTGACAGCGACGTTACCTGCATATCTAAATGGATTAACGGGGAAAGGTGTACACGTCATTACGGTAAATGATTACCTTGCCAAACGAGATGCCGAAAATAACCGCCCGCTATTTGAATTCTTGGGTCTATCAGTAGGTTGTAATATACCTGGAATGATGCCGGCTCAGAAAAAAGAAGCATACGCAGCAGATATCACATACGGAACCAACAATGAGTTTGGCTTTGATTATCTACGTGACAATATGGCTTTCAGCATTGAAGAGCGTGTTCAGCGTCCATTGCATTACGCAGTTGTGGATGAGGTCGATTCAATCCTTATTGATGAGGCTAGAACACCACTTATTATTTCAGGCCCAGCTGAAGATAGCTCTGAACTCTACACGCAGATAAATAAAATAGTACCTGAGTTAGTTCAGCAAGAAAAAGAAGATGAAGAGGGTGTAGAAGGCGATGGTGACTACACCATCGACGAAAAGTCTAAGCAGGCGCATTTGACTGAGCGTGGTCAGGTTAAGGTAGAAGAGCTGCTCATCAAGCACGGCCTGATCGACGAAGATGATTCTTTGTACTCAGCGGGTAATATTACTTTATTGAGCCATGTTTATGCTGCACTGAGAGCTCATAAACTGTATCAAAAAGATGTTGATTACGTCGTCAAAGATAATGAGGTTATCATTGTTGATGAACATACTGGCCGTACAATGGAAGGCCGTCGATGGTCTGAAGGCTTGCACCAAGCTGTTGAAGCAAAAGAAGGTGTACGCATTCAAAACGAGAACCAAACATTGGCCTCGATTACATTCCAAAACTACTTCCGATTGTATGACAAATTGTCAGGTATGACGGGTACAGCCGACACTGAGGCGTTTGAGTTCCAATCTATCTATGGTCTAGATACAGTTGTTATTCCAACTAATAAGCCGATGGTCCGAGATGATCGCGCAGATTTAGTTTACCTGACACAAGAAGAGAAGTTCGAAGCTATTTTGGCCGATATCAGAGACTGTCAAGAACGTGGTCAGCCTGTACTGGTAGGTACAATTTCAATTGAAAGCTCAGAGTATCTGTCACACTTCTTACGCAAAGAAAAAATTGAGCACAATGTACTGAATGCTAAATTCCATGCTCAAGAGGCTGACATTATTGCGGATGCAGGTCTACCAGGGTATGTTACCATCGCGACTAACATGGCTGGCCGTGGTACAGATATTATGTTAGGCGGCAACTGGCAAAACGACATTGCGAAGATTGAGAGCCCGACCGAGGCGCAAATAGAAGACGCGAAAGCCAAATGGAAAGAACTACACGATAAGGTATTAGAAGCCGGTGGTTTACACATAATTGGTACTGAGCGACATGAATCGCGTCGTATTGATAATCAGCTACGTGGTCGTTCAGGCCGTCAGGGTGATGCTGGCTCAAGCCGCTTCTATTTGTCTATGGATGATGCTCTGATGCGTATATTTGCAGGTGAACGCATGACAACAATGATGCGTAAGCTGGGTATGCAACGTGGTGAAGCAATTGAACATCCATGGGTCAACCGTGCGATTGAAAATGCGCAGCGTAAAGTAGAAGCGCGTAACTTTGATATTCGTAAACAGTTACTTGAATACGATGATGTTGCAAATGACCAACGTCGTGTCGTTTACGAGCAGCGTAACGAACTATTGGAAGAAGGTGATATTTCAGAGACAGTAAATGCGATTCGCAGCGATGTTGTGAACGGAATTATCGACCGTTTTATTCCACCACAAAGCTTAGCTGAAATGTGGGATATCCGGGGTCTGGAAGAGCGCTTAAAATCAGATTTACTGATAGAGATGCCAATTGCTAAATGGCTTGAAGAAGACAGTAAGTTGTATGAAGAGTCTCTTAGAGAGCGCATTATTGAAGAAGCTGAGGTTGCATATAAACAGAAAGAAGAGCAAGTTGGTGCTGAAGTACTACGTCATTTCGAAAAAGCCGTGATGCTACAAAGCTTGGATCAACATTGGAAAGATCACTTGGCGGCAATGGACCATTTACGTCAAGGTATTCACCTTCGTGGGTATGCGCAAAAGAACCCTAAGCAAGAATATAAGCGAGAGTCATTCGAGCTATTTTCTAACATGCTTGAGACTCTAAAAGTTGACGTTGTTGGGGTACTCAGCAAAGTACAGGTGCGTGCAGAAGAAGATATTGAGAAAGTAGAAGAGCAACATCGTCGTAGTGAGCAAGTTCCTAAACAATACCAGCATGAAGAAGCTGAGAAGGTTGGCGGTGAAGCACCTCAAGGAGCAGCTGTGGCGGCACGTGCAGAACCTAAAGTCGGTCGAAATGAACCGTGTCCATGTGGTTCTGGTAAAAAGTACAAGCAGTGTTGCGGTAAGCTTAGCTAATCAGAAATAAATAAGCATTATTAAAGCGGCCTTGTGTCGCTTTTTTTATGAGGATCAAAAATGACTAAAAAAGTCGTGAACGTGGCCGTTGGCGTTATTTACGAACAAGGTAAATATTTTGTGTGTAAACGTTCTGAAGAGCAACACCAAGGGGGGCTATGGGAGTTCCCTGGTGGTAAAGTTGAGCCTGAGGAGAGTGTTGAGCTTGCTTTGCAGCGTGAATTATCAGAAGAGATAGGCATTCAAGTGACGGCTTCTATGCACTTGCTGACAATTGAGCATGATTACGGTGATAAACAGGTATGTTTGCATGTCCACGTTGTTGATCAGTTTTCCGGAAGACCGAGTGGATTAGAAGGCCAACCAAGTCAATGGGTGGACTATGATGAACTAAAAAGTCTCGAGTTTCCAAAAGCAAATCTTGCGATTATCGACGCGCTATCAACATTTTAATAAGCCGTTACAATTGTTTTCACTGCAAGTTGTAAAAACTTCAGTGGGCAGGGTATGATTTGTGTATATAAAGTATGGAGTCAAAAATATGCGCAAATCATACGCTGCATTTGGTATAGCTTTGGCGCTTGGTTTAGTTGGGTGCAGTGAGCAGCCACAAACAGAAGCACCACAGGCAGTTACGCAACAACAATCCCTAATCTCTGGAATTGAGCTGGAAAACATAGACCATTCAGTTCGCCCTCAAGACGATTTTTACTACCATGTAAACGGCAAGTGGTTTGAAAAAACAGAGATCCCAGCGGATAAATCTAATTATGGCTCGTTTAGCGAATTGTATGATGAGTCGCAAAAAGCGCTGCGTGTTATTTTGGAGGGTGCTGCGAACAATAGTAACGCCAACCCAGACAGCGACGAATATAAGCTGGGTGCCTTCTATAAAAGTTACACTGACGAATTGGCACGAGAAGAACTCGGTGTTGCTGCGCTAAATGACTACCTGGAACCTATCCGCGCATTAAAAGATAAGTCACAACTTCCTCAATTAATGGCAAAAGTGCTCATGCAGGGGGGCACAACGCCTATGGCGTGGTATGTGAATAATGATGCCAAGAATTCTAGTGTCAATGCGCTTTATTTATATCAAACTGGTCTAGGTCTACCTGATAGAGACTTTTACCTTAAAGATACTGAAAAGTTCTTAAACGTCAGGGCTGAGTATCAAGCCTACATAACCAATATGTTGTTCGAATTTGGGTATGATGAAAAGCAAGCAGAAGAAGCTGCCAAGACTATCATTGCGCTAGAAACCCAAATTGCTCAGGCTCAGTGGAGCCGAGTAGACAGTCGAGATGCATCCAAAACGTATAACAAACTCAATGTTAAAGAGTTCAATAAGCAACTCACTGATTTTGATATCGAAGCATATTTAGATGCATTGGGGGCCGATTTAGAAGAGGTTATCGTCTCCCAACCTACATACTTCACAGCATTGTCTGATGTGATTAAAGAAAATAATGTAGATGTATGGCGTGATTATTTAACTTTTCATTTTGCTAGCAATTATGCTGAAATGCTGGAGCGTAAACTTGTTGATTTGCACTTTGGGTTTTATGGCAAAACCTTAAGAGGGGTAGAGGAGCAAGCGCCAACTTGGAAGCGAGCTGTCGACGCCAGTAACAATGTGCTAGGCGAACTGCTAGGAAAAATCTACGTAAAAGAATACTTTCCACCAGAAGCGAAAGCGCGAATGACCAAGATGGTTGATAACCTGATTGCTGGTTTTTCTCAATCGATAGATGAGTTGGTGTGGATGAGCCCTGAAACTAAAGTGGCTGCAAAAGAAAAATTAAATAAGTTTACGCCTAAAATTGGCTACCCAGATAAATGGCGCGATTACTCTAAGTTAGAAATCAGTGCGGATGATTTAGTGGGTAACTTTGCTCGTTATAACGAGTGGGCATATAGAGATATGCTTAATGACGTGGGCAAGCCGGTAGATCGCTCTAAATGGTACATGACCCCGCAAACAGTCAATGCTTATTATAACCCAGTTAATAATGAAATTGTGTTCCCAGCTGCAATTTTACAACCACCATTCTTTAACTTAGAGGCTGATGATGCAGTAAATTACGGCGCAATTGGTGCTGTAATAGGCCATGAGTTAGGTCATGGGTTTGACGATCAAGGGGCTAAATATGATGGTGATGGCAACCTTCGAAATTGGTGGACACAAAGTGATCTTTCACAATTTGAAGCGAGGGGGCAAAAGCTTATTCAACAATTTGACCAGTTCAAGCCTTTTGAAGACGCCCATGTCAATGGTCAACTTACACTAGGTGAAAACATTGGTGACTTGGGTGGTTTGACCGTTGCACTTAGAGCATATCAGTTATCTTTAAATGGTCAAACCGCGCCAGAAATTGACGGTTACACGGGTGAGCAGCGCTTTTTTATGGGGTGGGCTCAAATTTGGCGCAGAGAGTATCGAGACGAAGAATTGAGAAATCGCCTCATGACAGATTCTCACTCTCCTAGCCAGTATCGTGTAATTGGCATTTTGTCGAATATGCCGCAGTTTCATAAAGCCTTTGATGTAAAAGAAGGCGATGGCATGTACATCAAGCCAGAAGAACGTGTGAAAATTTGGTAACTTTGTAATCTCTTCTATAAAAACCTGCTTTGGGCATTGCTTGAGCAGGTTTTTTTGTGGAATAAACGGGCTTTTTTAAAATTTGATAGCGCTGTCATTTTTTCTTCGATATGATGAAAAGCTAACAATAAGTTGGTTAGTACTATTCTCCGAAGCCCTTCAAAAGCCTGTTTGGTGCGTAAAAACAATACCACTAATCAGTACAATTAAGTGTGTACAGCAGTACAAACAAGCTTTTGCTAAAATGTGGTTTCAGGGCTTAGTCTTTAGGAGCTGATATGAATTTTAGAAAAAACATGCTGACGCAAGTATTTGCAACAACGTTGATCGCCACATCGTTTGGTGCAAACGCGGCGCTCTCCCAATCACAGCTAGATGCCTTTGCACAAAATACGCAACTCACATTTTCGGTTGAAAACAACTTTCATGGTGGTGCTGGCAGCTTTATTGGCTCTTTGTCTCTTGAAAACCATTCAAATGTCGCGCTTCCAAAAGGAAAAAGCGATTGGCAAATATATATTCATTCTGTACGGAAAATAAAAACAAGTGAAGCTACGGGACTAAAAATAGAACATATTAATGGTGACTTGCATAGGCTGGTTCCAACGGATAGTTTCCAAGGTCTAGCGCCGAACAAGTCAATTAAAGTCGAATTTGAAGCCGCTGCTTGGATTGCTGCGTACACAGACTTCATGCCACGTGCTTTTATCGTGGCTAATGGCCAAACTCCGGCAATTTTTGCCAATACGAATACAGAAAATATGAAGAGCTTTGTTGCGCCATTTGGTCGTGAAAACCAATTAAAGCGCCATAATGAACCTCTTGATTATTCTCCACTGGCAACTGCTGCGTGGCGCTATGAACACAATTTTAATTCTATAAAAGTTGATAAAGAAGCCGCTGTAAAACGCATCATTCCAAAGCCATATAGCGTTGACTTTAATCGAGGCGTTGCGGAACTAAATCACAATTGGCAAATTCGCTTTGCAGGTAGATTAAAATCTGAAGTGGCAGTCTTCAAAGAAGACTTGCAATCACACGGGCTGTCGCTTGAAGCACAACCCGATCATGTTAAAGCAGGTAAAAGCCCGACAATTTATTTAAAAGTCGAATCGAACAGCTATGACCGGAGCGACTATCAGGGAGCATCAGGTAGTTATAAACTTAAAGTCGATGACGATAAGATTGAAATCATCGGTGTTGATAATGCCGGTGTGTTCTATGGTATTCAGAGTTTATTGTCACTGTTTCCTGTAGAGCAAAGCGGAACGATTAAGGTCCCCAATGTCGAAATAGAAGATACTCCGCGCTACGGTTGGAGAGGTATGCACTATGACAACGCACGAAACTACCACGGTAAAGATGCGTTGTTCAAGCTCGTTGAGCAAATGGCTCGTTACAAGCTGAATAAGTTTCACTGGCACTTTTCAGATGATGAGGGGTGGCGAGTAGAGATCCCTGACTTACCAGAATTGTCAGAAATTGGCGGCTACCGTTGCTTTGATCTGCAAGAGCGCGATTGTTTGTTGACTCAGCTTGGAACAGGGCCTTTCAAATCAGGATCTGGTAATGGCTATTTGTCGAGGGAAGATTTTGTTGAACTATTGAAATTTGCTAAAGCAAGACACATCGACATTATCCCAGAGATAGAAGGGCCAGGCCATGCACGAGCAGCTATTAAAGCGATGGAAGCGCGCTACTATAGACTGAAAGAACAGGGTAAGGAAGCTGAAGCGAGAGCTTACTTGCTGAGTGACCTTGAAGATAAATCTGAATACCTAACGGTACAAAACTATACAGATAACTCTATCAACGTATGTATGGACTCGACGTATGCATTCATCGAGAAAGTCACTTATGAACTTCAAGGTATGTACCGTGAGGCTGGCACACGTTTAACTAACCTACACTTTGGTGGTGATGAAGTGGGTGCTGGCTCTTGGGCCAAATCTCCAGCTTGTCAGGCGCTATTTAAAGATGCCAATAATGGAATAGCTGGCCCAGCAGATCTCAAGCCGTACTTTACGCAACGAGTTGCGAAGATCTTTGCAAAGCGAGGTATCGCGCCAGGCGCCTGGGAAGATGGCCTAATGTATGATCGAGTAAACCCATTTAAACGTGATGAATTCCCAAATCAAGTATTCACGGCAAATGTTTGGGATAACATTTGGGAGTGGGGGGTAGCCGATAGAGCCCACCGATTAGCCAATGATGGCTATCAAGTGATACTTTCTCACGGCACTCATTTATATTTTGATCACCCCTATGAAGCACATCCTGAAGAACGAGGTTACTACTGGGCTGCACGTTACACAGACACTAAAAAAGCGTTTAGTTACATGCCCGACTATGTTTATGCGAACGCTGACTTTACAAGAAATGGTGAGTCGATTGACAACCTAGAAGCCCTCGTCGGGCGTCCATTGCCAGCATTGGAAAGACCAGAAAATATCCTTGGAATGCAAGGACAGGTGTGGACGGAAACAATTCGTACTGAAGAGCAAGTAATGGCGATGATGTTCCCACGCGTGTTAACCGTAGCAGAACGTGCTTGGCATAAAGCAAAGTGGGAAGCAGAAATACGTGATGAAAAAGCCTTAGCTGCAGACTGGCAAGAGTTTTCCGCAACGTTGGCTTTAAAGGAGCTTACCCGTTTGACCGAGTCCGGAGTGAACATCAACTTACCTGTCCCTGGTGCTATCATAGAAAACGGTATGGTTATAGCAAACAGCGCTTTTGCATACTTGACCATTGAGGTTAGTTTCGATAAGGGCGGTACTTGGCAGAAGTATACAGGTCCGATGTCAGTGACAGATACTCAAACTGTTCGACTAAGAACTACATTAGATGGTAAAAAATATAGCCGTATCACTGGATTAGAGTGATAATTTACATTTTTTTAAATACTTAAGGGGCGCTTGCCCCTTTTTTGAATACTATTTAGTATAATTTCTAACTAGTAATAAAGTAGATTTTAACGTAAAGTTAAATGTCAGCGCTGTCATTTTTGTACTGCGTAAAGCGAAGACAGTGCTTTGACCTTAGCTTACTGCTGAAAACCTGACTGAGTGAATCGGTAGAAAATAATAATATGTTGAGAGCCGATGGCTTACATAGCCATCAGCAAAAATTGTAATAAAATTTAATTGCAAACAAGAAGAGTATTATGGAAGCAACAGTGGATATGAATGAAAAAGCGAAGCAGAGTGTCTGGTTGCCAATGACACTGGCTGGTTCTATGTTTTTTATATTGGGGTGTATCACCTGGCTTAATGGAGCTATTACACCTTTTTTACAGCAGATGCTTGAATTATCCCCACTACAAGCATCGTTTATTATTTCCTCGTTTTACATTGCTGTAACAATTGCAGGTATTCCTTCTGCAATGCTAATAAAGCGTGTCGGTTATAAAAATGGTATGGCTGTGGGCTGTGTGATTATGGCGTTGTCAGCGTTGTTATATATTCCCGCAGCTAAAATACAGGCAATTGAAATATTCTTACTTGCCCAATTACTAATTGGTGTAGGGCAGACAGTATTACAAACTGCTGTTAATCCATATGTTGTAAAAATGGGATCTGAAAAATCGGCGGCGGTTCGTGTATGTATCATGGGACTACTTAACAAGTCGGCTGGCGTAATCGTGCCGATTGTATTTGCCGCGGTTGTTGTAAGTGGTGTTGTACAAGGTGGAGAAAGCCTTTCACAAGAACAGAAAGATGCGATGGCGAATAGCCTTATTACACCCTACATGGCGATTGCAGGCTTGATATTCTTATTTGCATTATTTGCCAAGTTTGCACCATTACCTGATCTGGTTTTTGAAGAAGAAGGTAAAACTTCTAAAGGTGAACTTAGAGAAGCGCTACAACACCCTCATTTAGTGTTAGGTGTTGTTGGTATCGCGCTATATGTCGCTGTTGAAGTTATAGCTGCTGATACTATCGGATCTTATGCATTGCATTTAGGTATTGCTGACTACTCAATCATGACCTCCTATACGATGGCTTGTATGCTATTGGGCTATGCAATTGGTATTATATTAATCCCTCGTTTTATGTCGCAGCAGAATGCGCTGGTGATGTCTGGTATCGCTGGTATTATCACGGTATTGGCCGTTGTAATGGGTGATAACGCTTCTTTTGCAATTTCTAACATATTGCTGGTTCCTTTTGGTGGACCTCAGCTACCAGATCCGCTATTGTGTATCGCATTATTAGGCTTTGCTAACGCAATGGTATGGCCTGCAATTTGGCCGCTGGCATTAGATGGGCTTGGTCGCCTAACAGGCACAGCATCTGGCCTATTAATTATGGGTATTGCCGGTGGTGCTCTAGGGCCTTTATTAATAGGACTAGGAAATGTGGCTGGATTAGGCGCACAGGGCGCTTATAGCCTCATGATCCCAAGTTATATATTTATTCTCTTCTACGCTTTGAAAGGTCACAAAATGAGAAGCTGGAAGTAACAAAGAATTTCTATTTCAAAGTAGAAATAATCCCGTGTGTAATGCCACCTTTAAGGTGGCATTTTTTTGTGCGCATTAAAGCATTCCAAGCGGTTACAAACGCCATTGTTAAGTAATACCAATTTCATTAAATTT
>NZ_AUXT01000113.1 GCF_001625595.1 Pseudoalteromonas luteoviolacea NCIMB 1942
TGTACTCAGAGACACAGGCAACACAAGCAAATTACCTGCTTGGAATGGATTAACCTTGCTTGGTGTTGATGGCGTAGTGTGGCGAGCAGAAGATACAGATGAAAACAATCAATCGTTCATGAAGCCAAAGAATAATAAAGGGTTAGAAACTCAGTACCCCCCAAGTTTTAATGGTTTGCCAAATGGAATTAAGCACTCATCTCATTACATGGAGTGCGTTTGACTCATATGCTGTAAATGAAATGGTATTGGCTGAGCAACACCATGTTTTACCGAGGCTTTTATTCGTTAGGTTTATTACATAAATGGGCAAATACAGGTGTGGAAAGACATTGGTTAATCCCCTTGAAAAAGAATGTTCAATATGAAGCTGTCCGCAAACTTGGGCAGCAAGATAAACTAGTTAAATTAAGCAGCAACGCAAGAGCTAGAAAGTTATGGCCTGATTTACCGAACGAACTCGTTGTTCTTAGTGTCTCGAAAAATACAAGGCAAGCAGTACGATGTTCTTACCTCAATGCCTGACCCAATGCAGTACCCTTCAGCAGAAATATCCGATTTATATAGTCACCGTTGAGGAAATAGAATTGGGTTATCGAGAACAAAAACAGTATATGTTTGGTAACCGCCTTACATTTAGAAGCCGTTTGCCTGAATTGGTCAAGCAAGAACTTTGGGGGATACTACTGACATATAATCTCATTCGATATCAGATGACACAAATGTGCATGATGTTAAAGGGAGATTATTTACCGTATCAGCTTAGTTTTAATGGTGCGCTTGACCATATAATGAGCTTAATAATTGGGCTGCCGTATTCTTCATCTGGTACTTTACCAAGGCAGCTCAAAAACTTTTATGACATGACATAAAGCTCGATTCTGGCTCCTAGACGGCAAAGGACATTCCCTAGATGGGTAAAGAAGCGACCACGTCGCTACCCTACAAAAAGAGATGCCGCTCACCTTAAGTGAACGGCATTACAGCTTATTGCTGCCTTTTTTGAGTTAACCGCCGAGAATTAAGCGATTAGATTTAGTGCATCATTGAACAGCTTGCTTGGACGCATTGCTGCAAACGCTTTTTCGTCATTTGGCTGGAAGTAGCCTTCAACGTCCATTGCTTGGCCTTGAACTTCATTAAGCTCAGCAACAATGGCAGCTTCATTTTCGGTAAGTTGCTTTGCAACATCTTCAAATTTAGCTTTTAGCTCTGCATCTTTCTCTTGTGCCGCAAGCTCTTGAGCCCAGTAAAGAGATAGGTAGAAGTGGCTACCACGATTATCTAGTTCATTCACTTTACGAGATGGAGATTTGTTCTCATCTAGGAATTTACCAGTTGCTGCATCAAGAGTATCTGCAAGCACCTGTGCTTTTGCATTGTTAGTTACTTGACTCAGGTGCTCAAGAGAAGCTGCAAGTGCTAAGAATTCACCTAGTGAATCCCAACGTAGGTGGTTTTCTTTTTCGAACTGTTGTACGTGCTTAGGTGCTGAACCACCTGCACCTGTTTCGAATAAACCACCACCATTCATTAGAGGGACGATAGATAGCATCTTCGCACTTGTTCCAAGTTCTAAAATTGGGAATAGGTCAGTTAAGTAGTCACGTAGTACGTTACCTGTTACTGAAATTGTATCTTGGCTGTCTTTCATACGCGCAAGTGAGAACTTAGTCGCTTCAACAGGTGCAAGAATACGAATATCTAGACCGTCAGTATCGTGCTCTGGAAGGTATGCATTTACCTTTTTGATTAACTCTGCGTCGTGTGCACGTTCTTCATTTAACCAGAATACTGCAGGCGTATTTGAAGCGCGTGAACGGTTAACCGCCAGTTTTACCCAATCTTTAATTGGCGCATCTTTCACCTGACACATACGCCAGATATCACCTTGCTCAACGTCATGTTGAAGAAGTACGTTATCTGTTTGGTCAACAACACGAATTACACCGTTTGAAGGCGCTTCAAACGTTTTGTCATGTGAACCATACTCTTCAGCTTTTTGAGCCATTAGACCAACGTTAGGAATAGTACCCATTGTACGAGGGTCAAAAGCACCATTTTCTTTACAGAAATCAATAGTTGCTTGATAAACACCTGAGTAACAACGATCTGGGATAACAAAACTTGTATCTTGTTGTTTACCTTCTGCATTCCACATTTGACCACTTGTACGAATTGCCGCAGGCATAGATGCATCGATAATTACGTCGCTTGGTACGTGTAGATTTGTGATACCACGATCAGAATCAACCATCGCGATGCTTGGACGAACATCATAAATTGCTGCTAAATCCGCTTCGATTTCAGCGCGCTTAGCGTCGTCTAGATTAGCAAGTTTGTTATAAACGTCCCCGATACCATTGTTTACGTCTACACCTAACTTTTCAAAAGTCTCGCCGTGTTTGTCGAAAACTTCTTTGTAGAACACCTTAACAGCGTGACCAAAAATGATTGGGTCTGAAACCTTCATCATTGTCGCTTTCATGTGAAGTGAGAAAAGAACACCTTTCTCTTTTGCCGCTTCAACTTCTGCTTGTAAAAAGCTACGTAGCGCGTTTACGTTCATGTGTGAAGCATCGATGATTTCGCCAGCAAGAAGAGGAGTACTTTGCTTTAATACACTTACCGTGCCGTCAGCAGCTACGTGTTCAATTCGTACGTCAGTTGCTGCACCGATAGTTGTAGATTGCTCAGAACCAAAGAAGTCACCTTCACTCATGCTTGCTACATAAGATTGTGAGTCAGCAGACCACGCACCCATTGAATGCGGGTTTTTCTGAGCATAAGCTTTAACAGAACCTGGCGCACGACGGTCAGAGTTACCTTCACGTAAAACTGGGTTTACCGCGCTACCTTTGATTTTGTCATAAGTTGCTTTGATAGCAGCTTCTTTGTCATCTTTAGGCTCTTCAGGGTAATCAGGAAGTGCGTAGCCTTTTTCTTGAAGCTCTTTGATAGTTGCTTTTAGCTGAGGGATTGAAGCACTGATGTTAGGTAATTTGATGATATTTGCTTCTGGAGTTTTTGCTAGTTCACCTAGCTCAGAAAGCGCATCGGCAATTCTTTGTTCTTCTTTAAGGAACTCAGGGAAGTTTGCGATCACACGACCAGCTAGAGAAATATCTCTTGTCTCAACTTCAACACCAGCTGCTTTTGTGTAAGCTTGAATTACTGGTAGTAAAGAGTAGGTTGCCAAAGCTGGCGCTTCATCGGTTTTTGTATAAATAATTTTTGATGTCATCATCATTCCTAGATAGTTTTGGGTCAACTAAGACCGTTCAACATAAGCAAAATCTTGCTAACTTTTGTTACCCAACGTTATATCGACGTGTGAGCACCAAAAAAATTAGCTTGTAAGATCAAATCTAAATTCGTAGTAATTAGCAAGTTTGTTAGTTATTTTTACTTATTAAAGCAATAAACATAACTAACAGACCTGGACATCGGCAGGGATTGTACCAATCTAAATGCAATGCTGCTAATGCAATTTACTTCAGATATAGATAAATATGTTACATAGAGGCTTTCGTGAGGGAATTTAATAAAGAGATGAAGCGAGGTACTTGCGTAACTCGCTTTTAGAGCCTTGAGAATATTCTACGCCATTTCACCAATTTTCGGTGCAATATTAGTAGCATGTAAGCCCTTAGGCCCTTCCTGTAGCTCGAATGTTACATCTTGACCAGCTTTAAGCGTCTTGTATCCATCCATTACAATCGTTGAGTAATGTGCAAAGATATCTTCGTCACTGCCGTCTTCTACGATGAAACCAAACCCTTTGGCATTGTTAAACCATTTGACTTTTCCGCAAGCCATACTTCTACATCCTTCTATAAGTTGACTAATTAAGTTAATCTAACCTTTGAAATTTGCTAAGCTGTCCATAACATGAACAACTAGGACTAGAATGTAGTTTAAATAACCATACAGTCAAGTTTTTTAGTGCAGTTTTTTAACATTTTATTTATTTTTTAATTCAAGTTTGCTTGAGTATATAAGACAAGACTATATTTAATTATGAGTGGGATAAAAGATTCAGGTGTGTTGGAAGAGGTCAAAGACCAAGAGAAGCAAAAACTTCAACCGCCAAGAAAATACAAAGTTATTTTAAATAACGATGATTATACACCTATGGATTTCGTCATTGAGGTATTAATGACATTTTTCAACATGGATAGCGAAAGAGCAACTGAAGTGATGCTACAAGTACATCACGAGGGAAAAGCGGTATGTGGAATGTATCCTGCAGACATAGCCCATACAAAGGCTGAGCAGGTGAACAGATACGCTCGCGACCATGAGCATCCGCTCTTGTGTAGCTGTGAGCAAGAATGACCTTATTTATTCTCGTTGGGGGTTGCCAATGCTAAATAAAGACTTAGAAATTACACTTAACACCGCGTTTCGCGAAGCTCGTACACGTCGTCACGAGTTTATGACGGTAGAGCATTTATTACTTGCCTTGATCGATAACCCATCGGCAAGTGATGCATTAAATGCATGTAGCGTGGACACAGAAGGGTTAAAGCGCGATCTTTCCGAATTCATTGATGAAACAACGCCAATCATACCAGAGCTGGAAGAGGATAGAGAAACTCAGCCAACTCTAGGTTTCCAACGTGTTTTGCAGCGTGCAGTGTTTCATGTGCAGTCTTCAGGAAGAAACGAAGTTACTGGTGTGAATGTACTCGTTGCGATTTTCTCAGAGCAAGAAAGTCAGGCAGTTTATCTACTTAAAAAAGCTGATGTAAGTCGTCTAGATATTGTTAATTTCATCAGCCATGGCATTTCTAAATCAGACGATGAGCCTGAACCAGAAGAACACGAAGATTTAAATGATGAGGGTACTGAAGTTCAAAGCGAAGAAAAAACTAAGCTTGAGAACTTTACGGCAAACCTTAATGTGATGGCAAAAGCCGGACAAATAGATCCGCTCGTTGGACGCGATCAAGAAGTTGAGCGTACTATTCAGGTTTTATGCCGCCGTAAGAAAAATAACCCGTTGCTGGTTGGTGAAGCGGGTGTAGGTAAAACAGCAATTGCAGAAGGTCTTGCATATCGTATTGTTAATGAGCAGGTGCCGGAGGTAATCGAGGATGCTGTCGTTTACTCTCTTGATATGGGGGCTTTGTTAGCTGGTACAAAATACCGCGGTGATTTTGAAAAGCGATTTAAAGCGTTATTAAAAGAGTTGCAAGCTAAGCCGAATGCAATTTTGTTTATTGATGAAATTCATACAATCATAGGTGCAGGTGCAGCCTCTGGTGGTGTTATGGATGCATCAAACTTAATTAAACCATTACTATCAAGTGGTAAGCTTCGCTGCCTAGGTTCAACAACATATTCAGAATTTAAAAACATCTTTGAAAAAGATCGAGCACTTGTTCGACGTTTTCAGAAAATTGATGTGGTCGAACCAAGTGTAGCCGATACAGCCAAGATTTTGTATGGGTTAAAGGAGCGCTATGAAGAACACCATGGCATTCGCTATACACAAAAAGCACTTAAAGCGGCGGCTGAATTGAGCGCGAAATATATTAATGAACGTCATCTGCCAGATAAAGCGATTGATGTGATCGACGAAGCAGGCGCTAATCAAAGATTATTGCCAGTTTCAAGACGCAAGAAAACGATCGGGGTGTCGGATATTGAGCAGATAGTTTCGAAAATTGCACGTATTCCCCAGCAAAATGTTTCATCTAGTGATAAAGAGGTCCTCAAAAATCTAGATCGTAATCTTAAGATGCTGGTATTTGGTCAAGATGAATCTATCGATGCCTTAACATCTGCAATTAGATTGTCACGTTCTGGTTTAGCCAATGAAGAAAAGCCAATTGGCTCATTTCTGTTTGCAGGACCAACAGGTGTAGGTAAAACAGAAGTTACCAAGCAATTGGCCAAGTGTATGGGCATAGAGTTTATCAGATTTGATATGTCTGAATATGCAGAAAGACATGCGGTAAGTCGTTTAATCGGTGCGCCTCCTGGTTATGTTGGGTTTGAGCAAGGTGGACTACTAACTGATTCTGTGATTAAACATCCTCATGCTGTAGTGCTTTTAGATGAAATCGAAAAAGCTCACCCAGATATCTATAACATATTACTGCAAGTTATGGACCACGGTACTCTGACAGATAATAATGGACGTAAAGCTGACTTTAGAAATGTTATCTTTGTCATGACCACGAATGCTGGTGTGCAAGAAACAGTGAGAAAGTCGATTGGTTTCCAACAACAAGATCATTCACATGATGCTATGTTAGAAATCAACAAGGTATTTACGCCAGAGTTTAGAAATAGACTCGACAACATTATTTGGTTTAACCACCTCGATAAGGAGGTTATCTTGCAAGTTGTGGACAAATTTATTGTTGAGCTGCAAGCTCAGCTTGATAAGAAGTCTGTAAACTTAGAGCTAACTAATGAAGCAAGAGATTGGCTGGCCGACACAGGTTATGATAAATCAATGGGCGCAAGGCCTATGGCCCGTGTAATACAGGATAATCTGAAAAAGCCATTGGCCAATGAAATACTGTTCGGCAAACTTGCTGATGGTGGTAGCGTTAAAGTATCGGTCAAAGGCAATGAATTGTTATTTACCTTTGAGCAAGAATTAGTACCCGCTTAAAGATACTTTATTTTAGCGTAATTTAGAAAGCCCGCTGTTTCAGCGGGCTTTTTGTTGTTAGCTACAGAATTGCAAGAGTGGGGGAGCTAATTGCGAGAGAGATGCCTGATGAGTCATTTAAGTCCATTTCGCAGCAACGCAAAGGGTCATAGAGGTGCTGAATAGTGTTTACGTAGAGTTATGATTGCACTTATCAATCACTTTCCCAACTCAGAGATAAACTATTAGGTGAAAAGAACAGAGCAAGCTTTTTGTTAAAGATGATTATTAGGAATGCTCTGAATGCAAAAAACCTAGCCATGAAGCTAGGTTTTTTGCTACATACGTCTTATAGCATCTCAGTTGATGCTGGCGAGACGAATAGAATTAACGCGCGCGGAAAACAATGCGTCCCTTGCTTAAGTCGTAAGGTGTTAACTCTACTGTGACCTTGTCACCTGTTAAAATACGGATGTAGTTTTTACGCATTTTGCCAGAAATATGAGCCACAACAACGTGACCATTTTCTAATTCAACACGGAACATAGTATTTGGTAAAGTATCAAGGACCGTGCCTTGCATTTCAATTACGTCTTCTTTCGCCATTTGGAGCGTATCACCTCTGTATAAGTTAATCGTTGGAGATTTTGCCCAAAAGCACGCAATAAGTAAAGGAGGGAGCCTAAATTAGTGACTTAAATATTTTTCCAAACGTCTTCTTTAAACTGTTGAGCGGGTAAAAACTGCTTTTTGTAGCGCATTTTTTTGCATTCGTCTATTTGGTAACCAAGGTAAACGTATTGTTTATTCTCGGATTTTGCGAGATCAATTTGTGCCATAATCATAATTGTGCCAAGGCTCATATGCTCATAATCAGGGTCAAAAAAGGTATAGATAGCTGAAAGGGCATTTGGCATCGTGTCAGTAACCGCAATCGCGATCAGTTTCTCTTCATGCCATAGCTCAATAAAGGAAATAGGCATCCATCTACAAAATAAAAAACTTTCATATTGCAACCGGTTAGGTGGGTACATAGTGCCGTCTTGATGACGTTCTGAAATGTACTTTTCATACAATGGATAATAGTTTGGCTTTTCATTGAAACTAACTTGTATTGAAAATTCGTTTTTGATTCTTTTGAACTTCCGTTTTTGGGATTTGGAAGCAACGTATTGTTGTGCTAGCACCCTTACTGATTGGCAAGCATTACACATTGGGCAGTGGGGTCGATAAATTTGATCTCCACTGCGTCTAAACCCAAGGGACAAGAGCGCTTCAAAACGTTCTGGTGAATAGCATTCGTGGTCAAGAATTACGAGCAGTTGTTCTTTTCTATTTGGTAAGTAACTGCAATCAAACTGTTGACTGAGTCCAATTTTTGATGGGAAGTGTTCAGTCATATATCGCCCTCAGTTCTTGTGGCTGCCACATATCATTTTCTGGAATGTAGTCGCTTGCTACTTTAAGTCTAGTCAAAAATTCAGCTCTAGGAATGACTTTTGCGCCCATAGAGCTTAAGTAGGGGTTATCCAGCTGACAGTCAATAAAGTGGGCATTATGCCTTTTTAACCAATTTACAAGGGCCCACATTGCCAATTTAGATGCATTGGGAACTATATGAAACATGGACTCACCGCAAAACACACCGGATACCATAATCCCATATAGGCCACCCACCAACTTGCCTTCTACCCACACTTCGACGCTGTGTGCAAAACCCTCCTGGTGCCCTTGGCAGTATGCTTGAACCATATTTTTGTTTATCCAGGTGCCTTCGTTATGCAACCTTTGTTCACGGCATCTGTTGATAACCTGTTCGAAAGCTGTATTTGTAGTTACCGTAGGGTTGAGCTTGTTCTTAGCTTTTCTGAGTGTACGTCCGATGTGAAAATCTGCTAATTCAAGAATACCTCGGTCACTCGGTGCCCACCACATTATGGGTTCGCGTTCATTGAACCAAGGAAATATTCCAAGTTGGTATGCTTTGCGCAGTCTTTGAGTGCTAAGACAACCACCAATTGCTAAAAGTCCATCAGGGTCTGTCAATGCAAAGTGGCAAGGTGGAAAAAGAAAATCAGATGGTGATAAGTGAAACAGCTGTTGCGTCATATCTGAATTAAAGAGTAAGGCAGTTAAGCGCTAAACATACAGTAAGTTTAGCAAAATAAGAATGGAAGCACGCCAAAAAATGACGTGCTTAGCGTATTATTTTAGATTGTCTAAATAACGCTCTGCGTCAAGAGCCGCCATACAGCCTGTGCCCGCTGACGTAATAGCTTGACGATAGATGTGATCTGAAACGTCACCAGCCGCGAATACACCTTCAACGCTTGTTTGTGTTGCGTTACCATTAAGGCCTGACTCTACTACTAGGTAGCCATCTTTCATTTCAAGCTGGCCTTCAAACATGTCTGTGTTTGGCTTGTGACCAATCGCAATGAAAACGCCCGCTAAATCCAAGTCTTCAGTCGCATCAGATTTAGTGTCTTTAATTCTAATACCTGTTACACCCATATCGTCGCCTAAAACTTCGTCTAGAGTGCGGTCAAAATGTAGCACTACGTTGCCGTTTTTCGCTTTTTCTAAAAGGCGATCAGAAAGTATTTTTTCACTGCGGAAACTATCTCTACGGTGAACAACGTGAACTTCTTCAGCGATGTTTGAAAGGTATAGAGCTTCTTCAACAGCAGTATTACCGCCGCCAACAACAGCAACCTTTTGGCCACGGTAGAAAAAACCGTCGCAAGTAGCACATGCCGATACACCACGACCTTGGAAGTTAGTCTCTGATTCTAGACCTAGATACTTAGCAGATGCGCCTGTTGCAATGATAAGTGCATCACAAGTATATGTACCCTGATCACCAGTCAAGGTGAAAGGTCTTTTAGTTACATCTACTTTGTTGATGTGATCAAAAATAATTTCAGTTTCAAAGCGCTCCGCGTGTTCTTTCATACGCTCCATTAATGCAGGACCAGTTAAGCCGTGTGCATCGCCAGGCCAGTTTTCTACTTCAGTTGTTGTTGTCAGCTGACCGCCTTGTTGCATACCAGTAATTAAAACTGGGTTTAAGTTTGCACGTGCAGCATATACAGCAGCAGTGTAGCCAGCAGGGCCTGAGCCTAAAATCAATAGTTTACAGTGCTTATCACTCATTAATTTCTGTCCTAAAATTTAGTATTAGCATTACAATGATGCCGATTCTAAGTAAATCAACCCAGAAGTAAAATAAAAATCAAATAAAGCAAATTGAGAAATTAGAATCTTGTCAAAAATACTGTACTTGATGGAAAAGTAGGCCAACGAAGCTTAAATTGTCGGATCTCCATGACCTTTCTATTTTTTTTTGATATGTTTTAAACAATTTTTTTGCTGCCGTAGTAACGGTCGCCCAGAATAAAAGGTATATATGGCATTTTGGCAGGACAACGCTGGCTTTTCTTTAGAGGCAAATAAGTGCACGGTTTTAACAGATGCTAAGTATTATCACAGTGAATTATTATCGCTGATCGGTAAAGCTAAAAAGCGAATTTATATTGCGGCTTTGTATTTGCAAGATGATAGCGCTGGTCAAGGTGTATTGACTGCGCTACATAATGCCTCGTTACAAAACCCCGATTTAGAGATCAAAGTGCTTGTTGACTTTCATAGAGCGCAACGCGGCCTTATTGGAGAGGCAAAGTCCGAAGGTAATGCACGCCTGTATTGTGACTTTTTAGAGAAATTTGGCTCAAATGTGCAAGTTTTTGGTGTGCCAGTAAAAGCCAAAGAATTGTTTGGTGTACTTCACTTAAAGGGATTTGTAATTGACGATACAGTGCTGTATAGCGGCGCGAGTATCAATGATGTGTATTTACATCAACAAGACAAATATAGACTTGATAGATACTTTTTGATTGAAAATACAAAACTTGCTGAAAGCTTTATTGGCTTTATTGAAAAGCACTTAGTCAGCTCTGAAGCTGTTCCTAGGTTAGACTCAAGACCTTTACCTTCTTTTGCAGATATCAAGCTTGCGCAAAAAAAGCTGATGCGTTCTTTGAAAAGGGCAAATTATGATATGTCTGCGGGCGATGAAACGTCTGGGTTAAATGTAAGAGCATTTTTAGGCTTTGGCCGCAGAACAAATAAGTTGAACCGATTGATTAAAGCGCTGTTCGACACGACAGAACAAGAGTTGATTTTATATACACCTTACTTCAACTTTCCTGCGCCTTTGCTGAGGTCATTGAGGAGGTTGTTGAAACAAGGCAAGTCAATTACCATAGTGGTAGGTGATAAAACAGCCAATGATTTTTATATATCACCAGACAAGCCATTTAGTCGGATAGGTGCACTTCCTTATTTGTATGAGCGAATTCTACACAAATTCTTAAAATCGCAAAGAAAGTATATAGAGCAGGGGATCTTAAATGTGTACTTGTGGAAAGATGGAGCTAACTCATTCCACTTAAAAGGCATAAATAAAGATAATCAAGTTCACTTAATGACGGGTCATAACTTAAACCCAAGGGCTTGGGGACTAGATATAGAAAACGGCATTTTGATCGAGGATAAAGCACAAGAATTAAAGCCTTATATCGATACAGAAAAAGAGGCTATTTTAGCCCATTGTCGAAAGCTCTCTGGGCCTGATGACATTGAGACGCTACAAGATTACCCAACGCCAGTACAAAAAATACTGGGGCAAGCAAAGCGGGTGAAAGTAGATTTCATTATCAAAAAGTTTATCTAGACACTGTCATCTGAAATCATCCGTGGGTGCTTTGTAACGGCGTAATGCCAGAGCAAAGCCCCGCTGTCAAAAAATTAGATAGATATGGTGAAGGCGTTAGATAGCGAACAGTTATTTGCACTTACCATTTTCATGTAGTCTGTAATCATTTAATGCCTCATTGTAATTACGTTATTTTCGAGCGTTCAATCTTTAGAGCAGATAGTAAGTCACGAAGGCTTGGAAGTGTCGTTATGGGTTTTAACCTTGTGTCGACGCAGGTACCCAGGGCTGACGCCGACAACTTTCTTAAAAGCCTTACTAAATGACGCTTCAGAACGATAACCCACCTGCTCAGCAATACTTACCATTGACTCTTTACCTGCCTTGAGTAGGTCTTGAGCGAGATGCATACGCCATTGACTGAGATAGGACATCGGTGTCATTCCAATGATTTCATGAAATAAATTCGAAAATGCTGATCGAGACATACCAACCGCCTTTGCCATACTTTGTACTGTCCATGACTCAGCGGGCCTTTTATGGATCAAACTTAATGCACAACTTAACCGTGTATCCGCTAATGCTTCAAAGTAGCCTTTGTTGGGCTGATTGCTATTGATATGCCACCGTAAAACTTGAATTACAAATGCTTCTGTGAGCCTATCCACTACGACTGTGCCACCTGGTAGAGTGGAACGAGATTCATGGGCTAACAGATTGGCAAGATTACTTAGCCGTGACAAAGACCCTTCCTCGTCGCTTTTTATATGCAAAAACTCCGGCATATCCCTTAATAAAGGCAAATTGGAGTGCTGTTGATATTTAAAGTATCCACATAAAAGGGTAGTGATATTTTTTTCACCAGCAAAAGGGTTTTCATTGTTATGGATTTTTCTTAATAACTTATCGCCGGGGAAAACATCACTACTTGGTTTGTCACTGATATGGTGAGCGGATCCGGTCGGGAACGCGACGATGTCCCCGGTAGATAAATAGGTTTGTTGTTTATCCGTTATACTTAGCCAAGCCTTGCCACTGACCACAAAGTGAAAAGTACCGTAGTCAGTATTTCTCTCTTCGATACCCCAAGGGGCTGCAAAGTCAGTACAAAAATAACTACTGGCTTGGAGCCTAATGGCATTGAGAATATCAGATAAAGCATCAGAGCCAGCGAGACAGTTATTAGCTCTAGGCAACTCTTCTTCTAAGCTAAATTTAACGGGCTGTGACATTTAACTACTCCAGTTGGTTCACAAAGCAAAAGTCAATGGAGCTAACATACATTGCCTTATTGATTATAGTGCGTAAAAAAGTATGTGATTGAATCGGCTATCAGCTTTATAAGCAAATGGCGACAGCGCTTATAAAAATCAGTTTTATAAGACTTTGCCCGCTATTTTCTCATCGAAACCTCAAGTTTTTCAGACTCTACGAACTTGGCGTAAAAACTCTTTCGACAATTATACGATCGGACAAAACATCAATCCCATTGGTCATGGATAATGCGCCTGA
Source organism: Pseudoalteromonas luteoviolacea NCIMB 1942 (assembly GCF_001625595.1). Taxonomy (GTDB): domain Bacteria; phylum Pseudomonadota; class Gammaproteobacteria; order Enterobacterales; family Alteromonadaceae; genus Pseudoalteromonas; species Pseudoalteromonas luteoviolacea_A. The sequence goes on from NZ_AUXT01000113.1 coordinate 12,840, forward strand.
TGGTGCATAGCATTTAGAGGTACCGCGTATTTGTACGTTAAGTCAATAAATTGCAGAGCGTGTTGCAATACAAGGCTACTAGCAAATACCTTGACCTTAAAATATGGAGGGGTGGGTATAACGAATAATAAGAAAACTTTATTGAATTGCACGACAGTATTACAGGAGAACATCATGAGTAAAACACGAGAAAATTCAATCAAAAAGGCTGTGCTTGGGACAATACTAGTGACTATTGGGTTTAACTTTAGTCCACCAATCGTGCATGCAAGCCACCATTTTGAAAGCAAATTGGCACAACAGCATCCAAAGTTTGATTTAACTGACATGTTTGTTTTTAACTCGGACCAGCGTGGTTACACATCATTTATGATGGATGTAAATCCTACCACTAAACACAAAGCGGAGTTCGGCACAAATGGCGTTTATAGCTTTCATATTGCGCGAGACACATCATTGAGTGGAGGAGGCTTGACGATAACGGCGCACTTAAAAGGTGAACAATTGGTTTTTGGTATAATAGATGGCGCAAATCAGGCTATTGGTACCAAAGGCAAAGTCTTTGGAAAAGCGACTGTTGGTAAGCCCGCTAAGTTCAAAAATGGCATTAAAGTTTGGAGCGGCGCTGCACACGACCCGTTTGTTGGAAACTCAGAGGGGATTATAGGGTTTTTAACGACTCTGATTGGAAAAGGCAAACTTGAGTTGACAAAGTTCAACAACGGAGTCGATTTGTTTAAAGATTTTAAAAGCAGCATTATTCTAATTGAAGTGCCAAACAAGATGCTACCCGAGAGTATCCAAGTGTATGCGACTAGCGCAATATACAATATTGACCAGTGGGTACAGGTTAATAGGGTGGCAAATCCGCTGGTAACGCATCTATTTTTAGCAAATAACAAAACGGAGGTCAGTGAGCATGTTCATCATCGTCCGGATAGCGATTTATCTCGCAGATATGCGATATCCGGTATGGTATTAAGGGCAGTGGCGCTTGATGGTAAGAAAGCAAACTTAGTAGAGTATTCAGACTATGTAGCTGAGCAATTGTTACCAGACATGATTGCTTATAAAGTGGGTAGTCGAGCAGAGTATCGTTATGGAAACATAAACGGACGCAAGCCAAGTGATGATGCGATGGATGCGGTGTTAAGTCTTTTTATGGGGCGTAAAGTAACTGATCATGCTAATACATTTAACCGACACCCCAATAAATTTCCTTACGTAGTACCAGTAAAATAGTGCAACTTATACGCTTTATCTAAGCTTTGGTGTTTCTACTATTTTTGAAACACCTTGCTCGAATGGTGGTCAAAAATTTTAAGTTGAAACCTCATTTATAGCCGAGGTTTAGGTATTACGCGGGTTTAGACGTTAACCCTGTGTGCTTTCTCAAACAAATGGTGTGCAAAAAAATACAGAGGCATTCTATTACAGGTAGCGTGTGGCCAGCTATGATTTGATAACTATGCCACTGCGCATTGTTAACCAAACTTGACACATTTAAATCGCTATACAATCTTCAATGATTGGAATGTATTTAATTTGTGTTCCGATAAATAGACGGAAACGCCTAAATAATGGCATTTAGATCGTGGTTTCAATAGACATTGGTTTGTGGTGTTTAGCAAGAAAATGGCAAGCTGAATTAGGAAGGCTTCTTAGTTAGGTAGCTTATGAAATGGCAGCAATTAAGCAGTAACGAAAAATCTAAGTACTTTGTTGGTGAATATCTTAGGGTAAGGGAGCGTTCAACTTCGCTTTGTTCATGTCTAGCAGCTGAAGATCACGCTGTTCAACCGGTTGCATATGTGAGTCCACCGAAATGGCATTTAGGCCACACTACATGGTTTTTTGAAGAAGTTATATTGGAAAAATGTTTGAGCGGATATACGCGGTTTAATCAGCAGTATCGGTTGTTGTTTAATTCCTATTATAAGTCAGCAGGTAAGCATTGGCAGCAGAACCAGCGCGGTGACCTTTCAAGACCAACCGTCGAGGAGGTAATACGCTATAGGAGTTATGTAGATAACCTTATCGTGAATTATTTATCCAGCGCTGAAGTTGATGATAGTGATTTATCCTTGCTCGAGATTGGACTTCATCATGAGCAGCAACATCAAGAGCTGCTGTTGATGGATATTAAATATATTTTTGGGTGCAACCCCATCTCACCGGTATTTAGTGAGGCTCGCCTTAGTACTGCCTCTCTCATCAACCAGACATGGCGTTCATTTAACGAAGGGATATCCCAGATTGGTGCTTTTGAGGGCTCTTTTGCGTATGACAATGAAAAACCTAAACATAAAACTTATATCTATTCATTTGCTATTAGCGAAAGCACAGTAACAAATGGTGACTATCTTGAGTTTATTGACAGCGGAGGATATGACCAAGCAGAGTTTTGGTTGAGCCTAGGGTGGGATTGGGTAAGTAATGAGGAAATCACGCATCCATTATATTGGCGAAAAATAGACAACGAGTGGTATGAGTTTTCGTTACATGGTCTAAATTTATTGGATCTCAATGCGCCTGTCACACACGTTAGTTATTTTGAAGCTGATGCATATGCAAAATGGAAAGGTGTAAGGTTGCCTAGTGAGCAAGAGATGGAAGTGTATCTGGCCTCATACGATGGCGAATTCTTTGGGATATCTGAGTGCGAAAAACGAGCGCGTGATAAACCTGACATTTATCACCCAACTCAAAGTGACGCACCGTTTGGTCAAGTTTGGTGTTGGAGCAAAAGCCAGTACTCAGGCTACCCCGGTTACAAACCATATCAGGGGATGCTTACTGAGTACAATGGCAAGTTTATGTGCAATCAATTTGTTCTGAGAGGAGGATGTATAGCCACACCTTACGGTCATTACCGTCATAGCTATCGCAATTTTTATGCACCAAATCAACGTTGGATGTTTTCAGGCATCAGATTAGCAAAGGATATTTAATGACACACTTCAGATTACTCACGCAAGACGCACATGGTGAAAATACCCAAGATGACCAGCTGGCAATAGAAGTCCTGACGGGGCTGAGCGCTACACCCAAACACCTGTCAGCAAAGTATTTTTATGACGATACTGGAAGTGAAATTTTTCAGAAAATTACTCGGCATGAAGATTATTATCTTACAGCCAAAGAAGTTGAAATTTTGACCCGAATTAGCGGGCAGTTAGCGCAGTTAATTGACGAACAAGAAATTGATATTATTGAGCTTGGTGTAGGGGACGGCCACAAAAGCAAATTGATTATAGATGGCTTTTTACAAAGTGGTTGTAAAGTAAACTTCTACCCTATCGATATATCAGAAAAAGCCATGGTGATGTTACAAGAGAACATTGTACCGGATGATAAGTTGACAATTCATGGTGTCGTTGCAGAGTATTTTGAAGGGTTGAAGCTAGTTAGAAGTCAATCGAGTAACAAACAATTGGTGCTCTTTTTAGGCTCAAATATTGGCAACTTTAATCGAGAGCAGAGCCAAGGTTTTCTGAGAAAACTATGGATGAGCTTGAATGCATCAGACTTCATATTAACTGGCTATGATTTGAAAAAGGATGTGAATAAACTCACTGCGGCTTACAATGATAGGGCTGGACTGACAGCGCAATTTAACCTCAACTTACTGCACCGTATAAACACCGAATTGGGTGGCAACTTTAAGCTAGAAAAGTTTCAACATTTTGGCGTTTATAATCCCATATTAGGCGCAATGGAAAGCTATGTGCTTTCAACCGAAAAGCAGGAAGTATATATTTCGGCCTTGCAACGAGCGTTTCAATTTGATGCATATGAAGCTATTCACTTAGAATATTCGTTTAAGTTTACACCAAATGATATTGAGTGTTTGTGCCAACAAACCGGCTTTAAAGTCATTAAACACTTTACAGATGACCAGCATCATTTTGTCGACTCTCTGTGGCAAGTTGTCAAAGATGGTCTGTAAAGCAGGCGAGAGAAGCGAGCATTGAGATTGGTTCACATGGCGACAGAAATCCAAATGAATGAGACTTTTGTTCGTCAAGTGTTTTGTTTTCAGCACTATCTAGGTAGCTTTGCGCATGTTAGGCTGTGCACGCGGTTCTCTGAGTTTACCAACGGTGAAAATCTTCAATCAGTGGCCGCTAGTAATGCAACAGCTGCTACCGCGTTTGTATTACCGAAGGTAAGTGGCCCCCATTTAATTCGTTGGTACTCACCTTATGGTGAAATTCAATTCTGTGGTCATGGGACTTTAGCAGCTGCTGATGTCTTGTTCACAGCCCTAAATACACCTCAAGATACGCTATGCTTCCAGTCTGTCAGTCACTTAATTTGTGTGGAAAAGGAGGCTTCGAGCAGTTACAAAATGTTGCTTCCTCAATCCAGACTTAAATCAAGCACGCCATTGAGCGACGTTTTCAAGATATTTAGTGATAATGTATGTAAATTAGAACACACAGAGCCCGGCGATGGCTATTTTGTAGCTCAGTTGCTAAATAGAGATAATCTAGTGACGTTTGACTTTGCTGTTGATAAATACTGTCAACTTACGCGCAGAGCGCTACTTGTAACTGCTCAAGATGTTGACCAATCTAACACCTTGTATTTTAGATACTTTGCTCCGCAGTATGGAGTCAAAGAAGACCCTGCAACAGGATCTGTGGCGCCACTATTGGCAGCATTTTGGCAGCTACCTACCAATCAGGTTTTCAACTGTTACCAATTGTCATCTTCAGGCGCTTTTTATCAAATTTCCCGGAACAACGATCAGGTATGTGTTCGGGCAAATGTGCGAACCCCCTGTTAGCCCACAATTTTGTATCGTTGCGGTAAGCTTATCTCTAATGATGAGTACATTTGTGTTAGATGAAGGTGGTAAAGAAAGCGAGTTCACTAAAAGGGTGAATTTATATTTCGACAGGTTTGAGCTGCTTTATGGAAAGGTATTGCAAGCGAGTTTTGGGTATAAGGGCCAAATTATTTTTGCATCAATTGTTCTGAGTAGTCTGATGGTGCCGTTCTACATGTACTCGGCGAAAGAGCTGGCGCCGGGAGGAGATCAAAGCTCAGTGTACATTGTTTCAGATGCGTCTCCTGCTTCTACCTTGGCAAATCATACGACCTAAAAATGCATTTAGTGGTATTAACTTTGTCGATTTTGAGCAAAGAGATGAGTCTGTTCAATACATGTTACCTACTTTATATGGACAGTTATCTCAGATCTCAGGTATTAAAGTGTTTCCGGTTTACCTATGCCATTGCCAACTGCCAGGCAGTTTGATGTGGAGCTGGTGGTTCAGTCTCAAGATAGTTACGAAGAGATGCTGAACTATGCTTATCAATTGGTCGGAGCCGCTTATGAAACAAACATGTTTCTTTTTGTCGACACTGATTTAAAAGTAAATAGGGTGCTTGCACACATTGAGTTTAAGCACGAACAACTAGCTGATTTAGGACTAGATGTATCAAGCGTTGTCAATCAAGTGTCATCTCTGCTGTGGTAAATCGGTTTGATACTTCTGCTAAGCTTGACTAAGTTGTACCCCAATATCAATCCCCACAATTCTTGATACACAAGCTCAGCTGTCTTACTCCTTAGCGTAATCGCATTATGTTGCATGGATGATTTTATATCGCGGTAACCCGGCTCTATTTCCCAGCGTTCATGATATAAGTTGGCTATGTCGTTCGCGCTAAATTTATCTCTAGGCAGTGAGGTAAAGACGGTTTTATCTTTTCCGTCAATTTGATACGTAACCGCTCTAACTTGCCACTTCAGCAATAGGTTCATTGCGAAAGAATACCATACCAACCACTAACCAAAGCACCGTATCGCTGGGAAGTCTGCGTCTTCTGATTGTCGCTTTAGTTGATAGTTCTGCTACCTGTGCAATCCACTCAACAGGAATGTGTTCACAAAATGTAGACAGTTGAGCCAACTCTAGTGATGAATCATCGATAACATCGTTGAACAAATACGTGTTTGGCATAAAAAAATCCGTAATCAGAAAACTAATTACGGATTTTCCATGACCTTTTGGATCGATCAACTGATCATTTTCTTAATAGATCAGCATTGAGGTTATGATCGGGCTTTTTACTATTTTATAGCTTGTTAAATTTTACAAGCGCCGCCTTCACAGCCATCATCTTCTGCTTCTGGTTTCAATTCGTCTTGCGCATCAGCTGCACCATCACGTGTGTTATGGTAGTAAAGCGTCTTAACACCAAGTTTGTATGCTGTAAGTAAATCTTTCAACAACAACTTCATTGGTACCTTACCGCCCTCGAATTTTGTAGGGTCGTAGTTTGTGTTAGCTGAAATTGTTTGGTCAATAAACTTCTGCATGATACCAACAAGGCCTAGGTAACCATCATTTGATGGAATATCCCATAGTAATTCATACTGATCTTTTAGTTTTTCATACTCTGGTACTACTTGCTTCAAGATACCATCTTTACTGGCTTTAACACTGATATGGCCACGAGGTGGTTCGATACCATTGGTTGCATTAGAAATTTGAGAAGACGTCTCTGAAGGCATCAATGCAGACACAGTAGAGTTTCTCATACCAAACTCTTTGACGCTCTCTCTTAGTGCGTCCCAGTCAAGGTGTAAAGGCTCATCGCAAATGCTATCGATATCTTTTTTATATGTATCGATAGGCATGATACCTTTTGAGTAGGTCGTTTCATTAAATTTAGGACATGCGCCACGCTCTTTCGCAAGCTCGTTAGAAGCTTTCATTAGGTAGTATTGAATCGCTTCGAACGTTTTATGCGTCAATGCGTTTGCACTGCCATCGGAATACTTCTTACCATTTTTAGCAAGGTAGTAAGCAAAGTTAATGACACCAATGCCCAGAGTACGGCGACCCATTGTAGCTGTGTGTGCAGCTGGAACCGGGTAGTCTTGGAAATCTAACAGGTTATCTAGTGCACGTACGGCAAGCTCAGCAAGCTCTTCTAGTTCAGATAAATCTTTGATTGCGCCTAAGTTGAATGCTGAAAGAGTACAAAGTGCGATTTCGCCTTCTGCATCATTTACATTGTTTAGAGGCTTAGTTGGCAAAGCGATTTCTAGACAAAGGTTTGACTGCCTAATTGGCGCGACCTTTGAATCAAACGGGCTGTGTGTATTACAGTGATCCACGTTTTGCAGGTAAATACGACCTGTACTTGCACGCTCTTGAGCAAACATTGAGAAGAGTTCAATCGCTTTAATGCGCTTCTTACGAATTGATTCGTCTTTCTCGTACTTAGTGTAAAGTTCCTCGAAAAGCTCTTGATCTTCAAAGAATGCGTCATAAAGCCCCGGTGTATCTGATGGGCTAAATAGCGTAATATATTCGTCTTTTAGAAGGCGCGTGTACATTGTTTTGTTGAACTGAACACCATAGTCCAAATGACGAACTCGGTTTTCTTCAACACCACGGTTGTTCTTAAGAACAAGTAAGTTCTCAACTTCTAGATGCCAAAGCGGGTAGAATAGGGTAGCAGCACCACCACGTACACCACCTTGAGAGCAGCTTTTCACAGCTGTTTGGAAGTGTTTGTAGAATGGAATACAGCCTGTATGGAAAGCTTCGCCGTTACGAATTGGGCTGCCTAGAGCACGGATCCTACCTGCGTTTACACCGATACCAGCGCGTTGGCTGACATATTTTACGATAGCAGAAGAAGTTGCATTGATAGAATCAAGGCTATCATCACATTCAATCAGTACACATGAACTAAATTGACGTGTCGGTGTACGTACACCTGCCATAATAGGCGTAGGTAGAGAAATTTTAAATTGAGATACAGCATCATAAAAACGTTTGATGTAATCAAGACGCGTTTCTTTGTCGTAATCTGAGAATAGACTCGCAGCAACAAGTAGGTACAAGAACTGAGCGCTCTCGTATATTTCGCCTGTTACACGGTTTTGAACTAGGTACTTTCCTTCCAATTGTTTTACTGCGGCATAGCTAAAAGTCATATCACGGCTATGGTCAATGTACTCGTTAAGTTCATTGAGTTCTTCACGTGTATAGTCTTTCAATAGGTGCTCGTCGTAGCGCTTTTCTTCCACAAGCTTGACGATTTGATCGTAAAGGTGTGGTGGCTCGAACTGACCGTAAGCTTTTTTCCTTAGGTGGAATACAGCTAAACGAGCGGCTAGGTATTGGTAATCTGGAGTATCTTTGGAGATTAAGTCAGCAGCTGCTTTGATGATAGTTTCATGAATGTCTTCAGTACGGATCCCATCATAAAACTGAATATGAGATTTTAACTCTACTTGAGAGACTGAGACATTATCTAGACCTTCTGCGGCCCAAGTTATCACACGATGAATTTTATCTAAATCAAGCGGTTCTTTACGACCGTTTCTTTTACTGACAGATAATTGTTGGTTCATAAGCTATGCCTGTATTCCCAAGTTCTTTATATTGGTTAGGAAATCACCACTAGATATGGTGCCTATTTGAAATTGCATCACAAGATAGTGTGGTTATTTGTATTTTGCAATAGAACAAATTGGCTCAGATTGTGGATAACATTGGGATAAATTCATGACGTTAGTATTTACTAACCTTCAATTATCCACGTTGTCTGAGCCCTTAAAAAAATCAACTTCAATACAAGGATTTTTGTCTTTTTTTGGTAAAAAATCCGAGTGATTTTTTTATGTTCAATTTCTTTCCCAACTAAGTGTAAGACACAATATGTAGTGTCTCAAATTATAATTTCTTACTATATATGCGAAATTATATCTATTGGGTGTTTCAGGTTTAATTCTGCTCCCCATGAAATTGCGTCTTCCAGTGAAGGTATGAACCCCCATAGAGCGGAGACGGAGCGCATTTCGGCGGCATGGGCGGCTTCAATGTCTCTTTGCGCATCACCCACATAGATACATTTGGCCGGCTCGACACCAAGTTGCTCTGCGGCTAAGAGTAATGGTTCTGGGTTGGGCTTAGCGACTTTCAGCGTGTCCCCACATACCACGACTTTAATATGGGCCAGATCAGGGATCTGTTGTAACAGGGGGATTGTTAGAAAGCCTGGTTTATTGGTCATGATGCCAACAGCAACATTCATTGATTCGAGCTTTTGCAATAGTTCGGTAATACCGTCGAAACAATGAGAATGAACTGCAATGTTTTGCGCGTAGCTATCTAGCACTTGTTGTCTCAGGGCTTCGACATCGTAGTTTTTAAGCTCCTCCCCGAATCCAACTTCAAGCAAAGCTTTTACTCCGTTTGAGATAGCTGGACTGTATTCACTTTTAGAAACAATTGGTTTGTTATGAATACGCAATACGTGGTTGAGTGCGCCGCCTAGGTCACCACTTGTATTCAACAAGGTTCCATCTAAATCGAAAATAACGGCTTTGGTCATGTTAGTTTCTCGAAATGGAGTAGATAATTAACACTGACGTCATCACTCAGTGTGAACGTTTTAGTGAATGGGTTATAGCTAATCCCAGCTGAATGACGGACTTTTAGTCCATGTTGTTCTGCCCAGCCGATTAAAGTTGAAGGACGAATAAACTTGTTGTGGTCGTGCGTGCCTTCCGGCACCATTTTTAGTAACTTTTCTGCTGCGACAACAGCGAGTAAGTACGCTTTATGTGTTTTATTTAGAGTCGAAAAGAATACACTTGCACCTGGCTTTGCTGCTTTGGCTACTGCTGCAATGATCGCAGAAGGATCCGGTACATGCTCCAACATTTCCATACAGGTTACGACATCAAACTGTTCTGGGTTCTCATCCGCAAACAGCTCGGCTGGTATTTTTCTATATTCGACAGGTATGCCGCTTTCCAGACTGTGCAGCTTCGCAACATTGAGCGGCTCTTGCCCCATGTCGATACCCGTAGCTTCTGCTCCAAGCTTGGCCATACTTTCGGTTAAAATGCCGCCTCCACAGCCAACATCAAGTACTTTTTTTGTGAAAAGCCCAGTACTTTTGTCATTTATAAAATCTAATCGCAGTGGATTGATGTCGTGTAGTGGTTTAAATTCACCCTCTGTATCCCACCATCTTTCGGCAATTTCTTCGAATTTCGCGATTTCTTCGTGGTCTACATTTTGATGTTCGGTCATAAAAAGCTTCCTCGTTTATCTGGGCGCATTGTATTGGCTATTTATAAAAATACCAGACATTTTACGACTGCAAATTAGATTTATCTGTGTTAGTATCGTCAGCCGAATAAATAATAACTTAACCCTTTGGCACCAGTAGTGTGACATAAAAGGGCAAGACTCTGAAGGAAAGTGGTATCAAATGACTGATCTCGCCAATGAAATCCTCCCGGTCAATATTGAAGATGAATTGAAAAATTCATACCTAGATTACGCGATGAGTGTAATCGTAGGGCGTGCATTGCCAGACGTACGTGACGGTTTGAAGCCTGTTCACCGCCGCGTGCTTTTCGCAATGAACGAATTACGCAATGACTGGAACAAACCATATAAAAAATCAGCTCGTGTAGTCGGTGACGTTATCGGTAAATACCACCCTCATGGTGATAGTGCGGTTTACGATACAATTGTTCGTATGGCTCAGCCTTTCTCTCTTCGCTACATGCTAGTTGATGGTCAAGGTAACTTCGGTTCAGTAGATGGTGACTCAGCAGCTGCGATGCGTTATACCGAAGTTCGTATGGCTAAAATGTCTCATGAACTTTTAGCTGACCTAGAAAAAGAAACAGTAGACTACGTACCTAACTATGATGGTACAGAGCAAATCCCTGATGTTTTACCGACCAAAGTACCTAACCTTCTAGTTAATGGTTCGTCTGGTATAGCGGTAGGTATGGCGACGAACATTCCGCCTCACAACTTGACTGAAGTTATCAATGGCTGCTTGGCGATTATTCAAAACCCAGATATCACCATTGAAGAGTTAATTGAATATATTCCAGGTCCTGATTTCCCGACTGCAGCAATTATTAGCGGTAAAAAGGGGATTGAGCAAGCCTATAAGACTGGCCGTGGTAAAGTTTACATCCGAGCTCGCGCAGAAATCGAAACTGACGAGAAGACCGGTAAAGAAACAATCATCGTCAATGAAATCCCTTATCAAGTTAACAAGGCAAGATTGATTGAAAAAATTGCTGAGTTAGTAAAAGACAAAAAAGTTGAAGGGATCAGTGCACTGCGTGACGAGTCTGATAAAGACGGTATGCGTATTGTTATTGAGATTAAACGTGGCGAAGTAGGCGAAGTTGTCCTCAACAACCTATATGCGCAAACTCAGCTACAAACTGTGTTCGGTATGAACATGGTAGCATTGGATAACAACCAACCTAAGTGTTTCAACCTAAAAGAAATGCTAGAAGCGTTTGTTATTCACCGTCGTGAAGTTGTAACACGCCGAACAGTGTATGACTTGCGTAAAGCGCGTGACAGAGCGCATACACTTGAAGGTCTAGCAATTGCACTTGCGAACATCGACCCGATCATTGAACTTATTAGAAAGTCTCCAACTCCATCTGAAGCTAAAGCAGCGTTAACATCTCGCGCTTGGGAGCTGGGTTCTGTTCAGCCTATGTTAGAGCGAGCGGGCGAGCAAAATGTTGCACGACCTGATTGGCTAGCTGCTGAACTGGGTATTCGTGATGGTCAATACTTCCTGTCTGAGCAACAAGCGCAGGCTATCCTAGACCTTCGTCTTCACAAGCTAACGGGCTTAGAGCACGAAAAGATCTTGGGCGAATACGAAGAACTTCTAGAGCTAATTACAGAGCTACTACTAATTCTTTCTTCTCCTGACCGCTTGATGGAAGTTATCCGTGATGAGCTAGTAGAAATTAAAGAAGTATATGGTGACGAGCGTCGTACAGAAATCACGGCAGCAGCCCATGATATTAGCTTAGAAGACTTGATCAACGAAGAAGATGTTGTAGTAACGCTTTCTCACGAAGGTTATGTTAAGTACCAGCCATTATCAGATTACGAAGCGCAGCGTCGTGGTGGTAAAGGTAAAGCAGCCACTAAGATGAAGGATGAAGATTTCATCGAGCGTCTACTTGTAGCGAATACACACGATACGATTCTTTGTTTCTCGACAGCAGGGCGTTTGTATTGGTTGAAAGTATATCAACTTCCTCTTGCTTCCCGTCAAGCACGTGGTAAGCCAATCGTTAATTTACTGCCACTTGAGGCAGACGAACGTATCACGACAATTCTACCTGTTCGTGAATACGAAGAAGATAAGTACGTATTAATGGCAACTGCTAACGGTACGGTGAAGAAAACACCATTGACTGCATACAGCCGTCAGCGCGCCAGTGGTATTATCGCTATCAATCTAAATGAAGGCGATAACCTGATTGGTGCAGATATCACCGATGGCAGTAACGACATCATGCTATTTACAGAACATGGTAAAGTTGTCCGCTTTAACGAGAAGCTACGTGACTCAGAAACTGGTGAAGTGAAACTAGATCCAGAAACTGGTGAAGAAATGCTAGCGCTTCGTCCTATGGGTCGTACTGCAACGGGCGTCCGTGGTATCAAGATGCCGGATGGCGTGAAAGTGGTCTCTTTGATTGTACCTAAGAATGATGGCGCTATCCTAACTGTAACAGAAAATGGTTATGGTAAGCGTACACCACTTGAGGAATACCCTTCAAAGAGCCGTGCAACGCAAGGTGTTGTATCTATCAAAGTAACTGAGCGTAACGGTAATGTGGTTGGCGCGGTACAGGTAGAAGACAACAACGAAATCATGCTAATTTCAAACAGAGGTACGTTAGTTAGAACTCGTGTTAACGAGGTGTCTACCGTTGGTCGAAACACACAAGGTGTTATCTTGATCCGTACCATTGAAGATGAGCAAGTAGTTGGACTTCAGCGTATTGAAGAAATCGAAGTGGACGACCTCGAAGAGGGAGTCACTGATGAGGCTACTGGTGATCAAGCACCAGAAAATACACCTGAACAAGACTCAGAAGAATAATAAAAGCGGCTTAGGCCGCTTTTTTATTAAAAAAATTCAATCAAATTAAATTATTTAGCAGATAATTTTGTTTCATCAAGCATCGTATTTGATGTAAATTCATAGGCTACTATTTTATGTTCGGCGCGTTTGACCTGCAGAGCATTCGTCTTTTATAACGTCTTTTATTTGGAATGAGGAAAAAATGACCGTTTATAATTTTTGTGCGGGGCCAGCTATGTTGCCTCCAGCCGTAATGGAAAAGGCCCAAGCTGAGTTTATTAATTGGCAAGACCTCGGAGTTTCGGTAATGGAGATAAGCCACCGCTCTAAACCGTTTCTTGAGCTGGCACAAGAGTGTGAGGCTAGTTTAAGAAGGTTAATGAATATATCAGATGAATTCGAAGTCTTGTTTATGCATGGTGGTGGTCGTGGCCATTTTGCTGCAGTACCGCTTAATTTACACCTAGACGATGCTCCAGGCGTTTATGTAGAAAACGGTATCTGGTCTGTTGGCGCCACGAAAGAAGGTGCTAAGTTTACGGCTGTAGAGTCTCTGGACATCAGGACCGATACTGAAAGTAAATTTGACATTCTGTCGGTAGACAAGTGGGCATTACCTGAGAAAGCGTCATTTATACATTATTGTCCGAATGAGACCATTGATGGCATAGAAATCTTTGATGTACCTAAGCATCCGACTGCGCCGATTGTCGCAGATATGTCTTCAATGATTTTGTCACGTGAAATTAATGTAGATGACTTTGACCTGATTTATGCTGGTGCACAAAAGAATATAGGCCCTTCTGGGTTAAGTATCGCGATTGTGCGCAAAACCCTATTGGAGAGAAAAGGTCTACCTAAACCTGCTATTTTGGATTATGCAATCGAAGCAAAACAAAACAGTATGTACAACACACCACCTACCTATGCATGGTACTTGGCTGCTGAGGTTTTCAAATATCTAGAGTCAATCGGTGGCGTGCCTGCAATGGAAAAGCACAACCGAGAAAAAGCAGCATTGCTTTATGACTACATTGATAGTTCGGAGTTTTATTTCAACAAAGTTGCAATTGATTGCCGTTCTTTAATGAATGTACCTTTCTGGTTAAAAGACGACGCGCTAAATGAAAAATTCTTAGCTCAGGCGGAACAAAACGGCTTGATGGCACTTGAAGGTCATCGTTTTGTTGGTGGCATGCGAGCAAGTATTTATAACGCAATGCCTAAAGAAGGTATTAAAGCTTTGATTGCATTTATGAAGCGCTTTGCACAGGAAAATAGCTGATGGAACAACTATCTCTACAACCGATTAAAAAAGTATCGGGATCGGTTACATTACCGGGTTCGAAAAGTTTATCGAATCGAATTTTATTGCTAGCTGCGTTATGTGATGGTGTGACTGAAGTCCGAAATCTTTTGGACAGCGATGACATTCGTCATATGCTTGGCGCTCTCGATAAAATGGGCGTGCAGGTTCAACTAAACGAAGACAAGACTGTTGCTACGGTACATGGAACGGAAGGTAAACTACTGACGCCTCAAGAGCCTTTATTTTTAGGAAATGCCGGTACCGCGTTTCGTCCTTTAACGGCTGTGTTGGCAGCGACGGAAGGCAAGTTCACGTTAACAGGTGAACCTAGAATGGAAGAGAGGCCAATAGGGCACCTTGTAGATGCATTGCACGCGTTGGGCGCTGATGTTACTTACCTTAAGAATGAGCATTACCCACCGTTAGAAATTGCGGGTAAAAAGATTGCCGGAGGCAGAGTAGAAATTGATGGTAGTATTTCTAGTCAATTTTTAACTGCGTTACTGATGGCTGCGCCTTTATTTGATGGCGACAGTGAAATCAAAATAATAGGCGAGCTTGTTTCTAAACCTTATATTGACATCACGCTCGGTGTTATGAAGCACTTTGGTGTAGTGGTTGAACATGACAACTATCAAGTGTTTTATGTTAAAGGACAGCAAGGTTATCAGTCCCCAGGTAGTATCATGGTTGAAGGGGATGCTTCCTCTGCATCATACTTTGTCGCTGCGGCTGCTATCTCTGGTGGAGAAATTGAAATAAACGGAGTTGGTTTATCAAGTGTCCAAGGTGATATTGGTTTTGCCAAAGTTATGGAGCAAGTAGGTGCCGAAATAGAATGGTTTGATGAAAAGCTCATTGTCAGAAAAGGCCAATTGAAAGGGGTCGATATAGATGCCAACGCCATTCCTGATGCTGCAATGACACTGGCAACTGTTGCACTTTTTGCTGAAGGAAAAACGGCAATAAGAAATATTTATAACTGGCGAGTTAAAGAAACGGATAGGTTATTTGCGATGGCAACGGAGCTTCGTAAAGTTGGTGCTAAAGTAGTTGAAGGTGAAGACTATATTGAAGTTACACCACCGACAGAATTCAAATTAGCCGAAATTGATACTTACAATGACCACAGAATTGCGATGTGTTTTTCTATGGTTGCTGTAGGTGGGAAGCCAGTTGTAATCAACGACCCAGATTGTACCGCAAAAACTTTCCCTACCTATTTTGAAGTACTATCTTCAATCTCTCAATTCTAAAAATTCAATAGGTGTGCAGCAGCACACCTATTACCCGAAAAGTAGACAAATGTATCAACAGAACAAAAAGTTACATGTTGATAAGGATCTATTCATTAAACTTGCGTATAATAGGCGCCGATTTATATAAGGTGTGCATTTCAGGAGGTATTAATGCAGGCTGCAATGCCCGTAATCACCGTAGACGGCCCAAGCGGATCTGGCAAAGGGACTGTATGTCGTTTGTTGGCTGAGAAACTAAATTGGGATGTTTTAGATAGTGGCGCAATATATCGTGTACTGTCTATTGCTGTTTTACATCATCAAATTGCTTTGGATAACGAAGAAGCACTAGTGCCACTCGCGGCAAACCTTGATGTTCAATTTATGATTGATAGCGAGACTAAAAAATCAAAAATTGTACTCGAAGGGGAAGATGTAACAAATACAATTCGCAATGAAGAAGTCGGTGCTACAGCATCAAAAATAGCGATGCTCCCTCGCGTTAGAGAAGCGCTTTTAAGAAGACAAAGAGCTTTTAGCACCGAAAATGGCTTAATCGCAGATGGTCGCGATATGGGAACAATTGTATTCCCTTCAGCTGAGCTAAAGATTTATCTGACGGCAAGTGCGCAAGAACGTGCTAACAGGCGCTTTAATGAGTTGAAGGATAAGGGCCTTGATGTTACACTAGAGGGCCTTTTAGAGGATATTAAAGCTCGTGATGATAGAGATATGAATAGGCCTGTTGCACCTTTAGTGCCAGCAGATGATGCTGTCCATATTGATACTACGTTGCTTGACGCTGATGCGGTATTCCAACAAGTGTTAAAGCTTGTTGAAGATGCTGTGTTAGCAGGAAAACTTCCAAAAGTTAGCTAATTTATTTCATATCACTGGCAGGGCTGCCGGTGTTTTTTTAACTACCCCATGCAGCATGGTTGCTTATTGGTACATTTATATATGAGACGTATTTAGTATGTCAGAAAATTTTGCGCAGTTATTTGAAGAAAGCCTAAAGGGTTTTGAAGCAGAGCAAGGCTCTATCGTTAAAGGTACTGTTATCTCTATCGAGAACAACATCGTTCTTGTTGATGCTGGCCTTAAGTCTGAAAGTGCAATCCCTGCAGAGCAATTCAAAAATGCTGCTGGTGAACTAGAAGTTGCTGTTGGCGACGAAGTAGACGTAGCACTAGATGCAATCGAAGACGGTTTCGGTGAAACTATCCTTTCTCGTGAGAAAGCGAAGCGTCATGAAGCTTGGATCCGTCTTGAGAAAGCTTGTGAAGAGCAAGAGACTGTTATCGGTATTATCAACGGTAAAGTTAAAGGCGGTTTCACTGTTGAAGTTGATTCAATCCGTGCTTTCCTACCTGGTTCACTTGTTGATGTTCGTCCTGTACGTGACACTGCTCACCTTGAAGGTAAAGAGCTTGAGTTCAAAGTTATCAAGCTTGATCAGAAGCGTAACAACGTTGTTGTTTCTCGTCGTGCAGTTATCGAGTCTGAAAACTCTCAAGAGCGTGAAGAACTACTTGCTAACCTTGTTGAAGGTCAAGAAGTTAAAGGTATCGTTAAGAACCTTACAGACTACGGTGCGTTCGTAGATCTAGGTGGTGTTGACGGTCTACTTCACATCACTGACATGGCTTGGAAGCGTGTTAAGCACCCATCTGAGATCGTAAATGTTGGTGACGAAATCGCTGTTAAAGTACTTAAGTTCGACAAAGAGAAAACTCGTGTTTCTCTAGGTCTTAAGCAACTTGGCGAAGATCCTTGGGCAGCAATCGCTGGTCGTTACCCAGAAGGTGCTAAGCTTACTGGTCGCGTAACTAACCTAACTGACTATGGTTGTTTCGTTGAGATCGAAGAAGGCGTTGAAGGCCTAGTTCACGTTTCAGAAATGGACTGGACTAACAAGAACATCCACCCTTCAAAAGTTGTTTCACTAGGTGATACTGTTGAAGTTATGGTTCTTGAAATCGACGAAGAACGTCGTCGTATTTCTCTAGGTCTTAAGCAGTGTAAAGCTAACCCTTGGCAGGAATTTGCTCGTCTACAGAACAAAGGCGACCAAGTTACTGGTAAGATCAAGTCTATCACTGACTTCGGTATCTTCATCGGTCTTGAAGGCGGCATCGACGGCCTTGTACACCTTTCTGATATCTCTTGGAACACTCCAGGCGAAGAAGCTGTACGTGAGTACAAGAAAGGCGATGAGATCACAGCAATCGTTCTTCAGGTTGACCCAGAGCGCGAGCGTATCTCACTAGGCGTTAAGCAAATCGAAGCTGATCCTTTCAATAACTACCTAGACGCAAACAAAAAAGGTGCTATTGTTAAAGGTAAAGTGACTGAAGTTGACGCGAAAGGCGCAACTGTAGAGCTAGCTGAAGGCGTTGAAGGTTACATCCGTGTAGCTGACATTGCTCAAGAGCGCGTAGAAGATGCAACTTCTGTTGTTTCTGAAGGTGACGAACTAGAAGCTAAATTTGTAGGTGTTGACCGTAAGAACCGTGCGATCAGCCTATCTGTTAAAGCTATCTTCGAAGCTGAAGAGAAAGAAGCGCTAGAGAAGCTTAAGAAAGAAGAGCCTGCATTCGAAAATGCAATGGCAGCAGCTTTCAAAAACGCTCAAAAAGACTAATTTTTAAAGTCTAAACAAGAAGGGCACTTTTGCCCTTCTTTTTTACCTTAAGGAAACGTTATGACAAAGTCTGAATTAATAGAAAAACTTGCTGAACAGCATGCGCATGTTCCTGTTAAAGATGTAGAAAATGCAGTAAAAGAAGTTTTAGAACAAATGGCAGGTTCGCTGTCTGGCTCAGATAGAATTGAAATCCGTGGCTTTGGCAGTTTCTCTCTACATTACCGTTCACCTAGAACAGGTCGTAACCCTAAAACTGGTGATACAGTAGAGTTAGATGGTAAATATGTACCACACTTCAAGCCTGGTAAAGAGTTAAGAGATCGCGTTAACGATAGTATTGAAGGCTAATTGGAGAAACCTAGTTTGGTTCGAGTTGTAAAAAAAGGACTGTTGTTAGTGTTGCTGTTGGTGGCTTTTGTTGTAGGTACACAAAATCCAAACCTTGTAGAGGTCAACTTTATTATTGCAAGTGCTGAAATGCCGTTGGCGACACTATTAAGCTTATGTCTTTTTACTGGTATTTTGGTAGGACTTTTGTTTAATTTTTTATCTTTGATAAGGCTTAAACAAAAAAATGGTCAATTACATAAGGCAAATAACTTACTACTGACTAAAAATCAAAGCCAGTCATGATAGAGCTTTTGTTCTTGTTGCTTCCTGTTGCTGCAGCTTACGGCTATGTAATGGGTAAAAATAGTGCTAAAAATTTAGCGCATGAGCAAAATAGAAAAATCACATCTGAATATAGTAAGGGCCTAAAATTCCTTCTCGATCGAGAAGAAGATCAAGGTCTTGAACATTTGATTCAGCTGCTTGAAGTTTCAGCTGACTCCGTTGAACACTATTTGACACTCGCAACTCTTTTTAGAAAAAGAGGAGAGTTGGATAGAGCAATTAAAATCCATGAATTATTAATCGAACAACCCAACCTTGATACTGAGCTGGTGAAATCGTGTCGGCTTGAATTGGCGCAAGACTATGTTATGGCTGGATTGTTAGACAGTGCTGAGTCAAACCTTGTCGTACTGATTAAAGTTGGGTTTGAAGATGCAAGAGAGCCAATCATTCAGTTGTACTCTCAAACAAGGGACTGGGAGAAAGGCATTAATATGTATGAAGCCCACTCTGACTTGTTTGTAGATAAAAATAGTTGCTCTGCTATAGCGAATTTTTATTGTGAAGCCGCGCTTGAGTCAAACGATGTTTTGTTGTTAGACAAAGCAACCAAATTAAATCATCAAGCAATTAGGCCGCTGTATGAGTTAGGGTTAGATGCTTTTAACCGACAAGATAATGTAAAGGCAATTTACTACTGGCGAAAACTACTCTCTGAATACCCTCAAATAGCACCTCTGATAATCAATGACTTACAAACCTGTTATAAATCTCTGAATATCGCATTGGAATACTATGAGTTAATTGAAGAGTTGCTACCAAATAGTGGTGTGACGATTAAAATTAAGTATTGCCAAGGGTTAATTGAGGACGGGGAAACCGCGACAGCAATAGAGTTTCTAACAGATAGCTTAAAGAGAGAGCCATCTATTAGAGGCTTTAGCTACTTACTCCAATTGTTAAGTACTAAAAACCCCAAAATACAGGACGTGCTGGGTGAAATTGATCACTTGGTAACTTCGTACATCGCGACAAAACCTGACTACCAATGCCATAAATGTGGCTTTACTAGCCATAAGCTATACTGGTTGTGCCCATCTTGTAAAACATGGGAGTCAGTCGTTCCAAATCGTGGTTTAGATGGATACTAGATTTTCTTGATTCTTTTTGAACAAAGTAAGGTAATTATGTCAAACATTGAACTAAAAAAAGTGCTAATTGCGTTGGATTATGATGACGAAAGTGCGGCATTAGAATTTGTTTCTCAACTGTCTCCGAATGAGTGTCGTCTTAAAGTTGGCAAAGAAATGTTTACCTACTTTGGACCTCAATTCGTTAAAAAACTTGTTGATCTTGGGTTTGATGTATTTCTTGACCTTAAATTCCATGATATTCCTAACACGGTAGCAAAAGCGGTAACGGCAGCAGCTGAATTAGGTGTATGGATGGTGAATGTACACGCTAGTGGCGGAACAGAAATGATGTCAAAAGCAAAAGAAGCCTTAGCTCAGTATGGTGACAAAGCGCCTCTTTTAATTGCAGTAACTGTTTTGACAAGTATGGATCAAGCACAATTGAGTAAGTTGGGTGTAGAAAAAACGCCTCAAGAGCAAGTTTTGTATTTAGCTAAACTAGCTAAAGAGGCAGGCTTAGATGGTGTTGTTTGTTCTGCACAAGAGGCTGAGTCTTTAAAAGCTGAGCTGGGTGAAGAGTTTAAGTTAATTACACCAGGCATAAGACCGGCAGGCAGTGATGCGGGAGATCAAAAGCGTATCATGACTCCAGAAAAAGCAATTGCAGCTGGGAGTGATTATTTAGTTGTTGGCCGTCCAATTACAAAGGCTGAAGATCCTGCACAGGCACTTAGAGCAATCAACACAAGCATAGCTTAAATACATACTTCTTTCTATTTATGCCATTGTATAAAGTCATACATTGGCATTTTAAAATCTGAACACTTCTCCTTAATTTTGATCTGCCGCTAATCTATATACTTATTTCCTACGTATTGAGCATTGTTAAATAGCATTATCGAATGGGTATTACTACACAATGAAAACAGCCCTCTACTGGTTCACAGAAGATCTGCGTATAAATGATAATATTACGTTAAACGCCACATTGTATGCATGTGACAAGATACTATTTGTCTTTGTTTTAGATGAAAGGCTGCTAAAACCAACTAACTACAATCACGCGCAGGTAGGAGTTAGTAAATTACAGTTTATAAAAGAGTCCCTGTTAGACTTGTCAGAACAATTGCAGCAGCTTGGTTACGAGTTACTTGTTTTACGTGGTGACACAAACGCTGTTTTAAAAAAACTTGTACACACTTTTGATGTTGACGTAGTTGGCTGCCACTATTCTAGTGGACTACAAGAGAGACAAAATCTATTAAGGTTGAAGGCGCAGCTTCCGAAATTGCGCTTTATATGCCAAAACAATAATTTACTGTTTGGCAGTAAACAGATTGAAAGCAACGCGTTAAGCGGGTCATTCTCTAAGTTTCGTAAAAAAACTGCGCATACAGTTGTGTATGAGCCAGTTGACAGTGCGCTTTCTGATACGCTTCCCATGCCATTAAATAGTAGCGTAGGTGGGTTAGTACAGTGGGACTTGAACGAAGAAGTCGGTGGAGAAAATAACACTGCTGTCTTTCGAGGTGGTGAGTCAGAAGCATATTGCTTGATAGAAAGGTATTTTAAATCAAATGCTGCTTTGCAATATAAAGAAACGCGTAACGAGCTTGATGGTTACGACAACTCCACCAAGTTCAGCCCGTATTTAGCTTCGGGCAATATTTCCCCAAGGCAAATAGTGGCTCGCTTAAAACGTTGCGAACAAATACACGGTGCCAATGACTCAACATATTGGATATTCTTTGAGTTGCTGTGGAGAGAATTTTTTCATCATAAAGCAATGATAAAGGGCAGTAAATTGTTCGAATTCTCTGGGGAAGCAGGCAAGCGCCCTCTGACAACGTATTATCCACAGCGATTTTTAGGCTGGTGCAGTGGAGACACGGTATATCCATTGGTTAATGCATTAATGCGAGAGTTAAACTCTACGGGGTTTATGTCAAACCGTGGACGACAAATTGTAGCCAGCTGCTTAGTCAATGAATTACAAGTAGATTGGCGCTATGGAGCCGCTTACTTCCAACAACAGCTCATAGATCATGACGTCGCGTCAAATTGGGGGAATTGGCAATACATTGCAGGAGTTGGTGACGATCCAAGAGGAGGTAGACACTTTAATATCGACAAGCAAACCGAAATGTATGACCCTAAAGGGGAGTTTGTTCGTAAATGGTTAACAAACAGCCCTGTTGTCAATACAGAAGTTGATATGGCCGATTGGCCTCAAGAGGTCTAACGTTGTGCCCATTAATATTGTCTGGTTGAAAAGAGATCTTAGGTTGACTGATCATCAAGCATTATTTAACGCCGCGCAACATGATGAACCTATTCTCCTTTTCTATTGCTTTGAACCTATTGCACTACACGACAAACACTCATCAATGCGACACTTTCAGTTTATTGCGCAGTCATTGCTTGATATTAAATCGAGATTGCCCGATGGCGCGCTTTACTGTGCATACGGAGATTGCGTGGAAGTGTTAGAACAAATTCAAGCATCTGTAGGCATTAATGAGGTTTTTAGTCATCAAGAGATTGGCCTTTCATACACTTTTGAGCGAGACAAACAAGTTGCAAAATGGTGCGACTCAAAAGGCGTAGTCTGGTATGAATACCCTCAAGGTGCTGTTGTAAGAGGACTTCGAGCAAGAACCAATTGGGATAAAAATTGGCAAAAAACGATGCGTGATTCAGCACTTGACGTCGATATCGAACAAGTTAATTTCTTTAACGAAAAGCATAGATTAAACAATCATGTCGATCTGGATTTTTTTATTCGCACACAGACAAATAGAGGGTTTCAAACTGGTGGAGAGGGAATTGGGCGGCAAGTTTTAGCGTCTTTTTTTGAAAGTAGGGGCAAGGAGTATGCGTATTCTTTGTCGAGTCCTGAAAAGGCTGTCGAACATTGCTCTCGGCTTTCAACCTACCTTGCTTGGGGCAATTTGAGTTTACGTCAAGTCTATCAAGAAGTACTCAAAAACTGGAAAAAGCCATATTGGCGCAAAACACTCATTGCTTTTACTTCTAGGCTTCACTGGCATTGCCATTTTATTCAAAAATTTGAAAGTGAGTGTGACATGGAGTTCAGGTGTGTGAACCGAGCCTATGAAAATATGCCCAGAGTTACAGGGGATGCAGAGCATGAGAGGCTTGAGGCATGGAAAAGCGGCAATACTGGGATCCCAATGGTAGATGCTTGTATGAGGAGCTTGATTGCAACTGGTTATCTTAATTTTCGCATGCGCGCAATGCTCGTGAGTTTCTTGTGCCATCATTTAGAGCTGGATTGGCGCACAGGTGTAGCCCATTTGGCGAGGTTATTTCTAGATTTTGAACCAGGGATACATTACAGCCAATTCCAAATGCAAGCAGGTGTGACTGGCATCAACACAATCCGAATCTATAACCCAGTAAAGCAAGGTGAAGACAAGGACCCAGATGGTCACTTCGTTAAAAAGTGGGTTCCTGAGCTATCTGATATACCTGCACCACTGGTACACAGCCCTTGGACTTTGACTGAAATGGAGCAGATGATGTATGGCATCGAACTTGGAGTAGATTATCCTTTACCAGTTGTAGACCTGAAAGAGAGCTATTCAAAAGCGCAAACATTACTTTGGCAGTGGAAAAAGCGTGTTGATGTAATCAGTGAAGCAAAGCGTGTTCTTTCAATTCATGTTAGGTAATCGCAATGCACAAAAAGCTTAATTTACCGACAAAAGTATGCGTTATTTGTCAAAGGCCGTTCTCATGGCGAAAAAAGTGGCAAAGAGATTGGGAAAACGTGAAATATTGTTCTAAGCGTTGTGCTGGGAAAAGTAAAAAAGAGGCTGATTAGAAAATGGTAGATAAGTACAAAACGCTCAGACTTATATTAGGCGACCAATTGAATGCCAGCCATTCTTGGTATACAAATAAAAATGATGACACACTCTATGTGATAGCCGAATTGCATCAAGAGACGAGTTACGTAAAACATCATGTCCAAAAAGTTTGTGCATTTTTTGCGGCTATGCAGGCGTTTAGCCACGCGTTAATAAAAGTAGGACACAAGGTTTCTTATTTGACTTTGGATGATACAAAGCATTACACGCAACTACCAGCGTTACTCAATAGCCTGATAGAGAAGCACAAAATAGAGTTATTTGAATATCAGTTACCGGATGAGTATAGACTTCGTTCTCAATTGAGCGAATTTCGAAATAAGCTCAGTATTGCCTCTAACGCTTATGAAACCGAACATTTTTATCTATCAGATAGCGAGCTAGGCAGCTATTTTAAAGCGGGTAAGAAGCATCGACTAGAAGCGTTTTATAGAAAAATGCGCACTCGGTTTAATATCCTTATGGAAGGTGAACACCCTCTAGGAGGTGAGTGGAACTTTGATAGCAAAAATCGCAATAAGTTGAGGCAAAACGATTTGTCAGAGATCCCCGAGCCGCTTGTGTTTGCGAATGATGTAAGTGACATAGGGGAAAGGCTCAAGCGACACAATGTGAGTACTTTCGGTGCATATCACGAACAGCTTTTATGGCCTATCAATAGAGTACAAGCAAGAGAGTTGATTTTGGCATTCTGTAAAACACAGTTGTCGAAGTTTGGTTTTTTTCAAGATGCGATGACTTGTAACGCCGATGACATGTACACACAAAAGCAATGGAGCTTATATCATTCTAGGCTATCTTTTGCACTAAATAGTAAGATCATCAGTCCAGCCTTTGTAGTGGATACGGTAATTAATTATTATTATGATCATACTAACGAAGTCGATATCGCACAGATTGAGGGATTTGTTCGTCAGATCATCGGCTGGCGAGAGTTTGTTCGGGGGATTTATTGGGTAAATATGCCAGAATATGCCCAGTTAAATGCAATGGGGGCAGAGCGCGAATTACCTCGTTGGTTCTGGACCGGTGAGACAAAAATGAACTGTCAAAAACACGCCATTAAGCAATCATTAGATTACGCCTATGCTCATCATATTCAAAGGCTTATGGTCACGGGTAACTTTTGCTTGATAGCAGGGATCGATCCGAGACAGGTAGATGATTGGTATTTAGGAGTGTACATTGATGCCATTGAATGGGTAGAAATGCCCAATACGCGAGGTATGAGCCAGTTTGCTGATGGCGGTATTGTAGCTTCTAAAGCGTACGCCGCTAGCGGGAATTATATCAATAAGATGAGCGACTATTGTAGTTCATGCCACTATGATATCAAGTCTGTAGATGGCCAAAATGCGTGCCCTATGAACTCTATGTATTGGCATTTTATGACAAGCCATGAAGCAGAGTTTTCTAAAAACCCTCGTAACAAGATGATCTATTCAAGTTGGAACAAAAAGCAGCCAGAGCAAAGAGAGAAAACTCTATCGAGGGCAATGGGTTATCTAAATTCGTTGTCAGATTTATGATCACTGATGCTCAAAGTAAATTCTGTAAGTACTCGACCAAATCGGAAAATCGACATGGGTCGCGTAACAAATAAAGTCTTGAGCATCTGTATTACTAACATCAAGTAAATATTGTATCCTTTCCATTTGGCTTTGCTCTAATTGGCTGTGTACAAAGTTATTTTCTAGCGATGTCACGTTTAAGTTTGGAAACTCTGGGAAGCGTTCGGTCCACATGTCACTGGCTCTTAATTTACCCTTCTCAACTTTTTGATTATTGTGATAGCAATCAATGTTGACGGTACTACAACAGATCAATCTGTTTTTCTAATAGAACTAGCATAGTAAGCTTTTTAACAGGGTTTTTATGGAAAGGCTTGTGGAGCTGCATGGACTATTTTGATTCAATGGGTTGACCACTTCATCTGGGTTATTAAATACAAATGTGACATTGCAATTATGTGTCGGAAGTGGTTCAAACACGAGGCCTGAATTACTAGGAGAGTATGTACTAAATGAGTCTAAAAATCCGTTAGTCGAATACTCCTTGGAAACACTAAGAGTAAACGCCTGTGACTCTAGTTTACTGTCACGGGTAATATTTGTCGGTGATTCAAAGTCTTCAGGGTGGGGATGAGTATAAAATTGGACAAATGGTATTGCGCCGGCTTCCCGTTTAATTCCAGATTTACTAATTAATGCAGTTTCTTGCAAAAAATTCGGGTCGTTCTTATTTTGACGCAAAATGTAAATACAAAATACCTCGTCTACGCTGAACTTTAGAAACGCTTTCGCAGCATAGTAAAGCTGTGCTTTTTTATCCTGTTCCCGTGGGTGCGATCGAGGGTTTTTATTTCGTCGAAGATTAAACGCTTTAATTGCGCATGACTTTTCGCGTGTTGTTTTAAGCACTGAACAAATAGGTGAACGAATAGTTGAGTGAAAAATAAATACTGGTAAGATCAGATAGCTTTTTACCTACTTTTAAGTTAGATAATTGTTCCAAAAGAATATTTTTGTAATACTTTATTTGCAGTTGTGGCTGGTTTAGAAAAGGAAAAATGTCGGCTTAAAATGAGTTCGGTAATGTAAAGCTGGTTTTGAAGCAAAGCGAGTCATAAAATAAACTCGCTTTGCATTTTTGATTACTTATCTAATTTAAAAGCTATATCTCGCAGAAAGTTTCCAGTTACGAGGCTCACCCCATGTGACGGACCCACTCCATGGCGCTATATCATTGTGATAGCTTTTATCAAATACATTATCAACGTTTAGTGAAACGCTTAATGTGTCTGTCACATCGTATCTTGCCATTAAATTGAATAAGGTGATAGATCCATGATCACGGCGTTCACGACCTTGAATATTAGGCCTGCCACTTTCAACCCAGTAACCATCTTTCCAATTCATACCAAAACCTACTGTCAAGCCTTCAACTAAGTCTGACGGTTGATAAGTTGTATATAGGTTGAATAGCTGTTTAGGTATATCCGAGTTTAGCTGCTCTCCGTCTTGATTTTCTGTTTTTGCGTAAGAGTAACCCGTATAAATATTAAATCCTGACGATACTTCTCCACTGAGCTCTAATTCAAGGCCACGCGTGGTACCTGTGTCAACTACAATTGTTGGGTTTATTTGGGTGCCTTTAAATTTGAAGCGACGGTCAAAAGCTGGATCATCTATTGCCTCGTTCATCTTGTTTGATTCGAATATTGCAAAAGAGAAGTTGAGTAAGCCTATTTCAGCTTTCAGTCCGGCCTCGAGGCTGTCGCCGATAATCGGACCGTGAAGCTTCATGTTTTTGTCATATTCTAACTGGGGTTCAAATGCATCAGAGTAACTTGCATACACACTGTATTCATCATTAACATCATAAATAATGCCGGCATAAGGCGTGGTTTCTATCTCTACTTGCTTTACAGTATGGGCGCTTACATCTATGCCATTTTTATCTTTGTTCTGGCCGTATTCTTTATACTCCCAGTCGGTTCTTCTTGCACCGAAGATTGTTTTTAGGTTGTCTGTAAGAGATATGCGAGTCGCAAAGTAAACGCCGCTACTTACATGTGTTTCGAGCCTGTTCGGGTGAGTATCACTGAATGGGTAATGAGGAACGTCACCAGTCCATGTGAAATAATTTATTTTATTGAGTTCACCAATTTGGACTTCTTCTTGCCTATGCTCGTTACCAATATACGTTCTTTCGCGGTCGAAGCTATTGTAGCCAACAATGAGGTCATGCTCTTGCCCTAGGAACTCAAAGCTACCTTGTAAGTTGATGTCAAAAGTTCTTTGAACATCTTTAGAGCTACTAATAACGGCGCTAAATCCAAAGCCATCATCGGTAAATCCATCTTGATTATAATAACCATTCTCATATAGGAAAAAGAGCTTGCCACCTTCCATATCTATGGTGTTATATGTAGCGATTGAGTTTAATTGCCACCCATTATCAAAACCATGACTGAGCGATGCGAAATACGTATTTTCTTCCAGTGGCCAAGCACTATTTTTAGCAGTTAAACCGGTGTCACTTCTTTTGGGGTTGAATAAACTGCCGTCAGCATAGTAATAGGGCGCTGCGTGGGAGTTAATAACGCCACGAGACGCAGTATCGGCATACTCATAACCAACACGTACAAGTGTAGTGTCTGTTAAGTCACCTTCAGCCGTAGCATAAATAGAGGTTTTTTCTTGGCCATACCTATCGACAAATGAATCTCTATCGTAATGTGCTGCTGCCAATCTACCTCGGACGCTACCATCACTACTTAACGGTGTGGAGATATCTAACTCAACTCGCTCATTGTTCCAACGACCCGTCATTACACCAATATGGCCTTTTAGTTCCTTACTAACCGCGCGCTTTCGCACTAAATTGATAGTGGCTGTAGGAGAGCCTATACCAGTCATTAGACCATTGGCACCACGCAAAATCTCAACACGTTCGTAGGCAATAGAGTCGCCGTTAATGTCGGCTCGACGCCCACCAGGGAACTGCTGAACTCCGTCTATTTGAATAAGGTTGACGTTGTCACCACGAACAATAAACTGCGTACGGTCTTGGCTACGGCCACTATTGGCATATACACCAGTCGTGTGCTGTAACACATCTTTAATATTGATTGATTTCCAATCTTCTAATTGTTGCTGAGTAATAACGGATACCGATTGCGGCGTTTCTTTTAATGACAAGATCATCTTAGTTGCAGATTTAGTTGCTGCGTCTGAATAATTACCGACTGTTGAAGCCGTCACATAGATACGCTCGATTTCATTTGCGGACTGAGCCTCGTCAGAGGTAATTTCAGCAAAAGTATGTGTACTAGCCATCACCGTTGATAGTGCGATGGCAATTGGCCCAAGGCGAAGAGTGGGGCGTTTTTGAAGAGAAGTTCGTAGTTTTGAATTGTCCATAAAACCCTATTCCAGAAGAACAAAAAAAGCTGCAATAAACAGCGCAATCGATGTCAGTTATTCAAAAGATTAAAGTTAGA
Source organism: Pseudoalteromonas luteoviolacea NCIMB 1942 (assembly GCF_001625595.1). Taxonomy (GTDB): domain Bacteria; phylum Pseudomonadota; class Gammaproteobacteria; order Enterobacterales; family Alteromonadaceae; genus Pseudoalteromonas; species Pseudoalteromonas luteoviolacea_A. The sequence goes on from NZ_AUXT01000113.1 coordinate 41,598, forward strand.
GTAATTGTACCAACTTTGGGTCATAACTGATAATGGTTTGCATTATCGTTATAGTTTGTGCGAAGTCAAGACATATTGAGAAGAGAAAAAGTAATAATTGGCATATATTAAGTTTTTAATAATTATAGACTTTTTTATATAAACTTTCTGTTTCTAGCTGCGTCTAATATTAAGGCCCATAGCAAACCGTAATTTGAGTGCCTAATAATATGCGCTTGGTACTTAGGTCAAACTGTAAGTTCACTTTGACTTAAAGTTACTAAAATTATGTCGAGCTAAAAGGGTGGAGGCGTCTATTTTATTTCTGTTGAATGCTTAACTTCTTGAAGGGCAGTCACAAGTATTTGCGAGTTACAACTTTTTTTTAGTCAATGGTTGTTTTTTGAACTCTCTTTGTTAGTCTTGTAGTGCTACTTTATATAGTACCTAATTTATTACCTAACTATAATTATAAGAAGATAAGCTATGGGAGATCTCTTTCTAAAGCAGCGTGAAAATTGGTGGGTTTGGATCGTATGGGGAGTTATTGGGTTATTATCAAGCAAGCTGTTGTTATCAATGTTAGATAATACGTGGTGGTCTTTGTTGGCGCCGATCACTATTTTGATAATTCTGACTGCTTGGATGAACTTTAACCGTCGATTTGATTTCATCAGAGCGCTGAAGATATTGATGCTGGTAGGGACCATATCTTTGATTCCGCTTTTTGAACAGCGATGGAGCAGCTGGGATCAGATGATACATATCGCTGTAGAGTCTGGTACTTTACTCATATCTTTACTGACAGTTAGCATAGTGTGTGCTTTGCTGGCCAAAAGGCCAAAGCAGTATTATTGAGTATATATGTGGTGCAATAACAATTGCGAAATAGTCAAAAAATTACTTTACATAATTATTATTAGCAATTATTATGCGCGCCAAGAACGGAGAGATGGCTGAGTGGTTGAAAGCACCGGTCTTGAAAACCGGCATACGTTAATAGCGTATCTAGGGTTCAAATCCCTATCTCTCCGCCACCTCATTCCCAAAACCGCCTAACGGCGGTTTTTTTCGTTAGGAGAGTTCAATGGCCCAAAATGTTGCTAAACATTGTTCACTATGGATTGTCTTTAGTTTTTTCTATTTGAGCGGATTGCAAATGGCTGTAATTATGTCAATTGACGGTCAAATGGAGCCTACATTATGGCAAACCCTTTTATACACATTTTTGTATAATGCGCTAATTGGGCATTTGATAACAAAGTACGAAAAGTTATGGCCATTCCTCGCTTCAATTGTAATTTCTGTATTTGGCATCATGGGCTTCGGTGTATTCTTTGGCGACAAACTCGCAGGATATAGCAATGAACTGCTAATTGGCCTTGTGCTTTCCCTACCATTTGCAACATTCCTAGTAAATGAGCTTAAGTCTCGACATCAAGAGAAGCAATCTTAATTTCTTTTTAACTTATAGGGTATCGTTTTGAACCGCGCCCTATAAGTTATGTTTTCTCTGTGCTAAACTGCGCGTCCTTTTAAGCTGATAAATAAAGTGAATTTGATATGTCAGATTTATTCAATACGGACGCAGGTAAAGCGAGCTACGGTATCGGTCTACAAATGGGTGAGCAATTAAAAGCTAACCCATTTGAAGGTCTTGATTTAAACGCAGTGTTTGAAGGCATGAAAGATGCTTACACTGGCGGTGAATTCCGCGTTGAGATCCCTGAGATCCAAGCTGCTTTCGAGAAAATTAACAGCGAGATCCAAGCGCGTCGTGAAGAAGAAGCTAAAGTACTAGCAGCAGAAGGTACAGCTTTCTTAGAAGAAAACGCAAAGCGTGCTGAAGTAACTGTAACTGAGTCAGGTTTACAGTATGAAGTAATTTCTACTGGTGAAGGTGATAAGCCAGCAGCTGAATCTACAGTTCGTGTACACTACCACGGTACACTAATCAACGGTACAGTATTTGACAGCTCTTATGACCGCGGTCAGCCAGCTGAGTTCCCAGTAAATGGTGTGATCAAAGGTTGGACTGAAGCACTACAGCTTATGACTGCTGGTTCAAAATTGCGTTTATACATCCCACACGATCTTGCATATGGCGAGCGTGGTGCAGGTGCTTCAATTGCGCCTTACTCAACTCTAATCTTTGATGTTGAGCTACTTGAAATCCTATAATTAAAAACTTGTTTTTGATTAATAGTAATACCCAGTACAAGCTGGGTATTTTTTTAGAAAATTCTACTGATCAAAAAATTCATAGAGCTCAGACAGTGTATCCTCCTGATCAGGGCCTGTCGCAGAAAACTCTATACCGTAGTATGTGTACTCGGTATTTTTATCATCTTTGCGAACGACCCGAGCTGTAATTTTCATCGGCGATTGATCCATGTATTCTTTGTAGTTATTTTTGGGTAAATACAACACTAGCATAACTGCGGAATCAATATCCAAATCCTGATTAAGCTGCTTACTCAGCTGTATCCCACAGCCAACACAGCTGAGCTCCCTAGTAATAGTTGAGTAGTCGTTATCGTCCTGAGATATTGTAATTTTGACCTTGGCTTCGAGTCTAACAGAGCGTCTTTTTTCCTGTTTTTTCTGAACTAAATCATCATCCTCATCAAAATGGAACCCATCCATTAAACTATTTACAAGTTCTGAGGTTTGGTATAAATCGCCACCAATCATGGATACCATTTGCGCCTTTTCCGCATTTTGCTGTAGAGATGAAAATAAATGCTGCAGTTTGATTTGCATCTCAAGCATTTGATTGCTTTGCTCGTCAGAGCGATGAGCTATTTGGTCATTGGCATCAATAATGCCTTCGATGGTTGTCGTCATTGCTCTTAGCGCTTGGCCACTTTCATCAGAACGGGTTTTACTCACATCTACCTGATGAATAATATCGGTCATCAACCTAATGACATCGCCTACTTTATTGGTAAGTTGCGAGATGACGTTTCTAATTTCATCTGTAGAATTGGCCGTTCGCTGTGCAAGACTTCGCACCTCGTCTGCAACAACAGCAAAGCCACGTCCTTGCTCCCCAGCCCGAGCGGCTTCAATGGCTGCATTGAGAGCGATAAGTGCCGTTTGGTCTGCCACGGTTGATATAGCATCTGTGACGGATTCGATTTCTTCACTAGCCGTTTTCAGCTCTTCAACACCTTCAGAAGCTAGCGTAACAACATCGACCGTTTTATTCATTTCATCTAAATTGCTATTTACCGCCTGAATGCCGGTATCAGCTTGTGCTTTTGCTTGTTCTAGTACCACTTGGCTTTGCTCAATGGCTTGCCCTGACTCTATTAACAAGTCCATAAATGATTCAATTACCCGCATGACCTCGGAATAACTGGAGTTTTCGTTCTTGGCAACAGTAGAGATTTCGGTTGCAATAGCGGCGACTTGATGCGCAGAATGACCAACCTGTCTTGATTGCCTCCGAACGGTAGAAATAGTAGATGACAGCGAAAGGGTCATATGATTAAAGCTCTCGGACAATTGATTGAGTTCGTCGTTTGAGCGAATGACAAAGTAGTCAGTCTGGGTCTGAAAATCTCCAACAGAAATATTCTTGGCGCGTGCAAGTAAAGACTGAACACGATTTTTCAATTTGTTACTAAATATGACGCTAATTGTACCGGCAATGATAATGGTTAGGGTTGAGCTAATTGCAAGTACAATGAACATATTTGAAAGCGCGTTTTGTGTATCATCAATCCCTTGTTTCGTAACGTCTGTAACGTGCTGATTCATGGCCTGTAATTCATTAAAAATCGTTGCAGTTAACGGTTTGATGACTTTTCTGAGGTGGTTATTGGCAAAGTTGGACTCTTCGCTGGCTTGTTTTTCAAAAGCTAGAATAGTGATCGGTGCGAGCTTTTCTCTTTCTTCACTATAGTCATTCCAATACGCTAATTGCTCATCGGTAAATAAGTCTTCATACTCGTCTAAGATCGAAACAAACGCATCGCTGTTTTGAAACCAAGCTTGGTCAAACCCATCGATATTTTTTTGCTCCCGAGTCAGTAAAAAAGCTCTCAATTCTGAAATCGCAGTCGCAAAATTTATTTCGGAGTCAACTAATAGCTTGAATAACTCAAATCGATCTTCATCTACGTCTTCCTCTCTCTCTATCTCAATCATTTGTGCTAAGAGCGCGACCATAGATTCAGCCAAAGGGATAGCTTCAGTAACAAGCAACTTTACTGCAGGTTCATTATCGAGTGTGTTGGCGATATCAGAGGTTACTCTTTGCTCATGCTTTAACTCTTGAAGGTGCTCTTTTATTCTATTGAGTCTTACTTCATCAAACCCAGTTTCCCTAGCAAACTGTGCAAGCGTTTCAAAGCCATTTTCGATATCTTTCCATGCAGCATTTCTTTCAACGATAGCATTCTTTTTTGCGGTCTCGTTACTGCCCGTTATGATTTGCTCCTCTAGTGCAATCAGAGAGTCCAAGATATTCATTTTCAGATCTGAATTAACGTTAACTAATGGAATAGACACGGAGGAAACTTGGGTGAAATTTTGGGCTAGGGTACCTGTACTTAAATAAACGAAAAAGTTACTGAATATCCCCAATGATGTTATTACACCAAAAGCCAAGAGCATTTGCGCAGCGATGCCTGGAACAAATCTAGAAATCATCATATTGTTATGCGTGTCTCAGAGTTGGTAATTAGCTATCTTAATTAAAGTTAAGTTTGTGCGTTTACCTATTTTGCGAAACTTTTATTAAAGTGGGCTAATTTTTTGATTTATTAACAAATATAGTCAATCCTTCGATAAGGTCAAAGTTTAACTATTAAAATTAACATGTGTAAACGAACTATTTCGGGGGACGAGTAATGGATTGTAAGAAGTTGATTATAGCCGCTTTACCTTTGCTATTTTGTACTCAGATACAAGCCAAAGACATGCCTATGTTTGGCAACCTAGCTACACCTGATGTCGACGACATCGAGTACATAGATGAGGAAGAGCCGTCGGAAAGAGAAGTTAAATTAGGCAAAATGCTATTTTTTGATAATAGATTGTCAAAACACCAAAACCAATCATGTGCAACTTGTCATAACCCAGAATTAGGTTTCAGTGATGGAGTAGCAAAAGGAATAGGAAGTGGTGGTGATATTCTTGGACGTAACGCTCCACACCTATATAACTTAGCATGGTCTGGTATCTTCTTCTGGGATGGTAGAGCTGGGTCATTGCAGGAACAAGCTTTAGGGCCGCTGGTGTCTGATGTTGAAATGCAAATGACGCCAAAGGATGTCTTACAACGGCTTGAAAAAGTCCCGTTTTATAAAAAAGAATTCAAAGCGCTATATGGTGATATGACGTTTGAGAATGTCGGCAAAGCGATAGCAGCATTTGAAATGACAATTGTTAGTGATGACTCGGCGTTCGATAAATATCTCGCGGGTCAAAAAGAAGCAATGTCTATGTCTGCGGTGAGAGGATTGCAATTGTTTGTCGGTAAAGCTCGCTGTGTGAAATGCCATGATGGAGCAAACTTTACTGACGACAGCTTTCACAATATAGGCATTCAAAGTGGTGACGAAGGGCGCTATACCATCGACAAAAATAAAGAGTTAAAGGGCGCTTTTAAAACCCCCGGTCTAAGAAACATCATCATGAGCGCACCATACATGCACGATGGATCCTTAGCGAGTTTAGAAGAGGTGGTAGAGCATTACGATAATGGCGCGATCAATGTAAAAAATGTCAGCCCACTGATTGTTCCACTAAATCTAAACCCGCAAGAAAAAGCAGATTTGATAGCGTTTATGGCAGCGTTGACTGATCCCGTTGTAATTGAAAGACCAATTTTACCGAATTGAGGAGTAGACATGAAAAAGTACGCATTGTTAATGGTGGGGGTTAGTTCAGTATTCTGTGTTGAAGCAGCGACGTTAACTGGTGAGCTAGAGTTTGTAAAAAGACCATCATTTGTAGGGGTTGTATATGCAAAAGGGGGCGTTGGACCTCAAAAGGCTGAATTGGACCAATCAAATAAGGTGTTTGATAAAAAAGCCGTAGTCATTGGACCCAAAGGCGACATCACTTTTAAAAACTCTGATGAGTTCCAGCATAACATTTTTGCTAATGATCCTAATTCAGGGGTTAAATTTGATGTTGGCTTAATGAGCCAAGGGCAAACAACAAAAGTTTCGGCAGACTGGTCGGAAAATACACTTACACGTATAGGCTGTAAGATACATCCCAAAATGCGCAGTTACATCGCGAATGTTAACTCAGATGCTTATCAGGTGTTGTCATTTAGTAAAAAGCAGAAAGTATATCCAATTAAATTGGATGTGGGTTCTCATACCGAGTTTGTGCTGCAAATACCTAAATATGACGCTGTAGAACTAAAGTTGTCGAAGGGGCAAGATACAAGTGTCGATGTTATGTATAAAGGCAAAAAGCGTGCGACTTTGAAACTGGCTCTTAATTAAGGTTTTTCTATGAAACGTATAATAGCATTACTTTGTATGAGTGCGCTTTTTACTGTAGGTACGGCGGGCGCTGATCCTTTTAAAGTATACCCCTTTAAGATCCCAGAAAAATACCAAGAAGCACTTAAAGACTATCGAACTAGTTGGCACCGAGTAACGGGCTTTGAGCATTCAGGACTTCATTGGCAGCAGTTTATAGTCGTTTTTTTAAACAAGGACGTAAGAGCATATGAAAACAACTATTTGGAGTACCTTAGATATTACCAAGACTATGATGAAGAAGAAGAGGAAGAAGAATTAGCAGAACCGAAATTTAGAATATATAAACCGGGTACAATCGTACTTAAAGAGAACTTTTCTTCTCAGTCAGGTGCACCGCATGATGCCTTAACAATTACTATGATGTTAAAAAGGGAAAAGGGCTATTCTGAAGGGTATGGAGATTGGGAGTATGTCCAGTTTGATAAGTTGGGTAATATAATATTGGCAGGAAAGGGAAGTGAGCCTGCTATTAAGCACACATGCTCAAATTGCCATGCGAGCATTGCTGAAAGAGATTTTATATTCGCTAACTTTTATTCTAAGAAAAAATAAAGCTTGATTGCTGGGTAGTGTGGTTAAATCGATTACCCAGCGATGATAGTGAATAAGTTATTTACATAACTCAATCAATGATTATCGATTATTTATTCTTTTGGCAACTAAAAGGTAGTAAATGGATTACCTTTTAATTTTAGACTAGATGCTAAATTGAGCACAATAATGCCATAATGGGAACTTGAGCCCGATTAAATTTTTTCACTTTAAATAGTCCACTAATCTGAGCTTAATTGGTTCAATTTTTTAAATTAAGCAATTATTAGCCATGCTGTAATTTTAAGTCTAGAGTATGTTGTATGACCTTATAAAGGTGGGACTAGTGCATGAGTTTATCAGCTAGACAAAAGCAATTGGTACAGGAGAGTTTTGCAAAGGTTGAACCTATTGCAGAACAAGCCGCAGAGATATTTTATAACACGCTTTTTCATTACGACCCGTCACTTAAAGTGCTGTTTAAGAATAGCATAAAAAGCCAAGGGCAAAAATTAATGGCCACATTAAAGGTGGCGGTGAAGTCGCTCGATGACCTAGACAGCCTGGTTCCAGTGTTACATAAGTTGGCTGAAAGGCACATAAATTATGGTGTCAAAGCTTCTCATTTTACACCTGTTGGTAATGCATTACTCTACACCTTAAAAAAGGGGTTGGGAGAAGATTGGAACCCAGAGCTAAGGCAAGCTTGGATAGAAGTGATACGTTTAGTCGCAACAGTAATGAAGAGTCACGCGTTCAAAAGCTAAATGCTATTTGACAGTCGTTACCTTAATTAACTCTCTTTATATTTTGTTGCTTTTATTGGTATTAATTGCTGCCTTTCTTTGTCTTTATGCCTTTACAAAAATTCAATATAAGAACTTACTTATTCATGTTATTTAAAAAGGGAATTTAATTTCTATACAACATGGAGAAGGTTATGTTTAAAAAAAGTTATTTAGCGGCAATGGCTGCATTTACTTTGGGCTCAGTAGGTTTAAATGTGCTTGCTGCGGAATCCTGCCCTAGGGTAGAAGGTTTTTATTCAACTTGGGATTACCCTGCTGGCGGTGAGCTGGACGTCAAAGACCTTGCAACAGATCAGTTAACACATATCATTGTCGCTTTCGCATACCCTCGCGCAGATGGTTCATTGGATACTACAGAAGCAGATCGATTCATAGATGATATTGTAGAACATGCACATGCGAACAACACCGGTGTAATGATTTCTGTTGGTGGGGCGGGTGTTGATTTTTTATCTATGGACGCTGCTGCAAGAAGTAAACTTGTCGACAATTTAGTTGCTTATGCTGAGTTACATAATTTGGATGGTATTGATGTAGACTGGGAGGACTGGAGCACATATAACCAACCTAACCCAGTTGAAAGTGGTTATTTATTAAATTTAGTAAAAGAGCTTAGAGAAAAATTACCACAAAACCTAGAGGTCTCTGTAGATGTTCAAGCTGGTGGCTGGTCAGGCATCAATTTCCATAAAGATCTAGATGACCATGCCGATATTATTCGCTTTATGGCATATGACTACACAGGTGGGTGGGGTGGTTCGCCCAAAAATCACCATGCAGCTTGGGAGTATATTCATGGTGGTTTGGTAAACCCACACGAATGGAGCCAAAGCATGATCACCAAGTACGACGTTTCTAAAACCAGTTTAGGCATACCTTTTTACAATAAATCATTTCCTTTGGCGAATGGGCCAGTTCAGACGCTTACAGCTCGAGAAATTGTTGAAACCCTGGTCCAAGGGGAAGGTGTTGATTACAATCAAGGCACGTATGAACTGGGTAATTATGTTCATTTCTGGGAGACACCTGAACTCTTAAAAACTAAAACAGATTTCGTTTCTGAGAATAGTTACCCAGGTATTTTTATTTGGGAATTACACCAAGATTCACGTGATGATGGCTATAAGTTGTTAGATATAATTGCGAATGAATTACCAAAGTGCCAACCATGTGCAGCGCAGTGGCAGCCACACCCTAGCGTTTATAGCACAGGTGATGTAGTGAGCTTTGAAGGTAAAAACTGGCGTATAAATGGTGGACCTTTGCATGGCGTAGCCCCGCAAACGCTGGGACATGCTCACAGATATACAGAGCTAGGCTCATGCCAAAATTATGTTGCGAGTCACAGTCTATAATCGCAAATATTTATGACAAAGTGAGATCTAACCGCAATAAAAGAGCCCCTTGAATAAGGCAATGCTGATCTATTAAGAAAATGATCAGTTGGCCGATCCAAAAGGTCATGAAA
>NZ_AUXT01000114.1 GCF_001625595.1 Pseudoalteromonas luteoviolacea NCIMB 1942
CTCTAGGCAGTGAGGTAAAAACGGTTTTATCTTTTCCGTCAATTTGTACGTAACCGCTCTAACTTGCCACTTGTTTGGTAAATCCGAGTTTTTCTTTTTGGCCTAAGGGGATACGTGCGTTTCGATAAGCTTGTCGTTACTGTCATGTTCATCAAGCAAGGTGTTTTTCAGGCCTTTACGAGCAGGTATCAGCCAGCGGCAATTATCTCCCAGTGGGTTGATAAAAAATAATAAATCTGCGCCATAGAACCCTTTATCTAATAGTGTCACTGAGTTAT
>NZ_AUXT01000115.1 GCF_001625595.1 Pseudoalteromonas luteoviolacea NCIMB 1942
TAGCGCAACATTGGATATCACCTATGCCCCAGTGACGCTCAAAGTTCCTTACAATAAGAAAGGGCAATCCCTGCCAGTTTACTATGTAGGCTGTGCGGAGCGAGGAAACACTGAAAACGATTTAAGCTGGCACCTATTAACCAGTGAACCGGTTACCAGCAAAAAAGACGCGTTAGCTATCATCACATACTACGAGCACCGCTGGTTGGTTGAGGAATATCATAAAGTCTGGAAAAGTGATGGCACGGATATCGAAAGTTTACGTCTTCAAAG
>NZ_AUXT01000116.1 GCF_001625595.1 Pseudoalteromonas luteoviolacea NCIMB 1942
AAAAGACTTCCTCAGGCGTCTGATAATCTAAAATCTTTCTTGGGCGACTGTTAATTTTGTATACTACTTCTTGTAGTTCATTATCAGTTATAGTCGAAAAATCTGTTTTTTTGGGGAAATATCGACGTATCAACCCATTTGTATTTTCATTTGTCCCGCGCTGCCATGAACAATAAGGATCGGCGAAATAAATATCCATATTAAGCCTACT
>NZ_AUXT01000117.1 GCF_001625595.1 Pseudoalteromonas luteoviolacea NCIMB 1942
CTCAATGTCACCTCGTCATAAGTCACTGGGTCACTATATCAGGCAGCATTGGCGTATTGAAAATAGTCAGCACTATGTATTGGGTGTTGTATTCAAAGAAGATAATTCACGAATAATGCTCGAAGGAGCAGTGGAAAATATGGCTTTATTTAGACGATTTGTGATGAATATTCTCAAGCAATGTGAATGCGGCGCACCTAGCCAGCGTAATAAACTCAAAAAAGCGGGTTGGAATGACGATTACAGAGCTCAAGTTTTCTTTGGTTAATATATATTCAAAGTATGCTCGGGCCCTGATGTGCTTTCGATGCTTCTTGAGTTTAGAGTCCAACCATCCCCCTAATCAAAATGACAAATATAACCATATAAAAAATATACTAATATAATAAATCCTTCATTTTGCGCTAAAGAGAAAGCGCTGCTTTCAACACCTTATAAAGTGGATGCGCGCTATAGGTAAATTAACAATATTGAGGAGCACAAAATGACTTATGCACGCATCTTACTATTATCTCTTTTGGGAGTATCGACTCCATTTATGGCTACAAGTAATGTAAAACTGCCACTACCAGTTATTGAGGAAACACATCAAATTGAACAACGCTCAATCGAAATAAAAGGTAGTTGGATGACATATTTAGAGCAAGGTGAAGGTAAACCGGTGGTTTTCGTTCATGGCAATCCAACGTCATCGTATTCTTGGCGAAATATTATGCCTTATATTGCTGATACGCATAGAGCCATTGCCGTTGATCTTATCGGTATGGGGGATTCGGGCAAGCCAGATATAGACTATACATTCAAAGAGCAATATCGATACTTCAGCCGTTTTATAAATCGGTTAGAGCTTGATGAAGTCATTTTAATCGGCCATGACTGGGGCGCGGCAATTGCTTGGCTCTATGCAAAAAAACACCCAAGAAAAGTAGCTGGGCTTGCCTTTATGGAAGGCGTTTTGCCACCACAATTTCCAGCTGAAAGCTATGAGAGTCTTGGCCCTGTCGCAGATTTTTTTAGAACATTGAGAGATCCTGTGTTGGGACCAATGCTAGTAATAGATCAAAATATGTGGATTGAACAAGCTTTACCTGCTTCGGTTAACCGGACGTTGGGCGATCAGGCAATGGACGCTTATCGTGCACCATACCTTGTACCAGAGTCTAGAAAGCCTTTGCTCGCTTGGCCTAATCAGCTTCCTATTGCAGGTGAGCCTACTCAAACAGACCGCTTAATGCGCGGTATCAAACGCTTTATGCGCAGAACTGACATGCCGACTTTGTATGTTTATGGCTCACCGAGTGTAGAGCGCTCGCCTCAAGTACTTGAGTGGTATGTTGAAAATATTGATGAATTAGAGACCTCTTATGTTGGGCAAGGGCTACATTACCTCCCAGAAGACCAGCCTGACGCAATTGGCCGCGCGCTTGAAGATTGGCTGCGCCGACTAGATGATTAACCTCTCTCCAGTGTAGTCTGCTACGTAAGTAGCCTCTGATAATCAGGGTCTACTTTGCTTTTTAAAGTCAATTCCCATTCCTTTTTGTTTGTAATTACAACAAAGGAAATGAAAACATCCTCCCTACTTTTACTAAAGCTGTATGCAGTAAGTATTAGAAACCGTCATCTTTGTACCCTTTACTTTCTTTTGTTGTGCGTTAGTGTATTGAGCTCAAATTTCTTCGTTGCTTATAAAAAAGGATTTAATGTGATAGCAGAATCACTCAAAATACTTTACATAGTTTCAGCTGCTTACGTTGTGTTTGTGACCATTGCATTGGCATTGATACAAGGTCGCTTGGCGGTAGACCAAAAGATCGCGCTATTTATATTTTGGTTGCTGCTTTCAACCCCTATGCTGGAATACATCGGTATCGCCTTTAATTATATGCCGTATCCGTTTATCGCATTTGTGCATTCTTCTCTGTTATTACTTGGTCCTGCAATATACTTTTACATCACGTATAAATCAGAAGCGCAATTTGATTACGCCCAATTACTGCTCCATTTGTTCCCGTTTGTTATCTTTTATACAGGCAGGTTGGTAGAACAAAAAGAAATCCCAACACTCTTAGCCTTACTGTACTTTTTGCATGTGCTTTTTTATCAATTTTTGCTCGTTAAAAAGACGTGGTTTAGTAAAGGTGGCACCACTAATCCGCACGCTCAGCAATTGATCGGTCAAAAAGCCATTGTTGTATTTTTTCTGGTCGTTTCTAGCGCATACTTTGCTCAAGTAACACTACATAAAATGGGTTCAGATTACTTGCGCTTACTTTGGGATCTGAGTAATACATTGACTTTTATTTATATTTTAATGCTCTCTAAAGGATTTATAGATATCGTAAAAATAAAGCGGAAAAAACCAACAAGAGTATTGGAGCTGGCACCAGATTTGGCAAATCAACAAAAAAAGCTATTGATCGATTTATTTGAAAAAGAGCAACTCCATTTGAAAAATGAATTATCGCTAAACTGCTTGGCTAAAGAATTAGATTTGACCAATAATCAGACATCTGAGTTGCTTAACGAGCACCTAGATACCAATTTTTACGAGTTCGTTAATAAATACCGGGTTTTTGAAGCCGCGCGAATGCTAAAGCTAGCTAGCAAAAAAACAAAAGTCTCAGAGTTGTATTTAGAAGCTGGGTTCAATAACAAAAACACCTTTTATCGCGAGTTTAAAAAAACCTTTGATATGTCTCCTGGTGAGTATAAAACGAGATTTAGCGAGGCCACAAAGCATTGATTTTTTTAAAGTGACCCCCTTAGATAGGTCTACTTTTGGAGTGGTGAAGGGCTGTATCCAAAACTGGGATAGTAATGATTAAAAATAACGCTGAAAGAGGTATTTATTTTTGGTTTAGGGATCCGATTATTGCTTAATTCAGGTAATGATAATGTACCAGTTCTACTTCGTTTTCTATTATCTTTAACGGTAAAATGCCCAGTCACGTTTACTAGGCACTTTCTATATCATGAATAAAATAGTAACGCTCGCACCACTACGTAATTGTGATGTAATTCACATCTGATAACCCCGGATAGATGCTGCACTTACCTGTAGCATAGACGTCTACTCGAGCCTTAGTCGTATGCGCAGCCAACGCCAATGAGAGCAGTGATTTCCCCATCGCAGTATCCCCTTTAAACTGCATACGTTTGCTAGTCAAAGTATGACAGCTGCCTTCTTGTTCATAGCTGTGCTTGCGTTTATTAATTTACCACAGCACTAAACAAGTTTCTAAACAGGAACAAGCAACACCAAAAACAATATACGCTGCTTTTGTTCAGGTATT
>NZ_AUXT01000118.1 GCF_001625595.1 Pseudoalteromonas luteoviolacea NCIMB 1942
GACTCTCAGCTTTTTACCAAACTAAATGTGGGTGTCTTCTTTAATTGTCTTCTTTAATTGCCGGTTAACGTATAAGGTGACATTAACCGGCAGGATAAATTAGCTGGTAGGAAGGCGTTTTATAATTGTTACAGACCACTTGGTGGTTGGAAGGGGAAAACGCCTTATCAGATCTTGACACCTAAAATGAAAACTCAGTGATGGCTTGTTAACAGAGGGTTTGAGATCCGTATTTTAGCGCTTTATGTTTTAGGCTTTATAAGGATTTGTGCAACATAGTCGTGGTCATTGCCTGTGAGTGCATTAAGCGACATTTCTACCTCAACATCACCTTTTTTATCTGAGTACGATAGCTCTTTATGTCCGCTTTCTAACCTATTGAAAATCGACTTATAATCTGTTGAACTAACGTCAAAGTCAATGTTTAGGTTGTTGGAGCGGGCATATGGGATGTCAACAGATGCAAATACATTTTGAATAGAACTTGGTGAATTAGGAACTATGGAGTATAAAATACCTAACCCTTCTGCAATAATATTGTCATTATTTGCAACAGTGTCTGCGCCATAAACTACAGTTTGGTCCGCTGTTATTGGGCCTAGAATTGGATCTATCGTTATTACTTCACCTGCGGTTGTCATTGCGGGTAAGTTATATGGACTATTAGGAGTTGGTGCTGCGAGGTTTTCGGGGACATTATCTAAGTACGCAGCCCCTAAGTTAAGAGAGCTTTTCGTCATATTTAATATGCTAACTCTCAATTTTTGTGGAACAAATACATATAGTTCAAGAATTACGCTAATGGCGTAACCAATTGCTAGCGCAGCTCCTAAGTTGAAGGCTCCAGCGATTAATCGCCCTGAAGAATACCACGGGCCTCTAGTCAAATATGAAGTAAGTCTTACATACCATAATTCTTGAGTCATTGAGTTCTCTAATCCTAAAGCTAATGCTCTCGATATGGTTCTCTGAACGCCTTTCAGAACCATGTTTCTGGCAAAAGCATTAAGCCCTTTGACAAGTAAAGTAGTCAGAACTATATTAGGTACATATTTTCCTGATAAATTGACGAAGTTTTGAAAAGTAGTAGTTTCACCTGATTGAAGCATGAAAACTAATTCTGATGTTTCGCCGTAGTCCTCCTCTAAATTTTCGTCAAATTCGTTAGCGCTATGTGCAGATTGCTGTCTAAGCTTTTCTGCTATTCCGGCTCCGAATTTACTAACCTTTTTCTGATAGATTACAGTTATTCTTGCGCCGAAATGGTTTGAATATTGGATTGGTGTACCGTCTTTTAGATGAGCTCTAACCCATAAGTGTTCTTGTTCAGCTTCAGGAGTTTCTCCTATTTTTTTCACCAAGTTCCCAGATTTATCTTCGGCCAATGCTCGTTTGTTTGCAAACGCTGTAAGACCACTACCGCCTTTGGCCAAGGTGTTGATCTCGTCAAGTTGGCTATTGGAAAGAATTTGATAGTTTCCTGTTGGTGCACTTATAACTTTTCGTTCATCACGTTCTTCGATAAACAGTTCTCGGTCTGAATGCAGGTTACTAGTGCCATTTTTGTTGTCAGATGAGGAAGTTCGCAGAATATCTAAATGACTTTCATCGCAATATTCAGTGAAAAATTGAGCTTCAACATTTGGTATATCATCACTCCAGCCTTTAAGCGCGCTAAGATATTTGTGATGCATATCATGCCTGATGATACTTTTTCCTTCTTTTTCGTATATTCGAACCATACAGGTAGAAACATTAAATGTTTTTACGAAATCTCCTGAATCATTTAAATAGTATCCCGTTCTAGTACTTCTTAATGCCGCGTATTTAGCCCTGGTCATAATTGAAATCTCCATATGAGTAAGTAGTGAGACTGAGCAATAGAATATGAAAGATAAGATACTTTGGCAGAAATAATATTACACTTTATTACTTGTGCTCATACTAGAGGCAGAGCAGAGTGGTTCACGAGAACCCGATATAACTTAAGACGGCATGTTCGCCACTCAGCAATGGGGCCAAATGACAACAAGCGGTGAACATTTAACTCGGAATTTATACTTGAGGCTATTCGCTTTGAATAAAAATATTCATTTTCGGAGGCATGCTGTTCCGTGGGGGAAACAGTCCCAAGAAGTTGAACGGAGCGGTTGAGCTCTAAAGTCGCAAGCGTTGACTTCGAACTATAGAAGAATCAAAAATTTGAAGCCCTTATCAATCGCTTCGACCGAGATAAATCGATACTAAAAAAGCGAAAGCTCTCCCGGAAAACCACATCTATTTGTAAGTGACCGCCCGCGAGTAGTATAGTTTAAAATATATGGACACTATATTGCAGACACAAAAAAGCCAGTTAAAGAAGTTCTCTAACTGGCTGCTTTATAACACTTAATGTGGTGGAGCTGGGGGGATTTGAACCCCCGTCCAGAAAGCGTCGACCCTCGGTCCTACATGTTTAGTATCGTCTATTGGTTAACCTTAAAATCTCGGACGAACACGATAAGTAAAGGCGATACTTGCGTTCGATACTTGCGTTGACACCCACTTTAA
>NZ_AUXT01000119.1 GCF_001625595.1 Pseudoalteromonas luteoviolacea NCIMB 1942
TGTATTTTAAGCAATTAGCACAGCCTATCTTGCTTTAAGGTTTCAAATATGATCGTATACTCTATTTTTGAGTAACGCACCATTATGAGCCTGAACGCTTTGACAAAACACTTTGAATCAATAGAAGACCCTCGCCAAAAAATTAAAGTAATTTACTCTTTACACGATGTCTTGTTTCTTACCGTAACAGCTATTATTGCTGGTTGTGAAGGCTGGGAAGATATTGAGGACTTTGGCCATTGCAGGCTTGAATGGCTGCGCCAGTATGCTTCTTTTAAACACGGCATTCCCGTTCATGACACCATTGCACGTCTTGTCAGTCGTGTTAATCCTGATGCACTTCATAAGTGTTTTGTTGAATGGATGAAAGAAACAGAAACACTCACTGACAATC
>NZ_AUXT01000120.1 GCF_001625595.1 Pseudoalteromonas luteoviolacea NCIMB 1942
AAGTGTGCTCGCACCCTGAGAAGCAACTCCCCCACAGAAACCACAAGAAAACCCATCTAAAACGTCGATTTAAAATTTCAACTCAAAACAGACTAAACGATTGAATCAAAATATGAACTCAGTTATGGTTTGCTGATTAAGAGTAATAAATTAAAAACGAGTAAATCTACAGGCTCGTTAGCTAACTATGAAACTTCACGAATTAGTATCAAATATCATAGCCATTATCTCAGCATGTGTTGCAGTGGTAGCAATATTCATTGCCTTAGATTCAAATAATTTTTCTGAAAATTTATTTAGACTTTCTGCCGCAGAGAAATTTAGAGAAACACAAATAAAGTACGATAGAAAAATTGGAGAGTATTACTACTCAGCAGAATGTTGGGGAAGGTTGACTAAACTATCAGATGAAGGTGAAGCCGTTATTAGTCACCTTCAAGAAAAATGGAAAAACCGCTTTAACAAAGATCAATGGTACTTAGAGTTTTTTACTAAAGGCTCAGCCAAATCGGATATACAGGCCCAATTTACATATATAGCTGATCTCCGAGAGGATTATTTTAGATATAAAACTCTTGTCCATACTATAAAATCAAGCCTTACCGAAAGTGAGCTTGATTACGGTATAAAACTATGCGGAGCAGAAGTTAGCTAACAAGCGCATTAAGCACGGGACTGCTAACAGTTTGCTCGGTTCCGCTTCGCTACACATTTTAGCAAACTATTATCAGCCCCTTATGCGGGCGTTGAGGCTGTAGAATT
>NZ_AUXT01000121.1 GCF_001625595.1 Pseudoalteromonas luteoviolacea NCIMB 1942
GGGCGTTGAGGCTGTAGAATTACTCATTTCAGGAACTGATTCTACACTTCTTTCCTTTGCTTGATTTTTAACCTTGAACCCACTTAGTGACTGTGATCTAATAGATATTATTCATCCACGGTAACGTGTTATGGCCAACTACAAGCCTGACTTCTCCTGCCAAAATAAATTCATTCCTATCAATTTCTCTGAGCAAATTTTGCCAGGCACCTTTGAGTATGCGCTTTGTCATATTGTTGAAAATAAACTCGATTTAACGGGGTTTGATGCATGGTACAACAACGATAAAACAGGCGCTGCGGCATATCCACCATCGTTGATGCTAAAGATTATTTTACTTGGTTATGCACATGGTTTAATCAGTAGTCGTCGTATTGCTAAAGCATGTGAAACAAACATTTTATTTATGAGTGTGTCGGGTGATATTCAGCCGCATTACACATCAATAGCGGGTTTCGTTGCTAAAATGCACGAACAAATTGAACCGCTCTTTACGCAAGTGCTGATGATATGTGACGAGGAAGGTTTAATTGGCCGTAATATGTTTGCCATTGATGGGTGTAAATTAAAGTCCAATGCGAGCAAGGAGTGGAGCGGCACATTCGATGAGTTATACCGTAAAAAAGCCAAACTAGAGCGAGCAAGTAAACGCATGATTGAGCGCCATCAAGCACAAGATGGCCTAAGTGAAGAGCAGGTCACTCAGGACTTAAAGCAAAAAGAAAAGTTGGATAAAAGTGCAGATAAAATCGCACAGTTTTTAGCCACACATCAA
>NZ_AUXT01000122.1 GCF_001625595.1 Pseudoalteromonas luteoviolacea NCIMB 1942
GTGGGTGCGCATTATAGGGAGTTCCCAAATAGGATCAAGTTTTTTTTAAAGAAAGTTTATAAAAAAATGTTTTCCAAACAAAAACAATACAAAACCAGTGTTTTTTGTATGTTTAGCAATCAAACCCACACTTAAGATCTGATGAAACGATCTATATCGATCTTTATTCTTTGTTAGGGGAGATAAAAGTGCTTAATGACAAACGCGAAGAAAACTGACCGTTTTTAAAAATAAATTATGAGTGACTCTATAAAACTGTTTCGGCTCTCTACAACTGTACGGTATTCAATTACAAAGAGTGAAGACACGCATAAAGTGAATGTATCATCCAATGATGAATGTATCCTATGACGTGATGACTAGCCTACTAATATCAGAATTATTCATGTATGCAATGGTATTACTGAATTCAATGTAAGCGTATAGCAAAGTGC
>NZ_AUXT01000123.1 GCF_001625595.1 Pseudoalteromonas luteoviolacea NCIMB 1942
GCACACGAGGTTCGAACTCGTGACCTCGACCTTGGCAAGGTCGCGCTCTACCAGCTGAGCTAGTGCCGCTTCATAGTTTTGCTCTAATTTTTCCGCTGGAGCGCGACGGGTCGCGTCTAACGTTTTAGCAGCTGAGCTAGGGCCGCTTCATAATTTGCTCTAATTTTTCCGCTGGAGCGCGACAGGTCGCGTCTAACGTTTTAGCAGCTGAGCTAGGGCCGCTTTATAGGTCTATTCAACATTTTATCAGTTGAATACAACTGAAAATTTGGAGCGGCA
>NZ_AUXT01000124.1 GCF_001625595.1 Pseudoalteromonas luteoviolacea NCIMB 1942
ACACAAAATTGTTTTGTTAAAATGAGGTTCGGTCTCGTGTACTCGACCTTCACGCTAACAAAAAATTATTGAAGCAAAACTTCAATAAGCAAATTTTTTGTCCCCTTCGTCTAGAGGCCTAGGACACCGCCCTTTCACGGCGGTAACAGGGGTTCGAATCCCCTAGGGGACGCCACTTACTTTTAGTAAGTACCAAACTCGCATGGTAAGAGTCTAAATAACCAGTCCTAGTGACACAAAATTGTTTTGTTAAAATGAGGTTCGGTCTCGTGTACTCGACCTTCACGCTAACAAAAAATTATTGAAGCTAAACTTCAATAAGCAAATTTTTGTCCCCTTCGTCTAGAGGCCTAGGACACCGCCCTTTCACGGCGGTAACAGGGGTTCGAATCCCCTAGGGGACGCCACTTACTTTCCTGTATAATTCTATTACCTCCTTAATACTTGCTAATTAACAAGCTTTTGCTAACTTTTACTTTGATGCTGCGCAGAGATTTTTGGCAAATCTATGGACTACTTTAAAAATTAAGATGTCTATTTGTCTGTTCTATTGTTACTAAATTGAATAAATAATAACGTTATGGTTTAGTAGAAACACCTGTAAAACGACTTTGGTTCATTCAATAGTTTGATATAGAACAATTTTTCATCACTATTGTCATGCTCGCGTAGAAGTAATAATTTATTATTGCTTTTTTATTTAGAGTGAGTTGCCATGGCTAAAGGAAGATCTAATTTTACAAACCGGGAGTATGACTATCCCAGCTCCTATAATTTATTGTCTACAACAAATACTAAAGGGCAAATAAAGTATGCAAATCCGCAGTTTTGTGAGGTCGCTGGGTTTGAGTTACACGAGTTAGAAGGTAAGCCACACAACATTGTGCGGCATCCTACAATGCCAAAAGCAGCTTTTCAAAATCTATGGAATTACATTGAGTCAGGTAAGCCATGGATGGGTATGGTAAAAAATCGCTGTAAAAATGGAGATCATTACTGGGTGAATGCTTATGTTACACCTATAACGAATGGCTCTGGGCAAACAGTAGAATATCAATCGGTTAGGACTAAACCTGATCGCAAAGTGATTAATCGCGCAGAAAAAATTTACCAAAAACTCAATGATGGTGCCTCTGTAGAGAGCTTTACACGTGCATCCATGTCTCTGCCTACTCAGATGATGCTAATTATTGGTGTATTTTACATACTAAGTATGGTGTTCGCTTCGCTACCTTCTCCTTGGTCATACATCTTAGAAACTGTATTGGTGGTAGTGGCCTTATTTTTAACTTATCAGCGTCTTTCACCTGTAAGGGAGTTGAGTGAAAAAGCGCGTAAAGTCTATGATAACCCTCTGATGCAAAAAATCTATATCGATAAAGTAAACGATATTGCAGCAATTGAATTAGCACTGTTGGCGCGAGAATCTGAATTGAGAGCAGTGCTAGGAAGAGTAAAAGATGCCAGTGATACGGTAAGGGGACATGCAAAAGAAACTGTAGATGAATGTGATAAAAGCGCCCAGTTATTAAACAACCAACAAGCGCAAACAGGTTCTTTAGCTACTGCTATTAATCAAATGACCGCGACAATTCAAGAGATTGCGTCAAATACAAACAATGCGGCGCAGCAATCAGAAGCAGCATTAAAGTCCGTAAAAGAAGGCAGTACAGCGGTAAATGATAATATGGAGACCAATTACACGCTTTCTGAAGAGCTGACAAAAACGCAATCCGATATAGAAGATCTGAATGCGCAAACGGTTAATATAGGCGGGGTTGTTGACGTGATCCGAGGTATCTCTGAGCAAACTAACTTGTTGGCCTTAAATGCTGCAATTGAGGCTGCAAGAGCTGGCGAGCAAGGGCGGGGGTTTGCGGTAGTTGCAGATGAAGTAAGAGCATTAGCGCAGCGTACTCAGGATTCCACAAAAGAGATTGATGATATCGTCGCAAATTTGCGACAAAGGGCAGAGCGAGCAGTACAGGCTATCCAGAATGGCGTTGAAAAGTCGAGCCAATGTGTTGAGAAAGCAGAAGGGACTAAAGCGTCATTAGACAGTATTAATGCCATTGTGAACGACATTTCAAGTTTGAACTATCAAATCGCAACTTCAACAGAGGAAATGTCAGGGGTAAGTAATGAGCTAAATAATAATGCCGTTACGATTTCACAGTTAGCGACGGATTCATTAGAGAGCTCTGATAATTCATTAGCCACCATGGCCAACACACAAGAAGCGTTAGCAGATCAAAAATCTCTCGTTGATCAGTTTATTGCTAAGTTTCAGCGTTAAATAAAAAGTATGGCTTTTGTGATAAAGCCATACTTTTTACCAACCAATTTTGCTGGAATTCAAGTAAAGCATTCATTGAGCAATAGTATAATTAAGGCTATCGACGCAACGACATGAAATTTGTAGATGTTTTTAAATGAGGCAGGCTCTTTGCCTAAAGTAATACACATACTCAAAGTGTATTTAATGCGAAGCGGCATTAAAAAATGAGGGTAGAGAATATTCATCTTGAAAAGCAGGTCACTAAATCTCCTTAGCATGGTTACACATAACGTTTTGTAACACTTCAATGGTACTTAGAATATCAACATTATGTCACTTTATTAACGCAAGTGATGGTTAACATTTGGGTTAATGTTGTTCGATTTGTTGGGCTGTAGTTTTACAGTGAAAACCAGTCGATAAAGATGCAGTGAATTTAACACGTTAAATAATATTTCAAGGAGGCGTAATGCTTACGTTACATATTATAGCGGGTTCATTGTTGTTGTTTGGTATTGGTGCGTTAAGTTTTGCTAAAGGAAAAACCAAGCATAGATGGTCTGGAAGTCTTTTTTCCTAACCATGTTAGTTATGATAGGGACAGCGACGTTGCTCAATGGGGGCTACCATGGCAATGCTGACTTTCTACCATGGTGTGACTGCGTGGACGGTGGTGTTAAGAAAAGAGAACACGGTAGGGTTATTTTGTGTCTACTGCTGATATTCCAGATACTTTTAAAATGATTTTGACGATTCATTCCGCTGTTGCTGCAATGTCCGCCTGTTTAGATCTTAAGATGCTCATAAGTGGTGGTCTCTCGGGAAAGCACCGTATAGTCAGACATACATGGAGGGCGTGTTACGCAATGTTAGGGGCGGTGATGTCTTTCTCGGCAAACTCGTCAGATAGCTGGCCTGACTTTATTGATAGCAGTGCCCTTATTTATCTGATGATAGGCATTCTCTTTTATTGGCTGCTTAGAGTATTGTTTGCTGGATGGTACCATCAATTAACCCACATGCTTGGAAGTAGCCTACTTGCAAGAAAGTTTATCAACGCTAGGCGGCTATTAAATGAAAAGTAATTAATTACTGACTCAATGGACGACTTGCAGTGGGAGAGTGTTTTCCACTGCAAGTACTGTTTTCTATTCGATCTTTTCTTTAAACTCACACACGTATTCAATAATACAGCTACCACATTTGGGCTTTCTGGCTGTACATATGTATCGACCATGCAGGATCAACCAATGGTGTACATCTACTTTGAATTCTTTAGGTACTACTTTTTCGAGCTTTTCTTCCACCGCGACCACATCTTTACCCATGGCGAATTTAGTGCGATTAGATACGCGAAATACATGCGTATCAACGGCGATTGTTGGCCAGCCAAAACAGAATTAAGGTAGATTAAACGTTTATATTGTGGCCTTTTTCATTTTCTTTCCAAGTGAATATTTTCGCTTTTTTGAGCATCGGTCTTATTTTCAACCCCTTTAAACCTTTGTTGTAGTTTTAGCGACTAATACTGTTTAAAGAGGAAAATATGAATGAAGAAATTGTTTGTAAGCTTGTTTTTTATCCCTTTATCTTTAACTGCTTGTTCAAAACCAGTAGTCGATTGCACGGTATTTCCAGCTCTAGAAAATTCAGTTTATTTGCTACCATACGAGGTGGGTACTACCAGAAGTGTTTATGCTGCAACTGAGCATTATCGCGCTTCAAATAATGGGGTAGGTACTTTTGCAATAGATTTTGTAATGCCTATTGGTACAAACATACTGGCATCCAGAGAAGGCGAAGTCGTAAGTGTTCGAGAAGTTTTTGAAGATGGAAATAATATAGATTTGGAAGAAAACTACATTTTTATTCAACATGATGATGGCTCAGTAGCAAGGTATTTCCACCTTACAAAAAATGGGTCATTTGTATCTGAAGGGGATAAAGTAAAAGCGGGAGATATTATCGGGTTAAGTGGTAATACAGGGCAAAGTGGCGGCCCTCATTTACACTTTGATGTGCAAAAGTGTGGACCAAATTTACCACCTAATTATAATGCGCTTCCCTGTGGGCAAACAATTCCAATTACATTTAAAAATACGGAGAGCCATACCTGTGGATTAAAGAGTGGATCAGAGTACAAAGCACTTATACATGATAAGAAAAAGGCATAGTGCTATCTAAATTAGACCATGCTGTTAGTATACTAGTTCTTTAAAAATAATAGCTAAGTGCACTTGTACCGCAATGCGA
This sequence comes from Pseudoalteromonas luteoviolacea NCIMB 1942, assembly GCF_001625595.1. Taxonomy (GTDB): domain Bacteria; phylum Pseudomonadota; class Gammaproteobacteria; order Enterobacterales; family Alteromonadaceae; genus Pseudoalteromonas; species Pseudoalteromonas luteoviolacea_A. Next base: position 4,532 of record NZ_AUXT01000124.1, read on the forward strand.
GTGAGAACAGTGTATTATCTGTATAACTCTGATCTTAAAACAAGCCTATTCGGTTTTATCCTTAAACTCACACAAATCCTCAATGAGGCAAGAACCACACTTAGGCTTGCGAGCGGTACAAACATAGCGGCCATGTAAAATAAGCCAGTGATGTACATCGACTTTAAACTCAGCAGGTACAACTTTCTCAAGCTTTTTTTCGACCTCAACCACGTTTTTACCCATGGCAAATTTAGTGCGGTTTGATATGCGATCAATATGGGTATCTACCGCGATTGTCGGCCAACCAAATGCGCAGTTTAATACGACATTCGCGGTTTTCCTGCCTACACCAGGTAATGCTTCCAGTGCTTCGCGGTCTTGCGGTACTTCAGATCCGTGCTTGTCGATGAGTATTTGACTAAGTTTGTGTACATTACTGGCTTTAGAGTTAAATAAGCCTATGGTTTTGATGTACTCTTTTAGCCCTTCTACACCAAGAAAGACAATGGCTTCTGGGGTATTTGCAACTGGAAAAAGCTTTCTCGTGGCTTTATTCACGCCCACATCGGTGGCCTGTGCGGATAAGGTTACGGCGACTAACAATTCAAACGGGGTCGTGTATTCGAGCTCTGACTTTGGGTTAGGGTTGTCTTCGCGCAACCGTGTGAGGATCTCAAGACGTTTGGTTTTATTCATGACGGTTTACTTGCAAGTTGTTAGATATAGTTATTACATCTAGCTACAACACCCACACAATTGACGGTAGTGCGGGTGTTATAGTTTGTGTTAAGTAAGGCTTGTGACGCGTGCGCGAGGTGCTTTTTCCGCAGTTGAAGCGGGTTGGTTGTTCGCTTTTTGTCGCTCATCAAAATAGTTTTTAACCGCAATTATGAGCCCTAAACCTAAAAACGCACCTGGCGGCAATATCGCCACTAAGAATTGGTTATCAAAGTCGATGATTGAAATACGCAGCACTGTTGCCCATTCACCTAAGAGCAATTCTGCACCATCAAATAGCGTCCCTTGACCAATTAATTCTCGCATTGCCCCCAAAATCACCAGCACTGCAGCGAACCCCAGACCCATCATGATGCCATCCCATGCCGAGAGTAATGGTGAGTTTTTCGATGCATAGGCTTCTGCTCGTCCAATAATGGCGCAGTTAGTTACAATCAGGGGAATAAAGATCCCTAGTGATTGATAGAGACCAAAAGTAAAAGCATTCATAAGTAATTCAATTACTGTTACAAATGCGGCAATGATCATGACAAATACAGGGATGCGAATGTCTTTTGGTACCCAATTTCTGACGACTGAGACTGTCACGTTTGAGCCAACCAAAACAAGTAAGGTGGCTACCCCTAGACCGAGAGCATTAGTCACTGTGCTAGTTACAGCAAGTAGGGGACACAAGCCCAGAAGTTGTACCAAGGCCGCATTATTTTTCCATAACCCTTCGTGTGCTAGGGTTTTGAACTCACTCATAGCGTCTCCTGCTGGCATAGGTTGTCTTGCGCAAAGAGCGCATCAAAATTTTGGTGTGTATACCACGTTGCGGCGCTCACAGATTTGACTACCGCTCTTGGCGTGATCGTTGCGCCAGTAAACTGATCGAAGACACCACCATCCTTTTTAACGTTAAAGCGGATGTCATTTTCATTTGTGACTTGTTGTTCATTAAATGAATAAACCCAATCAGACTTTTTGGTTTCTACTTTATCACCTAATCCTGGCGTTTCTTTATGTTGCGTAATTCGAACCCCCGCGATAGAGGCATTGGCATATACCGCAGTGAGTATATTTATATTGCCACTATAGCCTTCGGGAGTGATGTGTTGAACTAACAAAGCAACTGGCTTTTCATCGAGCTTTGCACGGTAAATACGGTGCGGGCCATTAGGCCCAAGCTCTGAAGCATTGCTTTCAATACAGTCTAAGTAAAGTTGATTGTTATATTTGTTCGAAGGAATAACCTGTGTCAGCGTTTGCATTAAGTGGTTTTTTTCTTGTGCTTCAATACGAGGTGCAGTTAATTGCTGCACTAACGCAACGCTTCCTGTTGTAGCCAGTGCAAACGCGGTGAGAATTGCACCATTTTTCTTCATTGATGCTAATATCATTTGCGAGCTCCATGTCCATAAGTACGTGGTTGGGTATAGTGATCAATTAGGGGTACCGCCATGTTCATTAACAATACCGAAAATGCAATCGCATCTGGGTAACCACCAAACTGCCTAATTAAATAGACAAGCAGGCCTATCAAAGCGCCATAGATTAAGCGACCCAAGTTGGTCGTTGAAGCTGACACCGGATCGGTCGCAATAAAGAAAGCCCCAATCATCGTTGCGCCACTCAATAAATGAAACGCAACACCCGTATGTCCACCAAATACAAATCCTAGTGCACTACAGACACTCAAAGATACCAACATCGCAACAGGAATATGCCAATTAATGACTTTTGCTTTTAGTAAGTAAAGTCCACCAAGCAAGTAAGCAAGATTTACCCACTGCCAACCTTCGCCTGCAAAGCGGCTGAAAGCGATGTTGTCCATGGCCTCTGTCGTTGTCATATTTTGAGAAACTGCGGTTTTTATATGATCCAGCGGTGTTGCGCTTGTTGCGCCATCAATGACCTGTCGTGCAGCATCTAAGGTGATACCTGCTTGTGTAGTCTCTGTGAATATTAGGCTCAGTTGATCAACAAAAGAGAGTGGGGTTGCCAATAAGTCATTTACGGGCTGCCACGCTGTCATTTGTACAGGGAATGAAATGAGCAGTAATACGTAAGCTGCCATTGCAGGGTTGAACAAGTTAAAACCTAGCCCACCATATAATTGCTTCACAATAATTATTGCAAACACACTGCCTATAACAACGACCCACCATGGGGCTAGCGGAGGAATACTAACAGCTATAAGCACCCCTGTTAGCCAAGCGCTACCATCGCTTAAGGTTGGCCATATTGGGCGGTTTCGAACTTTTAAAATTGCGGCTTCAGCCGCACTGACACAAATCAAGGCTAAAGCGAGTTGTACAAGTACGCCAATACCAAAGAAGTAACTTTGTACCAAAATGCCAGGTATACAAGCTAACATTACGCAAGTCATTAACTTGTTGACAGATTTGAGACTGTGGTTGTGAGGCGAGGAAGCCATGGTTAATTTCATGACAGGTCATTTCCTTCTTGTTCTTGGGCTTGTTTCTTTGCTTTTGCACGCTCAACCGCTGCTTTAATTGCCGCTTTTCTTTTGTTTTCAGGGCTGAGTTGCGCTGTTTCCGAGTCGGTCAGTGTATTCGCTTCTTTTGTATTGCCACTTAATACGGTTTGTTGCTCAGCTTCTTTAGCTGCTTTTTTCGCTTTAGCACGAGCTATGGCGTCAGCAACAGCCGCTTTACGCGGATCTTCAGGTTCTACGTCAGCTTGTTCGGCTGGCTCGTCCGAATGCGATTGCGCTTCTTCTGCGGCCTTAGCTGCTTTTTTCGCTTTAGCACGGGCTATGGCAGCAGCAACCGCTGCTTTACGCGGATCTTCAGGTTCTACGTCAGCTTGTTCGGCTGGCTCGTCTGAATGCGATTGCGCTTCTTCTGCGGCCTTAGCGGCTTTTTTCGCTTTAGCACGGGCTATGGCAGCAGCAACCGCTGCTTTACGCGGATCTGCAGGCTCTGCGTCAGCTTGTTCGGCTGGCTCGTCTGAATGCGATTGCGCTTCTTCTGCGGTCTTAGCGGCTTTTTTCGCTTTAGCACGGGCTATGGCAGCAGCAACCGCTGCTTTACGCGGATCTTCAGGCTCTGCGTCAGTTTGTTCGACAGGTTCGCCTGAATGCGATTGCGCTTCTTCTGCGGTCTTAGCGGCTTTTTTAGCCTTAGCACGGGCTATGGCAGCAGCAACTGCTGCTTTACGTGGATCTTCAGGCTCTGCGTCAGTTTGTTCGGCAGGCTTGTCTGAATGTGGCTGCGCTTCTTCTTCGGCCTTAGCTGCTTTTTTCGCTTTAGCACGGGCTATGGCAGCAGCAACAGCTGCTTTACGCGGGTCGGCTGCATCACTGTCTTGTACAGCAGTTTCATCTGCTTGGTCGTTACCTTGTGCTATTTTCTTGGCTTTAGCGCGCGCAATGGCTGAGGCAACAGCAGCTTTTCGCGGATCCTTATCACTTGATGCAGCGGCTTCAGCATCAGAAACTTCACTTTGGCCTGCTTTTTTGGCTTTGGCGCGGGCAATTGCGGCTGCAACAGCGGCTTTCTTTGAATCTTTTTGCTCTGGTACATTTGTTTCTTGTGCTGCTTTGGCTGCCTTCTTCGCTTTGGCACGTGCTATGGCTGCTGCGACGGCATCTTTTGGTGCGCTATCATCGCTCGACTGAGCCTTTTCTTCTTTGTACTTTCTAGCTTGCTCTTTACGCTTAGCGCGCTCTAATGCAACGGCACTGTTATCCGGCTCAAGCGTAGATGTATCATCGTCAGCTTTCTTCGCTTTTGCTCGCTCAATCGCAGCCTGAACAGCGGACTGCTCTGGTCGTTTGCTTTTAACTCTTTCCAGTGCCTCTGAGACTTTAACTTTGTCTTTTGCAGGCGCTGTGCGCGCTGGTCGTTTGTGACGGTTTTGCCTGTCTTCTTGTTCACGCTCTAGACGCGCTTTACGTGCTTCGAAGCGTTCTTTCGCGCGCTCTGCTTTAACTTTCTCCAGCTTTTGTTCGCGTATCTCAGCTTTGGCGACACGATAGTATTGCACCAGTGGGATTTCACTTGGACAAACATAAGAGCACGCACCACATTCAATACAATCAAATAGATTATATTCCTCTAGTTTTTCGTACTCTTGGCCTTTCGCAAACCACTGTAACTGCTGAGGTAGAAGTGTCTGTGGACAGGCGTCTGCACAGGCACTGCAGCGGATACAAGCCTGTTCTTGACCTGCAACTGCAAGTTCTTGATTATCTGGTGCTAAAATACAGTTGGTGGTTTTTATAACAGGGATCCTGACGGTCGGCAGAGTAAAGCCCATCATAGGCCCACCCATAATCACGCGCTGATCTTCAACCGGCGTAAACCCCTGACTGTGCAATAAGTGCTTAACCTCGGAACCCAATAATGCCCAAACATTCTGCGGAGTATGGATGGTATTGCCTGTGACAGTTACAACACGCTCTATCAGCGGCTTGCCTTTATACACCGCTTCGCTGACCGCATATAAGGTTCCAACATTTTGAACCAGTACGCCTACATCTGCCGGGATACCACCGCTTGGTACTTCCTTTGATGTAAGTACTTTAATCAGTTGTTTCTCGCCCCCTGAAGGGTACTTAGTTGGAATCGCGCGGATCAGTATTTTATCGTTGTGATTTGCAGCGGTTCGCATTGCCTCTATAGCTTGTGGTTTATTGTCTTCAATGCCTACCAGCGTGTATTGCGGAGATAAAATAGACATCATAACTTCTATACCAGAGATGATCTCTTTTGCGTGCTCGCGCATCAACATATCGTCAGCGGTAATGTAAGGCTCACATTCCACTCCATTGACGACTAAATACTCGATCTGTTTTGCGCTATCCGCTTTTACGTATGTTGGAAAGCCCGCTCCACCCATTCCTGCGATACCAGCGTGGTGCAGAATATCAATAAGCGCTTTGCTGTCTAAGCCTTCAATAGATTCTCGAGAAGTAAGTGGACACCAAGTTTCTTCGCCGTCAGGCGTTAGAATTATGCTCAGCTCAGGCATCGCCGAGGGGTGGGCTGATGGCATTGGTTTGATGTCTGCAATTGTGCCTGAAGTTGGCGCATGTATCGGCAGAGACCAGTTAGTACCTGGGCGCGTCAGTACTTGTCCTTTTAATACATGTTCGCCTTTATTTACCAGCAACTGCCCATTGGCACCAATGTGTTGCTTTAGAGGGAGCACCAAGTACTCAGGTAACGGTAAGTTGCCAATGCCAATTTGATTTGAAACGAACTTTTGCTCAGGAGGGTGGATCCCACCAGGAAATTGCCACAGTTTTCCGCTTTCTATTTGTTCAAGTAATGTTTCCACTTAAACCTCTCAGTCAAGTTGTTTCACTGGAATAGCATTAATTTGCCATTTCCAAGATTGTTTTGTTTCGGCGACTGGGATCATATCTATACAGTCTACAGGGCAGGGCTCAACACATAGGTCACACCCCGTGCATTCATCAGCAATAACGGTATGCATTTGACGTGTTGCACCAACGATGGCGTCGACAGGGCAGGCTTGAATGCATTTTGTACAGCCGATACATTCGTCTTCACGAATATACGCAACTTTTTTTACCGGTTCGGCTTCTTCACCACCCGCTAGAGGTTTTGCTTCGACTCCCATTAAATCGGCGAGTTTTTTAACTGTGGCTTCACCACCAGGTGGGCACTTATTGACTTCATCGCCATTGGCGATTGCTTCCGCATAGGGGCGGCAGCCTGGGTAGCCACACTGGCCACATTGGGTTTGTGGCAAAACGGCGTCAAGTTGTTCAACAATAGGGTTACTCTCTACCCGATATTTAATCGCGGCATAGCCTAAAATTAACCCGAAAACGAGTGCTAGCGCACCTATCGCTACAAGAGCATAAATAAGCGTCATGTTAAATCTTCACCAATCCAGAAAAGCCCATAAATGCAAGTGACATGAGACCTGCTGTGATCATTGCTATTGAAGCTCCTTTGAAAGGCACTGGCACGTCGGCAACTGCAAGCCTTTCTCTTAAGGCCGCAAAAAGAACTAAAACAAGTGAAAAGCCAACAGCAGCACCGAAGCCATACACAGCAGAGCTGATAAAGGTGTGCTCTTTAGTGATGTTGAGAAGTGCAACACCTAGTACCGCACAGTTAGTTGTAATCAATGGTAAAAAGATACCAAGTAAACGATAAAGAGTTGGGCTAGTTTTTCTGACCACCATCTCTGTAAACTGCACAACTACTGCAATTACCAGAATAAAACTCATGGTACGTAAAAAGGTGAGTTCTAGCGGTATTAGAATATATTGATTGACCAAGTAACTGGTTACTGAAGCCAAAGTTAGTACAAAGGTGGTGGCTAAAGACATGCCTATAGCGGTTTCTAGCTTTCCTGAAACGCCCATAAATGGGCACAGACCCAAAAACTGTACTAATACAAAGTTGTTTACCAGCACCGTGCCGATAAGCAACAACATATACTCTGTCATTTATGCCCCTTAACTCGCAATCATCGTTTCTCAACGTGTTATAAGACTAGAAATTCTAACAATTTTCATCGTCGAGATCACAACATTTAGTACACTTTATTTGGGGTGATAGAGGATTTTGGTAGGGAATGTTGACAAAAAATGGAGAGAGTATGACTCTCTCCAACTTGGTAAGTTTAAATCTCTTTTGGTTTCTCGATGTAATAGCCTTGTACACCATCGAGACAAAGCGTTTCAACAATGTGTTTTTCTTCTTGGCTTTCAACGCCTTCAGCAAAAACACTAACGCCAATGCGGTGTGCCAAATCAACCATAAGGCGCATAAAATACTGGTTGTTTTTGTCTTCTTCTAAACCGCGGGTGTAGCTGGCATCCATTTTGATAAAGTCTGGTTTTAAATCTCTGAAAAATTTAAATGAGGTGAGACCTACACCAAATCGCTCTACGGTTATGCGGGCTCCGACTCTATGTACCATATCAATAAAGCGCTTACTGGCTTTAATATTTTGTTGTAAACCAAACTCGCTCACTTCAAAGATAAGCTTTGACGCCAAGTTACCATCTTTAAGTAAGCGTCTCTCTAGCCAAATAACAAATTGGTCGCTATGGGCGCTAGAAGCCGTGACATTAATACCAAAAAACTTTTCATTAAAGTTGCGCGTCTTGATTAACTCTAAAGAACTATCAATGATTAACTGGTCAATCTCAATGGCCATTTCTAACTTTTCTGCCATGGCCAAAAACGAGGCGGTTGGCAGCATTTGATTATCTTCAGTTTTAAATCGAGACTGGATTTCTGCGTATGCTTTAACATTCTTGCCTATCGGCATGATGTTTTGCATCATGAGATTCACGCGTCGGCTATCGATCACTTCCCTGATAACTCTGCGCCAGTTCTGATTACCAAAACCAGCACCAACGTTATTAACAATATCGCTCTCTCGCTGCAAATGCCAAGCATTGGCTTGTTTGCTCTGTGCCATGCTCATTGCATTGTCTACGACTGAAAGCAGCTCGCCGAGAGGTTTACCAGATTCATAGGAGACGATCCCCGCATTGGCAACTGAAGCAAGTTCTTGATTTTGTTGGTATTGAGTGAATCTGGCTTGTAATGTTTCACCAAATTGTTCAGCTTCTTTTGAAGGCACATTAGGTAAAATTACTGCAAAGTCTGAACTATTAAGCCTAAATACTTGACTGCCGGTGTAGGTGCCACTGACATGTTTCACAATGTCTGAAACTGCGCGTATATATTCATCACCTTTTTGGTAGCCTCGAGTTTGGTTAATCATTTGTAGCTCACTACAGCGGATCATCGCTAAGGTACCAAAACTTTTGTTGTTTGATTGCTCGATTTGATGTTCGTAATATTCAACGAACATATTGCGATTACCAAGGCCTGTAACAACGTCTTTATAAGCTTCTTGTTTTATTGAATGTGCGGCGGATTTTATATCTTCTTGTTTGCTCTTCAAAAAGTGCGCCAAACGGTTAAAAGAAGGCGCAAGATCTGCCCCCAATTCTGTCACTTTACCTGTATTAAAGTCTTCTTCAATACTTTCGGTTACTTGATTCTGAGTGATATAGACATCAACGGCATTTGCGACGGTCATACTAACGTTGCGGTTTAGTTTTTTGTAGATTGCTTGCATGTAAAAAATAGGGATAAATGCAACCAACGCTGAAATGAGCAACATCAATAGCAATGATTGTTGTAGAAGAGAAGCTTGGCTTTGGGCGTTAATTACAAACTCAATTTTGATGTCTTTCGTTTTATTTACCGCAAATTGAGGTCGAATAGAATTAAAAGAGTTTGAAATAAGATCTGCTAAAAAGGGCAGTTGTGTTGGTTTGCCAAGTTGTAAAATCGTTTGCCCAGCAAAATCACGTACTATAAATGTAGAAAAAACATCGCCATTACTCAGAGATAATCGAATATGTTCAGGTGTCATATCCGTCATGGTTTTTTCTTGGATATAGTTGCTAACCATTTTCTGGGCACTCATTTGTGCTTTGCTTACGGCACTGTCAAAACTTGACGCGACAAAAAAGCTGCCAACCGCAGAGAAGAGTAACCAAGAAATAAATTGTAAAAATATGAGTTTTTTAAAGCCTGCCATTATTAATCTTCTACCTGAAAATGGGAGAATTGCCTTCTAGCAATATATAAGTGCTAAGTTATATGAAGTATTACAGCCACTAAATTTTAAAGTACCTAATTTGGGTTCACAGGGGAAAGTAAAACGCTATAATTTTCCTATTGAAGTGCCAAAACGGCTTCTAACATTATAGTGATGAATCACCGATAAAGGTGCTTGTAGAGTAGAGCATTGATGGAAAAAAGTCTAATACATTCTGGGAATTGGCTCCCCCTCCCCGACTCGAACGGGGGACCTGCGGATTAACAGTCCGTCGCTCTAACCAACTGAGCTAAGGGGGAACAATATAGAGGTAATGTGTGTTTGGCTCCCCCTCCCCGACTCGAACGGGGGACCTGCGGATTAACAGTCCGTCGCTCTAACCAACTGAGCTAAGGGGGAACAACACATATAACGATTTGGCTCCCCCTCCCCGACTCGAACGGGGGACCTGCGGATTAACAGTCCGTCGCTCTAACCAACTGAGCTAAGGGGGAATCGTTATTACGTTCAGAAATTTGGCTCCCCCTCCCCGACTCGAACGGGGGACCTGCGGATTAACAGTCCGTCGCTCTAACCAACTGAGCTAAGGGGGAAGCATATCTCTCAACGGGGCGAAATATTAATGACGACATGGCAAAGTGTCAACAATAAAAATCACTAGAGTGCAAAAAAACTGTTTGTTAGCTGGATAAATCGACAATTCAGCCCTTTTTTAATCAGCTTTCTGTAAAAAAGGTAGCTAAGTGAGCTGTTGTATTCATTTATTGATAGTTTTTTGTCAGGATCTAGCACTTGATTAAAGGACCTTTGACGCTTTTATCAGGGAACATTAATAAGCAGTACAGGGCGTACTAATTTAGATATTGGTCATTTTTTGCCGTTTGTGCGTTAAAAACATTCGAAAGGGCTGTTTTTTGCACTTTCTTTAAGATCGGTATTTTGGGCGATTCTGATCACCAATCAGATCCTGATATATTGGTTCCTAGCAATGGAAATGACAAAATAATGGTAAATATTTTACTCAAATTTTAAAGATTTATTGCATACTTTGACTAGTTAATAATATAAAATCTTTAATAAACAGTGTTTTATATTTTTGTTTCCATAATGGATTAAGTTGCATAATGGTGAATATAGTCTAGCGAAGCAACAAAATAAGACGCTTTTTATTTAGATCTGTGATGTAAAATAAATAGATCATTTTACGCTTTTTTCGCAGCCGTTAAGATCCTCGCCTAGGCCTTTATTTTAAAAGGCTCTACAAACTTATCCACGGAATCTGTGGATAACATTGTTTATTAATCTTTAAGAACTCTTCTAAAGCTAAGTAAACCGTGGCATTGGAGAGAAGCAATAGTTTTTTAAATTTTTTTAAATTTATTAATAAACAATGGTTTATGTGTTTTGTGTTGAATTGAAGTGTGTTGTGTATATTTTGACAGGAATATTTCAATATCGTTTGCTTGGTGTGCAAAAAGTGAGCCGCAGTTGCACTAGATTTGAAATAAATTTGACATTTTTTGTACAGAACGTGGTTTGTAGGAAAATAGGTTAAAAAAATCAATTTTTGCTTTGAAAAACGTTTTTCACAGCTATTTTCTAATCACAACTGTATCAAAGAATAGCATAGCATCATCCTGTGTGATGATTTAGAATGGTTGGCTGTCAAAAGAGGTATAAAGTTATATGTCCGCAGTGCGCCAATCCAACTCCAGCAGTGATATTTTAAGCGGTTCAATTCCCGCAACTTTAAAGCGAATGACGGTTCCGATGATTTTCGGCATGATTACGTTGATGAGCTTCAATTTGGTTGATACATTTTTTATCAGCCTATTAGGTACTAAGCCATTAGCAGCTGTGAGTTTTACGTTTCCTGTGACATTTACCATTATTAGCCTCGCGATTGGGTTAGGCATTGGAACTTCAGCTGTTATTGCAAAGGCATTAGGCAGTAAAAACCTCGAAGAAGCCAAATTTGATGCTTTTATATCTTTATTACTTGCCGCCTGCTTGGTCGCTATCCTGGCTGTTATTGGTTACTTTTTAACTGACCCAATCTTTACCTTATTGGGAGCAGACGAGACAACGCTACCTTATATACATGACTATATGAATGTGTGGTTTTTGGGTTCCATATTTCTTATTACGCCAATGATTGGTAATTCAGTACTAAGAGCCTCTGGTGACACTAAGACGCCCAGTATGATTATGGGGCTTGGTGGACTCATCAATGCTGTATTAGATCCTTTGTTGATATTTGGCTATGGACCATTTCCTGAGCTAGGTGTTCAAGGCGCTGCTGTTGCATCTGTTTTAGCATGGTCGGTATGTGTGGTAGTAATTATTTACTTACTAACTATTAAAAAGCGTTTATTAAGCTGCTCAAGCGGTAATCAAAGTGTTTGGGGAGCGGTTTCTAAGATCATGAAAATTGGCTTACCAGCTGCGGGTGCAAATATGTTGACACCCATAGCGATGGCTGTGATGACTGCCATTGTGGCGACTTATGGTGCTGAAGCTGTTGCTGCATTTGGTGTTGGCAGCCGTATTGAATCAATCGCATGTCTAGTTATTCTTGCGCTTTCGATGACATTGCCTCCGTTTGTGAGTCAAAACTATGGTGCAGGAAACTATGACAGGGTAAAAGAAGCATATCGCACCACACTTAAGTTTGTCATGGCTTGGCAGTTTGCTACTTATTTATTACTAATCTTAGCAGCGCCGTGGGTGAGCCAAGCATTTGGTAACGAGCCTGAAGTTATCGCGATCATTAAACTATTCATATATACGTTGCCGCTGAGTTATGGTCTGCAAGGGGTTATTATTTTAACTAACTCTTCATTTAACGCGTTACACAAGCCGATGAATGCGTTAATCCTGAGTGTGGTGCGATTGTTTGTATTTTATATCCCTTGTGCTTATGCCGGTTCGCATATAGCTGGGTTAACAGGGTTATTTATCGGTGCCGCAGTGGGTAATTTGTTTACAGCAATATCTTCATATATGTGGTTTAGTAAAACATTGACGCGTATGCAACAAAGAGACATCGAGGTAAAGGTTTCATGAGTGAGTCATTCGAACTAGTATCAGAGTTTTCGCCAAATGGCGATCAGCCGACAGCCATTGAACAACTATGCGATGGTCTTGATGCTGGTCTTGCACATCAAACTTTACTCGGTGCGACAGGCACAGGTAAAACCTTTACGATGGCCAATATTATCCACCAGTTAAATCGGCCAACGATTATCATGGCACACAACAAAACTTTGGCGGCTCAATTGTATGGCGAAATGAAAGAGTTTTTCCCTAACAATGCGGTGGAATATTTTGTTTCTTACTATGACTATTATCAACCTGAAGCTTATGTTGTAGCCAGTGACACTTTCATAGAAAAAGATGCATCGATCAACGAACACATTGAGCAAATGCGATTATCGGCGACTAAAGCTTTGTTAGAGCGCAGAGATACCATCATAGTGGCCTCAGTATCGGCTATTTACGGCTTAGGTGATCCTGACTCTTATATGAAAATGATGTTATTGCTGAAAGTCGGAGAAACAGTTGAGCAGCGGGCACTGTTACGCCGCTTAGCGGAACTGCAATATACACGTAATGACATGGACTTTTCACGTGGCACGTATCGTGTACGTGGTGAGGTTATCGACATATTCCCAGCAGAATCAGAAACCCAAGCTGTACGCGTTGAAATGTTTGATGATGAAATTGAGCGCATCAGTTTGTTCGATCCCCTTACTGGCGCGATAGATAAACACTTGGTACGCGCTACGATTTATCCTAAAACGCACTATGTTACACCGCGCGAGAAAATTCTCGGCGCGATTGAGAAAATCAAAGTAGAACTAAGGGAGCGTCGAGCATACTTAATGGAGTCCAATAAGCTAGTCGAAGAGCAGCGCGTTGCACAGCGGACTCAGTATGATATCGAGATGATGCAAGAGCTGGGGTTTTGTTCTGGTATAGAAAACTACAGCCGATACCTATCAGGGCGAGCACCCGGTGAGCCGCCACCGACGTTACTAGATTACCTTCCAAATGATGCGCTTATGATTATTGATGAGTCACATGTAACCGTGTCTCAGGTTGGGGCCATGTATAAAGGTGACAGAAGCCGCAAAGAAAACCTGGTTGAGTACGGTTTTAGATTACCATCGGCAATGGACAATCGTCCTTTGAAGTTTGAAGAGTTTGAATCTATCGCCCCGCAAACAATATACGTTTCGGCGACTCCTGGTGATTATGAACTTGAGCGATCAAGTGGAGAGGTTGCCGAACAGGTGATCCGACCGACTGGATTATTGGATCCAGAGTTAGAAGTGAGGCCTGTCACGACGCAAGTAGATGACTTATTGTCCGAGATCTACCAAAGAGTTGAAGTCAAGGAGCGTGTGCTGGTGACTACTTTGACGAAGCGGATGGCAGAAGATCTCACCGATTATTTGAATGATCATGATGTGAAAGTACGTTATCTGCATTCTGACATTGATACGGTTGAGCGAGTGGAGATCATTCGCGATCTGAGAAAGGGCGTCTTTGACGTTTTGGTCGGGATCAACTTATTGAGAGAAGGGTTAGATATGCCGGAAGTCTCTTTGGTTGCCATACTCGATGCGGACAAAGAAGGATTCTTAAGATCGACTCGCTCACTGATCCAGAGCATTGGTCGTGCGGCGAGACACCTCAATGGTAAGGCTATTTTGTATGGTGATAAGATCACTCGCTCAATGAAAGCTGCAATTGATGAAACTGAGCGGAGACGCGCCATACAGCAGGCTTACAACGAGAAGCATGGCATTGTGCCACAGGCGTTAGTTAAGAAAATTACGGATGTGATGGACTTAGGAGAAGAAGTAACAGAAACCGAGGCCCAATCATCAGGTAAAGTGAAGGGGGCGGCTAAATCAGGTATATCGGCTGGCGCTTCTACTGCTGAATTAACTGAGCAGATCAAGCAGTTGGAAACGCAAATGATGACACATGCTCGGGAACTGGAATTTGAAAAAGCTGCCAAGGTACGAGATGACATTCAGGCGCTACAGCAGCAATTACTTAAAAGTTAGGCACGATACAACAGGCTGAGATCCTCAAATAAACTCAGCCTGACTTCCTTTGTTTTAGTTATATGTTTATTGCAAATCATAAGGTGTACATCTAGAGCAAATAGGTTAATTTAGTCAGCCTAATTGCGAAAGTTCAAATTTATATGTGTTTATTGAGAACTCTAGCTACACTTTAGTTGTCCATAGATAAGTTATTATTTGAGAGTCACTTAGAATTGTGTTGTTTGTGCGCCTTATAGTCCTACTATCATTTATTTTTATCATACCTAGTGTACATAGCGACGGGGGCCAACTGGATAAGTCTTTATCCGATCTAAATATTCTGCTTGAACAAGATCCCAAGCAAGCAATCATTAAAGTGTCTGAGCTCAACCAGCTTTTTATTCATCCTCAACCTAGTTCTCGCCTATGGTTTGAATTAAAGATCATCGAAGCTAAAACCGAAATTAAGCTCGGCCTATATCAAGATGCCAAACAACACCTCTATCAGCTCGAATCTTATTTACCGGTGATGGCGCAGTTTAGTGAAGCGCCTGCGCTGATTAAATTATTACTGGCTCAAATTGAACAGAAACAAAGTAATATTGAGTCAAGTTTTACACTGCTTGAACAGGCTCTCGGCGTGGTGCCCAAGGAGTTAGTTGTTCTGCGCAGTGATATATTACATTCGTTGGCAAGAGGTTTACGTTATAAAGCCCGCTACAGAGAAGCCGAAAGAGTTGTAAAGGATGCGATTTCACTGGTGGAGCCCATCAATGATAAGGCGCGTTTAGGGACCTATTATAATCAACTCGGCGTCATCTATGATTACATGGGGAGCTTACAACTCGCTTTACGCTTTCACGAAAAGTCCCTTAAACTGCAAAGAAGCCTTAAAAATCAACAAGGCCTTTCAAATTCGCTTTATAATATTGGTGAAATTTATCGTGATTTGGAAAAGTATAACAAGGCCTTATTGCACTTTGAACAAGCGCTTGAAGTGGACAAATCTTTAGGCGATCCAATCCATATTGCTAACAGTCACGGAAAATTGAGTCAGGTGTACTTACAGCAGGGCGAAATAGAATTGGCATTGAGCCATAGCCAATCGGGGATTGAATTAACTCGAAGCAGCCGTTCTAACAGTGATCTTGCGTGGCAACTCAGTATATTAGCAAAGATATATGTTGCGCAGGACGCACTTTCTCAGGCTTTGTCGGTCGCACAAGAAGCGCTATCATTGGCTATTTCTGCAAAAGCGAGCCGCACAGAGCGAACGGTAAGGTTGGTAATTATTGAGATTGAACTTGTACAAGGGCATTATGCAAAAGCCTTAGTAGACATAGAACAAGTATTGACATTACCGGGTATAGGCAATTCTTATTTAGCTAAACTGCACCAATACAAAGCACAAGCACAAGAAAAGCTCGGAGAGTTTGAAAGTGCCTTACACAGTTTACAGCAGTTCATTGAGATTAAAGCGATATTGTACCAGGACCTTGATAAGCAGCAGGCGTTAACTTTACGCCAAAACGTCGAGTTTATTCGTCAAGAGCAAGCCCTAAAACTGATCCAAAACGAGCAAGCGTTGCAGCAAGCCTCGCTAGAGAATCTAAAATTACAGCGGGGAATGGGAGTATCTTTGTTATTGTGCTTTATGGCTATCGCTATTTACATTTATAAACGACAACAGCAAAAGCACAAGTATGTTGAATTAGAAGCCGATATGATGGCGCAGTCTTTAACTCAAAAAAATCGTTTATTGGCAGATGTATCCCATGAGTTAAGGACACCTCTGGCGGCTTTAAAGCTGACCGTTGAGGCTATGCAGCACAATATCGAGCCCGATCCCAAAAAAGGTTTTGATAAGATACAGAAGAAGATCAGTCATTTAGACAATCTTATAAAAGATATCTACCAGTCAGCGCAATTTGACAATGATGTGCTGACATTGGACAAGCAGCCCGTTGACGTCAACGTATTGATAGGAGAGATCGTAGAAGAGTTTCAGCCGATGTACGCTACGAAGCAACAGTCATTGTCATTTGAGGCGTGTACGAATAATTCGCTGTGTTTTGTCGACCCAGCTAGAATACGCCAAGTGCTATTCAATTTATTGAGAAATAGTCACTTTTACACCAGCAATGAAGGTCAAACTCATGTGAATTTTGAAAGCAATGAAGAGCACATGAAGGTGACGGTTGAAGATTCGTTCCCTGGTGTCGCAGAACAAGATCTAGAAAAGATATTTGAACGGTTGTATCGCTGTGAGGGATCTCGTAGTCGAGATCATGGTGGTTCAGGGTTAGGTCTCGCTATTTGTAAGCAAATTATTCGAGCCCACGGTGGTAATGTGGGCGCAAGTCACAGCGAGATGGGAGGTGTCTCTATCACGCTGTATATTCCCTTTGAGGAAACTAGAAGCGATAGCTAAGGCCTATACCTAAACTTGATACATCTAGGTCACCCATGTCTAGATATTGATAGCTGACGTTGACAGCCATGCCATTACTCCAGTCATATTGCCAACCTAGTTCAGCAACGAATCCGGTACCATCTTCTTCAACAAGGTTTTGAGTACCTCGATTCAGTTCATAGTCGTAAAAGTTTGCACCCAATTTACCGTACAGTGAGTTACGTTTAGTCAGTTGGTATTGACCTTTTGCCGCAACAATTAGGTTGCCATAGTCCAAGTCATTGGCACCAAGACCAAACAATGTTTTGTTTAGCTGGGTACACGTGAACTTTCTGTTGTTGGTATCTGTGCACTCCCAATCGTCTGAATCCGTACCACCATTTAAGCCGACTTCCACCGCCCAAGTTTTATCAAATTGGTAGTTATAGTAGACGTATAGTTGCCCAACACCGTCACCGTCTTGACTGGAGCTTTTGTAAGATGCTGAGCCACCATAAGCCTGTACACCAACGCGATGTTTGTCATCCTCAATTGAAGCCATGCTCGAAAAAGAAGTAACTGCTGCCAAAGCTAGTGAGAGTAGAGATAAAGTTTTCATTACGCATATTCCATTTGGTTAACTTGGAACTCAGTTTAGAGCGCCTGCCTGTGAGAGTCTGTGTCAGCGTTGTCAGAAAATGTAAGTGTTGGTTAGATTATGCGTGATAGCTTTAGATGAGGTTTATTTCCTGCCGAAAACGCTGTGCGATAAACTGTACTCGCTCATCGGAAATCGCGCATGCTTTTGCATTACTTTTAATGATAACTATTTCAACATTGGGCAAAAAGGGAAGAAGCGGGTCGTTTAAAGCGGGTAAATCGTTTCGACTTAAGTTAGCCATTGCCCCGATTGCTAATCCATTTTTGATAAGCCCCCTGAGTGCACTGGCGCTGCCACTGCTTGCAATGATTTTGAATGCACGTTTCTGTTTTAGCAGGCCCTCAATCGCGGCTTGATGATAGCGACAATCTCGTTTGAACACTGCAATAGACAAAGTGGATCGTGATAAAAGATCGCTATGCTCGGCACCCACCCAAGTACCTTTGTCGTGGCACAGCAAATAACCAGCTTCAGATAGTGGCGTTCGCGACACAACTGCTAAGTCTAAGAGTCCTTGATCCAGTAAATGTTGCAGTTCAGAGCTGGAGGCGCAGGTAATATTGAGTTCTAAATGTTCAATATGTTGGTGTAGGAGCTGCACCAATCGTGGCAGAATGGATTCAGCATAGTCATCAGGGCAGCCTAGGCGCAACACCACCTGCAATGCTGTGCTGGAGAGGTTTGCGATAGCGTGTTCTTGCAGATGGATTATTTGCCTGGCATACCCAGCAAGAACAACACCTTCAGCTGTGAGGTTTAATTGGCGGCCTTCCTTCATAAATAAAGTTTGACCAACATCTTGCTGGAGCTTCTTCATTTGCATACTAATTGCTGACTGTGTTCTGTGCATTTGTGCAGCGGCGCGTGTAAAACTGCCTGTTTCAACAAATGCGATAAAGCTTCTTAATGCATCTAAGTCCATATATCAAAATATCTTATGTGTTGTATTCATATTATACGTTAGTGTTCAGCTATCTAAAGCTCTAGGATAAACATGTTTTTGAAAACGAATGAGCATAATATGAAACTTTATATTGGTAACAAAAACTACTCTTCTTGGTCACTTAGAGCTTGGTTGTTAGTTAAAAAATATACACTAAACTATCATGAAATTAAATTAAACCTAGGGTCGAAGGCATTTTATGAAGGTTTAGATAAGATCAGTCCAACCTTAAAAGTTCCTACACTAAAAGATGGTGATTCAGTAATATGGGAATCTCTAGCGATATGTGAATACATCAATGAAGCTTATCTATCAGGTAAAGCATGGCCCAGTAATACAGCTTTGCGTGCCCAAGCAAGGGCGTTGAGCAGTGAAATGCATAGTGGCTTTAGTGCATTGAGAAATGCGATGCCTATGAATATTAGAGCCAGAAGACAAATTGTAAGAACAGAAGAGGTAAATAGTGATATTCGCCGGGTCGAGCAAATATTTTCTGAGCAGCACAATCGGTTTGGATCGCAAGGCGGGTGGTTGTTTGGGGAGTGGTCAATTGCAGATGCGATGTTTGCACCCGTTGTACTGAGATTTCAAACTTACGGAGTGAAGTTGAATGGGGAAGCCAACGCTTATATTGAACATGCACTGCAATGCCCAATATTGCAGCTATGGTGTTCTCAGGCGTTAAATGAACAAGAAATGGTTGATTGTAATGAAGTGGGGACCCCTACTTAGCGGGTGACTTCACAATTACATCGTATTTTATTGGTACTCTTCACCCGTTGATATTGATAGGGGTGATGTATGAAAGTTGTTGTAGTGACTGATAAAAATCGAGCGGTATACAACAATCTGGCTCAGGCTTATGAAGCAGAGTTTTCAAGGTTAACAGCTAAGAAGCCGCTCGCAAACGGGGTATTCGAGTTAGATACAAATCTTGATGATGCACAAGTAACAGGTTTTATATGTTACAAGTCGGGTACCCCGGCAGGTATTGCAGCTGTCTATTCTGAAGCGCTCCACGACAATGAAATTGCTGAGTTTTACATTGTGCCTTTTTTCAGAAAAGCGGAATTAGGGACTCAGTTTGCACATATGCTTTGGCAGCAAAGACCTGGCTTATGGACAATAAAGCAAATTGCAGGGGCCCAATATGCGACACGTTTTTGGTTAAGTGCCATTAAGTATTTACCTGGCGAAAACTTGATAGAAGATCAGTATGAGGATGAGTACTGGGGGAAAGTGACAAGACAGCGGTTTGTTAGTACCGAATAGATATTATTTGAGAGATCAAAAGGGCTTGCATGTGAGGGTGCCGATGAGATTATACGGCACCACACAAAGTCGGGTGTTTAAACAACACCACGAGGAAGACGACAATCGTGGTCTTTCTCAGCAAGCTCTACAATCCAAGCTTCTTCAGCTGTATAGCCATCTTCATTTGCTTGTACAACTTTGAAGGCTGCAACTTTACTGCTTTTTACTGGCGCTGCTTTCTTAGCAGGTGCTTTTTTTGCAGGTTTTTCTTCAGTTGTGCTAACACCAGCGTTACCTGAAGTTAGTTCTTCGGTTAATGCTGCAACATCAGCAAGGCGTATGTTTTTACCGCCGTCAATGCTGTACCAGCCTGGTTTAATTGTAATTTCAGGCTTTTTGCCATTTACCGCTTCATAAGCTGCTTCAAATGCGCTTAGAACTTCAGTCTTATCAAGTTTACTCATCGTAGATCCCAGTCGTTTTGTACGTGGATACGCAGGTTAAGGATAAACGACATTTATACCTATTTTTGAACAATTTTTCAATTTTTTGCGATTTTAAGCACAGTTCTTTGGTTTGTTAGATGTAACTTTGTGCAATTCAAGCGCTTTTTTTGTACAACTCACTAAACTGAGCCACTATCCAATGTTCGCCTTAACTGTATCCACTGTATGCCAAGCCACTCATGGGCATATCGGTTTACGGATAACAGCACTGAACTCGAAGCAATATAGCGTTTAATCACGGGGGTAGAGCTGTAATTATAGAACTCAACTGGCGAAGCTATGGTGTCTATCCCTTGTGCAGAAAATAGGTCTTGAGCACGTTTCATATGGCTCGCCGATGTGACCAGCACTACTTTACTGTCCACCAGCACAGGCGCTAAATGTTTCGCTTCAGATTCGGTGTCATGGGCGTTTGGATTGAGTTGAATACGCAGAGCTGGCAACCCTAAAGATTGAGCCGTTTGTGACAACAAATGACTGGAAGTTGGACTTCCTTTATAGCCTGCGCCAGAAACAATAAGCTGAGCATTAGGATAAATGTTAGCTAGGCGAAGGCCTTCAACCAGCCTAACTAAACTAGAGTTGGAAAGTTGCAAATTGGCATGGAGATTGGCGTTTGGTGACAAACCACCACCGAGAACGACAATAAAATCTATTTGCTTATGGCGAGTCTGAGAGAACAATGTTTGTGCTCGCTCTTTGGGTGTGATGAGATGATCCGCAAATTGAGGGGTACTGATCACCCACAGTGTTACTACACTCAACACGCACAAGTAGTAGCTTTTGTTGTTTTTTTTACTGATAAATAACAGTAACAGAAAAATCAGTATGAGTGTGATTGGTAGTGGCATAAGCAAGCCACCAATGATTTTTTTTAATTCAAACATAATAAGCTCTAACTTTCCTAGTTAGAGCTATATTAACCGTTGTGGCTTTTATCTGCTAATGGATTGCTTGCAGGTATTTAAAAAGTGGCGATAAACAGGGTTGTCTTTCATACTCTTTTTCATTGCTAAGTACATAGGACGGCTCAATCCCAGTGCACCTAAAGGAATAGACTTAATTAAGCCTTGACTCTCATATGGAGTTACAAGCCAATCAGGTAAGGCGGCAACGCCCATTCCAGCACTCACTAATTGAAATATAAGTAGCCCTTGATCAACTGATTTTAACGTACCATCAAAACGTGCATTTTGAATAAAGTGCTTGAAAATATCCTGTCTTTCTTTTGGTATTGGATAAGAAATGATGGTCTCATCTTTTAAATCAAGCGCGGTGACATAAGCTTTTTTAGCCAATTCATGATCCGGTGCCACTATCAACTTCAGTTTAAAGTCAAATACGTGGGCATATTCTAGTTGTTCTGGCTCTCTGATATCTGAAGTCAGTACAATATCTAATTCGTCATTGAGCAGTTCTGGTATTGCGTCATAACTAAAGCCCTGCTCGTAATCCACCTTAATATCTGGCCAAAAGTTATTGAACTCCTTTATTGTCGGTAGCAACCAATGAAAACAAGCATGACATTCAACGCTCAGTTTGAGTTGTGAGATTGGTTGATTCAAGCTTTCTTTCAAACGGCACTTGGTTGCTTCAACTTTAGGCAACACTTCACTGGCAAGCTCTAGTAATAACATCCCTTGAGGTGTAAAGCGTACAGGCTGCGTTTTGCGCTCAAATAATTGACAATCTAACTTGTTTTCAAGATCTTTAATTTGATGAGACAAAGCAGACTGAGTTAAAAATAACTCACGTGCGGTGTTCACCAGTGATCCAGTATCTTTCAGGGTAGCAATGGTTTTTAAGTGCTTTATGTCTATCATCATTAATAAATCTCATTTTTAATGTGAGTAAAACTCAGGTTACATCCATATTACGCTGTACAGGCTGGCGATTCAACGTCTAGACGTCTACAAATCCATCAGCGATTGCTCAAAATTTCACTAAATCACTATAACACTATTTTTGACAGCGTTGTCATTATTTATTTTTACTTTTTTCAAAAAAAATACAATTTAATTTTGCTCAAGTTGGATTTGAGAATCGATCAATTGAGAAAATTCTACTCAAAGCTTGGTTTTGTAGACATCTAAACGTCCAAGTTGGTTGAGGGAAGAGATTTATCATGGCAACTATTCACAATTAGGTTTTCCACGTGTGGGCAAAAAACGGGAATTAAAGTTTGCGCTAGAGCGTTACTGGCGGGTGATATCACACAGCACGCGCTAATTGAGCAAGGGAAAATAATCAGGGCCAAAAATTGGGCTATGCAAGCAGAGGGCGGTATTGAATTCATTCCTGTGGGTGACTTTGCATGGTATGACCATATATTAAACATATCCATGTTAGTGGGAGCGATCCTAAGTCGTCATCACCATAAAGGTGAGGAGATAGGCTTGGATACGCTTTTTCGTATCGGCCGAGGCCAGCTCCGAGTGGATGTGTTGGTGCATGGAGAGGCGGAACGCAATGACATGTTCGAGTACTTTGGTGACTAGCTTCAAGGTTTTGCGTTCACGCAGTATGGCTGGGTGCAAAGTTATGCTGATAGGATCGGTGACAATTCTATGTTGGTCATTTATACGTGAGGATATAGATAAACCCACCTTAGCTAACCAAATCGCTTTGGCGCTTCGTGATGAAGTTATCGATCTTGAAAATGCAGGTATCAAGAACATACAAATTGATGAGCCCGCGTTTTGAGAGGGCATACCGTTAAAGACATCTCACTGGAAGGCATACTTAAATTGGGCTACCTATACATTTCGAATTTCGGCAAGTGGTGTGAAAGATGAAACTCAGATCCATACCCATATGTGTTATTGAGACTTCAATGATATCATATCAGCCATTGCTGATATGGATGCGGATGTGATTACGATAGAAACTTCCGGCTCAAATATGGCGCTGCTGGATGCGTTTGAGAACTTTGAGTATCCAAACGACATTGGCCCCGATGTTTATGATATTCACACCCCAAATGTGCCTGAAATTACATGGATAAAAGAGCTCATTCACAAAGCTGCAAGGAAAATTCCTGTACAGCGGTTATGGGTGAATCCTGATTGTGGTTTAAAAACTCGGGCTTGGAAAGAAACACGTGAAGCGCTTGCCAACATGGTTGAGGCGACTAAAGAGCTACGTACGGATCTCAAATAAAAAAGCAGAAAGAGGCTTTCTGCTCTCTACATTAAGTGCTTATATGTGCATCTTGTGAATTTTGCGCGACCAAAAATGACATTGCTTGTATGCTGGGCATAGGCTTGGATACGAGATAGCCCTGCCCCAATTGACACCCTTTTCGCTTAAGCAGAGCCCATTGTTTAGGGGTTTCAATGCCTTCAGCAACTACCTCTAGTTGTAATGATTTTGCTAAAGATAAAATAGCATCAATTAAGGGAGTATCTTTAGTTGTAAGCTGGTCGACAAAGCTCTTATCTATTTTTAACACGTGAATAGGCAATTGGTGTAAATAACCTAGTGCTGAGTATCCGGTACCAAAATCATCCAAATAAAGTTCTACACCTAACGGGGTTATTCCCTCAATAATTTTTGTTGCAAGGCCCAAATTTTCGATTAGCCCAGACTCTGTGATTTCGAGGCATAAGCTGCCTTTTTGTAAGTCGTATTTCTCATATAAAGCGCGAATATGATCGATAAATTCGAGGCTGGCAAAATGTCTAGATGACACATTAACTGTCACTTTTACGCTGGGAAGAGTTTGTTGCTGCCAGATTGAGAGCTGCTTAGCTGCCAGCTCCAAGATGTGTAAATCTAACTCTATAATTTGGCCCGTGTTCTCGGCAATAGGAATAAACTGATCTGGCGCTACTAGTCCATTTTTCGGGTGGTGCCAACGAACAAGAGACTCGAAGCTCACTACTTTTGGTGCATTGAGTGTAAAAATGGGTTGAAAGAACAGCTCAAATTCACCATTTTGAATACCGTGTTGAAGGTCATTTTCAATGTCCGCTTGGTGTTTCAACTTACTACGCATGGCATTGTTAAAATACCTGATCTGACTTCTTCCAGCAGACTTTGCTTCATACATAGCCGCATCGGCTTGTTGTAGTAATGTAATCGCGTTGTCAGAGTCTCGTTCAGTAAAAGCAACACCGATACTGCTAGAGGCTTGGAGAATATGAGTATCAATAATGAATGGTTTTGCTATGGCTTCGGTGATGCGATTGAGCGCCTGCGCAACCTCTACTTCACTACTTATATTCTCCATAAATATGGCGAATTCATCGCCACCAAGGCGCGCAAAAGTGTCTGTCTTGCGAATGCAAGTTTGTATAGCCTCTACGATGGCAATAAGGAATTTGTCACCAACTTCATGGCCCAAAGAGTCATTAATACTCTTAAACCTATCAAGATCTAAATATATTAGACAGTGTAATTTGATTGTTTGGCTTCTTCCTAAAGACAAAATAGCGTGTTTCATTCGCTCAATTAGCAGGTATCGGTTGGCGAGGCCTGTTAATTCGTCATGCAAGGCACGATGTTCCAATGCCTGTTTAGCCAGTCGACGGTCTATGGCCATGCTGATTTGGCGGCTAATATAGGTCAAAATAGAGTAGTGTTGGCTACTAAAGGTGTCTTCTTCTTCATAGCTCTGTAATACGATGACACCCTGATATTGATCATTCACGACAAATGGCACACCAAGCCAGGCGTGAGGGGAGCGTCCCACCATATTGAAATCACCCTTGTCAATATGGCTTTGAAACTGTTCTCGATTACATAGTAAAGCGGACTGAGTACGGATCACATAGTAGGAAGCCGTTTGCTTCAATTGAGATTTCGATACTTTTTGTTGTGCAGGGCATTTGGTGCCTCCCTCAATCAAGTACTCGATTTCTAGCATGTCCTGCTTGGTATCATATATTCCGATAAAAAAGTTCTCGGCGGGCAACAGCGTATAGATTATCTGGTACAGCTCATCATAGAAAGTGTCTAATTCTCGGGAGTGATAAGTGATGTTGGCAATTTTCAGTATACATTTTTCAATCAGTTGTGCATCGTTGAGCTGAGACACTGTCGCGGTTAGATGATCAACGGTCCTCACTTGATGAATTTTGGCGCTAAGTAAGTGGGCAACCGTTGACAGTATCTGTAAATGGTTCGCACTAAAGTAATCTTTTTCTGGATGCTCGCAATCTATGACACCAATTAGGTGCTCTTTATACACTAAAGGCACGCATAACTCAGACAGTGCAGGTCGAGAGTCCGCTATATACATGGGCTCTTGAGACACATCACCAGAAAGAAAAGGTTTCTTGGTTCGTGCTACATGCCCTGTGATCCCAGCTTCTATCGGGATTTTTTGTTGTAGGACTTCGTAACGTTCAGTGTCTTGAGCAACCCCCATATAGGCAACGGCTTCAAGTAGGTTTTGGTTTGGATCTGTAAGGTATATCACACAGTCTACAAACCCCAAACGTTTCACAACTTGCGAGGTGACATAGTCAAACAGCTCGTCTAAGTGGGTGATTTGCAATAGTGAGGATGAAAACTGATTAATAATGCTTAACTGTTCGGTTTTTGATTCTAGTTTTTTTTCAGACAGCATAGGCATGACTCGGTTGCACAATAGATATACGTTATCCTAAATAGAGTGATAATCTCAAATATTGTCGAAAATTAACTTTCATCAAACTGTAAAAAAAATAGCACAAGACATAAGAGGGTTTTGCAACAATCAAGCTTTGAAATTAGGCGTGAGGGAGAGGTTGCCCAATTAAAAATAAATTAGATGCTTTTACCATGCGACTTAACTTAAAGTTGTTCAACATTGTCAAGCGGCTCAAGGCCTCCATTAGATATATAAAATAACCCGAATTACTTTACTATCAGCTTTGCAGGGCCTATGATCGGGCAAATTCAGCAGTGGAAAATAGCAATGACAAGTAATCAGACCCTTACTATTACTCGACCAGATGATTGGCACGTTCATTTGAGAGATGGTGATGTTCTAAAAGACACCGTTCGTGATATTAGTCGATACATGAGACGCGCGATCATAATGCCAAACCTTGTACCCCCAGCTACTTGTACGGACACTGCGCTTGCGTATCGAGACCGAATTAAGGCGGCAGGGCCTAAACCGGGTTTCGAACCGTTGATGGTTTTATATCTTACTGATAACACGTCAGCTGAGGAAATTAGAAAAGCAAAAGCCAGTGGTCATATATTTGCTGCCAAACTTTATCCGGCAGGTGCTACGACTAATTCTGACTCAGGCGTAACTGACATTGAAAATGTATACCCTGCGTTAGAAGCGATGCAAGAAGTGGGTATGCTATTACTTATTCACGGTGAAGTAACAGACTCATCAATTGATATTTTTGATAGAGAAAAAGTCTTTATTGAAACTAAGCTAGCCAAGATTGTAGATGCGTTCCCTAAGTTAAAGATTGTTCTGGAACATATCACAACTAAAGATGCGGTTGAGTTTGTCCAATCTGCGCCAGATAATGTTGCTGCAACAATTACTGCACACCACTTGTTATATAACCGAAATCATATGCTAGCTGGTGGCATTAGGCCACATTATTACTGCTTACCTATATTAAAGCGTAATATTCACCAGCAAGCGTTGATAGATGCTGCAACAAGTGGCAGTAAAAAATTCTTCTTGGGAACAGATTCAGCCCCCCATGCGAAAGACAAAAAAGAAGCTGCTTGTGGCTGTGCTGGTGCGTACACTGCCCATGCTGCAATTGAGCTTTATGCTGAAGCATTTGAAGATGCAGGGGCATTGGACAAATTAGAAGGCTTTGCGAGTTTCTTTGGTCCTGATTTCTACGGGTTACCGAGAAATTCAGACACCATCACATTACAAAGAAGTGCATGGCAAGTTCCAGAATCATATCCTCTTGGTGATACTAATGTGGTACCAATTAAGGCTGGTGCGACTATCGATTGGCAAGTAGCGGACTAACCATCTCTATAAGTGTATGGGCCAGAGATTTTACACCCATACACTTAATTAAACATATTTCTACCCTTTTTCTTCCTATATCTACTTGTCATGTTCATTGTCCTTAAGAGGATAAAATGGCCTAACATAAGCTGCTTTTAATCATTGAGCTGGTCAAATTTTTTGTCAAAGCTCACACTATGCCACTCAGTCTCAAGTTCAAGTAGCTTCTTAAATATCAAGATTTAATCAATTTCAGGTGGATTTTTGATTGCATATTGCTAAAAAATCCCCTTAATAAACATGTGTTTATTTATGTTTTCTGGGGCTTTTTATTATTGATATTAATACGATATAAGTAAATAGTTAATCTGTACCCGTTTTAAATAAAATTAAAAGTCTGCAAAATAATGGCTATTAATTTGAAATTATATAAATATAATATACTCTCAGTATTAGAACTGTTTAATACTTCAATGAAATTTGTAATCAACATTTTGTGAGAGAAATCTAATGCGTGAAATAAAGTCTTTTATTAAAACTGCTAGCTTCAATGATCTAACTAAAGCTCATGAGCTACTACAAGAAGCAATTGCTCAGCAACAAGAGCAAGAACAGGCAAAAGTAGAAGTGCTAGCTTTGATTAAAGAAAAGGGATTAACGCTAGATGACTTAGTTGGTTCTGGTGCTACGGACAAGCGCAGCAAAGTCAGTCCAAAATATCGAATTGAGATCGATGGTAAAGTACATGAGTGGACAGGCCGTGGTAAAACACCTAAGGCATTCGCAAATGTAAATTTAGATGATTATACGATATAAATATAAAATATTTTAAATCGTAATCTAAAGTGAAAGGAACTATTCGGTTGACATGGTGAGGTACAATTAATGCCTCGCCTGTTTTTAAAATCACTACAAGCCTTGTCTATTCTCAAGTTTTCTTCACTTAATTAACGTTGCCTTTATAAGTTTTATTTAATTTTAAAGTGGCATCAGTTATCAATTACACTTAATTAAATTAGAAAAAATCAATTGATTTTTTAATTTCTCTTGCCACTTTAAATTTAACATTTGTTTTGTAATACAGCGCAATACTTACCGCTGAAAAGCTTTGTAGTACGGAGGATGTGCAAAGTGTTATACTTTGTGCCTGTCGAAAATGTAGCTTAGATTAAGAGGTTTGCTATATATACGCTCAGACCTTATCAACAAGAAGCTGTTGCAAACACGGTTGCTCACTTTAAAAAAACCAGTAGCCCAGCAGTCATCGTATTACCCACGGGGGCGGGAAAAAGCTTAGTTATTGCTGAACTTGCGCGTATTGCACGACGTAAAATTTTGGTTTTAACTCATGTCAAAGAGCTGGTAGAACAAAATGCCCAAAAGTATGAAAGCTATGGGCTCACTGCGAGTGTGTTTTCTGCTGGGCTAAATAAAAAAGAGTTAGATCAGCAAGTCACTTTCGCTTCAGTCCAGTCGTTAGCGCGCAATTTAGACAAGCTAAATACTTTTTACTCACTGGTTATTATTGATGAATGCCATCGCGTTAGTACTGTGGAAGACAGCCAGTATATGCAGGTAATTTCCTGTCTTAAAAAGTTTAATCCAAAACTCATGTTGCTAGGCTTGACTGCAACCCCTTATCGACTCGGACATGGCTGGATTTACCGTGAACATTACCATGGCTTTATTCGAGGAGAGGAGGGGAGCCCATTTGCAAAGTGTATTTATGAATTGCCGTTGCGCTATATGATCAGCAATCAGTATTTAACGCCACCTAATAAAATGGATCCAGCAATTGAACATTATGACTTCTCGTCTTTAGCTTCTGATAGCTTAGGTCGCTACAGTGAAAGCGACATGAATAGCCTACTAAATAGCCACACCCGTGCGACTAAAAGCATAGTCGAACATATATTGATACAGGCAAAATCAAGGCGAGGGGTAATGATATTTGCAGCAACTGTGATGCATGCAAAAGAAATTGTAAGTTATTTACCTGTAAACGAAACCGAATTGGTTATCGGTGACACGGAAAATAAGCAACGTGATAATATTATTACTCGGTTTAAAAACAAAGAAATTAAATTTCTAGTCAATGTATCTGTACTTACGACTGGTTTCGATGCACCTCATGTCGATTTTATCGCCATATTAAGGCCAACAGAGTCTGTTAGCTTGTATCAACAAATTGTTGGTCGAGGCCTACGTTTGGATGAGGGTAAAGATGACTGTCTTATTATTGATTATGCGGGCAATGACTTTGACTTATTTCATCCAGAGGTAGGCGCTAAAAAGCCCAACTCTGATAGTGAACCTGTACAAGTTTTATGTCCTGGATGTGGGTTTGCTAATACGTTTTGGGGCCAACTAGACGAGCGTGGGAAGGTGGTTGAGCATTATGGCAGGCGTTGTCAGGGAATATTGGAAGATGAAGTGGATGGCGAATCAATGCAATGTGACTTCCGCTTTAAATTTAAAGAGTGTAACTATTGCGGTGCAGAAAATGACATTGCGGCTCGTCAATGCCACAGCTGCGGTGAGGTCATGGCTGACCCTGATGACAAGCTGAGAGATGCCTTAAACTTAAAAAGTGCATTGGTGCTGAGGTGCTGTGGGATGACAGCTGAAGTCATAAAACCTCAAGTGCTTAAAGTCACGTATTTCGATGAGGACGGTGCTGATGTCAGTGAGGTTTACGACTTCACCAACAAAGGCAGTCGTTATTATTTCCATCGCAATTTTGCTAAGCGATTAAAAAATGGCAGCGCCGTTGGAGAGTGGAAAAATGCCGAAGAGGTAAACATCACGCTCTTGTCTCCCCCTGACTTTGTGATTGCGAAACAACACAAAAAGTATGGGTGGCAAATTAGTGACAAGATATTTGATTATGATGGAGGGTATCGGGTTGCGGACAAAAGTTAGGGAGTACGGATCTAAGCGGTGTACGTTTATATCCGTAATACAGTTTTACTCGGCCATTAGCCCCCAACCATCACCATAGCCTTCTAGGCCATTGGAGATAGACTCTAGGTACTGCTCTGTTTGGCTAAGTAACTCGTGTTCAGGCACCATAGTGACAGTGGTTAACACTTCCCATACACCAGTATCTGGGCATTTCCCCAATTTGGTTTGAGGTGCTAACTCGTCTTTGCTTATAGTGTCAATAAAACGTTCTGCGTTGTCTTTTTGTTCGAACAGGATATAAAAATCAATTTTTTGCATTTGCGTAAGATCGACACCCGCAGCAGCGATTTCAGATAACAGCTGACCATTGTCATCATTTGGAAATTGCATATCATTACTCAATTAATAGAATTGCCTATATTGTCCGTTATCCAAGATAAAATAAAAAGCATCACTGTAAAGTTTTTGTCGTTAAATACGCATGCGGTGTGTTAATTTTACTCACATCCAACGCAATACGCTGCAAAATAACAATTAAGCGAAATCAAAGAGTCCATTAGTGCCACAAAAAATCATCTATTTTATCGTATTGTTAAGCTTATGCTTGCAACCTGCATTGGCAAACACAGAACAGTTAATTGACGAAATTAACGTCGAGTCAAAAGTTGATACAGTGACAGAGAATGTCACTCAATATCTTTCAAAATATCAAGGTGTAGCGTTCACACATAGCCGCAAAAAAGCGATCGAAAAAGACATTCGTTCAGCATTACAGGCTGTGGGGTTTTACAATTATTCCAGTGTGATTGAATTTGAAGCAGACAAAAATGCACTGAATGTTGCACTTGATCTCAAAACGCCCATCTTGTGGCAAAAAATAGAAGTTCGAATTGTGGGAGTTGGACAAGGTGACGTTAATCTACAGCAAGTTATCGAATCTACTCCTTTGAGGGTTAATACTGTAGTGCGTCATGACACCTACAGTGCAGCAAAAGCACAGCTTGAGAGTGCACTGCTAGAGCGCGGGTACTTTGATTACACATGGCAGCAGCGCCAGTTGGAAGTAAATCCGCAGCAAGACTGGGCTCAAGCTGTACTTGTAGTTGACTCAGGAGCGCGTTACCGATTTGGTGAGCTGATGTTTATTGGTCAATCAAAAGCCCAGCGATTTATAAAAGAACTTGCCCCGTTTACCGTGAACACGCCTTATCAAGCAAAACAGCTAAGTGAATATAGTCTAGCGCTAAGTGAAACACCCTATTTTGCGAGTGTAAAAGTATATCCGCTGTTAAAGTTTCGCAAATCATTTGAGGTACCTATTCGTGTGGAGGTTTCAGACAAACCAGAGAATAGTTTTGAGGTCGGCGGTGGTTACAGTACTGATCTAGGTGCAAAGTTTCGAGGAAAATGGAGCAAACCTTGGGTAAGTGATGGTGGGCACTCCTTTGTGTCAGATCTAAACTTATCGCAACGTCAGCAAGATGTTACCGCGGCCTATACCATACCTATAAGTGACCCCAATTCAGATGTTTATCGCGTATTAGGCGGCTATCAATTACAAGATGATCTGACCGAAGGGATAAAAAGCTCCTCTTGGAATATTCAGTTGCAAAGGCAATGGTTACTAAAAAGCAATTGGGTCAGAACCGCATTTCTTAAGCGTGAGCACGAAAAAAGTGAGCAAGTAGGCCTTAATCTGGATACCGAAATGTTGATCCCAGGTATCAGTTACGCAAAAAAGCAAAGCCGTGGTGGTATGACTCCCTATTGGGGGAGTGAACAGTTAATTACACTAGAAGCTGCGCATGCGAGTGTCATTTCATCAACGTCGCTGTTTAAAATTCATTGGAAGCAAGCTTGGTTACGGCAATATCAGCAGCGTCATATGGTGCTGTTACGTGCCGAGCTCGGCGCGATGGCTGTGAGTGATTTTGATAAAACCCCATTGAATTTGCGCTTTTTCGCTGGTGGAGATCAAAGTGTAAGAGGGTTTGCATTTCAGTCTATCTCCCCAAGAGGGGAGCTGGGCCAATTAACTGGCGGCAAGTATTTAGTCACGGCTAGTTCTGAGTACAATTATCAATTTTTGCCAAATTGGCGTGCTGCACTATTTGTGGATGTGGGCACTGCAACTAATGATTTTAGTGAAAAGTGGGCACTTGGTGCGGGCTTTGGATTTCGCTATTTGACACCCGTTGGGCCTATTAGGGTTGATCATGCATGGGGGTTAAGTAAGCCCAGTCATAGTACGCGTTTAAGTATTGTTATAGGGCCAGAAATATAATGGCAGGAGAACCTGTGAATTTCGATTTTAAAAAACGCTTGTGGATGAGCGTATGTGCTGCGCTTGTTGTGTTTACATTACTCTTAGTAACTCATACAGGTAACCGAGTGCTTATGGGGCTTATTAACTATTTGGTACCACAGGTGAACGTTGAAGTACAGGAAGGCAAATTACTATCTGGTGGGTTGGTTTCCATTAACTTTCAGTCTTCATCGGTTAACATCGCGGCCAATAAAGCTCGCATAGATTTGACTTGGTTTGACTGTGCAACGGTTTGCTTGTCGGTGAAAGTGGATAATTTAAGGGTTAATTCCTCGCTAACAGAAGCTGGCTCAGAAATGGAGTCTGTATCAGGTGATGAAATTTACGAACACGCCCAAGAGCAAATATCCCTGCCAATTTCCTTTGCCATAGCTTCATTACAAGTTACTTCCTTTCAGCTGGAGGCTGGTGATCACTTTATCGAGTTTTCTGACCTAAATGTAAGCGCTGAAGTTCACGACTCCCTTTTACAAGTGACTCATTTTCAAAGTGAGGCAATTCATATTGAGCAATTACGATTGCCGAAGGAGCAGGCGAGTCAAGTACCAGATAATCTCGCGCCAGTTATTACGCCAGACCTGTATATTCCTATCGACATTGATTTACCTGCGCTACAAATCTCCAATATTGATTATCAACCATTTGAGCAAGCACCTATGTCAGTTGCAGATTTCGAGCTGGCACTGTCAGTCGAATCGCAAACAGTTCACGTCGAATCTCTGGCTTTTAGCTATTTACAAAATAGCGCATATGCAGTCATGGATTACGATTTACGCTCAAACTTAATTCATGCCAGTGTCGGTGTCGCACAGACTAAGGGAGCTCTTTCGGCGGTTATTCAAGGGGATTTAGAGAGCTTAAGTATTAAAAGTAAAGTGTCAGGGAATTTACAAGCCCGAGCTTTACTGTCGATATCTCCCGCTACACAAAATTGGCCATTTTCTTTGGATGCGCAAATCGGCCGTGCAGATATTGCGCAAATAGCTAAACTGTCTCAAATCAAGTTAACGGGGCAGGGGAATGCAAATGATTACACATTCTCAATACGGGGAGTTGCCGATTTAAGTCATGCTTATGGACAAATGCAGCCAGCCCATATCCAAGCTGCAATGAATGGCACTTTGTCCAGTCTAGAGGTGAAAAACAGTCGTATTCAAGTTGATAAAGCCTTCACCGATCTATCCGCTAAAATTGATTGGCAAGATGGATTAAGTCTCAATATAAATGGCAATTTGGAAAACTTGCCAATCCCTAATATGGGATTTGGTAGTACGCAAAGTGTAAACAATGCTCCTCTAGGCGCACTGTCTGGCAATTATGCGGTGCAGTTTGACCAATTACGCAGTACATGGAAAGTCAATGTAGAACAATTTAAATTACATGGAGAGATTGCAGAGCAACCACTCTCGTTGATGGTTCGAGGCGAGGTAAATGAACAACTACGCGGACACTTGGAGCAAGCCCAATTAGAGTATGGGGCGAGTTCCATCCATATTTCAGGTGAACTTGGTAAAGAGTTAGATCTGACTGCGAAACTTGATATCAACCAACGAGCAACACCTGTTCTACCAATAGATATTACTTTGCTTGGAGACCTTGATATTACAGGCCTGGCCTCAGCACCAAAAGTGGTCGCTAATACCGCAATATCAACGTTTAAGTACAACGACATTGCATTGACAGATGCACAG
Source organism: Pseudoalteromonas luteoviolacea NCIMB 1942 (assembly GCF_001625595.1). GTDB lineage: Bacteria > Pseudomonadota > Gammaproteobacteria > Enterobacterales > Alteromonadaceae > Pseudoalteromonas > Pseudoalteromonas luteoviolacea_A. Next base: position 38,491 of record NZ_AUXT01000124.1, read on the forward strand.
TTCTCGTCGGATATCGACCTTGCGAAGGACTTTGCTGGCAACGTTTCGATGATGATAGTAGAAGCTAATTTCCCTGGTGTTGAAAAAGGAAAAGTTACATTCAATGCCAAAGGAAGCCTAGCCAGTCACACGGTGGCTCTAAAGCTAGAAAGTGAACTTGTCTCGGCCGATATGGCAGTCACAGGGCAGCTTGAAAGCGAAAAATGGACTGCGCATGTCAACAAGACTGATGTTGACATGGCGTCGCTTAAATTAGAACTCAATAACCCCATCGAAGTTTTGGTGTCGGATACGAACCTGTCTATTTCTGAGCATTGCTGGCGAGTATCCACAGGCCAAGCCTGTTTATGGGCGCAAAGACACAACAAACAAGGTGAAGCCAAAGTAAACTTAATTGACATACCACTTGATACAGCATCTGCATGGTTCCCTGACGGGGTATCCGCTGAAGGAAAGCTTACCGGTCAAAGTGAATTGCAATGGGCTGATAATCGTCTTAGTGCTTTGGTTGGTAAAATAAGCTTACTCAATGGCAAGGTGGCGCTAACTAAATCCAAGGCTGATGCGGAAAACTTACCTGAAGCGCTGTCAACAGCTTTGACAATAAAGTCCTTTAATATTGATCTCAACGGCAACGCTGATACAGCTAATGTTGATTGGCAAGTACAACTCGATAAACTAGGAGGCTTTAATGGCTCACTGCACTTTCCTGATATCGCAAACACCAATACTGTGAATGGTTTTATTGATATTGGTGCAATTCAACTTGAAGAGTTTACCCCTTATTTTAGAGTGCTAGCTTGGCCAGACCTGACTTTAGCAGGCCAATTGAATGGCCGAATTGAGCTGGCGGGCAATATTACTCACCCTAATGTGCTTGGACAGTTCAAGGTCGCACAGGTATCCGTGCTATCTAGTTATTTGCCTATGCAAGTGACTGAGCTTGACCTAGATCTAGATGTGAAAGATGATTTGGTGACGTTGAGTGGTAAGTTACGCACGCCAGAATCTGGTGTGGCGGATATTCATGGTACAGCCTCTTTGTATCCTGACTTGGCTGTTGAGCTTAAGCTCAAAGGACAACGTTTGTTTATGACGCCTATGGCTGGTGCGCAAGTTGCTCTTTCACCGGATTTACATGTCCAATTTTCTCAACAACAGCTTAATATCATAGGCGAAGTTAATGTGCCATTTGCACGATTTACTTTGAGTGCGCTACCTGAAGAAGCCATTTTGGTTAGCGAAGACCAGATGATAATTGGCACGCAGGAACCTCCTCAAAAATCAGCATTAATGGATTTTCAGGCGGATATCGATATTAATTTGTTGGATGACGTGCGTGTAGTGGCTTTGGGTCTCGACGCTTATTTAAATGGTGGACTATCTTTAGAAAAGCAGCTAGATACTGCTATTTTGGCAGCCGGTGAAGTGTCTTTGCGAGATGGTAAATATACTGCTTTTGGTCAGGATCTATTTATTGAAACGGGTCAGCTCGGTTTTAATGGGCCGTTAGACAAACCTTATTTGAATATTCGAGCTATTCGTAACCCTGACACAACCGCAAATGGCGTGATAGCAGGCGTTGCTGTACAAGGCAGTATTGCTGAGCCTGAGTTGATAATTTTTTCTGAGCCAGTAATGGATCAGGCTAAAGCACTAGCATATTTGCTTAATGGTGAGGCGCTGGGGGCAGGAGAAAGCTCTAATAATACTATGTTGGCACAGTTCTTATTGTCAAAAAGCATCGATAAAAGTAAAGGATTGTTTACGAAAGCGGGCAAAAAACTCGGCCTTAAGGATGTAAATCTGGCTGCAAAAGGTAGTGGAGATGATACACAAGTGGAACTTTCAGGGTACATTACACCTAGTGTACAGGTTAGTTACCGAGTTGGTGTATTCGCATCTTTGAGTGAAATAGCAGTACGTTATCGAATATTTTCAAAGCTTTATATTGAAGCTACGAGCGGTCTCTACGATAGTATAGACTTGTTGTATAAATTTGATTGGGGTGATTGATGCGCTATTTGAGCTTTTTGCTCGTTGTGATTTTTTGTCATGCCGCCGTCGCAAAAGAAGCTAAAGTTGTTAGAGTTACACAGGGCGCACACCCTTATGTTGTAGATTTGATCAAGCTGGCACTGTCATATCAAGAGGAGTCGTACAAACTTCGCTATATTGACAACATCCCAACGCAAAGCCGTGCAATTAGGTTATTAGGTAAAGATAACGGGATTGATATCTTTTGGTCAGTAACCAGTTCAGAGCGGGAAAACATCGCACGTGCGGTGCGAGTCCCAATCGTCAAAGGGCTATTGGGATATCGAATCCTCGTAATAAATGAAGAGAATCAAGAAAAGTTTAGCCAGTTAAATCATATATCTCAGCTCGAGAAATTTCATTTTGGGCTCCGCTATGATTGGCCCGATCATAGTATTTTTATAGATAATAAGTTATCAGTGAATGAGTTTAAGACGTTTACAGGTGCATTGAATATGCTCAAGTCTAATCGCTTTGATGCTGTGCCTATTAGTATACTGGAACTGCCTGATCTAGTTAAAAGTTATCAGACATATGCTGAGCAAAAACTGTTACTTTACTACCCATCGGCGGTATACTTGTTTGTTGAAAAATTCGATCAAGCACTACATAGTGCACTTTCTAGTGGCTTAGACAAAGCTTTGCAAGATGGTCAATTTGAGAAATTATTTAAGCAATACTTCCATGAACTAGTGAGTGAGTTAGCATTGGAAAGACGCACCTTAATAGAATTAAAAAATCGTCGCCTGCCACCTAGTGCGCCTTTAGAAAATCAGCACCTTTGGTATCAACAAGAAATAAAAAATGAAAAAAACTAACGTACTTTTTGCCTCCACTCTGCTTATACTGAGCGGTTGTATGCAGCAGTCAGACAAATCGCAAGTAGAGGTTCGCGCTCCAAGCGAAATCATTAATGCGGCAACGCAGTCAAATTGGCGTGAGGTGGACAAGGAAAACATTTTACGTATTACGTTGGAAACCGGTCACGTCTATGTTGAGCTCAATGAGCAACTTGCGCCAAATCATGTGAACAACATTAAGCTGTTAGCGAGGGAAAAGTTTTACAATGGCCTCAGTATTTATCGCTTTGTAGAAGGGTTTGTTGCTCAGGGGGGAGATCATACTGATACTAAAACTCCTCAGCATGGTAAAAAAAGAATTGATGCTGAGTTGTCTTATAAAACAGCTTCTCGTTTGATGATTACTGCGCTTGAAGGCTCTGACGGCTACGCAATTAGGACGGGATTCTTAGATGGCTTTGCAGTAGGGCAGAACCCCAATGCAACGAAAACTTGGATGACTCACTGTACTGGGACCTTTGCCATGGCGCGCGGCAATGAAATTAACAGCGGGGGCACAGAATTTTATATTACGCTTTCTCCACAGCGTTACTTAGATCGTAATATCACCGTGTTTGGCCGCGTGCTAGAAGGTATGGAGCATGTTCTAAAATTACAGCGTAATCCTACGCCAGAACGCGAGTATAATCCTATTCTACGAGTGGATGTGCTTAAAGATATCGCCGCTGAAGATAGTGTCCAATTTGAAGTGTTTGACACCAACAGCCCCCTTTTTGAAGAGCTTATCGCTGCAAGAACTAATCGACCTGAGCCGTGGTTTAAGTTTACGCCAAATTACGCAGATGTTTGTTCAATAGCGGTGCCGACAAGAAGAAATGTTATGTAGAAAAGTGCTGAGAGATTCAGCTCTTTTCTACATTTTATTATTGGCGATTAATGCGAATATTAATGCTTGTTGTGTCTTGTTCAGTTGAGCGGAATGGGTTGATATCGAGTCCTCCACGGCGCGTATAACGTGCATAAACTTCTAATTTACTTGGATTCAAATCTCGTTTGATATCGCAGAAAATACGTTCTACGCACTGTTCGTGAAATTCGTTATGGTCTCGAAATGAAATTAAATATTTTAATAGAGACTCTCGACACACCTTTTTGCCCTCGTAACTAATGACGATACTTGCCCAGTCTGGCTGGGAAGTGATGAGGCAATTTGATTTTAGCAGGTGGCTATACAGTGTTTCGTTTACACATTCATCGCTTTCAGTGCGAAGCATACCTTTAGAAGGGCTGTAAGTATCGACGTCAACATCTAAGTCGTCAATACAAGTACCTGGAAGTGCGGTAAATGGTATACAGTTAAATTCATCCGGTCCGTAAAGCTTTACGATGACTTGGCATTGTGACGCTGCACTGAGATCTTCGCTCAGATGTTGTTGTACAGTTTGCTGCGAGTCAAAGCGTGTTTGGTTAAAGCTGTTGAGATACAGTTTAAATGATTTTGACTCAATAATGTGAGAACTCTGGCATGGGAACGTAAATGTAGCTACGGCAACTTGTGGTTTTCCTTTGCTGTTTAGCCAAGACAATTCATAACCTGTCCAAGTGTCTTCACCAAAAAAAGGGAGCTTTTTTTCATTTACTGAAATTTGATCCCTATTTAACTTACGAGCAATTGGATGCAAAAGAGTTGCATCATATTGAGATGCATATTCGGTTGTTTTACCTAACACTGAAGCTTTTAGCTCAGGTGCATTGTTGTAATCTGTCATGTTTCACCAATAGTGGTTACAATGGCCCGAATTATAGCGAATTAAAATGAGATTGGCAGTATGGCTTCATTTACAAACCTGATGGAGACGCTCCACACACAATATGCGTCGGTAATCGAACAAAACCAAGGGCACCTCCCACTGATTCAGCATGACGTTGACTACCCCAGTCCATGTGAAATAGGGCAGCCTGATGCTCAGGGTCAAATTCAATGGCAAGCGATGTCTAGGACGCCTACGCAAAACTTGGGTGACTTGGCCAAAGCGCTCGAAACTGAATTTCCATCTGCACTACATGCATTTTATGGTGCGGTGTTTGGCGGGAATATTATTGCTCAGTTTGATGGTAATGCAGTTGAGTTGTTGCAAGTGTGGAATGAAGAAGATTTTATTAACCTGCAACAGAATATAACAGGTCATGTGTTGATGAAGCGTCGATTAAAGCAAGACGACACCATATTCATAGGTCTCACTGAAAAAGAGGACTTGTTGATCACTGTAAAACTGAAAACTGGTGAGGTGTGTTTAGAATATGTTGGGAAGCCACCACATCATGTTCTGGCGGCTAGTCTAGAGGAATTTATTGAGAATCTGAACTTTTGATTACTGAAAGTCCCAAGACATATTCGAAACGAGCTGGCAGTTATCACATTTAAAATCAAAAATACCAAACCAAGGCTCGTCTAATGCCCAATCTCCATCGCAGCTTGGGCATTTTCTTTGCCGCTCTGTTTCAACGCTAGCTCCACCAACGCGATACAAATAATAGTAAACAGGCTTATTTGTGAGATATCTAATGCGTTTACTTAAATCTAGTCCGCGACGCGTTAGATCACTTGAAAGGCTGCTTATCTCTTCCAATGCGGCAAATTCGCAGCGAGTAGCACCATTTATTTGTATTTGATCGCATGCCTGCCAGTCTTCTTGCCATTTGATCAAAGCTTTGTAATCACCGTTGGCAATTGCAGGAGTTTTGTAAAGCGGCACAGGCAAAAAATCGTCTCCACAATATAAAGGGCTGCAAGTATGCACATAGGTTGTGTAGAGAATGAAGCTTGATGGTGATTGGCATTGATCTGCGCCATTTGCATGGATATCTTGGCCAATGACCTTTACTTTAGGTGCTAATAACCCAGCTTGTTGCAACTGCTCAATTGCATGTTTGACAAAAGGGCTGTGGTGTAGCGGATGCAAAGAGTCCTCTAGAGGGCTCATAACACGGGTGATGAAGTACCCGTCTTTTAGCACCGTAGGGAATTCATCGCCGATAATCTGGCCGTTAAAGCGCAGCGCATTAACCAAACGGTTTATGGCCTGCTCAGCCATATCCAAAGTTGTATCTTGGTAGCAATCAAATGTGAGATCGACAACAAACATGCTAATTGCGCTCTTCTAAAACGGCCAATAACTTGTCGAGCTTTGCTTCAATTCGATCAAGTTGAGAGCGTGCTTCTGGCTCAACCTGTTCTTGCTCGGGCGCTTCAGTTTCAATTGAGTCCGGTGCATTTTTATATGCGCTTAACGCTGCAATAATAACAGGCATGGGCACCGTTGCTGTCAGTTTAGATTTCACTGTGGCAACGGTCGGTGTTTTACCTTCCGAAACTAAAATACGGATGGCTTTTTGAACAGCAGGGTGCATAACAAACTACCAATAAATAAAAATGATTTTACCACTTTTAACTTGATTGCCAAATGGCTTAAAGGTCGCGATTAGTGGTTCGCTTTTTTTAAGCGCTGTGTTGGCTATAGTTAGCGTAATAATGCGTCGGATTCGTCGATAACTTCGCTCCAATCCGTGTCTTCAATGAAGTGTTTCTGACCTTCATTCCAAAATGGAACATCTTCGATAAGCACAAGGCTTTGTAACGTATTGCAATCAATAAACAACGATATTTGTTCATCACCGCTTTCTAACCCTAGCTGCGAAAATAATGATTTCAAAGAGTGGTAACTGGTATCCATACAGATCTCGTTGAACAAGAAACATACAGAAACTATAGTAGAAGCAGACGGAATTTATAATAAGAAAGAGACAGCCTTGTGATAAATCCGCGCAACATACTTAACTTGATAACAGGGACATAAATATGACAACGACAGAAGAGCAAGTATCTGACACTGAAATTAGCGTTAAATACTTAGCGCCCGAAGATATTCATGTAGCCGGCAGCTTACTTTATCAGGCATACCATGAAGATCCCCTACTTATTGATATTTTAAATGAGCCTAATGACAGCAAATTCGAGTCTAAATTAAGGGCCCTCATTAGAGAAGATCTTTCTAGCTTTAGCAAAGCTGGGCAACCAATTATTGGCTTGTATATAAGAGATAATTTGGTGGCTGTTGCATGTGTTTTTGTCTCCCAATCTGAAATTGATGCTACGCGGGGGTGGAATTGGCGATTACGTTTGATGATGGTAGCAGGCAGGCTGCAGACGCGACAACTATTGGAAAAGGAACGCACGATAAAATCAAAGTTACGCGTACACGAAAGCTATTACTTTTTGTCCTTTATCGCGGTAGACCCGCATTATCAAGGTTTGGGTTATGGACACTATTTGCTAAATGCATTGGATACGCTGGTTAATGAAAATCTTGAAGTTTCTGGCTTAGCCGTTTTTATAACCAAAGGGAACCAAGTCAATTTTTTTGAAGCCCATGGTTATCAACTTATTGAGCAACTGACGTTTAAATCCGCATCTGGTGAATTGTTGTTTAAGCCTCGAACTGACAAATTGGAAAAAACACTGTGAGACTTTTCCTACATAGGTGTGAGTATTTTTGGGAAGTATAACTCGTTTTTGGCTTGTTTTTTTATTTAAATTATTGTTTTTAATGGCTTATTTTGTTTATTTCAGTAGTTTTTAATAATTTTTATTGAGAATGTCTCCTATTTATTCAGACTAATTCGCTTAAACTTATTCGTGTTGAAGGGTGAATGGATTCAAGAGGACGCAAACGCTAGGAAGGCGGGTAGGATACAAATACACACGGGAAGTTCGGAGCGCCAAGGGACAAGGTGAAGAGGAACCAAGCAGGTAGGACGTAGCACAGGATGTGCAGACATAGGAAATGTCAGAGGATTAGGAGCGCCGAGGGATAAGGCGAAGAGGAGCCAAGAAGGCATAGGATAACAAGCACAGGATGTGTAGACATAGGAAATGTCAGAGGATTAGGAGCGCAGAGGGATAAGGCGAAGAGGAGCCAAGAAGGCATAGGACAACAGCACAGGATGTGCAGACATAGGAAATGTCAGAGGATTAGGAGCGCCGAGGGGTAAGGCGAAGAGGAGCCAAGAAGGCATAGGATAACAAGCACAGGATGTGCAGACATAGGAAATGTCAGAGGATTAGGAGCGCCGAGGGATAAGGTGAAGAGGAGCCAAGAAGGCATAGGACAACAGCACAGGATGTGCAGGCATAGGAAATGCTTAATGGAGCGGGGATACCGCAATACAAAGGATGTACTGGCATAGGAAGTGCTCAGTAGAAAGGAACAGCACATTGGGATATGTGAAGCGGATAGTCGTACGGGATGTACTAAGGATGAAGGCAGGGAGGATAATCGGGTGTATAGGAAGTATACCCGTTCAGGGGATGATGAAAATTGGCGGCTTGCTGGTAAGTTGTAGGCAGAGGTAGCGGAGACCTCCAAGGGAATTCGTCGGATTGGGGCGTGACAAACAGGGTTGCGCCTTAGTTTTTTATATCAGGTTCCCAATCCATCATATTAATCTGTTCGAAAATTATTCCATAATTCTGTGTGGTGGCACATCCATTTTGACCAAAATTTGATTCTCTAAATACAAAGTACCTTTATATGCAGTATCTCTGTCTGAACTGAATTCAAATAAAAATTGGCTTTTTATCCCTAATTTTCCATTTTTGAGCACACCAATACGCCTCTTTTGGCAGGCAACACTCAACAATTGGACGTTAAGTTTTTCGCTTTGTTGTGCAGCATGTTCACGCGCTGCTTCGGCGATTTCTCTGTTATACCAAAAGAAACCGCAAGCCGTAAGGGTGAGTATAAAAAGCCAAAGTGTTGTCATTTATGAAAATAGCCTACCAATTGCTCTAGAAAGTGTGTCGCTTCGATTTTGCGCTCTCAATAATCCTAATACATGTGGACGGAGAATCGGAATTGCAACTAAATCGGTGAAAATACTTTCAAAAAGTCCGTCAATTTGGGTGTTGTGAGCAGCTTTATCCATAAATGTGTAGAGGCGTTCTGGCTCTGTCAGTGTTTCCCAGCCTCTTCCTGCTATTGTGAGTAATACGTCAGCCTGTTCAGCAAGTTCTGAGCTTAATAGATGATCCACTGATTGTGCAATTAGACCAAGACCATGACTGCCGGATATAGCTCTAAAGCAATGCACACTGCCACTTAATTGTTGTTGAGTAATATGTTTATAGAGCTGTGCCTGCAAGTGTTCAGTCAACTCTGTCGATATCGCAACATGTTCTAACATGGCCGCTAGTGGGCTTTGTACTTGCTCTGGCAAACTTGACCAACGAGAAATCAAATTAGCTTGATTTTCGCCATGCTCCAGACGCATTGCAAAATCCGCGAGTCCTTGTAAGGCCAGGCTTTGCCAGTCCTGATGTTCTGTATGCGTAAAATACTGCTCAACAGTTTCGTAATATTGTGAGGCTGAGCGCTTCAATTCGCATTTCATCAGCGCGTTAAAGGCAGCAAGTTTATTAGCGTTGGGTGTATACACGTAAGGGTTATTATCTAGCTTACCTTGCGCGGCTTCACCTGTCAGCTGCGTACCTAATGCGTCTAATACCATTGAGGCAAAGTGATCTCGACTAGCAATAATTAATTTACTTTGTTCATCCAATGGGAACTTAAGAAACCAAACATATGGGTCAAGCGTGGCTTGAATATCCCAAAATTGAATTGCAATCAATGCATGATTGCCCAGTGGATATGGGTACGGCACTTGGGTATTTTCAATTTGAGCAAATTGTTTTTTGTCTATCTTGGTGATTCGACGACCTATATCATATACACGCCACTGAGTGCCTGCGGAAGTTAATAGCTCGCCTAATGTTGAAATTTGCGCCGTCATTTTATACTCACTTGAAATTGCTTTGCCCGTGATTATAGCGATATTTACGTCCTGTAGTAAGGTCTGGCGGAACTTCCTAAGTTAAATGCTCTTCGTGGTTCACAGTGGTATAATGTTCGTTTGGGTATTACGTAATATGAGGGTTTCACGTGAGCCAACAAGTTTTACAGCAACTTGCTGAGTTAGAGAATCAATTACAACAAGCTAAACTTTGGCAAGCAGAACCGGTGAAGGCGCAAGCGTTAGCATCCACTCAGCCTTTTTGTTGCGATACCTTACGTTTTGAGCAATGGCTGCAATTTGTCTTTATTCCAAAAATCCAACAGATGATACATGAAGGACAACCACTACCGACAAACATTGCTATTGCGCCAATGGCTGAGGTCGCATTTTCTGGCCATCCTCAGCAACAAGCTATTTTTTCTATGTTAAGTGAAATAGATACAGCTATTTCGAGTGGTGGAGTAAAGTAGTGCTAGAAATTATTTATCAAGATGAAAACTATGTTGCTATTAACAAGCCTTCAGGGTTGCTAGTTCATCGTTCTTTTCTAGATAAGCGAGAAACGCAGTTTGCAATGCAAATGCTGCGTGACCAATTAGGTCAACATGTTTTTCCTGTGCATCGCTTAGATAGGCCAACCAGTGGTGTATTGCTCTTTGCATTGAGCTCCGAAGCGGCTAGAGACATTAATCAGTTGTTTATTGAAGGCACTGTCGAAAAGCGTTATTTGGCCTTAGTCAGAGGTTATAGTAAAGATGAAATCTTTGTCGATAAGCCTTTGAAAGAGCAGCTAGATAAAATTGCTGACAAGTTTGCAGATCAAGATAAAGCGCCACAGGAGGCGCAAACAATGGTGCGTTGCCTACATCGCGCTAGTCTTGATATGCCATTCGGTAAATATCCAAGTATTCGTTACTCATTGGTCGAGTGTTTTCCAAAAACAGGTCGCAAGCATCAAATTCGACGTCATCTCAATCATTTAGCGACGCCCATCATTGGCGATGTGAACCATGGTGATAATAAACATAACCACTTTTTCCGTGACCATTTTCAGCTACAGCGTCTCATGTTGTTTGCAACTGAGCTAAAGTTTATACATCCTTATACTAAGCAACCTATTTTAATTCGCGCTAATTTAGGTGATGACATGCTCAATATTTGCCGTCAGCTAGGTTGGCCATCAACAGAGAAGGATTATCAATAATGGCGTCAATTACGCTATTTGTAGGCAGCGTCTACGGCAATGCAGAAAACTTAGCTACTCAAATACAGTCACATATTAATGCTCAGGGGCATCATGCAAGTATTGCAGAGCCCCCTACAATGGATAGCTTAAAAGCTGCGGAACATGTGCTGTTTGTCTCTTCTACGACAGGCCAAGGTGATATTCCTGATGGTTTATTTCCACTGTTTTTGCAGATGCAAGCGCAGCTACCGATGCTGACAAACAAGCAGGTAGGTGTAGTGGCTTTAGGAGATAGCAGTTACGGAGATACATATTGCGGAGCGGGGCGTCAAATTGATGCATTGGTAAAAGAACTCAAGGCAAAGTTACCGCAACCAAGGCTGGATGTGGACGCTGGTGAGTATTTCGAACCTTGGGAGCCTGTAGAGCCTTGGCTTAAGAGTTGGCTAGCAGCGCTGTAATTGATGGGCTTGCACAAAAAAGGCCACGATTTAAATGACGTGGCCTTCTTTTATACTAGGTAGTTTGCACATTGACTTTGAGTTTTAACTTTTGTCCTGGGTGCAAGTATTTTTGATCAGCAAGTGAGTTCCATTTCACGATATCTTTGATAGATACGTTGAACTTATTAGCGATTCTTGCCAATGAATCACCTTTACGTACTTTATACGTAATAGTACGCTCTTTACTCTGCAAACCAGCAGTTTTGCTTTGTTGCTGTGTTTTGTAAATTGTAAGCTTTTGACCCAATTTAAGCACTGAACTTGGTTTGAGTTTATTCCAAGCTGCTAACTGTTTAATCGTGACATCATATTCTCGGCTGATATCCCACAGCGTATCACCACTTTTAACCGTATGTACTTTCTTACGTCGTTCGGTTTTGTTAGCAACCTTTCTAACGGCAGTTGGTAGGTGTTCACTTTTCAGCTCGCCTTCACTAAGTGGTACAAGTAACTGTTGGCCAACACGAATCATATTCCCATTCAGTTTATTGAGTGTTCTTATGGCACCGGTATTTGTATCAAACTTTTTAGCAATAACAGAGAGACTGTCTCCCTTATTAACTGTGTAATATTGCCAGCGCAGGCGCTCTTGCATCGGCGTGTTAGCAAGCGTTGTTTTGAATTGTTCAATCTTATCAAGAGGCAGTAGTAATGAGTGAGGCCCTTTAGGGTCGGTTGCCCAACGGTTGAACCCAGGGTTTAGACGATATAGCTCCGTTAGGGATATTCCTGCCATTTCTGCCGCTAATGCCAAGTCGATCTGTGTTCCAACTTCGATGGTATCGACAACTTGCGCATTGATAATTTTATTCCATTTAACCTTAAACTCATCTTGGCGCATTAATAAGTCTGAGAGCGCAAGCAGTTTTGGTACATAAGCTGTGGTTTCTCTGGGTAGATCTAGCGACCAAAAGTCAGTTGGCAGGTGCTTTTTACGATTTTTTCGAATTGCCCTCATCACTCGGCCTTCACCAGAGTTATACGCTGCAATAGCGTTTAACCAATCACCATCGAGTGTTTTATGAAGGTAAGTCAAATAATCTAACGCTGCACGTGTCGACTGGACAATATCTCTACGGCCGTCGTACCACCAGTTTTGTTTAAGGTCAAAACGTTCGCCTGTTTTTGGCATAAATTGCCAAATGCCAGAAGCACTGCGGTGAGAGTAACCAAATGGGTCAAATGCACTTTCAACGATTGGCAGAAGAGCAATCTCGATGGGCATTTCGCGCTTTTCAACTTCTTCTACAATAAAATAGAGATATGGCTCGGCACGTTTTGAAATCCGGTTTAGGTAAGACTGGTGTCGTTGGTAGTAATTTCTTTCTGTTACAACTGGGCGATTCTGTGGCACCGGTATAGATAACTGATAACGGATTCGCTCCCAGACATCATCGAAAACAGGCGGAGGCTCATCTGCTTCAATAGGTTCTTGAATAGCGTGAGACAATGCTTCGCTTATTTGCGCTGGGTTGGCATGATCTAATAGTTCGGCTTGCTGGGTAGAGGTCTGCTCGGTAGTTGTTTGACAGCCTGCAAGCAAACTCATAATAGCAATTATCAGAAGTGACTTTTTCATAAATCTCTTTTTGTCGGGCAAAAACCTGGCAATATTACCCTTATCTGGCGTCATTTTAAAGTTGTTCGCAACAACGTAACGGTGAATGCGCTTTTCGGGGTGCGTAATTACTTGATGTATTGAAAAATCAAAGACAGCACAAACAGGGTGGATAAGCGCTGTCTAGTTTGTGGTTATGTCTCGTATAACCAAAGCCGCTAAAATTGATCTTTCCACAATCTGAGTTTTGCAAATACTTGCCAATGGGTCTCGGTAGGACTTTTTAGTAGTTCTGGTAAATTGGCTAAGATCGCATCGTTATTTGCTCTAAGAAATGGATTGATTGCACGTTCGTTACCAATGTTGGTTGGTAGAGTCGGTAAGTTTTGCTCTCGTTTTGCTTTTGCCCAAGTTGTATAAGCCTTGAGAGCGTCATTATTGGGCTCTACAGCCTTGGCAAAGTCTAAATTTGCAAGTGTGTATTCGTGTGTGCAGTACACCTCGCATGCCTCAGGCAATGCAGACAATGCTTGCAATGAATGCCACATTTGTTCTGCTGTACCTTCAAATAGTCGGCCACAGCCTCCACTGAATAAGGTATCACCCGTAAAGGCTCTTACATCATTAATATAACAAATATGATCAAGAGTATGGCCCGGTGTTTTAATTATATTATAACGCTCACCTGCTATAGTAAGTGTATCTCCTTGAGATAATGAGCAACTGATGCCTGAGAAAGGGGAGTTTTTAGGTCCGTAAATAGGGATATCAGGGTAGTGTGATAATAACTCCGCGATTCCGTCAGTGTGATCCCAATGATGATGGGTGACTAATATGCCTGTGAGCTGTCGGTTTTGTTCGCGTAAAAACTGTAGCACGGGATGACTTTGTCCAGGATCGACAACCCAAGTATTAAGGTTAAGAGCATCACAAATGGCCCAAATATAGTTATCGTTAAATGCTTTGATCGGATGAACTTGCGTCATAACTCATTGCTCTATAAAGTGAAGGTGTCAACTAGTATAACGAGCGTACGCGATGAAACCAGCATTAAGTTTTCAGCAAGGACCCAAACCGCAATCATGGCGAGATTTCCCCCATGGAGACTATGTGCGGGCTGGTATTGAGCGTCGCATGGCAAAATGGCTGCCACGTATGTTTGGTTATCATATGCTAAAGTTAGGATGCTTAAGCGGGCAGTTAGATACATCAGAGAGCCCTATTGATCATCAGGTATGTATTTCCGCAAGTGCACCGCATGCCGGCGTCATTGCCGAAATTGATGAGCTACCTTTTTATGAGCACAGTGTAGATGCGTGTGTTTTGTCGCACTGTTTGGAGTACCACTCGGACCCCCATCACATTTTACGTGAAGCGCACCGCACTTTGGTCCCCGGTGGCTACATTGTTATTACTGGCTTCAATCCTTTTAGCCTATGCGGATTGGCACACATGTTACCGTTTAGTGGAGAAAAGCTGCCTTGGTCGGGGCGATTTTTCACCCCATCTAGGGTAAAAGATTGGCTGAATTTACTCGGTTTTGAAATTGTTACAGATGAGCGTTTCATCCACGCGTCTTTAGCTCGAGGGTCGCGATTGTCTCGCTTTGCTCCGTGGCGTCGATTTTGTCGACATTACTTAAAGCCGATGGGCAGTGTCTATATGCTGGTGGCTAGAAAGCGGGTAGCGCCGTTAACACCCATCAAACCTAAATGGCATGCAAGGCCTAAATGGACACCAGCGGTAAAGGGCGCACGCCTGAAGCACAGCCGTACGCGAGAATAATCAGTCTATTTCTATTGTTGGGCGATGTATCCGCTATCTTCAAGCAGATCATCCTGTGATGCGGCATCTCGTGCTAAGTCATCTACGAGCTCATTGTATTTATTACCTGCATGGCCTTTGACCCAGCGCCATTCTACCTGATGTCTCTGACATGCGCTGTCGAGACGCTGCCATAAGTCCACATTTTTTACCGGTTGTTTAGCCGCTGTTTTCCAGTTGCGTTTTTTCCAGTTCTCTACCCAAGATTCGATACCTTGTTTCACGTATTGGCTGTCAGTATAGAGCACGATCTGGCAAGGGCGGGTTAGGGTTTCCAACGCAACGATTGCCGCTAACATTTCCATGCGATTGTTGGTGGTTAGCTGGTAGCCTTGCTGTAGTTGTTTCTCATGGCCTTGGTAACTTAAATAAATACCATAGCCCCCAGGACCTGGATTGCCTAGACATGAGCCATCGGTATAAATCTCTACGGTTTTTTGCACAAATTAGCCTGTAAAATTCAAAATGGGCAGATAATCCCTTACCATAGCAAAGTTCAGCTGCCAACGGTATTCAAAATACAAAAAAGCGGTATATGCCAAACTAAAATGCGTTTTAATTATTCAAAGCAGGTTGGATAACCAAAAATCATTATAGGTAATCACTTGTTGTGTACCAATTATAGGTCGTATAAACGTGTTTCTTTTGTCCGTTATTTGCTTCGTTGTGCTTTTACCTATATTGAAGTAATTGAGCGTGCCTTCTTTCGATATAAAGTAGATGCCCTGGGAGTCAACACGCCAGTTTCTATGTAGCGCGATACTTCGAGGAAGGGCAGCTTCTTGTCAGGCGTAAACCTAGCTTGGTAAGCGCTGATGCCATCACCAAACGGCCACAAATAATGGACGATACTGCCATCACTATCACTGGATCCCTCGCTAGAGAAGTTGCCGGGCTCAAGTACTGTCAGTTGGGTAGGCTCCTGTCATTTGCAAATATGGACCTCGGGTTAAGTTTGCGGCTAACCCCACAATGGGGATGTTAACTAAGCCGATTGAAATCAGGAACTTCATCATTATTGTCGTTTTCATCTTTTTGAACCTGTGTTTTTGTTAGTTATTTGTATAAAGAGCAAATAAGCGCTCCGTTTCACTTTGTCCTACAAGTGGAAATATTGCTGGTGATAAAGATTGATATAAGCTGGTCGTTTTTTTAGTTATAAATATCAATCATGTATGGCGTGATACATCACGGGAAAGTACTGTAAAAATGAAATTTTTCTAAAAATAACGGTGTAGGTGGGGGTGTATAGGAACTGCTACTGCCAAAACACTCGATGTGCTGATACCAGTCAATTCGATGTGAACGTATTACGATTTTCGCCAAGTATCTAGTGAGGGTTGGACAAGCTTTGAGTTTTACGATTCAAACTGGCCTGTTGGTCGAGGCCAACTAGGGTATAGCGAAGGAGATGAGCATACCGTTATCGCTAAAGAAATTCAGGGTCAGCCCATACTAGCATATTATTTTCGTCACAAATTTGACTGGAAAAATGAACACGCCAAACAAAAGCTCAAACTACGTCTACTGGTTGATGATGGAGCTCGTGTTTTTCTCAATATTCAAGAAGTGCATCGACAATTGTTGCCCGAACAAAGTCTAAAGAAGGCACAGTTGGCCGTTGGCTCATTGACAGAGCATAGTTGGTATGAAATTGAACTCTCAGAGAATGTGCGTTTAAAGCGTGAAAATATTCTGGCAGTTGAGGTGAGGCAGGTGTTTGCAACGAGCTGTGATTTAAGTTTCAATCTAGCGTAATTAATTGAATAAGTTCTATGTTTTATCAGTTGTGAATATTGATTTATACGTCGCAGGATAGTGCGCATCAAGTTAGTGTGGCCAAACAAAAACATTACTATAGCGCTATTTGATGTCGAAAGGATTTAAGAATAGGTCATGTAACAAAGCCGAAAGTGGGTTAATATGGGACTTGAACAGAGAAATGAATGTTAGAGATCATAAATCATGGTAAAGCGTCAGATAGTTCTGGATACAGAAACCACCGGCATCGACCCCAAAGCTGGGCATAGGATTATTGAAATTGGGTGTGTTGAACTAATAAATAGGCGCCTTACGGGCAATAACTTTCATGTTTATATAAACCCTCAACGAGATATCGAAGAGGAAGCCATTGACGTTCATGGTATCACGAATGAATTTTTACGTGGTACGCCATTCTTCCGTCAAGTTGCACAAGAGTTTCTTGATTACATAAGTGGTGCAGAACTAGTTATCCATAACGCGCCGTTCGATGTGGGCTTTATGGACCATGAATTTGCGATGTTGAACCAAGGTTTTCCCACAACAAATGATGTCTGCGAAGTACTGGATACACTCGTTATGGCGCGTGATTTGCATCCAGGTCAAAAGAATAGCTTAGATGCATTATGCCGCCGTTATGACATTGATAACTCAAAGCGTACACTTCACGGCGCATTGCTGGATTCCGAGATTTTGTCAGATGTTTATCTGGCAATGACTGGTGGGCAAAAAAAGCTAAACCTAGCACAACAAATTGACGGTGCACAGCAAGATGGGAGTGGTGGTATTCGTCGACTAGCAACTGATAGGGCTCCATTGCGTGTTTTGCAAGCCAGTGAAGAAGAAGAACTTGCACACGCAGAGCGTATGGAAATTGTCAATAAAGCATGCGGACAAAGCTTATGGCAACAATAAAGAGGTAAATATCAATGCGAATTTGGATAGTCGTTTTTAGCATATTGTTCAGTTTTAGTGCTGTATCAGAAACCCCAAATATTACTATGCTAGAGCGCGATGGGGTATCCAATGAGATCCCACTGCTAGATAATCGTTTTCGCATTGACCATAACGTCGATAAAATTACTTTGTTGTTCTTTCGTTCCACAGGTGCGCCTGCTGTCGTGTTAGTTAGGCCGGATGGCAGTAAAATCTACTCGATTCATGCTGTTAAAGATGAATCACTTGAATGGTTTGACGAGATCAGCTACGACCTGATCATAATCGATAAACCCATGCCCGGGCCATGGCAAGTACTTGGACAAATCCAAAAAGATAGCCGAATTATGGTACTGGGTGATATTGAACTCATTGTTGATCCACTGCCACCCCTGTTATTTCGCGGCGAAATGCTCAAAGTAAATGGCAAGGTTACCAACGATGGTAAACCTATCGATGTGGGTTACTTCCGTGATGTGGTGACTTTATTTGTTGAGTTTGTCAGTACAAATAATGAAGAATACGCTAATTTCGGTGCAGGTACACAAAGTGTTACGGACTTTAAAGATGACGGCAGAGACTTTGATGAGAGACCGCTGGATGGGGTTTTTACCGGTGAATTTAAACTCACCTTTCCGGCAGGCGAATGGCAACCTGAGTTTTTTATAGAGACCCCCATACTAAAACGTCGTGTAGTGAAAGACCCCATAGTCATCGCTGAACCGCCCTTCACTTTTGAGTTACAACTTGCTGACGATGAAGAGTTTGAACACGAACTTGTGATTCAGTTAAATCGAAATATCGTCAAACCGGAGACCGTGATATTGCAAGGGAAAATACTTTACCCCAATGGTGAGGAGCAAGTTTACACCTTAAACGAACAAGAGCGCTTTTATCGCCAACTGCAAATAAAGAATTATGATTGGGGGCGTTATAGTGTGCAGCTGTCTGCCTTTGGCGAAAATATTAATAGTCGTGAATTCATGGCAGCCATCCCCGACTATAACTTTGAAATTGAACGACCAATTGAAAAAGTACCGGAGTTGACAAAACCTATCACGCCTGAAGAGCTGATGGGTCCATCAGAACCAGAGGAGCCAGAAGTAAATACGGCTCTGATTGTGTCCATTGTTGTGGCAGGTAATTTACTAGTGTTGCTCTTAGGTTGGTTAGTGATCCGTGTCTTTGTACAAAACAAACCATTGAAGTTTTCAATTCCATTGCCGACTTCTATTCCATTTTTGAAAAAGAAACAAAAAATGGATTTAGACGATCTGGAGTCAGAAGGGGAAGGTGAAGAAAAAAAAGGTGAAGCGGGTTCAGATTCGGGAGATGTACTTAGTTTGTCCATGTCGGACGATAAAAATTGATGACTTTCATGTGTGGTGTAGATCCTAAGATAAGTTGTGTTCTTGGCAAGTTGCTTCAAACTTGCTTGCAGAATAGACAAGCTGATGTAATTTTCAGCGAGTAACGTCATTAAACGTTAAAAATGCAGTTTTTTTCAAAAAAATAGTTGACTCTGAAAGGGGTCATTCGTATTATTCACGCCGCTGTCAAGGAGCACACCTTGTCAGTGAAATACAAAATTATCGCGGAGTGGTAGTTCAGTTGGTTAGAATACCGGCCTGTCACGCCGGGGGTCGCGGGTTCGAGTCCCGTCCACTCCGCCATTTTATTTTGTATTGCGATGTAAGCTGGAGTGGTAGTTCAGTTGGTTAGAATACCGGCCTGTCACGCCGGGGGTCGCGGGTTCGAGTCCCGTCCACTCCGCCAACCGCTTACATATGTGCATTGCTTCTTTGGAGTGGTAGTTCAGTTGGTTAGAATACCGGCCTGTCACGCCGGGGGTCGCGGGTTCGAGTCCCGTCCACTCCGCCATTTATTAAAAGAAGCAAGCTAAATCACTTGGAGTGGTAGTTCAGTTGGTTAGAATACCGGCCTGTCACGCCGGGGGTCGCGGGTTCGAGTCCCGTCCACTCCGCCATTTGGCTTTTTAGTGTTTTAGCAAAAAAATATGACAATACGCTTACTGCGGAGTGGTAGTTCAGTTGGTTAGAATACCGGCCTGTCACGCCGGGGGTCGCGGGTTCGAGTCCCGTCCACTCCGCCATTTAGCGTAAAAGATATCTCTGCGGAGTGGTAGTTCAGTTGGTTAGAATACCGGCCTGTCACGCCGGGGGTCGCGGGTTCGAGTCCCGTCCACTCCGCCATTTGATATCTTAAAGAACATATGCATACCACTGCGGAGTGGTAGTTCAGTTGGTTAGAATACCGGCCTGTCACGCCGGGGGTCGCGGGTTCGAGTCCCGTCCACTCCGCCATTTCATAAAGCTTTACTTCCCCTATTAGATAAAATTTTCTTTATATTCCTGTATTCGTTATGCTTCTCTGGCAATGATATTATCTATTGATTCATTAATACCTATTTTTAAAGTTCATTTAGCCTGTAAAAATGATGGCGTAGCTTGCCTCAAACACAATGATTGCATTGCTATTTAAGCGCTCGTATAAAAACTCTATGTGCGAAGTGTATGACTGTTTAACTAGTATTAAAGAGAAGGGGCTGTAATGCCCCTAGATAGGCTATCAATTGCCGTGAATGGCTTGCATAAGCGCTCTGAGGACCAGCTGATCGCGCTCTTGTTTGAGAAGGGGTTTAAGTTTTTCTACTACGTCTTTATGACTGCTACCTTGTTTGGCGACTGCGTTGATTGCTGCGACACGGACTTCATTTCCTTGTTTCCTTTGTGCAAACTTTAGAACCTCATCCACTTGAGACTCACTGAGCGGATTGTTACCCATAGCTGAAAGCAAAGCCTGCTTAGCTTTGTTATCTGTTTCTACTTTTAACGACTTTTCTATGTACCCAAGACTGATAGCATTGGGCATCTTCCCAAGTGCTTGTGCTGCTGTAGCGCGCAAGGTGGCATTGCCATTGTCTAAAAACTTGGAAATGCCTTCCTGATGTGTTGAGTCGGCGCTATTGCCCAGCGCATTTAACAGTGAGGCTTGTTTGTGTATATCTCGTGTGGTGACAAGCCTATCAGCTAATGATTCTGTGAGCTGATTTGCAAACTCGCTACCTGCTTGGTTTTTAGCGATGATACCCATTACCATTAAAGCTGTACGGGCTAATTTAGTATCGGTGTTAGTTAACTCATCACTATCAATATGGTTATAAAGCTGCTCAATGAGTGTTGGTGAAAGAGGCTGCTTCGCATATTTCAGTGCCATTAAGCTGCGGAAGCGCTGATTTTTATCAAGCTCAGTATCTAAATAAAGTGCGCCTAAGAGCTGTTGAGCATATACAGAATCACTTTTACCAATCATCAATAATAGTCGGCTTAGCTGTTTATCTTCAAAAGCCTGTTGCTTGATCAATGCATGCAATGACGATAGGTAGATCTGGTTGTCATACAGCAATTGCAATAGCTCTGCACTCGACAAAGCTCGTAGATCTTTATTACGCAGCAAATTAGTGAAAATTTCAGCACTCCCCAAGGGGACTGGCAACGGCTTCGGGTAGACACTACTTTCTGAAAGAAGAGGCCATTTAAGCGGGTCCATTGGCAGTGTCATCAAGGGGATGTCAGCTGAAATAGGCAGAGCTTTTGTGGCAAACTTAATCGACTGAACGACATCGATTCGAATGTCACCCTTATCACTTTCTACTCGGGTATTGTTGTAACCATTTAACTTTTCTACCCAACATGTAGATGTGGTGAAAATAAATGAGTCCTGTTTGATTTCAGGCTTTTTGAAAGCAAATAATTGCGTACCCTGAGTCGTCATTGTGTACTGAAGTTTATGTTTTTGAATTGAATTGTCAGCAAGCCTTTGGTACTGAATTTTATAGCGACCTAAATTATCACTTTCTTCGATAATTTTTGGGCTTTGTAGGTCATACTTTTTCAGATGCTCAATATGAAATTGCTGATAAATTGCGATTAGTTTTTGTTCATCTTCAGGCTTTAGCTTAGCCGCAAAATGATATGCGAGTATATCCCCAGATTGCGCTGCGATTTTCATTGCAAAAGGTACGCTGTAGTAGCGCGCTTGTATGTCTGTATTGTCTAACTTTAATTTAGCGGAAGAAAGCTGCAAACCTAGCCAGTAATACTTATCGCTTTGCTTGAGTGGGCGAAAAACCAATTGCCCAGATACGGACAAGCGGTTTTGGCTTGGTGTGTTTAGTGTTGTCATTTTGGTATTTGCAAGCGTCGTAAAATCGCCCCAGCGCGCACAATCTTGGCTGGCACTGACACTGCCAAATGGCAACGTCAGTGTGCAAAGTAGTAATGATGTAACCCGGTTCATACTTTACTCAATTAAAATTTGAAGCTATCGCTGTAGTCCAGCATCTGCCACGTTTTATTATACAACGCGCCAGTGTCATACAGTGTTTTGGTCGCAGTTTTTGTTGGGAATGAACAGCAGAACTCATAGCCTGGATACTTCACCCATAAATATAATTCACCTTCAATTGCCTTCATATGATTGCTGATGTCAATGCCATAGCTAATTTCAGAATCTGTAATTGCTTTGCTGATGTCAGTATATGCGGTAGCCGACAGCGTTTCAGAAATGATGAGGAAGTCGATACCAATCCCACCGCTGGCGATTAACAGGTCGATGCCTGCTGTTGCATAGGCGTCAAGGCTTGCCGTTAGTACATCACCACCGATGCTAAAGCGTTGCTCGGCATACTTTAACTCGCTGCCGACACCAACTTCACCTTTTACACCCGCCGAGACGCTGACTGGTACAATTGCAATGGTAAAGGTTGCAGAGAATAGCTTTTGTTCTTCACTCCAATCATGGGTATAGCTCTCATCAAGTGCAGTAACGGAGTCTGAGTCTGCGATCAGAGAGTTGCCAAGAAAAGAAACACCCATCGCATAGCTCAGCGTTCCATTTGCCCCGTCAGCAATGCCACTTGCACCAGCAGAAAATAGGTTTACGCTATCGTCGAACATATACAGGTCAAAACCACCCCCTGTGGATGCCCATGCATAACCGCCATCTGTGGCCTTTAAAATAATAAGTGATAAGAAACTTGGCACAACGGCCACTTTAGATTTATCACCATAGGTGTTACTAAACAAATCTAGTAGTACGAATTGCTCATCTGTTTGCTGAGATATCGTTAAGCTCAAGTCTTGTGTTGGGCCACTAGAAAGTGCGTTACGGACAGCTCTATTCGCTTGGTTACTGTCAGGCAACTCAGGTAAATTATGTTTTGCTAATAGCTCATCACTTGGGGTCGTGTCTTGATATAGGCTATAAGGGACATCGATTGTCTGTGTGTTATTACTGGTATTGGCTTCATCAAACTCAGACGTATCATGTAAAGTAAAGCGCAACTGTATGGTGTTTTCACTTGAATTTGGGTCGAATGCCTGTTGGATTTTATGTATCAAGGCGCCGTTTATAGCAATGTCATAGGGGAAATAGTGGCTTTGCTCGAATTGCGAGAATGAGATATTCATTTTCTCTGCGTAGTGGCCTTGGCCTTCTTGCCAAAAGTGCGCAGTATAAGCTTGATCGTCTACAATCACCTCAACTGTGACCTCAGCTTCGTTTGCGCTACTACCGAATTTGCTGGCGTCTATGTGTCCGATGATATCGGAGCGCTTTTGACTTGGTTGGCCCTCAGAGGTTGTTTCTCTTTGACCAATATCAGGGAACATCGCGAAGCCGTCGCCAACAACCACTTTATCTAGTACAAAGTCATGGTAATGGGAGGCGTCAATCGTGACTGAAGCATAAGTTGTCAGATCGCCGCCATCATGACCTCGTGAGCGGTTATCTGTCAGGTCAGCTTCGTCAGGAATAATTTTTGCGCTGTCCACATATGCAGCAATTAAAAACTCGCCACTGGGCATTTCCTCATTAGGAAACATCAAAGTAGTTGATAAGTTTTGTACACCAGGCTGTAACTGCTCAATGTAATGAGTACCCAAGTTAAAGCCCTCTGGCTGATCTTCGGTTTCTAATTGTGCGACCTTTTCTTTTGGAATGGCCATAAAGGTAACACCGATATGTTGAGTGTCTAGCTGGATTGTTTCAATGGAAAAATCCAGAGAAATGGGCTGGCCGGGCTGGTATAAGGCTTGCTCTGGCGTTGTAATTTCAACTAAAGCTACATTGGGTACTTGTGTTACTTCAGTGGAAGGGGTTGGCGTGACAACTTCAACATGTCTTTCACTGCCATCGAAGCAAGCAGTTAGTAGCAAGGGCATAGCTAGTCCCAAATACTTAGAGCGCATCATATAAATTTCACTATTTTTTGTTATGTCAGGCGCTTTTTATCATCAAAAAGTGTAATGATTGTGGAGCTGAGAAAATAGGTTGGATAGTTGCGTGTGTGAGTATCGGATTTGATGCGTTTCGATATGGTAAAACCAGGGCATTATTGCATGTCACTGGCCTTACTTTGCTAAAGGTTATTTTGTCAGGTTAGTTTGCGGTTTGATCAGCTTGATATCAGACTCGACAGATTCCATTTTGGCAACTAGGAGTGCACCATCTGGTGCAATGTCATAATGCCAAATTAGTGGTTCTTTTTTAATATTGGTGACCTTATAAGGCGCGTTTAACGATATTTTCCAAATCAAATCGGTTTTTGACCACGCTGATTGCCAAAATAACTCACCATTTTTGAGTCTTGGATTCTTGATGACATTTAGTGCCTCTTGAGGGAGTTTGGCTAACACCTGTTTTTGCTCTTCAAAATTTATCAATGAGGTCGCGCGATATAAGGTACCGTCTTTGATCACTATCCAACTTTTGTCTTCAGTGTGGTAAATAATAAAGTCCGATTCAAAATTGGTTTTGCTGAGCAAGTGACCGTCTAAATCGAATGTATTAACAGACATACCATCGGTTGACCATACTGTGTGATTAGTACGCCAACCGAATTGTTTCAAGGGCTTTTGATGCTGGCTATGGAAATTCGTTAGCACATCCGCGCGGTCATACAACACCAAAAAGCGATCTCGATTAGCAAGGATCTTACTCAGCATAGGATCCCAAGTTAGGAAATCTACATACTCATGCCCCTTGTGAAAGGAGAGTTGTTTAACTTCATTACCTGAGTGTAGGTAGATTTCGCAATAACCTGTTCTACGAGACATAAATACTGTCTCGCCTAACTTATTCGTCACAGGTAGATAGTCGATACTTGAGCTTGAAAATATAGGTAAGTTATATTCATCGCGAATATTTACCTGCCAACTTTCGGCAGCGGTATAAACGTCACCGGAATTATCAACGGATAGACTGGTAAATATCCCTTGTGTTGTGGCAAACACGGGGTAAGTCTGTCCGTTTCTGTATTTGCCAATAAGATTGTGGTGTGCACTACCATCATTGCTGATAATACTCTGTTGAGCGGGATCGAAATTAAATAACCATACGGGAAATGCCCAAGCCATATGGACTTTGCCGTCCAAAGAAACCAATCTTGAATGAAACTTTGCGTCAACAATCAGGTAGTAGATTTTTCCTTCCCAAGCGCGCACAGCACCTATGTAACTTTCTTCAGGTTCTTTAGGCAGTGGTAGCTTTATGAGTTGGTTGTGCTTGTGACGATACAAATAGGCTTTCTTACCATGTTTCTCAGTAATTGTGAGCACTAACTCATTCGCTGATTTCCAGGAGGGCGGAGTGATAAAATGGCAGGGTATCGGATCACTACTATGTAAAATTTCAGCGCGACTATTACCAATGTGTAAGATACACGCATCTTTTTTATATTGCCAAAATGCCAATTTTTCTTCATAGGGGTGCCATGTTGGATGTGCAATGCGTGTGTCAAAAGTCTTTTTAAATCGTTTTTTACCCGATTTATCAGTAATTTCTAAAGTGTTAAATTTTTCTACGTAAGCCAGTAAGTCATGGTCTTGATGTGCTGCAATATTAAATTCGACGCCAAGATCATAGGTAATGTCATGCCTTTCGTAGCTAGGGGGGGAGACTTGCGCGGGCGTTGTTGAGAAAAATGCGATAGCGCTAAAACATGCTCCCGTTGTAAACAGTAGTGTCCAGCAGTGTTTTAGCAATTTGTTTTTTAAATGGGTATGAAGTGGTGCTACTAAGTCTGGTAAATTCGCTTTTTCACACTGATTATCATAGTTGGGGGTGAATGTACTACGTTGTGAGTCACTACTTATCTCCGGTAAAAACAGATAGCCCTTTTTAGGTACTGTTTTTATATAGTTTGGACTGCGAGCATTATCTTTTAATTCTTTACGTAGCTTGGTCAATAGTTGGTAGAGACTATTAGCTTCGACGATGGTGTTTGGCCAAAGTGTGTCATTGAGCTTTTCCCTACTTATTACTTGGCCTTGTTGGGTGAGAAAAATAGTCAATAGCCGCGCAACTTGGGGCTCAAGTTTGGTGGCAGAGTGCGTCTCACAATTCCAAAGTTCATCCTTCTCGCAGTCAAAACGCCAGTGTAGAAAGTAAAAACGAATTGGAGTTTCTTTTGGCACGTGATTTGAGAGTTTTGGTAGAGAGTTACTCACGAGGGCCTCCTGCCAAGTTTGTTATCAATATAGGTTCACCTAAAGGTAACTGGCTTCAGGATAAAGTCAATCTTATTCAGCTTTATCAAATCATTCTTCAGATAAAAATAAGCTTTTTCATTCAATATTTTTGCTTAAGTAACAACATTATATGATTTTTTTGGAGTATAGATTTGAGCGGGTTGAAACGAGGGGTATTTACCTTAGGGTTGGTGTTTGGCGTGCCGTTAAGTTACGCCCAAGGAGTGCAAGTTGATGGTAAGTTGGATGAGTTAGCATGGCAATCGGCAGCTGATTTCTTGACCTTTTTTCAAGTGGTGCCAGCAACGCATACTGCGCATAAAAATAAGGTGACGGCAAAAGTATTGGCTACCGAAGAGGGTATATACATTGGCATAATCAACTACCAGCCTGAAAACCAGAGGAAAAAGCAGTTTAACCTCCAAGATGGGTTTATGCAGGGGGAGTTTAACCGTATTTATCTTGATTTCTCGGGCGATGGTAGCAGTGCGTACTTGTTTGCAACAACGTTAGGGGGAGGAAAGCAAGATGCGGTTGTGACGCCACAGCGTACGACCGATATGGATTGGGACGGTGATTGGGAAAGCGCATTTGACGAGCAACCGCTGTATTGGTCGAATGAAGTGTTTGTTCCGTGGCACAGTGTTTCGTTTTCTTCAAAAGTTAATGCTGATGGCTTCTCAACTATCGGCGTTGGGATTCAACTATATGATTTAAAATCTAATAATATTTTTGCAAACCAAAAACAGACCATTGGCAACAGTGATTTTTTCTTAAACATGCCAAAAATTGAGGTGTCCGTTCCTCAGCAGAGTCAGCTTAATTTTGTACCATATGTGAGTTATCAGCGTCATTTTGAACCGCGTCAAAATAAAAATCATGAGGCCGATGTGGGGTTTGATCTGTTTTATAAACCAGCGCATCACCAAACCTTGTCATTTTCAGTGAACCCAGACTTTGCGCAAGTGGACAGCGATGATGTTGATGTTAACTACTCAGCTGTGGAAACGTTGCGTACAGATAAGCGGCCGTTTTTTACGCAAGATATTAGTGTGTTTAGTATTGGTGCGCTGCAAGACACAAAGTTAATCCATACCCGCCGAATTGGGGCTGGTAGCGATGACAAGAGCGAGTTGATCACGCCAATTGATGGGGCGGTTAGATTTGTACACCAAGGGAAAAGTGCACAATGGGGCGCATTTGCGGTAAAAGAAAATAGCTTGGATAGTGGTGCAGGGAAAGACTTTTATGCAGGGCGATTTAGTTATCGTTCAGCCAGATGGCAATCGGGTATATTAGCGACCCATGTGGAACGCCCGTGGCTCAAGCGCAATGCGCAAAGCGTAGCTTGGGACAGCCAATATCAGGATGACAAATGGTCGATGCAGAGTGCGCTATTATTTAGCCAAGTGGATCATGAAACTCGGCAATCGGGTAACGGTATATCATTAAATGTTGGCTATCAATTTACCCCAAATACTCAACTTGAAGGACAATTTTTGCGTCTAAACGATGGCTTTGAAAATCGAGATATGGGCTATATGAAGCGCAATGATTGGCAGTATTCAAAGCTGTCTTACAGTCATGCAGTCAATGTGGGGAATAACTGGTTAACTCGAATAAAACACTCATTAGACCTTAGCTATGAAGCCAATTCGCGAGGATTAAAACTACCCGCAAGACAAGGCTACAAAGCACAACTGATGCTTAATAATGGCGCACAGTGGAGTGTTCATTTAGATCAAGTACGCTCTGGTTGGCAGGACAATATTGGTGCGAATAGTGCGCCTTTCTTTCAGCCCAGCGCGTTTGAAACTCGTGTACTGTATCAGAGCCCCTATACTGGAGAGTTTAGTTGGGCTGCCAGTGTTGAATTAGATCAGGAAGGTTTAAGTGGGGATGCACTACAGTTAGCGCTAGATATGACTTGGATGCCTCACGCTAACTGGAATATAAAGTTTAATAACTATTTTCGAGACGGGGACGGCTGGTTGGTGGCAAGCCAAAGAAATCAGTTGTCCGAATACGATAGAACGATCTTTATCAATACATTAGAAGCAAGTGCCCTCATTACAGAGAATTTAGAGTTTTCGAGTACATTTCAATGGTCAGTGCTTGAGGCCAAGAGCAAGGATGTCTATGACATAGTCGCAGACGGACTGCATAGGCAAACAAACACAGATACAAGCTTTGAAGACACCCGCATGATGTCTCAGTTTAAGTTGCGCTATCGTATGGGTGCATATTCAGATGTGTACTTGGTTTATCGGCGCGGTGGCGAACAACTAAATATGTTGGATAAAACTCAAGTGGGACACAAGTCATGGTTGGAGAGTGTAAAAGACAATTGGACCAAGCCAATTGAAAACAGCGTGATATTTAAAGTGCGATATTTATTTTAGTGGTTATATGATACATCTTAGTGGTGTGAAGAATTCTCAATTCACAAGTGCTGGTAGGCGCTGCATACTGAAACTTTTAACAGGGAGCGAACATGAAACAGACTATCAGCACTGCATTATTCGCAGTGGTTTTTTTATCGAGTTGCCAGCTAATTGGCCTCTCAGGGGCTGATTTTTACAAAACACAAGATTGGGTAGAGGATGGCGTATTCACTGAAGGCGTCGAAGGACCAGTAGTTGATAAAAACGGCGTGCTATATGCGGTTAACTTCGCCAAGCAAGGCACGATTGGCAAAGTAACTGCAAAAGGGTCTGCGAGTCTATTTGTGCAACTGCCAAAGGGGAGTATTGGCAATGGGCTACGCTTTGATAATGCGGGAAATATGTATGTTGCAGACTATATGGGACATAACATTTTACGTATTACGCAAGATAAACAGGTCTCCGTGTTTGCTCATGTACCTGCGATGAATCAGCCCAATGACCTTGCTATAAGCGACGATGGGACGTTATTTGCGAGTGACCCTAACTGGCAAGAGGGTAATGGGCAGCTCTGGCGTATTGATAAAAATGGCAATGTTTTACGTTTAAAAGCGGGTATGGGTACTACGAATGGCATTGAAGTTAGTCCAAATAATACGGTGTTGTACGTCAACGAAAGTGTGCAAAAGCGTATTTGGGCATTTCCAATTAAGCATAATGGCGAAATCGGTGAGCCATCGTTATTTTATCAATTTGACAACCATGGTCTTGATGGCATGCGCACTGATGTGCATGGCAACCTTTATGTTGCGCGCTATGGCGCGGGTGAAGTTGCTATCATCTCTCCAAATGGAGAATTGCTAAGGGTTGTAAAACTTAAAGGGCAATACCCAACCAATATTGCTTTTGGGGGCGAACATGGTCAGCAAGTCTTTGTCACTATGCAAAAACGCGGTGCCATCGAAACGTTTATGACTGAATTTGCAGGGCGTGCTTTTAAATCGCACTAATAGTGCGCTTTCGTTATGTTTCGAAACATTTTTTAGTTTCCTTATTTAGGTCCTCGTTTGTTAGTATCATTGAAAACAATGATACTCGAGGGCTTATGATAAGCATTCAAAATCTGACCAAAGTGTTTTTGCTCGAACCTGTATTTGATAATTATAGCGCTGAATTTGGGGCGCAAAGAGTGTGTATTGAGGCTGCCAATGGCCTTGGCAAAAGCACCCTATTTACATTAATTGCGGGGATAGACCGAGCTTATCACGGCAAGATTTTATTAGATGGCAAAATGCACAAAGAGCCACAAAGGGTTGTTGCACTTGCGTCTGATGCGATTTCATTTCCTGACTTTTTAACTGCACAGCAAGTATTGGGGATGACGATGAAAAGTTGGCGTTGTTCGATGCCAGATGAGCTTATCTCGATATTACAGTTTTCTTCTTTTTTAAATACCCGCATTTGCGCGCTCTCGTCGGGCAACTTAAAAAAACTCCAACTAATCAATGCCATCATGAGAAATACGCCGTATTTAATATTGGATGAGCCCAGCGCGGCACTAGATATCGGCAGTGTTGATAAACTCGTAGAGTATCTAAGCACCACTTCTAACCAAATTCTAATAAGCTGTCATGATCCCGATATTTTTATGCAGATTGGTTTTGAGCGTCAGCCTTTGTTTACCGATTAGGAAAGCCAATGCTGCATTATTACCAATATCGTCTACGAGCATTTAAGGTTGAGTTGCAGGAGCTTAGAAAGCAACTAGAACAATTTACACTGCTCGTTAGTGCAATGTTTTTTATTTATCTGCCCAGTCTTGTTATGGCTATATTCTTTGGGTTAGGGAAGTTAGTCGAAAGTGACTCTGTGCGTTTGACTTTAGAAGTGTCCTTTGGCTTTTTGCTGATGCAAAGCCTACTAATAGAAACCGTAAAAAGCGCAATTCTTGATAGTGCTCGGCGTACATTCCACCATACTTTGCTGTCTAACCGTGTGCACAAGTTCATCGCGGACAACAGCTTACTATTAATGTGTCACCTCTTGTTCATAGCGGCCTTCATCATGGCTGCTTCTATGGGGTGGGCAAAGCTATTACAGGCACCACAACTACTTTTGTTTATGGCTTCACAGTTTATACTGGCAGTGGTCCAATTATATCGGCCTCATGCCACTATTTTAACTTTGTGTGTTGCACTCGGATTGGTGTTTGTCTGTAACTCGGTAGCAATGTATTTTATTTCCGTTTTGACGGTAATGACCGTTGGAGCATTTATCAATCCAAGACTAATTGACTTTAAGGTTAGAGCTATATCGGCCAATGGCTTCTGGTTACAACTGGTCATAGAAAAACCTTGGATGATATTGTGGCGGTTGGGGATGAGTACTTTAACCTATTGGTGCACACAGATCATTGTCACTGAACGTCCAGACTTGGCAGATTACTACAGTCTCATGGCATTACTTTTTAATTTACTTTGGTGGAGCAGTTTGCTGCTAGAGACCAATAAACAGATCGCAATACATCGGGGTTTTTGGCAAAGCCTTGCAATGCTTGAAGTGATGCAACGAAGCCAAAACCTTGTGGTGATGCTGTGTACTACGGTGGCCTGGCTAATAGGTGTTGCACTGTTTGGAGTAAGTGTTTTCGGGCTTATAATTCTACTTGTAACGCCCTTGATGATGTTGACCATTGTAAAGCGGCCAAAGAGCTTGGCTTTGGTATGGGCGACATTGGTAATTGCCATTATGTTGAGTAAAGTACTGTTTGGGTAATACAGTTGAAGGCGCTGTGTGCCAGTGGAGAGCCCGTGAGCTTCATGAGAGATAAACCCAAGTTTTTGGTCAACAGATGTTGTCAACATCTGTTAGTTTGCTCTTGTGTTAGTTGCTATATGCGTAAAAAAGGCCGCGATAGCGGCCTTTTGATTATCAACACTTTAAATTATGCAGCATTCACATTGCTATCTACAACGCGCGCTTTACCGGCCAATAAATCAGCTGGGTCAAAATCATCAACGTTTATAACAGCTAGGCGTTTCGCTTCAACAGCTGCCAATGTATCCGCTTCCTGCTGAGTTAAGATGCCACTTTCAAG
The DNA here is from genome assembly GCF_001625595.1 of Pseudoalteromonas luteoviolacea NCIMB 1942. Taxonomy (GTDB): domain Bacteria; phylum Pseudomonadota; class Gammaproteobacteria; order Enterobacterales; family Alteromonadaceae; genus Pseudoalteromonas; species Pseudoalteromonas luteoviolacea_A. The sequence goes on from NZ_AUXT01000124.1 coordinate 69,981, forward strand.
CCCCATTTGAGCCACTTTATCAAGTTGCATAAACGGGAGCTTTTGGCCTTTAGCACGACAAACTTTGTCAAAAATTGGCTCAACAGCGAGGATATCTTTCAACGTTTGCTCTTGCTTGCCGATTAAGTTTAATGGCTCGTCAGTTGTATAAATATAGCTTGCTAGACGCTCACGTGACTCATTCGGTGTTTGTAGGAGCTTAGCGATATCATGTTCCATTTCATCCGTCGGCTTACGTACTGGGCGACCAAACGGGAACAGCATCAGCTTTAGTGTAGCGCGAAGCGCCATTGAAGGCATATTGTTGATCAGGTCAGCAAGCGCTCTTTGACACAGGTATAAATGTTCCTGACAAGCCCATTTCACAAGTGGTAGATCTTCTTTGCGGCGACCTTCATCGTTATAGCGCTTTAAGGTTGCAGAGACCAAGTACAGGTAGCTCAGTAAATCGCCCAAACGAGCAGAAATACGCTCTTTACGCTTCAGCGAGCCTCCAAATACGGCCATGCAAATATCAGACATCAGTGCTAGAGAAGCACTAAAACGTGCAGCATTGCGATAGTAGTCCGCTGTATCGTCATTGAATGGTACCTTACTAAAACGGCCACCTGTGATCGCCAACCATTTGGTACGTACAAGGTTAGAAATAGTAAAGCCAATGTGGCCCATTAGTGCTTTATCAAAGCTATCTAGTGCTTCTTGCTTGTCTTTGATTTTACATGCGTTTAATTCAGCAAGCACAAATGGATGACAGCGAATCGCGCCTTGGCCGTAAATAATCATATTTCGAGTAAGGATGTTCGCACCTTCTACCGTGATTGCAATAGGGGCACCTTGATAGCCGCGGCCTAAATAGTTATTTGGGCCAAGACAGATGCCTTTACCACCATGAATATCCATAGCGTGAATAGTTGATGCGCGCATTTGTTCAGTTAAGTGGTACTTCAAAATTGCCGAAATAACAGAAGGCTTTTCACCAGCGTCGACTGCTCCGGTAGACATGCTCAGTGCAGCATCACTGCTGTATGCGTAACCGCCAAGTTTAGATAGCGCTTCTTCAATCCCTTCCATTTTACCAATTGGTAATTTGAACTGACGACGAATACGGCTGTACGCACCACTAGCAAGGGCAAGAGTCTTGATCCCACCAGTCGAATTTGAAGGAAGTGTGATCACGCGGCCAACTGACAAACATTCGACCAGCATACGCCAACCTTGTCCGGCCATTTTAGGCCCACCGATGATGAAGTCTAACGGAACGAATACGTCTTGCCCACGAGTTGGTCCATTTTGAAATGGCACGTTTAATGGGAAATGACGGCGGCCAATCTCAACACCTGGTGTCGATGTGGGGATTAGTGCGCAAGTGATACCGATATCTTGTTTATCTCCAAGTAAACCATCAGGGTCCTGCATTTTAAATGCAAGGCCGAGTACAGTCGATACCGGTGCTAGCGTGATATAACGTTTGTTCCAAGTTAGGCGGATACCTAGTGTTTCTTTACCTTCCCACTCGCCTTTGCAAACAACGCCAAAGTCTGGAATTGATGACGCATCAGAACCCGCTTCTGGCGAGGTCAATGCAAAACAAGGGATCTCATCGCCTACAGCAAGACGCGGTAAATAATGGTCCTTTTGCTCTTCAGTACCGTAGTGTTGCAGTAACTCACCAGGGCCTAGAGAGTTAGGTACACCTACGATTGAAGAGAGCAGAGTAGATTTACTCGTTAGTTTTTGAAGCACGCATGATTGTGCGTATGCTGAAAACTCAAGACCACCATATTGCTTTTTGATGATCATCGCAAAGAACTTGTTATCTTTTAGATACTGCCAAACCTCTTGAGGTAAGTCGGTAAGTTCATGGGTTGCTTCCCAGTCATCCAACATGGCACAAACTTCTTCTACTGGACCATTTAAAAAAGCTTGTTCTTCAGCTGTTAATCTTGGTTTTGGAAATTGATGTAGCTTATTCCAGTTTGGGTTACCACAGAATAAGTCGGCTTCCCACCAAGTCGTGCCAGCATCAATCGCTGACTTTTCAGTCTCGGACATGGTAGGCGTCACTTTTTTAAATGCTTTAAAAAGCGGCGCTACGACATACTGCTGACGAATATTTGTTACAGAAAAAGGCACCGCAATGGCTAAAAAGATAAGCCAAGACAAAGCACCAAAGGCATCGGCAAATGTACCAACGACAAGCGTAGCTGCTGCAACACCAAGGCAGGTATTCCAGCTAGCGCGATGATAACAGGCAATGCTAACCAGGGCTATCAAGGCGAGGATGAATAAAAGTGTCATGTTGTTCTTCCTTATTAGAGGTCTGACCACATGGTTAGGCTAGCTTGTCTGACCAGTTATTTCAAGCAAAAAAGCCCGCTATTGTTCATTTTAGAAGCCAGTTTTTTACCTTGCCAACTACACCAATTACTTAAAAATTGTTCAATTGCTAATTTTGTAAACTTATCTATATTACAAAAAAGTCCTAAGGAGGGGATGCTTATGCTTTTGGGTAATATATGTATCATAGTGGTTTCATTCGTGGCGATGTTGCTGAATGTTGAAACTTATGAGTATGCAGTTTTTATTAATTTTTTCAGTAGTATAGCCTGCGCCTGTTATGCATATATCGGTGCGCAACACGTCGCTTTTTTTCTCGCTTGGTGCAATGTGCAAGCCTTTGTTTTCAGCCCGATCATCAATGTCTCGGAGCAGCCAAGTGTCAAACTTCTCGTTTTGTTTTTACTGTGCCTAATGTTTATTGCTCTGGGAATTGGTGCGAGGCGAAACTAGGGTCTTGTCGCGAGCTGAGTTACAATGGAGCTTAGTGCAAAGTGTAGGAATGATGTTAAATGAAGATCTTGGCTGATCAAAATATGCCGTTGGTGGAAGAGTTTTTCTCAAGTTTGGGCGAGGTTGAACGTTTTGATGGACGCTCGGTTACGTCTGAGCAGGTGAAAGATGCAGATGTTTTACTTACTCGCTCTATAACTCAAGTGAATGAAAATTTATTGTCACATGCGCATAAAATAAAGTTTGTCGGAACCGCCACGATTGGCGTTGATCATATAGATCAGAGTTACTTAAGTGAACGTGGCATCGCTTTTTCAAGTGCGCCGGGGTGTAATGCAATTGCTGTCGCAGAGTATGTAATTAGCGCCTTATATGCATACAGCCAAGATCGTAATGTGGAGCTGCGTGGTAAAAAGCTGGCTGTTGTCGGCGTAGGCAATATAGGTAGGTGTTTAGCGCAAAAACTGAAATTCAGTGGTATTGAGCTGATTTTGTGTGATCCAGTTCGTGCGCAAGAGGGGACGCTTGATGAACATGTTGATATTGATTCAGCATTAGCGCAAGCAGATTTTGTTACATTTCATGTTCCACTTGTGAAAGCCGGAGAGCATCAAACTAAGCACTTATTAAATGAGCAAAGAATCAAAGGTTTGAAGCCTAGCATGCTGGTTATTAATGCAAGTCGCGGCGACGTAATTGACAATCAAGCCCTGCTGCAAGCTAAGCTGTCAGGTCAAAAACTCGAACTGATATTGGATGTTTGGGAAAATGAGCCGGCTATTTTAACTGAGCTAATGGCTGAGTGTTTGTACACGTCGGTGCATATTGCAGGGCATACCTTGGAGGGCAAAGCAAGGGGGACGAAAATGCTGTATGAGGCGCTTTGTAAAACCATAAATAAGTCACCAACCAAGCGACTTGAGGCATTTTTACCTATACCTGTAGTAAGTCAATGTCATCTAAGTGAAACACTTGATGAAACAGATTATGGTCGTATTATACATATGATCTATGATATTCGTCGCGATAATGGTTTAATGCGAACGAATTTAGAAAGCCAAGGGTTTGATGTACTACGCAAGCAATACCCAGTAAGAAGAGAATTTTCTACACTGAGTATATCAGCACCATACGCACACCAATCAAAGCTACAACGGTTAGGCTTTCGTATAGAACAGAATGAGGAATAAGCATGTCGCAAAAATTTAATGTCGCGGTACTTGGCGCAACAGGCCTAGTTGGTAAGCAAATTATTGAAACGCTTGCGGAAAGAAAATTTCCAGTTGATAGGCTTTTTCCATTGGCAAGTAGCCGAAGTGCTGGAGAAGAAATTGACTTCATGGGTGAGAAAGTCACCGTACTAGATGTTGAAGAGTTCGACTTTTCTGAGGCTCACATAGGCCTATTTTCTGCAGGAGGCAGTGTATCTGAAAAGTATGCTCCTATCGCAGCAGAGGCTGGTTGCGTGGTCATTGATAATACATCGCACTTCAGATATGACTACGATATCCCATTAGTTGTACCTGAAGTTAATGCAACAAGCTTAGCGGATTTTAGAAACCGCAATATCATTGCCAATCCAAATTGTTCAACAATTCAAATGATGGTTGCTTTAAAACCCATTTATGACGCCTATGGAATTGACCGAATCAATGTTTCGACGTATCAAGCTGTATCGGGTGCGGGCAAAGAAGCTGTCGATGAGTTGGCAAAGCAAACAGCCAACTTGATGAATGCAAGACCAATGGAAAATGACGTATTTCCAAAGCAAATCGCGTTTAACGTGATCCCTCAAATTGATGTATTTCAAGACAATGGCTACACCAAAGAAGAAATGAAAATGGTGTGGGAAACGCAGAAAATCTTAGGTGATAGCAGTGTGATGGTAAATCCAACAGCTGTGCGCGTACCTGTCTTCTTCGGTCATGCAGAAGCGATTCATTTAGAAACGCGTATGCCTTTTGATTTGGAGCATGTAAAGCAGCTACTTAATGATGCGCCTGGCATTGAGTTGATTGAAGATGAGCAAGACTATCCAACACCGGTTGGCGATGCCAGTGGAAATGATACCGTTTATGTTGGTCGTTTGAGAGCTGATATATCACACCCAATGGGTTTAAATTTATGGGTTGTTTCTGATAATACGCGTAAAGGTGCAGCAACGAACAGTGTTCAAATTGCGGAAGAATTAATCGCAAATTACCTTTAGTATAAGCGTGGGGTGAAAATGATATGGCAGCATTTTGCCCCACATTCTTGTTAATTCATTTCTATTTAGCACCTTCCTGATTTATAAAACATTTTCAATTTCATACTAAAGCATTACCCTAGTGTTAAGATTCAATACGTTGGCAATGGATATTCCCTTACAACTGGTTTATAGTTTGCAATTGGAACAGAGCTTGCAAAAAGCAAAGATGAGCAAATTTTTTATTCGCTTACTGGTTGAGTAAGTGGTCACCTGAAACAAAGGAACAGCATGCGCGGTTTAGCCTTATTTTGTATCCTAGCATTGGCTTTCATAACATCTCCCGTTCACACTCAAGAAGGTACGGTGTTGAAAGGTCCAAAAGGCGTAGATTATGGGCTGGAAGGCCGATCAGTCGGACCTATCAGATCTTCCGACACATTGTGGCGAATAGCGCAAAAAATCAGACCTGATGACTCGGTATCTGTTTATCAAGTTATGAAGGCTTTATATGATAAAAACCCTAATGCGTTTTTAGATCAAAACCTCAACCATATGCGCGATGGCGCGTATTTAAGTATTCCTACCTTGGCGGAGATCCGTCGTGTAAATGCATCAATAGCAAAGCAAAAATCTGATCAAGACGATGTGCTTTGGGAACGTAAGAAAAATGGCACATTAAACCAAGCTGATATTGAGGCTGCGAAAAAGCGCGTAACGCAAGCTCGTAAGGTCGACGTTGAGTTGGCGCAACAGGAACTGACCAACCAACTTAGAAATCTGAGGATGGAGCAAGACTCTAAGCTGCTTGAACTTCAGAATGAGTTTAAGTCTTCTGTTCGTAATGTTGAAGAGATTTTAGAAGAAAATAATGAACTGAGAAAACAGCTAGGTGACATCTCAGATGAATTACAAAATGTTCGAGAACAGCTTGGCAAAGACAGCGAAATCCAGCAACAGCTAAAAGTAGTGATTGATATGCAGAGTGAGATGATTGCTCAGCAAGAAGCACAACAGATGGCACAAGAGGAAGCTGGCTTTGGTAAGGCTTTGTCCAACCCATTGGTTATTGCTTTATTGGCAACCATTCCTGCGTTACTCGTGATCGGTGGCTTAGTGTTGTTTAAGCGCAAGCGTAAACAAGCGATTGAGACAGCCAGTGAAGATGATGACTTCCTACCGCAAGCTCCGGCTGCTGCAGCAGCCGCAACAGCCGCGACAGCTGCTGTTGACCCACTTGATTTGGATATGCCGGGTGCAGATGAAATATCGCCATTAGATGAAGGCGTGCAGCTTGATGATGACATTCTACCTGAAGATGACGATATTGTTTTTGATTCGCTAGAAGAAGACGAAGAAGGTTTTGAAAATGGCAGTAGCACGCTGGATCAAGATGAATTAGATAGTTTGCTAAATGACGATATCGTATTTGATGATGAGTCTGATGCCACCGAAAGCGCTGATGACTTGGATGATTTCTTGCAGCAAAGCTTTGACGAAGCGGACGACGCACTCGATGATGAAGTCACATTGGATGTTGATGACAGCGCTTCTGATGGAGACGATATTCTCAGTGCAGATGACATAGATGATTTGTTTAATGAAGTCGGTGACGAACAAGATGATACTTTGGATGTGAGTGATGATGCGCTTGCTGCACTCAGCGAAGAGTTAGCGGACGAGTCAGACACACAAACGGACTCCAGCGGCGATGAGTTAGATTTAGACGATATAGACAGTTTAATTGATGAAGCTGGAGATGTTTCACAGAGTGAGGCAGCAGATAATGTTGTTGATACGGATAGTATTTTAAGTGCTGATGACATTGATGACCTACTTGATGGAGCTTTGGACGAGGACGTGCAAAGTGATACTGATGATTCACTAGAACTTGGTGATATCGATGATTTAGTTGATAACGCCGCTGAAGAGTCGGTTAGTGATGAGCAGCAAGATATTGATAACTTGCTCGCGCAAGCCGAGCAAACAGAAGAAATCGCTGCTGAAGATGATATTGATGCACTGGTTGCTGAAGCTGGTGGAGACGTCCTCGAAGAGAATGCGCAACAAGACGAACAGTCCTTGAGTGAAGAGCAAGAGTCAACCGAACTTGATGATATTGACGCGCTACTTGCTGAAGCAAGCGAGGAACTACCAAATTCAAATGTTGAACCCTATATTTCGGAAAATGGACTAGATGAAGCGCTTGATGGTGAGGTGTTACTTGAAGAGCCAGAAGCTACGCCAGAAAGTGAAGAACTCGGCGAAGAGCTTGATGAAGATAGCTTGGACGACATTGATGACTTACTTGCAGATGTAGGCGATGAAGACGCGTTACTTGAAGAACCAGAAATTGCACCTGAAAGTGAAGAACTCGGAGAAGCGCTTGATGAAGATAGTTTGGGC
>NZ_AUXT01000125.1 GCF_001625595.1 Pseudoalteromonas luteoviolacea NCIMB 1942
GAGTTGCTTCTTTTTTAAGGTTAAAAAGGGTCCCCTTTAATCCATTTTGTTTTGCAGTTTTTCGATATTATGAACCAAGCAATACAGTTGCCACTGGGCATTCACTTTCGTTTGTCCGCGCAAGGTCAGTTTATTTATGCCTTTGTTCACTGTAATATTCCCGAATACAGGTTCTATACAGCCAAGTCGCTTACTATATTGTCGTCGCCCCATTGGGCTGTCTATTTTCACTTTCATTTTGTCGATGAAACTGACTTTTTTGCGTGATTCATCATTCTTAAACTGCACTTGTCTGCCTGTTTTTATCGGCGGTTTTCGCATACATTGTTGTTGCAGGGGGCAGACTTTACAGTCTTTTAAGTAACCGCAGAATCGTGTGTATTGTTGGTTATGGCTGTTTACATTAATGCCGCTCCGCCACATCTCATTGCCTGCGGGGCAGCGGCAGGTTTGTGTTACTTCATCATAATGAAAATCGGCTGAGGTAAATAACCGCGGCTTGCCTTTACTGCGTTTTAATCTGCGTTTTTCTTGCTCTGTTTCATAGGTTTCGCTCTCCTTAAACAGTGGGTTGCGTTTTCTAAATTGGTTATCGGCTATGTAAGTATCAAAGCCGCTTTGCGCCATGAATTCGAGGTTCGCTTCGCTGTTAAAGCCACTGTCAGCGGTGAACTTAATTGTGTGTTCGTCTGTAGGTGTATCTGTGTTCAATTTATCAAGCTGTTGTTTTAATTGCGTAACGGCTGGCTGCAGTGTTTGTTGCTCGCCCACCGAACCCCAAGCTTGTGCTTGCAATATAATTTGGTGCTTATCATCATTTATCGCAATGCCGTTGTAGCCTTGAATAGTGCCTTTTGAGGTGGTCATTTTTGCGCTGTCTGGGTCAGTGATATTACTTTTAACTGGCTTGCCTTTACTGCCTGTTTTTTCTTGATGTGTGGCTAAAAACTG
>NZ_AUXT01000126.1 GCF_001625595.1 Pseudoalteromonas luteoviolacea NCIMB 1942
TTTTAGCCAATTTTCAGGTTGGATATTGAGCCTCGCTAAGATAGGTTGAGCGTCTGTGATAAACCCGCGTTTATCTTCACGAATACATCGCCCTGTCAAATCTACAAGTTCTAAATAGTATTTAAATTCAAACGGTAAACCTTTAGGCATGTACTTTCTTGGATTACCAGAAAAACGCATGAGTGACTTAGGCTGTTTACCCTCTTTTGCTGTTTCAACGCGCTTTTTAATACTAGTATGGTCTGACTCTTCTGGCGTCTCTGCCATTTTGGCTCTCACAGGATTTAAATCCACATACGCTAAGCACGCCGCCAACGCGGCTTCATCTAACAAAGCTTGTGATTTAAAGCGCCCTTCCCAGAATCGGCCTGTGCAGCCATCTTCTCTATTCGCCTTACGCGCGATGTCTTCGTTTAGCGTTCGCATAAACCAGCTTATATCAGCTAGGCGCTTTCTATATTCGTCTATGAGCTCTGATAATAAACAACGCTCTGAGTTTGTAAGTGTTTCTCCATTGATAAACTTATGGGTTAACCAACTCCCTTTAAATTGCTTATGCCAACGTATAACAATGGCTTTA
>NZ_AUXT01000127.1 GCF_001625595.1 Pseudoalteromonas luteoviolacea NCIMB 1942
ACACGCATGACATTTTTACTCGTGGGCCAGCTCTCGCAGCCTGTGCTCCACGTAGATTGGTCTGATCTTGATACATTTAAAGGTTTGTTTTTAATCCGTGCCTCGCTTGCAACTCAAGGGCGCTCTTTAACTTTATATGAGCAAGTCCATTGCCTCAAGACGAAAGAAAAGCCAGAGACACACCGCGTGTTTATGAACAATTTAAAGTCAATGCGACCTGAGGCGTGTAAACCGATTATTGTTACCGATGCGGGGTTTAAAACCCCTTGGTTTAAGCTCATTGAGCGCCTAGGTTGGGACTATGTGGGGCGCTGTAGAAGTAACACACATTGTTTAAAGTCAGGGACTGATACATGGCTCCCCATTAAGCGTTTATATGGACTCGCGACCTCTAACGCTAAAAACCTAGGTAAGTATTTATTGGCAAAATCCGTCGGGCATAGCACTCGATTGGTCGTGTATTGGCGAAAAGCTAAAGGACGAAAAGACAAAACGGTATCAGGAGATAGAGAGAGGAAAAGTAGTCAATCAAGGAGTTGTGCGGAACGTGAAAAGGAACCTTGGTTATTGGCAACATCGCTCACACAGGCAGCGCGAAATGCCAAGCAAGTCACCACTATCTATGGCACTCGAATGCAAATAAAGGAAAGTTTTAGAGACTTAAAATCAGGCTTAAATATGAACCATAGTGGTACACGAAACCAGAAGCGCTTCAAAGTGTTGCTACT
>NZ_AUXT01000128.1 GCF_001625595.1 Pseudoalteromonas luteoviolacea NCIMB 1942
TTACAGCTTGTCACTGCTTATGATACGGAGAATGGACTGGTCTTAAGTCAACTCGCGACGAAGAATAAGAATGGGGAGATCCGTGTTGTTCAGCAGATGTTGGATGTACTGAATGTTAAAGGCAGTGTACTAACGATGGATGCGCTGCATTGCCAAACTGAGACACTTAGAAAAATAGCGGATAAAAAAGCGCATGTCGTGGTTCAAGTAAAGAAAAATCAGCCCAATTTGTGGAATGCGGTCAACACTCAATTTCAAAAAGAGCAACGTAAGGTCTACCAACTAAAACCTAAATTTAATGAAACACTCAAAGCTCGTTGGCCAAGTATCCGCAGTGTTATAGCGGTAGAGCGACACCGGACAATAAAAGAAAAGACCAGTATTGATACGTCTTTTTACATCAGTTCAATGTCATTAGGTCACTAGGTCACTAGGTCACTA
>NZ_AUXT01000129.1 GCF_001625595.1 Pseudoalteromonas luteoviolacea NCIMB 1942
AGTGTGATCCCGCCCTGAGCTCCATCTTCAGGGGCGGCGATTACAAGTGGATTAGGCGAGTATTATGGGTTGTCAGAACAAGGGGCTTACTGGAAAGAGTTTAGGGCGAGTGGTAAAAATGAATAAGATTGGATTAACTGTTTTACTTGCTTATTTTACTATAGTTGGCAATGTTTTTTCTTGTGAAGACAATAATGATAAATTAAATATCTTTATGCGATCTGTTGTGAAGTTGAATGGAGATTACAGTGACTTTGAAATTTTTACTCAAAAGAAATTTAATGGCTACTACCTTAAAGGGTTTACGTTAGAGTTAAAAAAAGAATTGATTGTTGATTTGGAATTCAATGAGTCACTCGAGTTCTCTGGCAATTATTATCAAATCGAATTTTCTATGTCAGATAAGAATTTTAGGTCGGCATACATTTACTTGAATTATAGTAGGTTAAATGAATCAGGAAATAAATTCATAACTTGTATTGTTCCTGAAAGATATAAGTTATCTGAGTTGAGGGCTATACCTTGGAATTAGAAGAGTTACAAGAACATCCACTCCAAACTGGGTAAGGAAAAAACTTAAGGTGACATATATGGACACTCCAA
>NZ_AUXT01000130.1 GCF_001625595.1 Pseudoalteromonas luteoviolacea NCIMB 1942
AAGTGTGCTCGCACCCTGAGATGGAGCTATAACAGCCACTCCTGGGTACATATCAGCAATAGCCTGCGCAATGCCATTTGTACCTGAATGGCAAGAATTTAAAAATATATCTTGCTTTCCATTATAACCATTTCCCTCTAAGAAGCTTTTAATAACTTCAGTTTCCGCTGGGGTAGCTGTAGCATCTTTAAACCAAGGTAATTTGCGTGAAGGTAATTTGCGTTGACACCCAATTTAAGTATTAATTTACCACAGTACTAAACAAGTTTCTAAACAGGAACAAGCAACACCAAAAACAATATACGCTGCTTTTGTGCAGGTATTTTGCTCCAATGCCTGACAGGAAGAGGATTTCAGAAATGAACAACCCTGTAGCCTTTTATTAGTTACATGTGAAAGTGTTGTTTGAAGGTCTAGTAAAAAATT
>NZ_AUXT01000131.1 GCF_001625595.1 Pseudoalteromonas luteoviolacea NCIMB 1942
AAAAAAACCGACTCTCGTCGGCATTCGGCTCATGTTTTACTACTTGAGTGAAGTAAGCACCCATCTCAAAAGAGATGGCGGACGCGGGACGTACTTTGTGCAGAGTGAACCTCTGAGCGCCTAGTCCATAACCTTTCATCTAAACAGCGTGCCCACAACCGTCACAATTTGTGAGAAAGCGCTGAGACTCAGGCACAAAAAAACCGACTCTCGTCGGCATTCGGCTCATGTTTTACTACTTGAGTGAAGTAAGCACCCATCTCAAAAGAGATGGCGGACGCGGGA
>NZ_AUXT01000132.1 GCF_001625595.1 Pseudoalteromonas luteoviolacea NCIMB 1942
GTAGTTAGCTAGACGCTTACAATTCAATGGTCAATGTCATAAAACTAATAGCTGCGGGGAAAAGAATTAAAGAAGAGACTTACGGAAGTTGAGTTAAAAAGGCTTAGTACAATGCGGAATTTCTGCATCACACGTAAAAAAAGCCGCTCAATGAGCGGCTTTTTAATATTCGTATTATCGAATTAGTTAACTTATAACTATTACTCGATGATTGA
>NZ_AUXT01000133.1 GCF_001625595.1 Pseudoalteromonas luteoviolacea NCIMB 1942
GATGGGTGTCTTCTTTAATTTCCCATCCCAATTTCCCAAGGTGGGTGTCTTCTTTAATTTGCTTTACTTTAATTTCCAAAAAAAGACCTTTCAATTTTTTGATTTTGAAATGATTCAGATGATATCCCTATATGAAGATGGGCCTAATAAGCCAGAGTAAGATGGCATGTTCTTTTTTGAGTTACCCGAAAGACAACAGGCTTTTGGGTTGCTTACCTTTTTGTACATGCTAAATGAATATGTTCTATCTATTACGCTGATTATCTTTGAAATTCTCCAAACATTCTATGGGCTAGAACGAGCATAACGCCCGTTCTTGCTCGAGGTACAAAACTGATTTAAAATATCAACCGTATATTTTCCAAATTAAAAACAGTTATAATTTTTATTGACTTATCTTAGCAATAATAAACTAAAGGATATTTTGTGTTTTACAAATTAAAACTTGCTTTATTAAGCATGGTGGCTTTTTTAATTAGTGCGGATGCATACGCTGTATCTTGTAATAATATTAGCTTTGCTTTAGAAAAAGATGGTTGTATTTTGTCCTCTACCAAATACTATGCTGGTAAACGAGGCTCAATGCACCTAAAGCTATATACCAATGACTCTGGGGCTCAAGCTTATGATCAACCAATAATTGTTGTTGCACCTTATCCTGGCGCACTGCTTGCAGTTAACAATAACTCAGATGCTATTCAACAAGATCTAGACCTAGTATTTAGAAATACTTTTATGGGTGCTAGTCCGTCGGAAATTAAAGCAAGATATCCAAACTCTGATATTTTTCTTTTTGCCTATGAATATGAGCAAGGTAAAAGATTTGGCTCAGGTGACCATATACAGCTCAATGCATTCACGGTGCTAGAAGGCATTGAATGGATAAACGAAATTAATCAAGTCAATAACCATAAACCAAGCATTTCAGTACTTGGTACAAGTTTGGGTGGTGTAGTATCTAAATATGCCATCGGTTATGCGCACAAATATGGTATCGAAACTAACATTAGAACATGGGTTACCATAGACTCCCCACTTAAGGGGGCAAACATTCCACTGGCTTATCAGAGATTGCCTTTATTTATTGACTCAATGCTCGATGATTTTAATGATATTGGTATAATTAGCCTATCGACCTTTGATTTTGTACTTTCGGCCCTAGACTACGTAGTATTATTGAAGGAGCTTAAACTCTCTGAATTAACGAGTCAATCCAAGCAAGCAATACGTGATATACGTTCGATGGTACAAACGTCATACGAAAATATACATTCAACTTCATCTAAGCAACTATTGATAAATCATATTGTTGATAAAGATGGGAGTTATCGCTCAAGCTTTTTACGTGAGCTAAACTCAATGCCTCTACCCAACGATATACGCAAAGTTGTATTTACTAATGCATCTCTTGTAAACAGCTATAATACACCTTCAAGTTGGAGTGCATCACAATTGATACATGCACCTCATGATGGAACTAACGGTGATTTAGAAGCTGCAGATTTTACTTTTAAGGAAAACACACTAAGTGGCAATCGAAACGAAAGCCTATTTAAGTCTTATACACGTGTAGATCGACCTTTCGGCAATGATAAACATATAAAAGAGGATACAAAATTGAATGAGTATTCTAATTATCAGTATGTAAACAGTGCTCCCGGCACTAATATTGGTCTTACCCGAAGTCTGGTGAATACGATAAATGACAGTATATTGAAGGCGAAGCCTACCGATAAAGGCTATGCTAGATGCATTAATTGTCGAGAGCCGAACTTTATTCCTACTTTTAGTGCTCTAGACATTGATCCGGGCGTGTATGGGACTGACCTAAGCAAGCTCAAAGGTGCAACCCATTACGAAACACTTCAAAAGCTTGAGGCGGCTTCTCCGTTCGACAGAATTCATCATGTAAATAGCCGTACACACGATAACGAATTTACTGCTTCTGAAATGTCAACGCTTGATTCTGAGTTAAGAGGCAGACATGATTTAGCCTATCTAATACCCGTGCTTAGCACCCTCTTATTTTAATGTGAATGTGAAAGAGCCCATTAATTGGGCTCTTTTAAAAGACCAAACCTCAGACATACAATTCAAAAACTGGTAGTGTTCAAAAATCT
>NZ_AUXT01000134.1 GCF_001625595.1 Pseudoalteromonas luteoviolacea NCIMB 1942
TAACTGACTGGCATTAAGCTCAAAGCTGGCTTTTTTGTTTCAACAAGTTGTGATTAACGACAATAATTGTCGACAAAGGTTAAATCGTTAATATGCTCAGGGCCGTCCATTACATATGTCGCAACCCCAGTATTTGGATTTAATGTATAAATTTTAGCATTTTGACCACTTTGGCGACCCGATACATAAAGTGTACCGTCATCTGATATCGCCAAACCTGATGCCCAATTTACACCATGCTTACCGATTTCAGTAAGCGTCATATCAGCGGTGTCTAGAGTGTAAAGTGCTTTGCCTGTTAGCACATATAGCACATTATTGTCAGCAGAGTATGCGATATCACCATGACTAAAGTTGTCGCCTTCGTACTTCAACTTACCTAGCACTGTTTTTGCACCGGTTGTTAAGTCATAGTCGTACATGTAGGTTTTGCTTGTCGCGCGAAGAGATAAGCCATCATCGCTAACAGCAGAGCGGTATATAGGCCATGACGTTGCATTTGCCAACGCTGACTCCACATTACCATCTAAATCAAGAGACCAAAGCGTAGACGCTTTAGTTGATTTGTCATTTTGCTCCATGAAATACAATACGCCATCTTTTGAAGCAATGTTTGATGCGGTGTGCGATACACCAGAGACTTTGCTGTACGTGCCGTTTTCAACGTCAAAGTTGAATATATAGCCGTTGCCAGCATCGCCAAAATTGTTGATACCAAATAAACCGGTTACACAGTCTGCGGTAACAGATACGTTATCAATCAGCGCTCCATACGAGTCTGATGTGCCGCTTCCGCTGAAAGTCAGTGTGCTTTGCGCAGTATTTGCAGTCACAGTTACTGTGATATGTTGCCAACCACGAGAAGTACCGTTTAAGTTAGCGACAACTTGCCCATCCCAGCTAACAGTTGCTTGGTTTGTTTGGCCGTTGCTCGTTACGCGTGGTGAATAGTAAAAGCTGATTGTGTATCTTTTACCAGCTTCAGTAGCAATTGTTTGAAATACACTGTAGTTACTGGTTGAGTCTAACTCTAGATACTGACTACCTTCTTGCGGTTGAATAAGGCCTAAGCGGTTAGTTTGAATTTCAAAACGAGCGCCGCTTCTTTGCCAGCCAGGTAGTTCATTAAAAAGTTTCCAAGTCCCTGTGATATTACCCGATTGTTCAAAAGATCCATTGTTAATTAGATTATTGTCAGCTAATGCAGATTGGCTTGCTGTTAATGCGGTGATTAATAAAACAGATGACTTCAATAACTTCATACGCTACTCCCAACTATTACCCAACATCCGTTGTTAGTAAAATGTTAATTTAATTGATTGCTTCTAATCTTATTTTCCTAGTTATCGGACCTCAGGTCAATTAAAATACAAAAAATGACTGGAATTTATTATTCCTTGGAATAAAGTTTAGCCTAATTTAATTAAAAAGTACTACTTTTTTCCTGAGGTGAGCTTTTTTCGTTTCTGTTGTAGGGTCAACCAGCCAGGCTTCTGACTCCGGTTGAGTGCAGCGAGTACAGCAATTGCTTTTTCCATGGTAATTCGTTGCATGGCGATATCTTTATAAACCTGTTGTGCAGTTTTTTTACGTTTTACGGCTGCTCCTGCATCTAGGAAAGACTCAACAACTTGTAATAAAAACCGGGTTATTCGGTTTTGTTTTACATCATCAGTTTCGCCCTGCTGGTCATCTTCATCGCTTTGTAAGTGCTCTTTAAGGTGGGCTATTTCCGCCTGGCTAAATTCATTTTGCGCGTGTGGAAGTTTGCTAAGTTGAGCCAGAAAACGATTAAAGTAGTCGTGCTCAATTACGCCAATACGAGATATTTGTGAGAGTTTAAGTAATCCACTTCTAAATTGTGCCTGACTTATATTTGGGCTGAGAAGTTGGTCACAAGTTTGATGTAAATGATGCCATTTTTGCCATGCATACACGTAATTTAGACCTGCCCCTTTTATATTTTGCATACCAACAATGAGCTGATGTTGGCCATCTATCCCTAATTGAGCTAACTTCAAAGTTAGCTCATTGGCGCTAATATAGGGGTTTTCAACCAAATGTGTACGACTATTCAAAAGCGCAGTTAATCTATCAGTAAGTGTTTTAGCGTTTGATTTTAAATCTTCAATGGCAACTAATTGGTGCGCCATATGCCAATCAGCAGCGAGTTGTTTCAGCTGTGACAGTTGTCGTTGGCTGCTCACCTGTTGTTCAAACAAAGCGTCAATTTGTTTTATGTCGTGAAGGTCTTGGATATCAATTTTGACATCAGGTAATAAGGCAGTGAATTTGTCACAAAGCATCTGATCTGAAACCCAGCATTTAAATTGCTTTAACAGCTTTACCAAATCTTCTCTATCGTTATTTGCTGCGATTCGGGCTATACGTGCCTGTAGCGCTTGATTAAAGTACGCTAAAAAACCATCAACATTAGTACCAATTACGACGATATGGTCAAAAATTAGGTCTTCTACCAAAATATGTGCAAACACTTTCGTTCGTGCAATTCGGTCATTGCGGTTGTTTATAAGTGCAATGGTCTGTACTTTGGGCTTTTGGCTCATATCGAATAAGTTTAAACGTCGCCAATTTTCAATTGTTGCGAGTCGTTCGTTAGCCGACATACTGTTGACGAATGACTGTGTCAGGTTTCCTATTGGCGCTTGTTCAAAGTGCTGTAGAACCCCGATATCAGGAACTATCCGTTCTGCTGTTTCTTTATATACATAGTCTTTGTTGATACCTATGTACTGTGCCATTTTACAGACCAAAGCAATATTGTCAGGGTGTTCTTCGTAAGGGTAAAGCGCACGAATATCATCGGTGATTTGAAAGCCGTCCCCCCAGTGCACCTGAATAAGCGTCGAGTTTTTTTGCTCAGCGGATTTGTTTAGAACGGGATACATAGTTTGCTCGGCCGTGAAAACCTGAGTGTCAGTACCGATAAATGCAGACATCTCGCGCGCTACATCCAGACCTGTCGGCCCTAAAATATCTTCGTGATCAGGGTACGCATTTGTTATGGTGGCAAAATTGTCGTTCATCCAGCGGCGTAATATCCTTACGTACCTTGGTGTAAGTCCCATACATTCCCATAAAAAAACATCTGCTTTTACTGATTTAGCGAAGGTTAGTACATCACTCTGTTCCCAGATACTAGCTTTGTCAAAGGGCCTAAATAAAGGAAGCTCGTGCTGCTCGCCATCACTGGTTGCGTAGATCATCATCGCTTCACATCCTGTCGTTTTAGTAATGACTTTTAAGGCGATGCTGCTGAACAGCGCAGATTTTAATCGTTCAGTCCCCGATTTGCCGCGCGTTCCCCAACCCCCAATAGAAATTGGAATGTGCTTTCGATTTTTACGAATTTGCTGGCTGACCTTTATATGCCTTGACCAAAAGTACGCCATAAAGGCACAGACGAAAAACACCAATTGGCTAATACTGTTTTGATAAATTGAGTATAAATACTCTTTAAACCCTAGCCCAATATTGATAAGTGCAGTACTGATAGAGGCTTTCCCGAATAACTTCTGAATACCTTGTTCTACAGGGAAGTGTGCATTGAGTGTCGCACCGTAAGGGCTAAATTTAATTGTAAAGCCTAATGTTCTGATGGCTTCAAGGTAGTTTTGTTGTTCAATTTCTCCGCCTTTACGCATTTGGTCGAGCGCTGAAAAGCGCAACGAGATACGCCAGTACGCACGCAAACGTTTTAGCAGAGAAGGAGGGCGCACAATGGTTATTATACCGTCAGGAGTGTAGCTTTTCGCTTCAGGGCTAATATTATCTTGGCTCAAAACCGACAGCAAATAGTCGGGTAAGGGTAAATAGGGTCGTGATGAATGCTCTTTGAGGTTATAAAGTGCTTCACCTGGCACATTTGTTTCACTTATCTCAGCAGTAGAGCAACTTGGTACATATAATTGGGCCGATGGCTTTTTAGCTTGCGTATGACTAAAACTCTGCCTCTTATCCGTACTTGGCGTAAAAAACTCATGCCATATACGCCAAAAGCGCCGACCTTTTGAAGTGCCGAGCTTAATTTGCCACTTTCCTTCTTGTTGGTAGCCATTAAAGTCTTCTTCAGACTGCGCGATAAAACTCAGTGCTCTGCCTACGTCGTCGATATTTTGATTTGTCTCTAAAACTGCGGATTGATTGAGGCTCATTTGGTCTTCAATCGTTACGACCAAAGATTGTAAGTAAAAGCTGTTGAGTTGCTCTCGAGTACGTGTGATAAAACGCCTTACAGCAATATTTGGTTCCACCTCTAGCTGTTTATTGAGTATTTGAATAAACTCCTCAAAGACGTGCTCAGGCTCGTCAGTTTCTAACTGCATGTTAAGCATTAATCGAGCACTCTGTTCCAAAGCAATGCGCTTTATTTCAAAGCTTTCTTCTCCTTGAATACAGTGCTGCCAATGGCGCATCGCAAAGTTGTCTTTGCCGAACCTCGCCGCTGTCAACTGTTTAATCAATGTAAAACGAATTGCATTAGCTGTTTCTGAATTGAATCTATTCTCTAGCAACCGCACTGCAAATTCATCTTCATAATAAGGCGTACACTCAATAGTTGCTTGACGTACTCTTGGGTAAGGGTGGCTGCTAAGCTGCATTAACAATTTTATATCTGAGTCGGTCAGTTCACGTTGTTGCACGAGTACACGGGGCAGTGCTGCAAGAATAAACAGTTGATCATTATTCTTTGGCTTTTCAGCGTAATCGTTTACCGACTCAGCAACTTTTGCCCACATAAAACTGCGGATAAAAGTGGGCCTTTGGTGGATGAGGATTTCTAAAATATCGGTTACTGCCAGATAAGGCGTGTTATCTGCTTCAAGCAATTCAATGAGTTGCGCGACCAAATCTGCATCTAGTTCTGGATCTGCACTGACTTCATGGATCAAAGAAACCTGATTTACCAAGGCGCGTATCATACCGTGTCGTATATGAACGCTATTGCTGTTTGCCAATAAATGTAAGAAGAAAGGCTGTAAATCTAGCTTTTGCCATGCCGCACTGAGGTCATCTTTACTCAATCGCAAATACCGATTCGTTAACGCCCCAAGCTTTGAAATCAAAAATTTTAGGTTTTGTTCTAGTTCTGCGACTTTACTTTGGTAACGTGAAATAACGGCGCCTTCGTCAAACCATCTTGAGAAAGCAGCTTTATCTTGCTGAAGTTGCAGCCTTGTTGCCCCAAGCTGCTCGGCATACTTTAGTATGTGCAATTCCTTTTCTGCTTTCAGCTCTGCTTTATTTAACCGTTCTATAAAATTTTTGTAATCAGCATCAATTGCTTGTAGTTGTCCGTAATGGTTTTCAATTTTATGGCGAAAAAACGCAATAGTTTGCAAAAGCTGCCAATAGGAAGTTTGCTCATGATCTGGTTTGTTTTTAACTAGCTCCCATTCGCTGAGTTCGTCAACAAGCTGCTGATATTTATGCTGGTATAGGTTGAGCCAAAACTTTTCGGTGTCTGCAAACAGTAAATCTTGGAGTTGATCCCTGAGGGTCTTATCTGCCATTAATATCTTGCTCCAAGAAGTGTGTTAACTGTAGGGACTCAAATATAATTTCGTCATGCGCAAAGGGGGCAAAACCGGTGTTCTGCAGGTTGCCAAGTGTTATTTCTAAGCGTACATTGTGATTGTTTCTAAACCAGTCTTGTGTCCAATTTAGGCTGATCCAACCTGCGGTATGTTCGCTAAAGTCAAATAGTGTTTGCCAGCCAATTGAAGTCAGATATTGCCATGTTGCGTTGGGGCGATGGTCATCAGCAAATACATAGCTACTGCTCAGCCCAACATTAAAAATATGCCCTTGATAATATTGTTGCCAGCTACCGCTAAACGTGACGGTATCTAGGCTCGTCCAATCTTCGTTCGATACGCCTGAGATCTGCCCATTAAATTGACTATCAACCCAAGGTTGATAACGAATTCTATAACCGGCCTGCCAGCCATGCATATGCTGGGCACGATAAAAGTTATACATATCTTGGCTGATGAGTGGGTCATCAAGATATTCTTGTTTATCGATGCTGGTGTAATAAAAGTAGGGTTGCCACCACCATTGATGTCTTACAGATGTATCATCTCGCCAACTTTGGCCAATAGTAGTATCAAGATGACTTGTGAGGTGTGTTTCGTGGCTCGTCGTTGTCTCTTGCCAGCGATTATAAAGCCCCATTTCAGAGTACCATGGGGAATCATCATCTAACCAGTTGTAGACGCCATCGAGTGACAATGACTCATAGCGCAAGTTATTAACTCGATACGCACCTTCGAGCAAGTACCAGTGTTGCTTGAAGCGGTTTCTAAGCCGCATTCCAATATCAAGTCTATGAGCTGTCTCTATAGGCTCGCTAGTCTGGAAAATGCCATCTCGATCGTAACTGACAAAGCCTTCAATGTGAGTATTATTGCCATTGGCATTGATCAAAGGTGTGTTAAAGTGCCGAGCTAGCCTGTCAAAATGGAGCTTTGGCCGCTTGAGCGGAATTGGTGTTATTGGTGGTGCTACAGCGATTTTTTGACGGTTTAAATTGAGCTGCCATGTAAAGAGTCTTGCCAATCGCGAGTAGCTATTGGGAACGGAGATGACCCCTGCTGGATAAAAGTCTACCGCCTCTTTTCGCAGGTTGTCTTTGATGTACTCAATTTTCACCAGTGCATCTTTTGTAAGCGCTGCGGACACAGGCTGCGTGCTGCTCGCATAATAAAATAACTGCCTTTGGTCCAACTCTATATTTTGCCAATTTTTTTTATTTTGCACCTGTACTTCAACTTGCAAAACTTGTGACAAATAGGGGTTTAGCCAACGAATTTTAACGATACCACTGCCCAATTCCGATTGCTTTAAACCGAATGTGCTCTCTCTGCCTGTAATTGGCCATACCGTTTTTTCGTTAGTTGTCTCTATTGCAACTAGTGCCGCGGCATTAGAAATCAGCTCTGTATCAGAAAAGTGAAACACCAAACGTGTTTGTAGTGACTCTAATGCACTAAAGTCTAGAGACAAAGTATGGTATGGCCGAATTGTGAGGCCTTTGGCGTTATCGACTTGTGACGTATGTCGGCTAATTTGTTCTGCGATACTGCGAGACTCAATCGCAGATAAATCGACGAGCTGTGTGCCAGCATAGTTCACGTATTGTTCGGCCGCGACCCAATGTCCATAACTTTGAACGCGATCATGGAGCTTGGCAAGTTGTGAGGGCACTTGTAATGTACTGAGTTTAGAGAACAACGCGGTAAACTCATAATCTTTCAAAGTATTATTTTCGAGTCTGTACAGTGCATTATTGAGCAGTGTGGTCAACGAAGTTAAATTAGTACCGGACTGCTGATGCAAGAGGTTCATAAATGGCATGCCTAGTTCAAACTGACTCAACTGTTGCGTTGAATAAGGGTCAAAGTGTTTAGAATCAAAAGTTTGAAGCTGCAAATATATCGGCGTGTTGCTACCAAGCGTGAGTGTTTCTCCTGCTTTTAAAGCGATCATGCTACTCGAAGCGATAGAGAGTATATTTTCTTCGTTTGGTGTTTTCACAGAAGTCGTAGACAGTACATCGCTAAATAGGGGCATAAAATAATTATTGGTTTGTGTGTCTACGTGTAACCACTTGATGGCATTTTCGTCATCACTCTGTCCTTCTACACGGGCATTTATTTTGATATTGACAGGAGAGTGTGCTGTTAACGTAAGTGGTGACTTGCCAACTTTAAATGCTTTGTAAGTCGCTGTATCGCCAATTAATTGAACCTGTTCAAAGTAACTTAGATCATAATTAGGTAAATCTTCTTGTGTGTATTCCGTGTAGCTAGCATAGCCTAGACCCTGATACAGTTTATGACTTTGTGCAGAAAACAACTTTGTATCGTGATCAAGCCATAAGGTCTCTAGAAACTTACCTTGTGCAAATAAGGTGCTCATTACCAACTGTGGGCAACCTTTTAAAGACGCTTTTAAGGCGCATAATCCTTGAATATTAAAAACCTGATTACTTTGTTGATATCGTATGAGCAATGCATTTGCAGCAAAGTCACTGAGCATCTGGTCAGGCTGTTGCAGCAGAGCTGACAAATAACGTAGCACCGCGTTGTTTTGATTTAGATCGGAAAGTATCTCTAGCCGCAGATGCCAAGCGCGCAATCTAATTTCTGAATAGGGGCTGTTGATTAGCGTTCTTAATTTTGGCAATGCTTCGGTTGGTGACTGATTTACAAGATACTCAACTTCACCTAATTGATAACGCCAATGAGATAGTGCCGCCGCATTATTTTGCTTTGAATCAGCAAAAGCATCTGACTCCGATAACAAAGGTATTTTAAACGCAGAAAGGTTGTTAAGATAACTGTCTGCTTTTGTTTGTTGTATTTGTGTCAGTAGCTTAGCTGTAACTGCACTTTTGTCGCTTAACTTTTTAGGCTGTGCGTAAAGCAGCTCATTGTTTGGAAGCGGTAGTAGTGTTCTTATTTGCACTGCAACATCTAGATTAGCCTCGCTGGCTGAAAACAAAGAAATTTGCTTTGCGTCCATAGCAACATCAATTTGCAGTGGTACAAACCCTTGCCTAGCCTTTACAAATAATTTGGTGCGTTCTCCATCGACATCTACAACCAACTCGGTATTGCGATTACTTCTGATGTACAGTAAAGCCCGAGGATTAACCCTTTGCTCCTGACTTAAGTCGAAGTGAAGTGACTTTTTAAGTCGAGCAAATAACAGGGTATTGTTAACACGACTTTGGAATAATTGCTGCTTGGCCTCTCTTAATGACTGGTATAATGGTACTTTACGTCTGTGTATTGCAATCGACTGGTTTGATGGACTAATCGGCGTTAGATAGCTGCCAGTTGAAACGGTGCTAACTAGGTCTTGATAGCGCCTAAGCGCTAAAGGAGTCGCTTGTTCTGGCCTAAATTGCACTAAGGCGGATATATCGTGTTCGAGATAAATTTGAGTGAGTGACTCATCTAGATTGTTAACCCAATACGGGTTAAATAGCTTCTCTTGCTGCTTTATCGCTGCATCTACATCGTAAATGCCACGGTGCATTTGCTCTAACTTTACCCATGTTTTGGTGTGGCTTTGTAGGGTCAAATAACTGTTTGCCGGTACTGCTAAATAATCCACATTTGCGATACCGAGTTTATGTCTGTTGTATTCTTGAGCCTGTGCGCTGGAGACATTGATGATGCTCACAGGTTTATCATTGACTAATGCAAATACCTTCCCGCCTTCGCTAACGTCATATAGATCTCTGTGCACTGTTAGTTTTAGCTTCTTTGCATGCTTGAAGAAAACTTTCACACTTTGCGAGTTACTCAGCGGATACAGAACATTACGCTCTTGTGCTAACTCTACTGTTTTCCCAGGCAAAGGCAAACTTACTGCCCGACGAAAAGGATCTCTGTGGTCATGTTGGTAGCCACGCCAGACATGAATTTGTATCGGATTTTCCGTTACATTGTTCAACTTTATCACGCGTGCTCGTTCAGTTGCTGCCAACTGGCAGCTATTTTCACGACACAACCATTGATCCTTATCTATTTGAGCAAAGGCATAAAATGTTTGCCCTTGCCAAAAATCGACCTTTTCTAGTGTGCTTGGGTCCACAGATAACCACTGGCCTGCTGGCAAGAATAATGACCTTGTCTGATTTTTCTTTATTGTGATATCGGCTGCACTGCGCGACAGTTGTCGGGTTTGTGCATCGTACCAACTGACGTCAGCCTGCAAATATGCTTCTTGCGCTATCGCTGGTTTGAGTGTTATTCCCAATAAAAGTACTAAGCAGAGTAAAAGAGGCATAAATTGAATTGCTCCATACTTACAGGGTGTGACTTCAGTCTTTTTCTCATTGGCTTACTAATTTCTATGTGAATAAAGCGGTGGGGGGCTAACCCTATTTTATGCAGCACATTTTTAGTGCCACCCAGCTCAAATACATCCTTTTGGTATATATAGGTATGCTTGCTAAGGGCAAGCAAACATGTTTGTATTTTCAATAATTTAGCATTGTAGCTGCGCCCTTGACTTAAAATAAAATCAGCATTTTTGCCCTGTGTCGTTTTACGCTTTTTTTGGTTGAACCCATGTAGTTGATATATTAGCCCGTTAGGGTATCTGTGATGAAACGCTTTTACCGCTGCGACATGCAGCCCTGATTTTCGTTTAGAGTAATCCATAGGGCTGGAGTCTGGACTCTCGCTGTGGCGGTGGTGCGTATTGTGGACCATGAGGTTGCAACTTGATTCAAAAAGAGTACGCCCAATCGTTAGTGTATACTTGTCATGATACTGATGTGGCACAGACACAAAGCAGGGCTTATTTGTCGCACGGTACAACAAAACACCACCGCCATTCTGATTTGTGGCGTTTATAAGTGAATGTACCGCATTGTTTTTAGAACCCGTTTTTTGATATTTCCAAGGCCCGATACTGGCGGGCTGTAGAAACCATTTATCTATATCTTGCCATTGGATCTGGATTTGTGCTGCGGCTGAAGATACACCGCAGAGCAAGAGTGTTATGGCGATTATATTATGTATTTTCATTCTGCCACCATAAAGGGGTTAAAGGTTTTGCATTGTGTTCTTCTAAAATGGTAATCCACATATCATGTTCAGCTGTAATGGCAAATTTTTCAAGTGATTGAATGTCAGAACCTATTTTTATCGTTATGGGTGGGTAACTGATAACATCCGTTGACTGAGGATGAAGCATATAAGCCTCACTCTTAGCTGGCATCAAAGCAAACCTTTTGGCTGCAATTGTATACTCTTCACTTAGGCCTTTTTGATACTGAGCAAAGAGGTTGGTGTTGATTACCAATGCTGTATTATTCTGCGAAGCCACGGGATATAAAAACGGTTTAATGACGATGGATACTGGTCTGGTTCTGTTGGCATATCGTAAAGACAAGGTTTCGCCTTGAGCAATTTTAAATAGCCGTGTTTTTATATAGTCTCTTGTTTCACCAGTGTTTGTGTATATCGAGCGTGTATTACCATGTTTATCTGCAGATACCACGGAGAGTGAACTTGCGTTTAAGTCAGCCTCAGAGTATTTGGGTACTTGGTTATTAATGGCGATAAGCTTAGGCGTTTTTAGTTCACCATGTTGAACCACCGATAACTTTTGCGGATCAGATACCTTTCGAAAGTGTGCGGGGGAGGGCACTTGAGGTGGTTCAAAGTAGCTGCTTGGACTATACACAAGTGCTGTATTGGAAATTGGGTGCCTATCAAATAGTGATTCAGAAACGTAACTAGTCTCTTTGATCACGGGAAGCGGCGGTGCTTCAAATAGTCTTACTTTCAGTATCTGCTGCAACTCAGTGAAGGTAAATTCATTGACCGCCTTTTGTGCGAACCAAGCGCCAATCTCTATAAAGCTTGGCAAAGGGTTCTCACAAAGTTGATCACATAATACATTTTGATAATGAAAATTCTGATTTCGGCTTTGAAGCTTTACAGCCACGCTATCTTGACTTGAAATGGTCACTTTCGCAGAATTTCGAGGCAGTCTTAGAAAATATTTTTGGCTCTCATTAATGGTTTGGCGCTGTGTTTCTGGTGTGATCATTCTGTCGTATTGCGATATCAGGGATTCTAATTCAAGCCTGTAGCGCTCAATCGGTTGTTCTTCGTTGTTAAACACAGTAATGCTTACTTCTGAGCATTGAGTATCCAAATTTCTGAAGTCCATAACAATATCGCTGTTTCCAGTTACTGAGTAGGTAACTGGGGTAGTCGGTCCCATAATATAGTAATAGCTGTGTAGTGGTACCACAGGTTGTTCTCCTTGTCGCCATTGTGTCAGTGCTGGCAAACTAGACTGCACCGTAATGAGACCGGGCTTTATATCCTTAATTTTATACAGGTTTTCAGCTGCGAATTCAGCCTTGAGTTCTTTTGGAGAGCTAAGCTGTTTCAGGTCATGCCATGAGATGCGTAGCGTACTAAGTGGTGCTGAACTGGAGAAAATCAAATCTTCATTGTTCGAAACTCGAAATGTGGCTGTGAGTTCATGGGTGGAATAAAAGCTGTCCAAGTCCAGCTGCTGCGCCGAAAAGTCATAGGTAATGACGTTATAAGGCAATGTTTCATAAAGAATGTCGCTCACAAAGTCTATATTTGGGATCCCCTGTGGCGCGAGTTTTTGCCAGTCAAAACTCACTGCGTTACTGAGCTCCCATTGCGCTAGCGCATTCCCTCCTAAAGTATGGTAATTGAGCATTCTATCTCGCCACTCTACAGGTAATTTCAACCAAATCTGCTGGCTACCATCATTATCAGCTGGCGTTTTGGCATGCAGTCGAACTACGACGCCGCGTAAGGTATCTTCCTCAGGGATGAGCTTTAATCTTATTTGACTAGCGCTTGGGTAGATAGAGGTATCCACATAAAAGGATTGGCCTGAAGCGACTGAAAGTGCTTTTCTATCCTCGATGATTTGTTTAACTTGTTGTTCCTGTGCAGCGAGTACCAGTTTTGAAGCGTGGTGGTAAACATGCTCTACTAATACCTGACCTTGTTGGTCGAGTAATTGATATTCAATTGCGTAATTGACAGGTTCATCAAAGGCTTGCTGACCGTCAAAAATAGCGTTGGATAGTAGGCGTATTGCAAGTGTCCGAGAGCTGGAAAAATTAAAAGAGACAAATTTATCTTCAGGTAGCCAATGCACAACAGAACGTGTTTCTTCTTCACTGCGCTCTTCGAGTCGCTCTGCTGATGAGAGCCAAACATAGCCGTTATAGCATGCCCAAAGCGTTACCAGTACCAATGAACTTGCGAATAGCGCGTGGAGGATTTTCTTAATCCAATACATGTTGAATACCTCCGGCTGCATAATTAAAGTCTTCGAGAGACAGTACTTTGTTGCTGGTAGGTGTATAGATTGCGATTAATTTATCGTCTAGCTTTATGGTGAGTGCCAGCTGCTGGTTGCGTTCTAGTCGGACTGCTTGCAAGCGACATTGACTGTGGGTTTGGCAAAATTGACTTAACAAAGGCAAATGCTGATCTTGTGCATATTGCTCAGTGAGCGCTGTGATGTCATTAATTGATAGCGCTGTGTTATTGTGTCGCCAATCGTCTGGACCTAACACGGAAGTTCTCAGTGTCTTTAGCTCAGGGATATGAGAAACCGCAATTAGACGCTGCAATAAAGCTTGTTCGGAAATAGCAAAATGTTGTTTGAAATCTGAAGCGAGCCAAAGCGTGGCTAGTTCACTACGAGGACTAAATAATCGATATCCCGATTGAGGGGATGTACCAATTTCTAGACCTCTCGTTTGAGCTTGTCCCGCAACGACCTGTGACGAAACACCTAAGTTCAGCAGTGTCTTTTGTAGCTCAGCTAAAGTGCCCGTGTGTTGCACATTGGGCTGTGTAAACTGAAATGCAATGGCGCTTGGTCTTATATAAGACGGCGCACTATGACTTCTTACCTGTAAGCTTAATATTGGTGTTTGGGCAAAGTGCCTCAACGTACTTTGGTGTACGACATTAAACAGGCTTCGTACATTGCCTGGAGCCATCACATTGGCCAATTCATTTGCATATGGGTGAGCGCCTGCAATTAGCAGTGCTTTGGCATTTGAGCGTGCAAAAAGGTCGCCGGAAAACTTTAATGTATTACTTTCGAATAAAGGTCGTGGCACTTGGATATTGAGCATGGCTTCTGGGTGCATATTTATGACATAAAGCCCCTGACCTTGTTGGTAGTACTGTGCTGAGTTGATGGGTGCAATAACAATGTACTGCTCTAGTGCATTATCAAGAATTTGCAGCTGGTATCCCATCATATTCGCAATGTGGTTTATGCGATCTAAGCGGTTCAGCTCGTCCTGACTAAATTCTCTGTCAATTTGCTCATAAACCAATGTGTAGAGGGGCCCTAGAATCTCGAACTCCCAAAGCGCGGCTTCATTATTGGTTAACTCTTTGTAGTGATTACTTCCTTTAGCGCTAATATGTAGAGAAAATTCATCGATGATCTCGCTTAATGAAGCATCTGTAAAAGTGACTTTAGAATTTGAAGATGTACTGGTATTAAGAACCACTTCAGACAATAAATTTGAGTAACTTTGGCCATCAATAAAAGCTTCGACCATTTTACCTGTGAAGTCCGGCGTGGGTAAGCTGTTGCGATGCAGGAGCCCAAATTGTCCTCGCTCAAAGCCCATCAAATTTGTGAGTTCACGTTGTGATAAAGAAGCCGGTAGCTGATTATAGATCCAAAATTGACTCTGCAGTCCGAAAGGGCTGAGTTGCAAATCAATGCGGGTGTATTGATTAACAGAGCGTATTTGTAGCACTTCGACATCCTCGACAACGGAGAAAAAAGCGCGATAGTATGCACTTTGTTGTGATACTTGTTGGGTTGCGATAGAAGGCGTGAACTGAGTACCAAGAACCAGTGCACTACTATCTAGTAATTGGAATAGCAACCCTGCAGCATCACTGGCAACACGCTCACTAGAAGGGTGTGGCACACTGATTATATGGTTTCTACTTGGGGCTTTCGCAAGGGCAAAAAAGCCACGTACGGTGCTGCTCATGGCGTCTTTGATATATAAATATTTATCGTCCTGTTGCAGAGTAAACTGCGCTTGAGCAAGCAACCTTCGAGCAAGCCGAATATTATCCAGATCTTGTCTATCGCGATTTAGTACGCGAATCGCGCTGATAAAGTTTTGTAATGTTTGTGCTTGTTGATATTGACTAATTGATACATGGTCGGTTTGCTCGGTATACAAAAAGCTTTTATATGCACTGATCTGTTGACTCAGTTCAATCTCTGTATTGTTAACGACACTCAGTTCTGTCGGCTTATAACTAAATATGGCCGGCACAAACATGATTAAAAAGCCAATTGTGATTGCAACTAAACCACCAACAATCGACGTTTGAAGAGTGGCTCTGATGACTAATCCAAGTGCGTTTTTCTGATAGATCTTCAGCGCAAGGAGTGTCGAGAGCATATAACCAAATGCAAATGTATCGGTGACTTTTAGCGTGGGGTAGTAGTTTACAACGAGGTAGTTCAAAGCAATTTTGTAAGCAAAGCCAATATTGAAGAAAAAGAGCAGTAACCTTGCCCCTTCAAAATTTGCATGGCGCAATTTGGTAAAGGTGAGAATCGACCCCCCAATGAATAGGATCACTGCTGTTTCTGCGAAAGAAGTCAGTAATTTAGTCGGCTGCATGATTTGTAATGCCAGTAATGCCGGCAACATAATACCGTTAAACTCCCAGCCATACTTTATATTGGCCCGAGAAGCTATAAACGCCGTTATTACCAAAATGATGTAAGCTTTCGGTGCTGCGATGATCGAAGCCGCAACCGCCTCATACATGATTGCTAAATTGGCGATACTAAAATTAGTAAATGGCATCAGGCCATAACGCACTAACAAGTATGTTAGAAACAACTGGATTAAAGTGACCCGCATTCCATACTTAAAACCGCCGTTCCACATGACATTGGCGGTCAATGCGATGATAACTAACCCCAAACTATACAGTTGGCTAGAGTAGTCAAAAGTGATATCCCATTGGGCAAGGTAGAGTGCGACAAGTGGCCACAGCAATGTGTCCATGACAACTCTGACTAGAATGCTTATCAAAATAATGGCAAAAAATCGGTCTCTGCCAAACATTTCACTGAATCCAAAGCGCTCCATCAATATTTTGGCTGTCGAAAGCATGACTACGTATACGACAATCGCCTCAATTAATATAACCACCGCAGAAACAGGCGTGACAATAAACAAGGGTACCAAGTATCCCGGTACAACTAGCCCAGTTAGCGGAAAGCCAAACCTTAAATTCAACATACAGACCACGGCGATACCAACCCATACGGTGGTGATTACCGATTGGCCCAGGCCACTGCCGCTAGGGAATAGCTGTAAAGCCCAGTCCATTAACTCTGAGCCTTAATTTCAGAAGACTCTTCATGATCGGCTTGTTGCATTTGAAGCTGACGCAATAACTTAGTCGGATCATCTAGTTGTTGAACCAAGTAAGAGATGTCAATGAATTCAAATAGGATGCCTCCGACCTCAAAAGGTTCGCCAATACTGCTCGTTGTGCGTGAAGCACGCAATGAACGAATGCTCAAAATAAAAGTAGCTTGCCCCACCTGTGCGGGCATATATAGCTCTCCTTGCTGTAGCGTAATGTAGCGCAATTTACCTTTGGCTTTTTCATTGTCTAAGTGAGTGACGCGTTCCAATAAGTCTAGCGCGGTCATTTCGAAGAGGGACATTTCATTATGTTTAGCAATCTCTTCAATTTTTTGATTTGTTTGTACAACTTGGCCAAATAGATTGAACATAATGGCAGCTGTATGAATTTGATTGAAAACATGTTCTAACGTCGAGAGCTTCTGTTCCATATCGCCTATAGAAGACTTTACTTGTCGACTAAGCGGCTTTTGCAATGCGAGTGTAAGTACTTTAGTTAAAGCGCTGGTATTGGCTTTTTGTTGGTTTTCATAAATACGAAAATGGAACAGGAGTTCACCGATCTGATTGGCAAAGCGGTTAACGTTTTGTACAAATCGCTCTTCATCAAAGTATTCATTTGGTTCAACGGTCATCGCCCAAAAACCACGAATGTCG
This sequence comes from Pseudoalteromonas luteoviolacea NCIMB 1942, assembly GCF_001625595.1. GTDB lineage: Bacteria > Pseudomonadota > Gammaproteobacteria > Enterobacterales > Alteromonadaceae > Pseudoalteromonas > Pseudoalteromonas luteoviolacea_A. The sequence goes on from NZ_AUXT01000134.1 coordinate 16,652, forward strand.
CCAGCGTACATAAGAGGTACAACGTACTGTTCTTCTGACTCGGACAAGTCATTGAAAAAAGGCCGTGTGATATGGATTGCACCAAATGCTTTTATGGCGTCGGAATAGGGCGGTCTTTCGTAGTCTCTTCGCATTTCGTGTATGTCAGACAAACTACAATTAATAGCGCGTATCTCATGTAGACGGTGATCGCCTTCTGTCCGAGCCAAAAAGATAGAACGGCTTAACGCCAATTGTTGATTTACTAATGTAATGATGGCGTCCCAAGGGCTTGTTTGTGCGCTAAATGCTTGCGGGAGGTAACGTCCCATCATACGTTGTTGAACATTGCTTATGATGTCATTGAGCTCAATTTCTTCAACCCACTTACGCGCAAAAAACACCCATAGCATAGTCACAAGAGTGGTGAAAATAATTTGGCCAATCGGTAAAAAATAGTCAAACCAAAGCACGCCTAAGTACGCCACTAACAAGCTAATTGTAACCACTACACCCGCAATGAGCAGGGCAATATTGAAACTACTGCGCTGATAGGTGATCAGTAGAAGAGTTAAGATTATGAGTTGCAATATACTTGATTGCAGCAGGGGCATTTGCGCAACAAGGTTTTGCTCAAGCAAGTTATCTGCAATATAGGCATGCAGATAAATAGGATCGTTAAATATGTCGATTTTAGGTGCTCTTATCTGCAACGCAAATTCTAGTTGTTTTTGCGACACGAGTACGAGTTTGTCTTTAACTTGCGCATCAAAGACATCTCCTGAGAGCAGGCGTGATGCATTAAACTTTGTCAAAGCAGCAGGAGATAACGAAAAGTCGAGTAGTTTATCTTGTGGATCGTCTTTATCACCTAAAACGGCATGCCAAACGCTCTTACAGCCAGAGGGTGTCTGCTTTAGCACGATTTCATACCCTAGCCACGACTCAAGTGAAGGCAGGCAATATCTGGGGTCCGCGTATGGAAAATAAACATTGTCAAAAGAACGCTGTTGCTCACCTGAAACATGGCTAAAGATGACAATGGCTCTGGCTTCTTGCTCTCTGAGTCGGGTGATAATTTGGTTTTGTTGAGTCAGTAAGTTGTTTGATTCAATAACCACCACTTGCGTATCTTGCCGATTCAATTGTTGGTTGAATTCCAAATATATAAACGCATTCAGTCTATGTAGAGTACCACTTAAAGTGACAAGCAGTATCAAAATGCCCAACAACATCGTAGACCAGAAGGTCTTTTGCCGTTTTATGATGAAAAACTGTTGCTTGATCGACACTACCAATTATCCTTTTATTGGAAAGACGAGAATGTAAGGCTAATTGTGACATCCTTTTGGCTATTAACTTGTAAAAAGTCCATACCATGCATGGTGTTTTGAGCCCACGCACCATCGGTAAGTATAATATCTTTTTGCCATGATATCAGTGCGATATCATCTAACATCAGTGTGGCTTCGCCATCAGCTGGTGGGCTATGTAGGAATGTGAGCTTAACTGCCCTTGCCGGCAGGTTTTCAGGCCCTATTACATTTGAGTCTTCGGGCAAGCTAAAGGAGTGTTCAAACGTTTGCCAGTCATAGTTACCCTCTGCTTTTATTTGTAAAGTTTGCTCTGAGAACACAAGGTTATCTTCAGAGGTTAAAATAGACATTTCGGCACTTAACGCGCCCGCATTCTCTCCTTTACTGTAGCCATATAAACTCATGTCGTGATAGGCCAAAAGCGTGGAATCTCCAGGCGTAATGGGCATCGTCCGAATAGTATGTTTGAATGGCATTCTCAAGGGGCGGTTGTCGAATTGCGTTCGCACTAAACACATGCCCTGACGGCCACGGTAGGCACCCGTTAGGCAAGGTGTAATGTTGTCACTGTCGTTTTCCCAGCGAGAAACTTCGCCGAACTCGTCGTCATTATCCCAATCTTCAAAATCACCAAATAACATTAAATCTCGCCCCATGCGCATATCTACAGACTCAGAGCTTTGTATGCTGGTTAAAAACGCATCACTCGGTGCATACGCTCTCAAGTCAACAATATGTTGACCTGCCGGAAGAGTAACTTGTACAGGGGGGCTGGCTGTCGGTGAAACTGTTTGAGCAAATAGGACTTCTGCAAAGCCTTGCTTGGGTATGACAGCAACATTTGAGTCAGAAAACTCCCCAAGTCTACGTATTAAGTAGTCGCTTAAAAAGCCGGTAACCAATTTGGGTTGATAGTCTTCGAGATAGATCGGATACGCACGGGCACTTTTTGTTTTGGGTTCCAACGATGGATCCACTTCCACAATGACAGCCACACCCAATAAAGTTTCGATACGATTTTGTTCAAAAACAAAGTTTCCCAACCCCAAAAGAGCTGGAGTACCATTAATTAAACCAAACCCTTGAGCAACGTGTGGGTGGTGAGCAATCATTAGATCAGGGCTTTCAGCACCCAACACGTCAAATCGATTACTGATGTAGCGAGTCGGAGCGTAAGAATATTCATCACCACCATGAAGCTGTGCAACCGCGTAGTCGCTTTGGGCTATCGTACTTTCCATCGCACTGATGACACTGGCTGTATCTGTTAAGTCGGCTGCTCCCCCTTTTTGTCCGCTTGCTATGTAGTCAATAGGGTTATCTTCACCGGTTATCGACGTCGCTGAGATAATCCCCACGGTAAGACCGTTCACAGTAGTGATAAGAGGTGCAAAGGCTTCACTATCATTATTACCTGCTCCACTGTGCAGTAGTCCTGCTTCTGTGACGTACTTTAGAGTGTCATCAAGTCCATTTTGCAAATAATCATAAACATGGTTATTACCCAGTGCGACGTAATCTACGCCTATTTCTGTAAGGCCTTGTAGCGTCTCTGGTAGGGAAAAGAATGCAAATTCTTTCGTTGGGTGCACGCTTACAGGGATGCTGAGAATGGGGGTTTCTAAATTAACTGAAGCAAAGTCAGCACTTTGTACTAGAGGTTTGACGTGTTGTGTTAGTGCGATTGCATTCTCAGCAGCCGAACTTGCTCGAATTAATGCATCTTCGACATCCGGTAAAAAATTTCCCATGGTTATTAACGATTGGTCCATATAACGTCGACCAAACATTGTGTCACCTGCAAAAAATAAACTGACGGATTGCGACGGCTTACTCTCGATATTAAGGTCAAAAGACTCTGTTTCATCGTCTATTTGCAATGTAGTCAAGTAGCTTTGAAAGCCAGGCTTATTCACGGATATGGTATAGTTGCCTTGTGGTAAGTCAGGCAGCGGTACTCTCCCTAAATCATCAGATGTATAGGTTGTTCCTGAGATGTTTAAGGTCGCATTTTTAACAATCACACCGGTTGCATCTTTAATGGTCACTGTGAATGTTACAGATTGGGCGTTTTCTTTATCTTGTGCAGCTTGCTCTTGCTGCTGGCTTTGAGTAGGGCCTGTCTCATATGGGTCTTCTACAGAACATGCACTAAGAAGAATGGTTGTTAGAACTAAGGTTATTTTTTTTACTATTTTCATTGTTCTCACCATTCATTTTAACATTGTTTAGTTATTTAGTATTATAAAGTGCAATGGGTTTGGCATGCAATCTTTTCTACCTAGTTAAATACCAAGTTTTTCATATATTTATTGTAGTCCATTACTATTATTTTTGATGGACAAAATATCTGTCCAAAAATGTTTACAATTTGCTAGGCTGATGACTATTCTTAGAGTATGATTCGCACAGAGGTAAAAAACCGTTTTGAGGAACAGATGCGTTTAGAGATCCATTGCGCCGATCGAATTGGGATTGCACAAGAAATTCTCAATATATTGGTAAATTATCGAGTTGACCTAAAGGGGATTGAGGTTGATTCTGTAAATTGCCGTATGTATGTCAGTTTTCCGCCGATTGAGTTTGAGCAATTTCAAAAAATCATGCCTGAAATAAGGTTAATTGATGGTGTTGAAGATGTTCGTACTACAGCCTTTTTGCCTTCAGAGCGCGAGCACAATGAACTAAATACACTTTTGAGTGCATTGCCAGATGGTGTGATATCTATCGATGCAAAAGGTGGTGTTAGGCATTGTAATGATGCTGCTTGTAGAGACTTAAACTTATCCTTAGATGAAGTGATCGGGACTAGCATTAATGTGTTACTAAAAGGGTTTAATTTTACGCGTTGGTTAGAAGGTGCAGAAGTACTGGGTCAAACAACACGAGTCGAAGTTGGTGGTGAAGATTATATAGCAGACATCCTTCCAATTGCAGTTCCTCAAGGTGCTGAGGGTGACGTCCTCGCCGGTGCAGTTATTAATATCAAATCGCAAAGCCGTTTGGGACAACAGGTAAGTGCATTTAGACGCTACGGACAAGAAAGCTTTGCTACTATTCATAACCAAAGTACAGCAATGCGGCGAGTTGTTAGAGAAGCACGCAAGATGGCCCAACTTGAAGCGCCCATCTTAATCACTGGTGAAACAGGTACTGGTAAAGAGCTGTTAGCTAGGGCCTGCCACTATGCTTCTAATCGCTCATTGAAACCTTTTATTGCCTTGTCTTGTGCTTCTTTGCCTGATGATGTGGCAGAGTCAGAGCTATTTGGTTACGCCAGCTTTGATGACAATGTGCCTTCTAAGAGGGGAGTATTAGAACAGGCTGATGGTGGTACCGTCTTTCTTGATGAAGTCGGTGAGATGTCTGAGCAGTTACAGACTAAATTGCTACGCTTTTTACAAGACGGGACTTTCCGCAAGGTAGGTGATGAGAACGAAGTAAAAGTGAATGTTCGCATTATCGCCGCGACACAAAAAGATTTACCCGCTATGGTGCAAGAAGGGGGATTTCGTGAAGACCTCTATTACAGAATTAATGTACTTACCCTAGAGATTGCCCCTTTGCGGGATCGCAAAGCAGATGTTAAACCGCTGGCTGAACACTTTATTCAAAAGTATGCACAACAAAATGGACAAGCTGTGCCTGCATTACACCCTGAGTGCCTAGAGTTTCTGGAGCAATACCCATGGCCCGGAAATGTGCGCCAATTAGAAAATGCCATTTATCGTGCAGTGTCTTTGTTGGATGACAAAGAGTTGCGCATTGAAAATATGCAGTTGCCTACTTTTACTCATGATTTGGGGTACTTAGAGTCTGATTTTGAGGGAACGTTAGAGCAAGCCGTGAAACGTTTTGAAGCAACGTTATTGAGGAAACTATATCCCGCTTACCCAAGTTCTAGGCAGTTAGCTAAGCGATTGGGCTTGAGCCATACAGCAGTTGCCAATAAATTGCGAGAGTACGGCATCAACCGTAAAACGGTAAAAGTTTAACAGTCCAATTTACCAAGGAGTAGCCGCGCTACTTCTTGGTACCCATATTTCTTGTTACACCATCCAGCCTTACTGACTTTATACCAGATTCTTCGAAATGAACGTCGATGCTGACGTTATTACGCGATAAAAAATAGTCCACATTATTCAAGGTTAAGATATAGTCGCCCCTTACTCGCGAGCTAAATGCCCTTTTCGATAGCTTAAGATTGTGTTGACCAATTTTCCATTCAAACTCTTCAATGTAACCTGCGTTGAATTCTTGGATCCATACTTTTGAGCCGTCTTTACTCAAAGTTAGCGCAATAGAATAAGACTCGGGTAGTTGAGACATTGAATATGATTTTTTGCCAATGCGAAACTTCTGGTTGTTGGCATTCCAACCAAATCCAAAATCGAAGTTCTTTTCTACCCCTGTTGGGTAAGTAACGACACCTTGCCCATTTACGTCAAAATCTGCAATTGCATTAAAGCTGAAACAAATAGAAGAAATAAAAAAGCCAAGTTTGAATATATTATTCATAAACACACACTGATTCTGAAGTTACTGAAAACTTAATTCAGTTTCTAAAATTAAGCAAGTAGCCGAATTTAAAGAGAAAGTGAATTAGCTTACTGAACACGCTTGTTGCTACTAAGAGCTATGATACACTGGCTCAACAATTTACTGGTTAGACCATTTGAAACATGAATTTATATTTTCGATTATTGCTATTGTTTTGGAAAATTAAAAAGAACAAAACCTATGAGGGAATGCTAGACCCGACAACAATTGACTTTAGAGCACTGCCAAGTGATTGTGACATAAATCTTCATCTGACCAACTCTCGTTATTTAGCCATGATGGATATTGCTCGAACTTGGATGACCGAGCGAATTGGCTTGCTTGGCAAGATTTTAAAAAAGAAGTGGTTTCCAATAGTGAATGCAACGGCTATTACCTATATCCGTGACATTAAACCATTACAAAAATTTTCTGTTACGACACAAGTTGTTGGCTGGGATCATAAGTACTTTTACATCGAGCAGAAGTTTCACTCTCCGAGCGGGCTGCACGCTATTGCTTACGTACGAGGCGTTTTTAAAAGTAGAAAAGGGGTTGTCGCTGTAGATGACCTACTAGCACTCGCCGGGTTTGATGGTGAAGTACCTACTTTGCCTGATGAAGTAGTTCATTGGAAAGAGATGTTAGAACAAAAGAAAGTGAATAACAAAAAGGCCACTTAAGTGGCCAAGGGGATTGAGGTTGCGATCCCTGCTAAATTTGCTGCCCTTGCGGGCAGCTACCGTACTTAGAACTTGTATTTTGCACCAATCATTGCAACAAACGGGTCTATTTCTACATCTGAAGTCAGTGCTTGAACGCCATTTGCATAGACTGTCGCATCAGTATCTATGTCCATTTTAGATACCATGACATGCAAACCCCATTTGTCATTAATCTCGTAGTTAAAGCCCACTTGTAGTGCTAATCCAAATGAGTTGTCTAAATCTACTTTCACATCATCGGTTTGTAAAGTTTGCTTTAACGCTGCACTTGCTTCTTCATCAAAGAATACTGTGTAGTTTAAACCTGCGCCGATAAAAGGACGGAATTTAGCACTTGCGTCGAAAAAGTGGTACTGAGCGAGCAGTGTTGGTGGTAAATGTTTAATCTTAGCTATATCGTTACCAGCCAATCCACCTTGCCCTTCAACGGTGTGAGAAAAAGGGGTTGCGGCTACAAGTTCGAACACAATGTTGTCATTGAATTGGTAGTCGAAAGTAATACCAAGCTGTGTGTCTGAGTCTGCCGACAGTCCGAGTGCTGTATTTTCTTTAATAGCAGATGCGCTATCGGCTGGGTTAACGTGAATCGCACCAACGTTAACGCTAAATTGAGCTTGTGCAAGTGGCGCAGTTACTAGCAGGGTTGAAAGTAATGCAGCTGTTAATTTATTCATTTTCATCTCCTGAACCTATGCAAGGTAAATCTTTTTGATGTGCCCATATTAAGGGGAAGAAGAAATTGAAAAACTGTTCTAGATCAACTTTACTTTGTCAGGTTTCAGAAATATCTGAAAGTTTGATTTAGATTAAGTTTTCACATTTTTGCAAGTAATGTCTAAGTGCGTACATCTGCTAAAGCACCACATAAAATCTATTTGAGTAATAAAATTGCCATCAACTAGACATATACCGGACATTTTTAAGTCGTTTAATGGACTAAAATAGGTTGAATGGCAAATCGTGATGTCTCACCCACTGCAAACTTCTACAGGATCTTATTCATCGACTGTCGATGTATTAAGGTATTTGATACAAGCTCGTTCGATTACGCCACATGATGCGGGTACCCTAAGTTTTCTTGAATCTCAACTTAAAAAGCAGGGCTTTTCGGTGGAGCAATTCGTGTGTAATGGTGTAAAAAACCTCATTGCAAAACGGCATTTTGGTGATGGTCCAACGCTTGCTTATTCAGGTCATGTTGATGTGGTGCCGGCACAGCCAGAAGGCTGGCTTGTGGATCCATTTTCTGGTCAGGTTATCGATGGGGTAATGTATGGTCGCGGTGCTGCTGATATGAAAGGATCGATAGCAGCGATGTTGAATGCGACTCGGCATTTTTGTGTGGCAGCGAACCCGTGTGCAGGCACCTTTTACTGGCTCATTACATCCGATGAAGAAGGTGAGGCTGAATATGGCTCTTTAGAAATTGCTCAGTATTTACAAAGTAAAGGCGTAAGATTAGATGCTTGTTTAGTTGGTGAACCAACGTCAAACAAAACCGTAGGCGACACCATCAAAAATGGTCGCAGGGGCGCTATTTCAGGACGTTTAACAATTTATGGTAAAGCTGGGCATGTTGCATACCCTGAAAAAGCTATAAATGCAGCGCATATTGCCGGAGAGTTAGTAACAAAGCTTACCACTCTTAACTGGCTGAAAGATGTCCCCGGATCTCAAACTACGCTTCAAGTAACTGGCATTACAGTACCCAATATTGTTGATAACCTAGTACCTGCGAGCTGTGAAGTGACATTTAATATTCGCTACAGCCATGCATATAAAAGTCAGGAAGTATGCGAAATAGTTGAGTCTTTGACTCAACAAGCAAAATTTGCTGCCCAGTTACAATGGGAGCGGCCTTGTGAATCTTTTTATACAGGTAAAAAAGACGACAACTGTTTTCTTTCGCTTGTTGAACATGCAATATCTAAGGAGATAGGTCATTTTCCTGCTTTAAGTACCGCTGGTGGTACTTCAGATGGACGCTTCTTTGCAAATGATGATACACAGGTCGTCGAATGTGGCGTTAAGAACGAATCTATTCACCAAGTAAATGAGCATGTCTCAATTGCGGATTTGGACATAATAGAGTCGATCTACTTACGTATTCTGCAAGATTTTTTTGAGACTAAATAATAGAGATTGGTGTGCGAGCCTAAAGCACACCAAATTAAATGCTACCGTTGTGCTTTTAGCTCTTTTTCTAAATGCGCTTTCATTTCTTTTAGTGCTGCAATTTTTTCCCTCGCTTCGGTTAGCTGCGACTGAGGAAGACCTACATTAACTCCTTTTTGGAGTAGTTGGGATAGCCGCTCAACCTTTTTATCAACGGCAGCAATATAGTCTTTTTTTATTGTTTGCTCTTGCTCAAGTAAAAAGTCGTTATAATTCTCATGATCACTCAGATCGCCACGATATCTCGGCGCAGAACCTGCCTTAGCAGCATGTGTTATAGGCGGAATATACATATTCTCTTGTGATGTTAATTTGGTGGAGGGCTGCGATGCAACGGCAAGCTTGGTATTGAGTGTGGGAAGACGCTTTTGTTGTATGGATATTTCGTTTGTAGCAGCGGGTGTGAACAGTTGAGTGCTTTCAGGTTTTGCAGAGTCTGAATTTTGTAAAGGTTCACTTTCCAGCGGTTTGATGGTGGCGTTAGCCAACCACCATACCAAAGTGATAATGCAGCTAAACAATATTAAGCAAAATACGAATTTCACCTGATTCATAGCATGATACCGTTACTTTTTTGCCAATCAGCAAATAACTTTTCATAAGCACTTATTGCTTTTTCCCTAGTCAAAGACAGCGAAGCTCTATAGTACACGGTCTCACTATCAGGAGCATGAAACTTAAAAGTCGGCTGTTTAGTATAAACGATGGCCCACAATCCATTAGGCATACGAATAGGCCTTGAAACTTGACCAAGTTGACTACTAAAGGCGAATTGTGCAAGCCAAGTTAGCGTATGCTGCCTTGTTATTTTGACAAGCTCTTGTGTCTTATCAGGCATAGCAAATTGATTAGTTAGACGATGTCGCTTCATTGCTGAGGAAATTGATGTACGCTTTACCTCTTCAAACACTGTGTGTGCATGCTTTTGATCTGAAAAAATGACAGCCGTAGCAAATAAGTTATCAAGGTACTTAAAATCCTTTTTGTTATGTTTGTAAAACTGATTTACTTCTTCGGTAGAGAGTGACGCTTTAATTGCTTCAACATAGTCGCTGCGCTCTCCATGCATTTCATCTTTTATGCCTAAATAGGTCTGCATAGGCGGTCGCAGCAGTTCACCAAGTGCTAATAGTTTGAGTCTTTCTAGAGTTAGACTATGTTTGGCAAGCGTTTTATTTGCGCGAGTTTTTAGATTGTGAAACTGAACATGCTCATTAACGGCAGTTTGCAGCTGTGCGATATCACCACTGTGCAGTGCAAAGCGTCCCTGCATCGACTGATCGTTGATTACGTCTCCGAGTGTTAGTCGAGGTGATTTTACCAGCTCTACGTCGTACCAACTCTGTAATTGCTTTTCGCTGTATTTACCGGAATCTGGGTATCTAGCCAAGATAGAAATTAGCCGATCTGAGGTCCAGTTTAAAGAAGCCGCTTTGTTCAGTTGCTCAACGAGTTTTGGATTTTGATGTATCAACATGGCCTGCAAATACCGTCTCACATGGTAGTCATTGCTAAATCCGACATCAGAATGTCTTGCTATTAAAGGTAAAGAGCGTATATCTGCTTGCGCAATCAGGAACTGGTTTTCTAAAAGTCGTTTATAGAGCGCCTGCTTTGAGATATCCCTATCCTGCGCTTGATAAAGGGAATGCATCAAGTCTAATTCAGTTTTCGTTATGTGGGTCAAGGCAGCGAAACAAGGCAGGCTAAAAAAGCCTGCCATAAGGTAGAGAAAACTGCGCATTAGCGAGCTACCATAGCGTGATTAAGTAAATTCACCACCATCGCAATAGCATTTGGAATAACCAACTTAGCGGTATTTAATCTGTCATGATGGTCTTTTGAATTAAGTACGATCCCACCTTGTGCATATGAAAATGCTCCACCTTGAGTCAGCAAAGGGCGAATATCAGACTCTCTGGCATTGATAGGAGAAAAGTTTTGCATAGCTTGAGCTACTAAGTGCATATCATTAAGGTTTTCTCTATCATAGTAATCTTTTACCCATGATTCCCAATCAGCATGATTGAGGTCTGAGGTCGTCCAAGTATGGTGAGGTTGCAGTAAGTCTGTGGTATGAAATACAAATCCTAGTACCTGTGGGTTACCCGTTTGCAAGTAGCTTTGGTACCAGTATTGCCCTAAGTTATCAATTGGCTGGAATGGCATTTCTTCAAAATCGTCATACATGTTGTAGTTTGAGTGGCTATCAATACGATAGTTTTTCTCTGTAACGCCGTAGGTATTATATTCACTGTCATCGGCATTAAACCAACCGGTCTCTCCACCAGGGCCGTCATCTAGGTAGTCTCCCTTAAGCCAAGTAGCAGCCATATTGTCAATTGTTCCCCATACGGTAAGTTTGTCGTAGTTGTAGCCGCCAAAGTCGTTACCATGTTGGTCTGCACCTTGGGTATGGTTTTGGAAGTGCCAGTAGCTTGTATATTTTACGATACTTTTTGCTACGCCCCAGACCGGAGCTTGTACACAATCCCCAGTGATTGCACCGCAGAAAAAAGTGTCTTCAAAGTCGTCAACATCGAAGGCGGCCTGGCCCATTAACTCGCCTAGCTGTGTCACTGTCATTCCTTTTGACTGTGCAAAACTTTGTAACTTATTAAACTCTGTTGTATTTGGGTTTTGTGCCATATAATTAACAGCGTCAATAACGATGCGTTTATGCGTTTCTTGACTAAATGCATGCGCATTCCCAGTGCTTACCATAAGCGCAGAAAGAAAAAGGAGTTTTTTCATCGTTTCCTCGATTTGAATGTTTACTCGATTGTGAGAAGACGCATTTAAAAATTTATTTGTGACAAAGTGATTTAAAAAGTGTTAATTTTTGAATTGAAAATGTTTTCTTGTTGGATGAGAAGTGCTCAGGTATGATCTGGGACTTAATATAGGCACAAGAGCTGCGTAAAAAAGATAATAAACAATGAAAATAATAGTATATGTAATCTTTGCTGCGTGTTTAGCCATCACGGGGAGGGTTCATGCTGAACCCTGGTATGATGAAGACGAATTTGAGTGGCAATTGAGCTTGGGGGCGTTTTATGTAAATACTAAACTGCCCAAGCTGATAGGTGCTAAGCATGAGTTTTCTTCTCTTGCTCCATTAATAGATGCAAAACTTCAGTATAAGAACTTTTACCTCAATACACACTCCGGGGATTTTTTTGGTGGGTCCGATTTGGGCTATCAATTGGTTCAACGAGAAGATTGGGGGCTCGATGTCATTTTTGGTAACTATCAGATCCCATTTTCGGAAAATGGTTACTATTCCAATGATGATAAAGTAAAGGAATTAGAGGGCATTAAAAAGCGTAAGGTCGACCAGTCTATCGGTTTCGCATATTACCAAAACGTTGGTGAGTATTTAGCTGTTGTTGAGCTTGTTTACGATGTTTTTGGGGAGTCCAATGGTTGGGTTTTTCATATGGAAGCGACGCGCAACTTTGAATTAAGAAACTGGGACCTATGGCTTAACTTTGGTGCTAATTATTATTCTCAAAACTTTAATGACTACTTTTATGGTGTTGACCAGTCAGAAGTGAACGACTATTTGTATGGCTTCACCGCAGGAGACGGTGCAACAGCATTTGTGCAAACTCAATTAAACTATCCAATTGCACAAGATTGGGTATACAGTGCAGGCGTGTCTGTATTGGTCGGATCAGGTGGAGTTAAAAGTAGCCCATTGATTGAGTCTAACTATGCACGTGTCATCTTTACTGGAGTGAAATATGTATTTTAGACTCACTCAGGTAATTTTAATGTTCTTCGTGTTGATATCATTTAGCTTATCAGCAAAAGAACAGCGTAAAGGAATACTAAACGCGACACCCAGTAAATGTGTTGCTCTTAACCAAGGACGTACCTGTTATGCTGATGTGATTTTTGAAATCTCAGCACCGCAAGCAGGTGATTATTGCCTTAGAGAGAGTGAGTCGAAGCGAATTATCCAGTGTTGGGCAAACACAGCAAACTTTGAATATACATTGAATTTTGGTTCCGCAAAAAGCGTTAGTTATGAGCTTATTTCAAAAGCTCAGAGTGACACACTGGCGGTAACTACGATAGAAGTAAACTGGGTGCACAAAGTACGTGCTAAAAAGCGTCGCTGGAGGCTGTTCTAACCCATGCTTGTTGGTCACGAATGCTCAGCACCAATTGGCAGCCTGAGCATTTTGATTTGGCAATTAATTACATTGCTCAATTAAGCCGCGTAAATGTGTACCGATGTCTTCTGTTTTTGTTTGACCTTGTTCTAGTAAAGTGCCAAATTGATTTTGTAATTCAGCAAGGTCGTAAGCTTCTAGTAGTGTCTTCAAATAAGTAACCGTCTCTGCACCCGCTTTTAGTAACTCAGGTATAGTTTCTAAACTAATCTCTTGGTCGCCTAAACTCGCAATTGAGTTGGCTAAATCGGCAACACTGGCACTGTCTTGTAACGCACCTTCAACCTCAACCAGAGCACCCATTGGGTCACCATCTAGTTTCCCCACGACACAGCCAGCTAACGAACCTGCTTGAGCGCTTTGACTCATCGCTTCTAAGCCTTGTTCACGAATTTGCTTGACCACAGCTTGTAACTCTTGGTTTTCTGACAGGTACTGTGCTTCAATTTGGGCTTTGGAGTCTTCAAATACATCACATCCAGTCGCGAATACTGCGCTCAGACCCATTAAAATAACGATACGTTTCATAAACTCACCTTAAATAACCTAATTTAGGGCCAGTGTAATGCTTCCCTTTTGGAATGTCACCTTGATTAGGAATGGTGTAATTGCCTTTTCAGTCTAAAGTGCTCAAGGTAAACGACACTAGTAATGCCAAATAGCTCCGATTTCATCACATTAGCGACAATGTGTAAGGCGCGTTTCCAAGCATTTCGCACGGCTAACGTATATTGCTTGCCCAAATGCACTTTAAGTGTGTCTAAAAAGCAGTTGCATAGTATTTTTATATCACATACAGAGGGCCTAAGCGCCTTGATTGACCCTATATTCTCAACAATATATCGGCATAATTCCTTTTGGTTTGCAATTCGCAGTAAGCTTTGTTGAATAAAAGCCCTTAATTGATATTCGATAGCTAGAATTTGGTGTTCGGCAGAGGGGATATGCATTGACATTGGGTGCATGTTCAAACGGTGATTGAAACTGACACAAAAGCAGTGGAAATTAGGCTTTATGGTAGAAAAAGTCTGGTTAAGTAATTGATATTGATAAGGTGAAATACTCATAATCGCTCCAATACGATTAGAGCGGATCCGTGCTCAAGTTTAGATCAAATTTGTTTCGTCATAATTAAAATAATAGGTACAACTAACAAAACGTAAAAAACTTGGGAAATTGTTCTCGTAGGGGCTGTATTCTTCAGTTTTAAAATAGGCCCTAATTTTGAGTATAGGCTGGAACTTTTTGCTATTGCAAACAAAACAACAAAGAAATGTAGAAGTGTATAGAATACACTTCTACACAAAGCGGTAAATTAGTTCATTGGAGATAGCAGCTTAGGATCTGTCACAAGCTGTCTTACCCCATGCGCATGATCTTCTTCAAACGCGTTGCCTTCACACCACTTTGCCAAACTGTTGATATCAACCTTTGCACAAGCCGGGCGAACGCTCCATGTCACTTGTAATGGCGAGCACTGCTTGTCGTTGTAGCTTGGGCCCGTAGTGGAGCCTAAGAATTCAACTGGTTTACCGGTATTGTCAGGTATATGTTTCGGTTGATGGTAGCCATTGGTAATGTTGCCATCGTACGATAAGTCATTAAAGTCCAGTGCATCTTCATCGTTGACGACAAGAAACACTTGAGTTTCTACGCGCAAATCTGGGTTAGCGCATTGGTCATTTAAGCATGAACCAAGTCCCTTGCCTGGTTTTACATCACAAGAGCTGTGCACCCAATGAACTTCAATGGTGTCACCAGGCTTCACGTTCTTACACACTTTGCCCTTTGGTGCGCGCAACTCTGCTGGGGTTAAGTCTGCGGTTGCATTACACTGATAGCCACCATACTTCCCATCACCGGCAAATACCGAAAAGTCTTTGGCTTTATGCTCAGCATTTTTGTGGAAGTGGATATTGCAAAGGTTCATTTGCTCAGAGGGTGGCGCTATGCTGAAAATACGTTTATTTTCGCCATGTAGGTTATCAATATCACGTGGGGTTTGAGGGCCTGCACTTGCGCAAGAATTAGCGGCAACGGTGCTGCTAATTAAGAGTGATGATAACGCTGCTAAGGTAAGCTGAGCTGTTCTGTTTTTCATATAAACTTCTCCTGATTGTAATAAAAGTGAAGTATATATGGATTATCTATAGGTACAAAGGCTCAATGTTAATGATTGTTAAAGCCTTTTTGCCTGGTAGGTGAAGTTGTTCATGGTTTTGAATTTATCTAGTTTGTGGTTGCGTATTAATGGAACAATCTCTATAATACTCGCCAATTGAGCAGTGTAGCACTGCATATGGACGCGGGATGGAGCAGCCTGGTAGCTCGTCGGGCTCATAACCCGAAGGTCGTCGGTTCAAATCCGGCTCCCGCAACCAATGTAAGAAATCGCTGAATTTCTAAAGGTCGCGCATTCTTCGTAATGCGCGTTTTGCGTTTAAGCGCAAGCTTAATTTAGGCTGATACAGCCCGCAACCAAGCTCGGCCTTTGGCCACACAGTTTGTTTTTGGTGTGACGCCCCGCTTGGTTCGGGGCGTTGTTGTGTCTGGTGCTAGATAATAGCAATTTGGGCCCAAGAGCGAACAGCTGAATTTATGGGGCTATAAGCCCTTTTTTTGTTTGTATGGAGGTAATTTGTGTCAAAACTCGAGCAAGATTTAACTGCGATGCTAGAGCCGGCTGTTGAAGCCTGTGGCTATGAGCTACGTGGTCTAGAGTTTGTACAAGCTGGACGTCATTCTACACTTAGAGTTTATATTGAACACGAAAATGGCATTAATGTTGATGATTGCGCGGAAGTCAGCCGTCAGGTGAGTGCTATTTTGGATGTAGAAGATCCCATTACAAATGAATACAACTTAGAAGTGTCTTCACCAGGTGTTGATAGACCATTATTCAAACAAGCTCATTATGAGGAAGCGCAAGGTGAAGAGGTACGTTTGCGTACGAAGCTTCCACAAGATGGTCGCCGTAATTTTAAAGGTGATCTAGTAGCAGTTAATGGCGATATGATTACGCTAACGGTTGATGGGCAAGAGCATCTTATTATGCTTGGCAATATCGAACGAGCTAATATCATCGCCAAATTTTAAGATTGAGTGCGAAGGACCAGGGCAAGCGAGGCAAAACCTATGGCAAAAGAGATCTTGTTGGTTGCAGAAGCTGTATCCAATGAAAAAGCAGTCCCAAGAGAGAAAATTTTTGAAGCGTTAGAGTTCGCACTGGCGACTGCAACAAAGAAAAAGCATGATGGTGAAATCGAAGTTCGTGTTTCTATTGATAGAAAAACGGGTGAATATGATACTTTCCGTCGTTGGCAGGTTGCTGAAACTTTAGAAGATGGTTCACTTGAAAACCCATATTCTGAAATCACGATTGAGGCAGCTCAGGTAGAAGAACCTGATTTACAACTTGGTGATTATGTAGAAGAGCAAATTGAATCAATTCAGTTTGACCGTATTACAACGCAAATGGCGAAGCAAGTTATCGTGCAAAAGGTACGTGAAGCTGAGCGTGCGCTTGTTGTGGATGCGTACAAAGATCAACAAGGTGAATTGGTTACCGGTGTAGTAAAGAAAGCATCGCGCGACACAGTAGTCATCGACCTTGGTAACAATGCTGAAGCGGTTATCTACCGTGAAGATATGTTACCACGCGAGAGCTTCAGACCTGGCGACCGTGTTCGTGGTTTACTATACGAAGTTAAACCAGAGGCACGCGGTGCGCAGTTATTTGTGACACGTTCTAAGCCTGAGATGCTAATGGAGCTATTCAGAATCGAGGTACCAGAGATTGGTGAAGAGATGATTGAGCTTAAAGGGGCAGCTCGTGACCCAGGTTCTCGCGCGAAAATTGCGGTTAAATCTAATGACAAGCGTATCGACCCAGTAGGTGCGTGTGTTGGTATGCGTGGTGCACGTGTGCAAGCAGTTTCTACGGAACTAGGCGGAGAGCGCGTTGATATAGTATTATATGACGACAACCCTGCACAGTTCGTTATCAATGCAATGGCACCTGCAGAGGTTGCATCAATTGTGATGGATGAAGATTCTCGCACAATGGAAATTGCGGTAGAAGCAGACAATTTAGCACAAGCTATCGGTCGTAACGGTCAAAATGTTCGTCTAGCAAGCCAATTGACTGGCTGGGAGCTTAACGTGATGACGGTTGAAGACATGGAGCGTAAAAACGCTGAAGAGTCAGACAAGCTTATCAGTTTGTTTACCGATAACTTGGATATTGATGACGACTTTGCTCAGTTCCTGATCAATGAAGGTTTCTCTACGCTTGAAGAAGTCGCTTATGTACCAGTTGCTGAATTCTTAGAAATTCAAGGTCTGGATGAGGAAACTGTTGAAGAGCTGCGTAAGCGTGCTAAAGATGCATTGACAACTAAAGCGTTACGTGACGAAGAGTCTTTAGAAGGTGCTGAGCCTGCACAAGACTTGCTAGACCTTGAAGGTCTTGACCGTCACTTAGCGTTTGTGATGGCGAGCAAAGGCGTAATCACCCTAGAAGATTTAGCAGAGCAAGGTATCGACGAATTAGTTGAGATCACTGAATTATCTGAACAGCAAGCAGGCGATTTTATTATGGCTGCTCGTAACATTTGCTGGTTTAGTGAAGAGTAGTTTATTAACGGGAGGTAACGCATAATATGGCAGACGTGAGCATAGAGAAACTAGCCGAGAACATTGGTACAACTGTTGATAAATTACTGCAGCAGTTAACAGATGCAGGGATCTCCAAAGCCAAAGGCGATCAGGTCAGTGAATCTGAAAAAGCCCAGTTGCTTGACTTTTTGAGCAAGCAACATGGCGGCACAGGTTCTGATGGCCCTGAACGTATGACTCTTCAGCGTAAAAGCAAGAGTACCCTAAGTGTTACTGGTTCGACTGGTAAAGCTAAATCGGTTCAGGTAGAAGTACGTAAAAAGCGCACTTACGTTAAAAAGAGCGCAATCGAGCAGCAAAAAGAGCAAGAACGCTTAGCTGCAGAGGAAGCTGCGCGCAAAGAAGCAGAATTGAAAGCTCAACAAGAAGCTGAGCAAAAAGCGAAAGAAGAAGCTGAACGCAACGCCCAACAGGAGGCAGAGCGAAAAGCCAAAGAGGAAGCTGAGCGCAAAGCTAAAGAAGAAGCCAAACGTAAAGCAGAAGCAGAACGTCAAGCGAAAGAACAGCAGAGTATAGAAGTGGATAGCGCCCAACAAGAGCAAGAGAAAATCGAAGCAGAACGTCTTCGTACAGAAGCAGAAGCAGCAGCCTTAAAGAAAGCTGAGGAAGAAGCCAATCGTCAAGCTGAAGAAGCTCGCCGTCTAGCAGAAGAAAATGAAGCACGTTGGAAAGCAGAAGAAGAAGAGCGTAAACGTCGCGAAGCTTCAGCTGACCATCATATGACAACTTCTACATTTGCACGTGAAGCTGAAGACGAGTCTGATGCACGTGAAGAAAAGAGTGCACGTCGCAAGAAGAAGAAAAAGCCACAAGCTAAAGAGGCCAGCACTCAGCAGTCACGTGGTAGAAAAGGCAGGCTAAAAGCACCTACATCACTTCAGCACGGTTTCCAAAAACCAGCAGCAGAAGTTAAGCAAGAAGTGCGTATCAGTGAAACAATTACCGTATCAGAGCTTGCATCGCGCATGGCTGTGAAAGGTGCTGAAGTTGTTAAAACCCTGATGAAGCTTGGCGAAATGGTAACTATCAACCAAGTTATTGACCAGGAAACTGCACAATATGTAGCAGAGGAAATGGGTCACAAGGTTATCATTGTTAAAGAAAATGAGCTTGAAGAAAAAGTACTTAGTGATCGCGGTGATACTGAAAGTGTAGGTCCTCGTGCTCCGGTTGTTACGGTAATGGGTCACGTTGACCATGGTAAAACGTCAACACTTGACTATATTCGTAAAGCAAAAGTTGCTGACGGTGAAGCTGGTGGTATTACACAGCACATTGGTGCATACCACGTTGAAACTGACGGTAATATGATCACTTTCCTTGATACTCCAGGACACGCGGCGTTCACATCGATGCGTGCTCGTGGTGCGAAAGCGACAGATATCGTAGTACTTGTTGTTGCAGCAGATGATGGTGTGATGCCTCAGACTAAAGAAGCTGTACAACACGCAAAAGCTGCTGAAGTACCGCTTATTATCGCAGTTAACAAAATGGATAAAGAGGGTATCGACCCTGATCGCGTTAAAAACGAGCTTGCTCAACTGGATGTTATTCCAGAAGAGTGGGGCGGTGATACGCAGTTTGTTCATATCTCTGCGAAAACAGGCCTAGGTATCGATGACCTACTTGAAGCAATCTTGATGCAAGCTGAGCTACTAGAGCTTACTGCACCAGAAAAAGGCATGGCTCAAGGTGTTGTTATTGAATCGCGTCTAGATAAAGGTCGTGGTCCAGTTGCTACAGTACTTGTACAAGCTGGTACGCTAGAGCAAGGTAACATTGTACTTTGTGGTTTAGAGTACGGTCGTGTACGTGCAATGAGAGACGAAAACGGTAAAGAAATCACAGAAGCTGGCCCGTCTATTCCAGTAGAGATCTTAGGTCTTTCTGGTGTGCCTGCTGCTGGTGATGAAGCAACTGTCGTTAAAGACGAGCGTAAAGCACGTGAAGTTGCACTATACCGTCAAGGTAAATTCCGTGAAGTGAAGCTTGCGCGCCAGCAGAAAGCGAAACTTGAGAACATGTTCACAAACATGACTGAAGGTGATATCTCTGAGGTTAATGTTGTTCTTAAAGCGGACGTACAAGGTTCAATTGAAGCGATTTCTGACTCACTGACTAAACTATCTACCGACGAAGTTAAAGTTAAGATCGTGGGTAGCGGTGTTGGTGGTATCACTGAAACGGATGCAACACTAGCTGCAGCTTCAAATGCAATCATCGTAGGTTTCAACGTTCGTGCGGATGCATCAGCGCGTAAAGTTATTGAAGCTGAAAACTTAGATCTTCGTTACTACAGCGTAATCTATGACTTGATTGAAGAAGTTAAACAAGCAATGGCAGGTATGCTTGCACCAGAATTCAAGCAAGAGATTATTGGTCTTGCCGAAGTTCGTGACGTGTTCAAGTCGCCTAAGATTGGTGCAGTAGCCGGTTGTATGGTTACTGAAGGTATCGTTAAACGTAGCGCACCTATCCGTGTACTTCGCGAAAACGTTGTTATCTATGAAGGTGAACTTGAGTCACTTCGTCGCTTTAAAGATGACGTTCAAGAAGTTCGTAACGGTATGGAATGTGGTATCGGTGTTAAGAACTACAATGACGTTAAAGTTGGCGATCAGATAGAGGTATTTGAAACTGTTGAAGTACAGCGTTCACTGTAGTTTTAACTGGGTTTAAACCTTGAAATGGGGGCGTTAGCCCCCATTTGTGTTTGTGTTTTTTGGATTTTTATAACATAAAAATCAATAGTTTATATAAGTGGTGACAATGAGAGAATTTTCTCGTACGGATCGTGTTGCACAGCAAATTCAAAAAGAAATTGCGGTTATTTTGCAACGTGAAATTAAAGATCCAAGGCTAGGTATGGTGACTGTGTCTGCAGTTGAAGTATCTCGTGATTTATCATACGCAAAAATATTTGTAACTGTATTAAATAGTAAAAGCGACGATGATACTAAGAAGAATCTAGCAATTATGAATGATGCAACGGGTTATATCCGTTCATTGCTGGGTAAACGTATTCGCGCGCGTATTATGCCTGAGTTAAAGTTTGTACTTGATAACTCACTG
Organism: Pseudoalteromonas luteoviolacea NCIMB 1942; assembly: GCF_001625595.1. Classification (GTDB taxonomy): domain Bacteria; phylum Pseudomonadota; class Gammaproteobacteria; order Enterobacterales; family Alteromonadaceae; genus Pseudoalteromonas; species Pseudoalteromonas luteoviolacea_A. The sequence goes on from NZ_AUXT01000134.1 coordinate 37,316, forward strand.
ATGGAAGGTATGCGCATTTCAAACTTAGTTGATGAAGTGATCCGTACTGACAAAGAAAAGCGCGGTGATGACGCAAATTCAGTAGAGGATGGTGACGAGTAATGGCGCGTCGTAGTAAAGGCCGTCCTGTGGATGGCATTGTGCTATTACACAAGCCTCAAGGTATTTCCTCTAATAAAGCTTTGCAACAAGCTAAAGGTATTTACTTTGCTCAAAAAGCTGGCCATACAGGAGCATTAGATCCGCTGGCCACTGGTATGCTACCGATATGCTTTGGTGAGGCCACCAAGTTTACTCAATTCTTGTTAGATACCGATAAAACCTATGTTGTTCGAGCTCAACTCGGCGAGAGAACAACGACATCTGATTCTGATGGTGAGATTGTGGAAACTCGCTCTGTAGAGATTACTCAATCTCAGCTAGAGCAAGCCGTTGAAGCTTTCCACGGTGAATCGGATCAGTATCCATCTATGTACTCAGCACTGAAATACCAAGGTCAACCTTTGTATAAGTATGCCCGCGAAGGCATTGAAGTGCCTCGTAAATGCAGAAAGATCAATGTGTATAGTATTACACTCGATGAGTATGATGTTGAGTCACAACAAATTCAGATGACAGTTCATGTGTCAAAAGGTACCTATATAAGGACGATTGTTGATGATTTAGGTGAAAAGCTTGGTTGTGGTGCGCACGTAATAATGCTTCATCGTAGTGAGGTGGGGCACTACCCATCAGACAAGATGGTAACCATCGAACAATTGGAAGCAAAGTTACAGCAAGCTAAAGATGAAGAGCTAGAGCCATCAGTTTATATTGATGAACTGCTACTACCAATGGACACAGCCCTTGTTGATTTACCAACGATTACCTTGACCCAAGAACAGGGCATTGCATTTAGCCATGGTCAGACGGTTGTGGTCGGCGAAGTACCTGAGGGTGTAATCAAAGTGATGGCTGAAGATATATTCATTGGCATAGGTGAGCGCAACAAGCACGGACATCTAAAAGCCAAGCGAGCGTTATCGAGTGCACAATAGTTTTGTCAGCAGCCTTAAATACTGATACAATGCCGCCGCTTTGTCGCTTTGGCTGAATTAGTGATCGGCTGAAGTATTAAATTTATGTAATTTGGAGTTTATTATGTCACTAAGTAACAAAGAAAAAGCAGAAATCGTAGCTAAATTTGCACGTGTAGAAGGCGACACTGGTTCACCTGAAGTACAAGTTGCACTACTTACTGCTGATATCAACAAACTACAAGGCCACTTTGCTGACCACAAGCACGATTTCCACTCTCGTCGCGGTCTACTACGTAAAGTTAGCCAACGCCGTAAACTTCTTGACTACCTTAAGGGTAAAAACGTTGAGCGTTACGCTGCGTTGATCAAAGAGCTTGGCCTACGTCGCTAAGAATTTGATGAATTGTTGGATTTTTATCCGACAATAAAAAAGGGGCGAATTCGCCCCTTTTTTTGTGCGTGTACTAGCAGTATACTTACTCTCGTTCTAGCATTGTGCTAGGCAAACGCCGATACTTCTGCCAATTGTAGTACTTAAGTAGATCTATATGAGTACCAACGCTTTTTTGGTTGTTCTATTTAAGACTGTAATTGGTTGTTGTTGGCGTTTTAATATATTTATTAAGGAATATTTTTGTGCAAGCAATAATTAAAGAGTTCCAACTTGGTCAACAGACCGTAACATTGGAAACAGGTGCTATCGCTCGTCAAGCTGACGGTGCTGTTTTAGCAAGCATCGGTGATACATCAGTACTAGTAACTGTTGTTGGTAAGCGTGAAGCTACTCCGGGTCAAGATTTCTTCCCGCTTACAGTTAACTACCAAGAAAAAATGTACGCAGCAGGCCGTATTCCAGGTGGTTTCTTAAAGCGTGAAGGCCGTCCTTCAGATTCAGAAACGTTAACAGCACGTCTAATCGACCGCCCAATTCGTCCTTTGTTCCCAGATGGCTTCGTAAACGAAGTTCAGGTTATCGCGACGGTTGTTTCTGTAGACCCTGAAATCCAACCTGATATGGTTGCTTTGATCGGTACTTCTGCGGCACTAGCTATTTCTGGTGTTCCATTCAATGGTCCAATCGGTGCTGCACGCGTTGGTTACATTGATGGTCAATACGTACTTAACCCAACATTAAAAGAGCTAACTGAAAGTAAACTAGACCTAGTTGTTGCAGGTACTGAAAATGCGGTACTGATGGTTGAGTCAGAAGCTGAAATCCTAACTGAAGAAGAAATGTTAGGCGCTGTTGTATATGGTCATGACCAGTCTCAAGCAATCATTAAAGCGATTGAAGAATTCAAAGCAGAAGCTGGCAAACCTAATTGGGAGTGGACTGCTCCTGAGAAGAATGTTGTACTAGCTGACAAAGTTGCTGCAATTGCAGAGCAGAAAGTTGGTGATGCATACCGTATTACTGACAAAGTAGCGCGTAAAGACTCTCTTTCTGAAGCAAAAGCTGAAGTTGTAGAGAAGCTAACAGCAGAGCTTACTGAAGGCGAAGAGTTAGATGAACAAGAAGTTGGTAAACTTTTCAGCTCTCTAGAGAAGAAAATTGTTCGTGGTCGCATCATCTCGGGCGAAAAGCGTATCGATGGCCGTGAACCAGACATGGTTCGTGCACTAGACGTGATGACGGGTGTACTGCCACGTACTCATGGTTCAGCAATCTTCACACGTGGTGAAACTCAGGCACTAGTTACTGCAACTTTAGGTACTGAGCGCGACGCACAGATGATGGATGACCTAGTTGGTACTCACAAACATCACTTCATGCTTCACTACAACTTCCCTCCGTTCTGTGTAGGTGAAACGGGCTTCATCGGCTCACCAAAGCGTCGTGAAGTAGGCCACGGTAACCTAGCTAAGCGTGGTGTTAAAGCTGTTATGCCTAGCCTAGAAGAATTCCCTTACTCAGTACGTGTTGTATCTGAAATTACAGAATCAAACGGTTCATCTTCAATGGCGTCTGTATGTGGTACTTCACTGGCACTAATGGATGCAGGTGTACCTGTTAAAGCATCTGTTGCGGGTATTGCAATGGGTCTAGTTAAAGAAGGTGAGGATTTTGTTGTTCTTTCAGACATTCTTGGTGACGAAGATCACCTAGGTGACATGGACTTTAAAGTTGCGGGTAGTAGCGCTGGTGTAACTGCACTTCAAATGGATATCAAGATTGAAGGTATCACTAAAGAAATCATGCAGATTGCACTTCGCCAAGCTAAAGCTGCACGTATGCACATTCTTACTGTAATGGACCAAGCAATTGCAGCGCCTTCACAAGAGCTATCTGAATTTGCGCCACGCATCTACACAATGAAAATTCCACCGAAGAAGATTGCAGACGTAATCGGTAAAGGTGGTGCAACAATCCGTCAGCTAACTGAAGAAACTGACACAACTATCGAAATCGAAGATGACGGTACAGTCAAGATTGCTGCAACTAACGGTAACAGCGCACAAGACGCGATTTCACGTATTGAAGCACTTACAGCTGAACTAGAAGTTGGCACAATCTACAGCGGTAAAGTTAACCGTATCGTAGACTTTGGTGCATTTGTGAATGTACTTCCAGGTAAAGATGGCCTAGTTCACATTTCTCAAATCAGCAAAGAGCGCGTTAACAATGTTTCTGACCATCTTAAAGTTGGTCAAGAAGTAAAAGTTAAAGTGCTTGAAGTTGACCGCCAAGGTCGTGTTCGCCTGAGCATCAAAGAAGCGCTAGAGCCTTCTGAGCCAGTTGCTGAGCAAGCACCTAAAGGTGAGTAATAATTTGTAAAGAAACAATATGTTTCGTTAAAAGGGGCTGAATGGCCCCTTTTTTTATGCTTTAATGGCTCTAGACACGTACTTTCTAGCCCAATGAGGGACATATCTTGAGATTTTTACTAATACCTTTGCTAGGACTAAGCTTAATGGGCTGTCAGAGTACACAGCAACAGGTAACACAATCGGTACTGCCAATTCCTTTCACAGAGCCATTACAGGCAAATCCTCGTACACAAATTGAGATTGCACGATACAGTGAGCTTTTAAATAGCCCAGAATTGACTCGTTCACAGCGAGCGGAGCTATACCATATTCGCGGTAAGCTGTACGATAGCCTTGGCCAGTCTCAATTAGCTCAAATAGATTTTAATCGTGCGCTTAAATTGCAGCCAGACATGGCAGAAGTTTATAACTTTCTAGGAATACATCATACTTTGAGGCAAGAATATGGAGAGGCGTACGAACGTTTTGACTCAGTACTCGAGCTGGACGACAGTTATGATTATGCATATTTGAATCGTGGTATTGCACTATATTATGGAAGCCGCCCAGAGCTTGCTGTGGATGACTTTAAGCGCTTTCTTGCAAATGCCCCTGATGACGCTTATCGCGTTATGTGGCTGTATATAGGAGAGCATGCAGTTGACCCTGAAGCGGCAAAAGTATCTTTGCAGAAAAATAGTACCGCATTGAGCCATGAGATTTGGTCTACACAACTGGTGAAGCTGTATTTAAACGAAATAAGTGAAGCGAAATTTTTGGCACAAGTATCAACTGGCGTTAAATCTCAAAAAGAGTATGCAGAGCGTTTATGCGAAGCCTATTTCTATATTGCTAAACGGTACAGAGCAACTGGCAACAACTTGAAAGCAGCTGAATTTTTTAGGTTGACGTTAGCAACAAATGTCTTTGAATTTGTTGAGCACAAGTATGCGCGTTTGGAGCTAAGGTTAATCAGGGAAGAACAACTGGCCAACGCATCAAACTAGTGCTATGTTGCATCGGTGTGCATTATTCTTCGTTTTTATAATTGTGGCTGTTCCTAGCAGCAGCCATTACACGCAAAATTTTAAAAATTTAAATGATGCTCAGGTTGAGATACTGATTGCGCACACTAGTCAAAACCTGAATATCTCTTCACCAATCTACCTTGAACTTTCAAAACGCTCCCACCGTATGTCGGACAAACAAGTACAACAGCTTCGCAAGCAGGGCTTCTCGCACTTTTCGTTTGAGTGGGCTATACGGTTAACCGAACAACGAAAGCATAGACAAGCTAGGCTGCTCTTTGAGAGGTTCTGGCGGGGTGTCGATGAGTCAATGCAGATTAGGTTGCTCGCGTTACTTCAGCAGCAAAAACGCTATCACGCCATGGCTGAGATATTTAAAGCTCAGCCTAAAATAGAGCCATATTATACTATGAGCCAGCTTGCGCAGGGTAAAGGTGTCGATGGACTAAATCAGGATGCACTGTTTCAACTTGGCATCACCACATTAAGTATGCTTAAAGAGAACCCTCAGCAGTGCGCCCATCACATTTTACTATTGAGTGATACATTAGAGAGTACCCTAAAACTTGATGAACTGAAGCGAGCATATGAACAGAGCGAATTGGGTAAGCGACTACCATATTGTCTCAGTAAACCAGTTTATGTTGGAGACCTATTACACTGTCAGGGAGGATCTGGGCAGTTTATTCAATGTAGCTTGGCAAACGTATTAGATACTACAGCGCTTGCGCAGGCGCGCCATTTGGTCGTTATGTCAGAGCTATCGGGATTCGCTAATGTACGACATGGTGTTATGGCTTTGAATCATAACAACGGACTAGAGTTATTCGTACATGAGCTGATGCACTTTACTCATTTTGAAGATGAATACCCTGTACCAATCAATAAAGCGAAGTGGTTGTGTGCCTCCTCTGGGTTAAAGGCGCCAAATCTATACGTTGGAGAGCATCCGCCAAAAAACTGGTACGTTAGTAAAACCTGCTTACATGGTAAGCTGACATCATACAAACCGAGTAAAGTACAGTCTAAGATGGAATATCACGCAATTGACTTGTCAAACCAATATTTAGGTTTATGGTTAAAGGCATTAGAGCATAGTTTATTGGAGCCAAGTGATTATCAAGTTTATTACCACAAACTTGTCAATAGAGATCTAGCTTTAGTTAAATGAGCGCTCAATTTATGAATGGAGTCTGAATTGTTTGTTAATTTTGTCTAGAATTTCAACAGCCAGTATGTGAAACCCTAGACAAGTCAAACACTAATAAAGTATAACTGGTAAACGTTATGTGTGATAAAAATGCACGTAAAAAATAAACAGAACACGATCGCCATAACTTAATCATAACGTGCGTTTAATAGTGATGAACGGCATCGAAGATATAAGGCTTCTTTATGACTTTGCTTTGGATACCCTTGATATCCTTGTTAGGCAGTTTACTCTCTTCATTTACAGGTAAGCTATCTCGCAATCAGTCGACTGCAATCACCTTGATTGCACCCACTGTGGCCCTTTTATTGGCCATCAATTTAGCTCCCGCAGTATTTGCTGGGGAAGCGATCCGCGCTACTTTAGATTGGGTACCGATACTCGATCTGGATGTGTCTTTCCGTTTGGATGGATTGGCACTCTTATTTGTTTTTATGATTTTAGGTATTGGTATATTAGTTATTATTTATGCTCGTTATTACCTAAGTGAAAATGATTCAATGCCCAAGCTGTACGCATACCTGATGTTATTTATGACTGCAATGTTGGGTATTGTTATGTCCAACAATGTGATTCAATTATGGGTATTTTGGGAATTAACCAGCATCAGCTCGTTTTTGTTGATCAGCTATTGGTGGCATAAATCTGAAGCTCGTAAAGGGGCTAAAATGGCGCTGGCTATCACCGGTGGTGGTGGCTTGGCATTGCTAGCAGGGCTATTATTACTCGGCCACATTGTTGGCAGTTATGATTTAGATATTATTCTTGCCAGCCGTGAACTCATTCAATCTCATAGCCTGTATGAAGTTGCGTTGGTATTGGTTCTACTTGGCGCATTTACTAAGTCAGCTCAATTTCCATTTCATTTCTGGTTGCCCCACGCAATGGCCGCACCAACTCCAGTCAGTGCGTATCTGCACTCGGCGACTATGGTTAAAGCTGGTATCTTCTTATTGGCGCGATTCTACCCAGCGTTAGCAGGTACTGAAATCTGGTTTATCTTAGTCAGCTTGACGGGCCTTGTGACTTTGTTAGTCGGTGCTTACATTGCGTTATTTAAGCATGACTTAAAAGGGCTCTTAGCTTTCTCAACTATCAGTCACCTTGGTTTAATCACCTTATTGTTTGGTCTTGACACTGAGTTGGCTACAGTGGCTGCCATTTTCCATATTATCAACCATGCAACGTTTAAAGCATCTTTATTTATGGCAACGGGTATCATTGATCATGAAACGGGTACTCGAGACATGCGTAAACTCAATGGCATGTGGCGATTTATGCCTTACACCGCGACATTAGCGATGGTTGCAGCGGCATCGATGGCAGGTGTACCACTGTTAAACGGCTTCTTGTCGAAAGAGATGTTCTTTGCAGAGACCTTGCATCAACAATTACTCGGTTCAATGTCATGGCTAATTCCAATTCTCGCGACGATTGCAGGTGCATTCTCTGTTGCATATTCAGCTCGCTTTATTCACGACGTATTCTTTAACGGTGACCCCGTTGATTTACCTAAAGAGCCTCATGAAGCTCCGCGTTATATGCGTGTGCCAATTGAGATACTCGTAGCGTTGTGCCTGATCGTCGGTATGTTCCCAAATTTTGTTGTAGACGGTATTTTACAGCTCGCCTCGGGTTCCGTATTGGGAACTGAACCACCAGAGTTTTATATCGCAATTTGGCACGGCCTCAACTTACCATTATTGATGAGTGCTATAGCAGTTTGTGGTGGTTTGTTAATCTATACTCAGCGTAGATACTTATTCCAATTCCAAGCGTCTTTACCACCTATTAACGCGAAAAAAGGTTTTGAAAAAACCATGCACTCAGTCGTGACATGGAGCCAAAATAAAATCAGTGCCATTGAAAACGGTTCTCTTCAGCGTTATCTGATGCTTATGCTGTTAGTGGTATTACTAAGCGCAGGTTGGCCATTGTTTGAAATGAGTCAGTTAGTTGGTCAAAACCAGTTAACTCCGGTTGATATTCACAATGGGATTGGAGCGGGTCTGTTAATGATTGGTGCTATTGGTACTGTAATTTGGCATCGTACTCGTATGGTTGCACTACTGATGATTTCTGTAGTTGGCCTAATGGTATCTGTTGCGTTTACGCGTTTCTCTGCACCAGATCTCGCGTTAACTCAGCTCACGGTAGAAGTTGTTACTATTATTCTACTAATGTTGGCTCTGTTCTTCTTGCCACAAAAAACGCCCAAGGAATCAAGCTCAATTAGAACGTTAAGAGACTTGGGCATTGCGTCAGCAATCGGTGTCATTGTGGGTAGTATTTGTTACGCGCTTATCACACGCCCATTGACGTCTATATCTGATTTCTTTGTTGCTAATGCGAAAACAGGTGGTGGCGGCACCAATGTTGTTAATGTGATCCTAGTCGATTTCCGTGGTTTTGATACGCTGGGTGAAATCGTAGTGTTAGGTATCGCTGCTTTGGGTATTTATAAGTTAATTATCCATCTGCCGTTATTTATGCCAGGAAGTGATTCTGAAGGAAGACCGTGGGCTAAAGAGCGTTACCCATTATTGCTAGCGTCTATCTCACAAAGCCTGTTACCACTTGCATTGCTTGTGTCTTTCTATATTTTCTTGCGTGGACACAACTTACCAGGAGGGGGCTTTATTGCTGGTTTAGTCACAGCTATTGCATTTATTTTGCAGTACATAGCGCACGGCTCCAATTGGATTGCAGAACGTTTCACTTTGAATTACAGAAAGATAATTGCTTCGGGCATTGCCATTGCCCTGTTGTCTGGACTTGGCAGTTGGGCATTTGGCCGACCATTCCTAACAACGTGGTTTGATTATTTTGATATTCCTTTGATTGGAGAAATTGAACTCGCCAGTGCCTTAGTATTTGATTTAGGTGTGTACATTACCGTCGTTGGCGCGACTCTGATGATCTTAGCAAGTTTAGGTAAGGTCACTGCGAATACACCAAAAGAAGAGGTGAACATTTAATGGAGCTTTTGTATTCTTCATGCGTAGGCCTACTTGTGGCCTGTGGCGTGTTTATGATTTTGCGCGCTAGGACCTTTCCTGTCGTGCTTGGTTTAACAATGTTGTCCTATGCAGTGAATTTGTTTTTATTTGCATCAGGAAGGCTGTCGATGAACCAAGCAGCTGTATTGGGGTATAGCGAAAACTACGCAGATCCTCTTCCCCAAGCGCTGGTTTTAACGGCAATTGTAATTGGATTTGCTATGACAGCTTTTGTTGTAATACTGGCAATTCGTGGTCGTGCTGATCTGGGTAATGACCATGTAAATGGCACAGTACCGGATAAGCCTAAGGCAGTTTCTCGACAAGCTAAGGAGCAGGGTAAAGCATGAGTCAACATTTAACATCTTTACCTGTCTTATTGCCAATGCTGGCGGCAATTCTGATGTTGATGCCGCCGTGTGGGAAAAACCTTAAGATAAGACGTTACGTTTCTGTGCTTATGGGGCTTGTTAGTACGATTGCATCGGTCAGTTTGCTGGCATATGTTAAAACACATGGTACACAAGTCTATGCAATTGGTGATTGGTCAGCGCCGTTTGGTATTGTTTTAGTTGCAGATCCACTATCAACTTTATTGGTTTCATTGACTTCATTTTTGGGCTTAGTGTGTGCCTTGTATAGCTGCGCAGGTGATGATGAATTAGGAAGCTTCTTTCATCCACTCCTTCATTTCCTAATTTTGGGTGTCAATGGTGCATTCTTAACAGGTGATGCATTTAATCTGTTTGTTTTCTTCGAAGTGCTGTTAATTGCATCATATTCACTGCTTATGCACGGTGGAGACAAACGCAATACTCGTGCAGCACTACAGTACGTGATTTTGAACCTCGTCGGTTCATCAGTATTTCTGATAGCTTTGGGTATTTTATACGGTACCTTAGGCACACTTAACATGGCCGATATGGCCACTAAAGTCATGGAGTTGCAGGGTGATGATGTTTATCTCGCCAAAATAGGTGGTCTACTGCTCCTTGTCGTATTTGCATTAAAAGGCGCATTACTACCACTTCATTTATGGCTGCCAAATACATACTCGACGGCCATGCCTGTCGTTGCGGCACTGTTTGCAATCATGACTAAAGTTGGTGTGTACTCGATGATGCGTGTTTACACATTGATCTTTGGAGAGCAAGCTGGCGAATTAAGCCATATGGCGCAACATTGGCTTTGGTGGTTGGCGATAGCGACTATTGTAATGGGGGCTATTGGTGTATTAGCGAGTCAAGACTTGAGAAAGATGGTTGCTAATTTAGTGGTTGTGTCTGTGGGTACATTGGTTGCTCTGGTGGCAGCACAAACGATAGATAGCAGCGCAGCGGCTATTTACTATCTTGTACATTCTACGCTGGTTTCCGCGGCGTTGTTTTTAATTGCGGACTTAGTTAGCAGACAAAGGGGTAAAGTTGCAGATAGGATCACAGCAGGTAGACCCGTTGCTCAGCCACTGTTTTTAGGTGGAGCGTTTATATTTGCAGCGGTAACGGTTATTGGTATGCCGCCTTTATCAGGTTTTGTTGGTAAGGTTTGGATTCTTAAATCTACATTAGAGTCTGCACACGGACACTGGTTTTGGCCAATTTATTTGATTGCCAGCTTAGCGGTATTGGTGTCAGTATCAAAAGCGGGCAGTACGGTGTTTTGGCACCATACAGGTAAAGGGGAAGCTAATACGGAAGAAAAGGCACACCCCGTACAGGTTGTTGCTGTACTACTACTTGTAGCGGCATCGCCTTTGATGGTCATTTTCGCGGGCCCAATGTCTGACTATGCTCAATTTGCCGCAGTTGAATTACATAACTTTTACGGCCTTATTCAACATATATTAGGAGGCAAGTAAATGAGATTAGAAGCTAGGTATAAATGGCTACCGACTCCATTTAGAAGCCTTTTACTATTTCTAGTATGGCTGCTACTGAATAACACCGTTGCCCTTGGGCATGTTATTCTAGGGGTAATTTTGGCTATTGTGATCCCATTAATTACGCACCCGTTTAGAACCAAGCAGCCTCTGGTTGTGAGACCATTTCGTGCCTTAAGGCATTTAATGTTGGTGCTATATGATATTTTGACAGCGAATATTGAAGTAGCCATAAAAATACTTGGCCCGACAAAAAAATTAAAGCCGGGGTTCGTAAAAGTACCGTTGGATTTACAAGAAGCCATGCCGATTACAATTTTGGCGAGTACAGTTTCTTTGACGCCGGGTACCGTAAGTGCAGAAGTTTATCCATGGCCAGAAACGATTGAAGATGAAGAGGAAGCATGTCAGAAGTTTTTGTTAATCCATGTTTTAGACTTGGATGATGAAGAATCATTGATAGCGACCATCAAATCACGTTATGAAGCGCCTTTGAAGGAGATCTTTGAATGTTAGATACGATCATCTTGATTGTTTTTGCCATGATTGGGTTAGCTTTGTTGCTAAACTTATGGCGTTTAGTTGTGGGCCCGTCTGTACCTGACAGAATATTGGCGTTGGATACAATGTATATCAACACAATTGCGCTTATCATTTTGTACGGTATGAGTATGGGAACATCTTTGTATTTTGAAGCAGCACTATTGATAGCGTTACTGGGCTTTGTAAGTACAGTTGCAGTGTGTAAATATTTGCTTCGTGGCGATATTATCGAGTAAGGGCAAATGATGGATATTTTAATTTCAATTTTGCTTTTGATGGGTGGAGCACTTGTTTTGGTTGGCTCTATTGGTTTGGTTAAAATGCCTGACTTTTTCATGCGCCTACATGGCCCGACAAAGGCAACCACACTTGGTATGGCCTGCTTGCTGTTTGCTGCAATGGCGTACTTTAGTCAATATGGTGATGGGTTTACGCTAAAAGAGATTTTAATTTCTTTATTCTTACTTATCACTGCCCCGATTAGCGGATATATGCTGATCAAGTCAGCAATTCATCACCGGATAGACTCTTCAGAGAAAACCACCGGTAAAGAGAATATAGAAGAAGATTAAGCATCAAATAAAAAGTTCGACTATCAGTCGTAATGCTGTTCACTTTAGAGGAGGAGCATTACGATTAACAGGGTAACGGCTTTTATTCATCTTAACGACCCTAGGTCTATTTGGCCTAGGGCGTTTTTCTTTAAAGAGTACTGTTAAGTCCCCCTCTAAGTGCAGTTAAACGTAAGCGTCTAGCTAACTAC
>NZ_AUXT01000135.1 GCF_001625595.1 Pseudoalteromonas luteoviolacea NCIMB 1942
CTATGATCCAGTTATCGGGCGGTTTTACTCGAATGATCCGGTTGATACTTTAGGGCATTTTGAAGCTGGTAATGGAGCATTTGGCTTTAATCGATATGCATATGCAAACAATAACCCTTATAAGTATGTTGATCCTGACGGGCAACTTGTTCAATTTGTTATTGTTGCAGCAGCTAGGTGTGCTACTAACTCGGCATGTAGACAAACAGTTATAAAAGCTTCCAAGAAGGCAATTGATTACATAAAGAAAGGCGGTAAACGAAATCGACATACAGATCGCCATGTAACCAAGAAGAAATATGAGCAGAAAAGTAAATTCAAAAAACCAAGTGAGATGGATAAGCTTAGTGAAAAAACTGTCAAAAAGCCTGATAGAATTCAAGATCAAGGTGACAGAGTTAGAGTAGAGAAGGATTTTAAAAAAGAAATAGGAACCAAAGGCGAAAAAACAAACGTTACTGTCATCGATAAGAAGACTGGTGATAGAGTTACCCAATTTCCAAAGAAGATTGATGATTAATATGAGCGTAGAATTTTTAATAAAGAACAACGGGACCGAGGTTTCGATTAATCATACGGATTTTACTTTGCTTGAGCCTGCGTTTGAGTTTCTGAAGTCCAAAACAGGATTGTTTATAGATGAGTACGCAGATGGAAGAATAAGTCCTGATCATGCAAAACTTTTATATCAATTCATTACTGAGAATATTAATACTGGTAACGGCTCTAAGTTGGTTGAGTTTAAGGAACTGCTTTCAAGCAGCTTTAGCCAAAACTTGTGGATAGAATACATAGGTGACTAAGTTGAATAATAAATTTGAAACTGGTCAAGTGTGGAGCTGTCGCTCCGTCTCGTCTAGCAACGAGCATAAAGCTCTTATAGTTAGCATTGACGAATTTGAAGACGAAAATGTAATAGGCATCGCTGTTATCTCTCAAGATTCTGGCGGTTCGCCATTTATGCCATTCTCCATAAAGGCATTTTCTGCATCAGCATTCGAATTAATCGATACTGGTCGGGAAACCAGCGACTTTAACGATGGATACCAATATTGGAAAGAATTGTATATTGATGGCGAAGCTGGTGTATATGATATCTCGATTGATGAAGTTCTTGGCTTAAACAGCTAATCCATAAATTTGAATCCAAAGCCTCGCACTCGCGGGGCTTTTTGTTGTTTTCAATATTTGAGTGAATTAACCTAGAAAGTCAGGCCAATTAACCAAAGTAATAAAGAATGTATATTGCTCCCAATTTTACGGACCAAGATTGGAACAATCTTGATTTAGATGAAAATGAAGAAGACTGGCAGATTGCAACAAATGCCTTGGAAGAGCCCCGAATTCAAGTTCCAAGT
>NZ_AUXT01000136.1 GCF_001625595.1 Pseudoalteromonas luteoviolacea NCIMB 1942
GCAATTAATCCAGCCATTAAATTAACCATAAATGAGATGCAGCTTCGGTGCCTTGTATGGTCTATTTGAGCTATGTTTTTTAGCTGGTCGAAAACAGTCTCAATGATAAAGCGCTTTGATAACATCGCTCTATCCCAAGATGATATTGGCTGTCGTGTCATATTGCTTCGTTGACCTGTAATAAAATCTATGCCTTGCTCGGCAAGTTCCGCTTTTAGGTTTGCAGATACGTAGCCTTTATCAGCGTATAAACTACCTGTAACATTGTCGACCATATCTGGTACAGGTTTTCTATCATCAACATTCCCAGCGGTCACTTTTACGGCTAATAAACCACCTTCGTCATTCATGATGAGGTGAAGTTTAAAGCCATAAAACCATCCCATTGTACCTTTGCCTCGTTTGGCTTCGCCTGCGAAAACTTGGTGGCGAGGAATACGCATGTTGTGACAAACCTTGAGTGAAGTGGAATCGATAAATGCGATACCTGTTGGCTTATCAAAGCGTTGCTTTAAGTAGCTACACAGAGCGGGTAACGTAGCCTGAAGTAACTTCAACATACGTGTATAACTGACTAAATCAGGAAAATAATGTCGCCAATACTGGCAAACAAATTTGGTGTAGTAGGTTTTAAAGTCGCGATAACCCGATTGGTGAAAAGCAATCAATATAGTCATAACTTCGCTAGAGGTTAGGCGAGATGGCTTAATGCGTTGCTTTTCACCTGATTCTATTAGGTGTTTAAGCCATTGAGGTTCAAACAATAAACAAAAATCATCGACATCTACGTAAATTGCATCTAAGTTATTCATGCCCTTGCCTTGGTAATCTTACGTTTCTTGGTCGAAAGCTCTGATCACCGCAAGGGCATTTAGTTCAATTTCTTATGCGCAGCTCAGGTTAAAGAACTAAAAAAACGGCAAGAAGGCTTACCAAAACAGATTGTTGCTATCGCATGGAAAGCGCAATTAAGGCTCTGTTAACGTTATAAAAAGCTCATTAATAAGGGCAAGCATTACAACCTTGTTGTGACCGCCATTGCCCGAGAAATAATTGCTTATATCTGGGCTATTGCAAAACAACTTGTACTCTTACCGGTAAATCCTAAATTAATACCAATTTCATTAAATTTCTGATCTAATATAGGCTGTTTCCATAACCTTTATAAACAGCCTTGAATTTAGAAAAATCAAAAAACTCCTCGCGCTCTCA
>NZ_AUXT01000137.1 GCF_001625595.1 Pseudoalteromonas luteoviolacea NCIMB 1942
GCATACGCTTTCTCGCGTTTGGTTCTTTTCTTGAGCGCGCGAGGAGTTTTTTTGATTTTTCTAAATTCAAGGCTGTTTATAAAGGTTATGGAAACAGCCTATATTAGATCAGAAATTTAATGAAATTGGTATCAAGTATACCAAATGCAAAAAGAAGATGGTTGGGGCAGACCCATAACTAGTGAAACCGAGAGAGAAAAAGGGAAAGCTCTAAAAAAAGAAGCTTATGCGAATATGCTTGCTAAATGTGAGTTTAAATAGTGAAATGGCATTTCATTATTTGAAAAATCCATTTTTCGCAATTTTCGCGCAATTCGCGTTAAGTTTTCGCGCGCGGCATCAGAAATTCACGCTAAGTTTTCGCGCGCGGCATCAAGCAAAAAAAAGCCCGACTCTTTCGGAACGGGTTTCTTTAATTGGGCCCTGGCAATGTCCTACTTTCACATGGGAAACCCCACACTATCATCGGCGCTATTTCGTTTCACTACTGAGTTCGGCATGGGATCAGGTGGTTCCAAAACGCTATGTTCACCAGGAAATTCTTTGCTTTTAGTTATTATTTTTTAATTTTTAAATTGGGCCCTGGCAATGTCC
>NZ_AUXT01000138.1 GCF_001625595.1 Pseudoalteromonas luteoviolacea NCIMB 1942
TGAATTCGGGGCGATTCAGTTATCCCTTGAGGTTTACTCTCTGCTGTCTAAGGAACTATTTCTGAGAAAGTTACTATTTAATGTTAGTGTGGAAGGAGAAGGTTTAACACACGATGTTACATATAAATGGATAGATAACAATACTATTAATGTTACTTTTGATAGGTGCAGTTTTATAATTAAAGTATTGGAAGAGCACTTAATATTCCCTAGTGACAAGGAGGGATGCGGGAATTATAGTTTCTTTTTAGAGAATTAAAAAAGACATATATGGACACTCCATTTATGTCAAGTTAAGTAAGTCTATCGGGGGACCCTGTAACAGATTCTGTGTAACTGCCATTTAGTTGATATGTCTTTCGAGGCGTTCCTCGAACTCGATAATAAAACGACTCATCGCCCGAATTCAAGTTCCAAGT
>NZ_AUXT01000139.1 GCF_001625595.1 Pseudoalteromonas luteoviolacea NCIMB 1942
CAACTACCTTGAAAAACGCCGAAAGCGATGTCGCATCATAAAGCCTCCAGCAAAAAAGATAGAACCATAACCCAAAGCAATAGTTTTTATGCCCAATTAGCACGTGACAATACTATGGCAGACTCTATATACAAAGTATTCTTACGTAACCCTAATAGCCAAGTTATCCATTTTAACGGCGCATTTCATAGTAACTACCACCTTGGTACTGTTGATGCACTTAAACGTGTTGCACCTGATTTAAAAATAACCGTTATTAGCCCTCAATTTATAAATGAGAAAATCGATTGGAACAAAGGGGACTACATATATAAAATAAAAAGCTTACCTGCTAGATATATTAAAAAAGAAAATAGAGATAAAGCGGTTATGAAAGTGATGAGTGCTAAGAGCAAAAAAAGTTGTGTATTGTAACGCTAAAATTGTAAGTAGAGGCAATGCCCTCTACTTAAAAATATCTAATTTCCGATTCGCTTAAACAAGTTCAGCACAAAGCCGGTAGTGTTCAAAAATCTGT
>NZ_AUXT01000140.1 GCF_001625595.1 Pseudoalteromonas luteoviolacea NCIMB 1942
TGTAGCTCAGCTGGTTAGAGCGCACGCCTGATAAGCGTGAGGTCGGTAGTTCAAGTCTACTCAGACCCACCACTTCTTCTCGATGCTGCGTTATAAAGCTCGTCGTTTAGGATAACTAAACTTTTTCGCTTTATGCCCTGCCTCAAAAAGAAGTGCGAACAAACAATATATTCCTAGTAATGTGGGGCTATAGCTCAGCTGG
>NZ_AUXT01000141.1 GCF_001625595.1 Pseudoalteromonas luteoviolacea NCIMB 1942
AATATTTAATGAAATTGGTATCACCTCTGTCCGCTTTTCAATAACCTGACGTTTCTCTTCATGCTTATTCATCATGCTAACTTGTGCACTTTCAATTTTCATAACCCCTCCTATCACATCCATGCAATTTTATATCGGCAGGGACGGTTAATTTTCAAGCAGTCACCCAGCAATAAATGAAGGTATGAAGATCAAAGCTAATGGAGTTGGGTTGTCATTTGATGATACCCAAAGGCTGCTCCCCAACATATCAGCGCGATTACTAGCAATATCAAAGACCTTTGCTATTCCTTGATGGAACCGCTGTCTTACAAACAGGGCATTTAAAGCTTGAGTAACCTCTTACGGATAGAGGGCGTTCAAAATTCTGT
>NZ_AUXT01000142.1 GCF_001625595.1 Pseudoalteromonas luteoviolacea NCIMB 1942
AAAGTGTGATCCCGCCCTGACCTGAAGGGGCATTTATATTTTGTCCTGAGGGCGCTATAAGAGGGTTTCGAAATGACACTGAGCAGGACGTCATGATGTTAATTTTCTACACACCATCAGGAATTGAAAACATGATAGAAATGGATGGTATTCCCGTAAATTTTCAGGAAGACTATCAAAACCATATGAAAGCGAGAAAGGTAGCTTGCCCAGCGCTTAACAAGCAATTTGGTATTGCAGAAAAGTAGAATATTTAATTTTAGTATAAACAATGAATGGGGAGGGGCTTCGCGGTATTTTGTTTTGTGTACTTAGCCCATATATATTGTGAAGTTCCCTGAAAATTTAAGGAAGTTTTATGATCGACTTACGCTCTGATACGGTTACTCAGCCTTGCAAAAACATGCGCCGATTAATGAGTAATGCCATGGTTGGCGATGATGTGTATGGAGATGATCCAACTGTAAATGAATTAGAACACTATAGTGCAGCAATACATGGTTTTGATGCTGCGCTTTTCGTCACGTCAGGAACACAGGCAAACCTACTCGCAATTATGGCGCATTGCGAGCGAGGAGATGAATATATATGTGGGCAAAGTGCGCACAACTATCGATATGAAGCGGGTGGCGCTGCGGTATTAGGCTCCGTTCAACCTCAGCCAATAGAGAATGAGCCCGATGGTCGTATTTGTTTAGAGAAAGTTCAAGCAGCAATTAAACCCAATGATTTTCACTTTGCAAAAACCAAAATGCTGAGCTTGGAAAATACGATAGGGGGTAAGGTGCTAGATCTTGATTATTTAGAGGCAGCTCGTGCTTTTACTAAAAAGTATGCGCTAAAACTCCACTTAGATGGCGCAAGAGTTTATAACGCTAAAGTCGCCTTGGGAGTGGATATCAAAGAAATAAGCAAACATTTTGACTCTATGACCGTGTGCTTGTCTAAAGGTCTTGGGGCGCCCGTCGGGTCTTTGCTGTTGGGAGATGAAGAATTGATCGCTAAAGCCCGCAGGATCAGGAAAATGTTGGGTGGCGGTATGAGACAAGCGGGGATATTGGCAGCGGCAGGCTTATATGCGCTAAAAAACAATGTTGAACGCTTAGCTGAAGATCACGCCAATGCAAAATATTTGGCGCAAAGAGTAAACGAATTACCTGGGTTTGACAGCAGCGCTTACCAAGTGCAGACCAATTTAGTATTTCTCGATGTAAACGAAGACTTAAAAATCAACGACTTTGCTAAGACGATGTTTAAACAAGATATTAACATAACACCGGGCTATCAGGGCATGCGCTTAGTGACCCATTCTGGAGTTTGCCGCAATGATATCGATGTATTCATTGATAAAGCAAAAGAATATTTTATGCGTTGAGGTTTGAAGTAGCCCAACACCCATTAGCTTACTGTTGGGTTTTTACCTGCCAAAAGAAACCTATGTTCAAGAGTTTACTGTCTTTTATAGAGGGGCTATTGGTGTGTTATCCTCAATTTAAGCCCCTCAAAGTGTAAATAATTGTTAATACTAATGTTGAGAAAAGCTGCATTTTGTTGTATATTTCGGCGTTTGAAATTTGTGGAGGGCGTTCAAAATTCTGTGTCAGCTTAAAAAGTTAAATATCAAGCACGCTATCTAAACGCCCTTCAAAATAAATCGCTAACTGAGATAAACA
>NZ_AUXT01000143.1 GCF_001625595.1 Pseudoalteromonas luteoviolacea NCIMB 1942
TTAACTGACTGGCATTAAGCTACAAGCTGGCATTTTTAACTTTTACACTGAGCATCGCTTTATCTAGTTATAGTGTCTCATCTAACCATTTGAAGAACTCACGCTGCCAAACAATGCCGTTTTGTGGCGTAAGTACCCAGTGGTTTTCTTCTGGGAAGTATAAAAAACGGCTCTTGAGTCCACGTAGTTTAGCAGCTTGGAACGCCTGAATACCCTGCCCTAGCGGCACACGATAGTCTTTACCGCCATGGATCACAAACATAGGAGAATCCCATTTATCAACAAAATTCACCGGGTTAAACTCAGAGTAAGCTTTGCTTGCAGCTACATTGTCTTTTTCCCAGTACGCGCCACCTAAATCATGATTAACGAAGAACACCTCTTCTGTCGTACCATACATGCTGCGCGTATCGAAAATACCGCAATGTGAGATAAAGGTTTTAAAACGGCCTTCGTGATTACCAGCTAAATAAAACGCTGAATAGCCACCAAAGCTCGCACCAATTGCGCCAATACGCTTTTTATCGACGTATGACTCCTTTGCAATATCATCAATTGCATCAAGGTAGTCTTGCATCGCCTTTCCACCCCAGTCTTTACTGATGTCTTCATTCCACTTAACACCATGTCCAGGCATACCTCTGCGGTTTGGCGCAACCACGATATAACCTTGCGATGCCATTACTTGGAAGTTCCAACGGAAAGAGTAAAACTGTGATAACGAAGACTGGGGTCCGCCTTGAAGGTATAGCAAAGTTGGGTATTTCTTGCGCTTATCAAAGTTAGGAGGGTAAATAACCCAAGCCAGCATGTCTTGACCATCTTTTGTCTCAACCATGCGTTTTTCTACTTTAGGCAGATCCAAATCTGCATAAAACGCTTCGTTAACTTTGGTCAACGCAACCATCTTTTTGCTGCGCAAGTTCAACTTAAAGATTTCCTTGGCTTTATTCATGCTGTTACGAGTAACAACCAGCTGCCCATCAAGTACCGCTATAATGCCATTTATATCAAACTGCCCTTTTGTCAGCTGCTTAATTTTCGGCTTAGCTTTGGATCTCGTGTTTACTGCAACTTGGAAAAGTTGAATGGTGCCACCTGTTGGCGCCACAAAGTAGATATGCTTACCATCGTGGCTCCATTTAAAACTATAAACGGTGCCATCCCAATGCTCAGTCAAGTTTACTTTGGTGTTATTCGCCATAACAATGATGTCATTCTTATCGGCTTCATACCCAGGTTCGTCCATCTGGAGCCATGCAAGCTTACCTTTAGGAGAAAACGCAGGGCTTTTGTCATAACCTAAATTGCTTTTAGTTATGTTAGTTGTTTTTTTATCAGCCAGATTATAACGATAAATATCTGTGTTTGTGCTCTTAACATAATCAACACCAGTTAATTTCTTACTGACGTAATAAATATTTTCGCCTTTAGGTCCCCAAATATAATCCTCTGAGCCTCCAAAAGGTGAAGTCGGACTATCGAAAGGTTTACCTTCCATGATATCGACTTTGGCTTCCGTTTTTAAATCTTGGTAAAACACATGTTTAACACTGCCATCTTTCCATGTATCCCAGTGTCGATAATTCAGATCATCAAAAACATAGGCGTTTGCGTTGCTTAAATCTTCATGTTTATCAGAAGCTAAAATAGTATTCATTTGCACTGATTCGTGAAACAGCCTTTTACTTCCATCAGGAGAAACGTTGCTATCTTGAAGCAACCCTTGGTAAGCCTCTAATAGCTGAGCCGAACCGCCTTTTAAAGGCACTTGATACACCTTGCTAGTAAAGTTATTTTTCTCAACACTCGGCGTCGTAACTCGATAAATTACATGGGTGTTTTCTTTATTTAGACCGAGCGCACTTACGCGCTTTACTTGCCAGAGTTTTTCCGGGGTCATTACATCTTTGGCTGATACGCCTGCACTGACCGCTAGCCCCAAGCTAGCACATAAAAGAATTCGCTTCATCGCGAAATACCTCCAAAAATAAAAACCCGTCTAGACTACATAAATAAACAACAGCTGAAAAGGTATTAAAGACAGATTACCATTATCAGCTATACGCTAACCCACTCATTATTAAACGTAAAATTCAAATAAAAGCACTCACGCACTGAAGCCTGCCATTCCACTTTTTACGCGGCACGGCACTTAATTATTCTTAACTTGGTTAAAAACATCTAAAAATCAGTGCACTACAGCCAAAACAAGCACCTCATTGTTAATGGCAAAATATATTAATAACAGCGAAGAATTGATGCTACTATGAATATTTATGCGATTCTTTTTTACTAACTTTGGTTATGTTGGAGAGTCTTTTATACACTGGAAGCATTTGGTTGTCTGTGGGAGCATAATCAGGGCTGAAAACTTGTAACGCTAAAACGTACTTAGTTCTATTCGATTCAATAAAAACTTAATAAGGTGACTTTACGAGCACAACATAACTAGCTTCCATTTGCTCAGAAATAGAACCTCAGATTTTAAGCGCCTAATTTATACATGGCGCGCATTTTTGAATTCCTCAAGCCTTTTGCTCCAATTACCACCATGCTCATTGGCACAAGCTTCTTCTGTATCAAATAAAATACGCTTTTTAACCCCTTTCACGTTGATGTTACAAGATGACAGCTTGCCTTCAATTAGCACCTTAAGTTGCTCACCTTTGTCGTCATTTATGGCCAATCGAAGGTGCGCTTTATTATCGAACACGCAAATTACCGATAGGCTATCGGGAAATCGCTGATAGTTTACAATATGAGTCAACCACTGAAAGCCATCATATTGTTTCAATGCCTCTTCGCATGCTTCTGTTAAGGCTGTAACGATGCTTTTCTCAAGCTTTTTATCTGATTTTCTCATAGGTTTTTCACTGTTCTTTACATAAGAAGAATGAGTATTTGGGCTATCTCCGGCATATGCAATGATTCAGAAAGGCAACTTCCACATTATCTATCTGTGTGGTCACAACTGAACCAAACACACGATTACATTACGACAAAAGAGCTAGCAGAGCACTGTGTCAGGGTATAGCGATTACTATTTTAACAACGAGTATTACACTTTGAAAAAGAATATCTGCTACGCTCCGTGGTAATAATAACTACAGCACTGTCACGTACTGCAACTTACAATAAAGGTTGCTGGGAAAAACGATTGAGTCATCAACAGTAACTGTAACTTTTTGTTTTGCCATTTTTGCAGCGAGTACCATTGACATTGCTGTATTATTTCCATCTGGGATAGTCACTGTATAACCGCCACCGTGAACATAACAATTTGGCTTCGGCTGGTTTGGATCAGGTATTAGCGTAAACCATGTATGCTTTTTCCAAGCGGGCGCAAGCGTATTTGTTGCCTCGTGATATCTAATTTGACCAATTTCACCTTGAATATCATATCTATCCGCCAAAGCATGGGGGCTCACAACCAAAAACAGTACAAAAAGAAGTGCAAGTTTCATTAATTATTCCTCATAAACGCTAATTTATTATAAAGCAGGGTTTAAAAGTGCAGGATAATAATCAATATAAAGCAAATTTCCAAGTTAATTTTCCACCATTTAGGTGAGAGAAAAGTCCCTTTTAAAATTAAATAAATAGTAGCCTGCACAACAATGATAAAAAACATCCTAAACGCGCATCAGCAAACTGCTAATTTCGTATAATAAACGCCCTATTCGTGCTGTACTGTTATTTATTCGCCAATAAAAATGGACGCCTTTTTATATCAAGTATTTGTATAGTACGTTCTAAGGAGAGCCAGCCGCCATAACCGCTGCAGCAAAAAAAACAGCAGGAACAGTAACAACTGCATCTATCGTGATAGTGGCAGGGGTTGCGATGACTTTACCTGCAGTTTCACTAAAAGTCCGAGGTTGCGCTACCATAATTATGTACTCTTTTTCTAGCTTTTCGAGAGGCAGCTCTCCTTCAATAATATATCGCTTACCCGTTAGCTCACGCTTAAGCTTTAGCTGATTAGACGAAAGTTGCTGTTCAAAGCCCAGAGATATCAATTTTACGACCAGTTCTTGTGGTGGGCTCTTTTCTTTCATCGTAAGCGTAACGCTGCCTACGACGTTATTTTTCTCATCTAACCTAAAGTCCTCAAATGTAGGGATGAACTCTACCTCCCTCGACAACTCAAGCGCCTCACCGAATTGCGCATCAATCCCTAACAAGTAAGCAGTCTTCGTTGTAGTGACAAATAGCTCCTTAGTGTCACTTTTGACATAAAAGCCGTTTAGACTTTCTTTTTTGTAATTTGTAGCCCACAAACTTGCGGTGCAACCGCTTAGAAAAACCAAAGCTAATAAAATATACTTGTACATTGAACCTCCTCTACTCAAAGCTGCGCTTTTATTGTAAAAACATTTTTTCTTATTCATCTCGATATGTAATTATCATTCGATATATTACCCGTTAGGCATGTTACGATGCCTGTACATAATTACTACGGCAGCTATCTATCTGATCAACTTAGATACGGCTCTACGAGCAATAGAGTAATACAAAGCGTCACCACTATTTTGATACTCACACTGGCAGCTATAAACTAGCTTAATAATATGCGAATCATCAGACACCAATGCTGCTTGTATCACTGAATCAAAACAACATTGACGTTGTTGTATCTCAATTGCGTTGCGCTTGTATTCATGCCCCGTGCTCAAATATGCGACTAAGATGGCCTTCCAAAGCGAGCGTAAAGCGTACTCCTCATCATCAAGAAAAGGCAGTCATCTTTATTGCGAGCAAAGGCGTTCTATTCACTGAGTCTAGCCTCCTAATAATGTAAGTTTACAATTGTAAATGGCCCAAATACATGGGCATCTCGTGCCCCATCGTAAAGTCTGACAGCTGCTAATATTTCTAACTTTTATAGAAACTATTCCCGAGACTCTAAGAAGAGTCACTGCGTCTCTGGTTATATGATCACGATTAACTCAGCTATTTTTTTTAAACCCTAGCGTTATTTACTACTTAAGTAACGCTAAAGAATTTAAATTAAAAGAATAGACTTGAAACGAATCATCAACTTCTTGCAGCGTTATAGTTATCAAACCATCCCCATTTTCATACTTAGCAGGGACTCTGTAGGTTACAAAAGAGCCCGACTCTTCACCAGCCATTGCAGTACTCGAGACATTCATAAACTGGAACTCCCCAATTTCGACTAATCTCCCCATTTTTGATAGCCCTTTTACTAAGGCTTGCAAATCTGATTCTGAGACCCTGTCGTTTGTACTTACAACTAAATAACTTCTCACCGTGTCTACTTGCCAAGTAGAAATATCTTTGATGGCTTTGTCCATGTAAGGGATAGCGGTTTCTTCATATGATGCGGCTTTATAGCTTGTCCAAGCTAACGCAAACGTAAACAGGCCTATTATTACCAATAATGTAAAACCCAAACCTTTTAAAATTTTTTTAAACATAAAACCTCTAAAATTTATTCCGCCCCCCGCGTGAGGATAAAGGAAATCAAGCCAGTTGAATTTTTGATATTAAGTGTTATCTAAAACTCCTCGCACAACTCGCAACCACGATGTAAAGAACACTGTTAGCCTTCATTCTTTGTGTAATTGAGTTGCAGTAAATCTGATTTATTGCCGTAAAGGTCTGAAGCACAGCCACAGTACCATACTCTTCCCACGGCGTGTCTCATAAAATATAACCCCAGCAATAAGGTTGTAAAATTTGATTTCATTTAGCTACATAATTTATTAAACGGTATGGGCAATTAATATTTTTGGCATTTTTAGTCGCTGACTAATACAGCTGTGCATAAATAACAATTAACTCCAATTTCAAACTCTTAAATTAAGGCGCATTTCGTTGGTAGAGTAGTAAACAAGCAACGAGACAAAGCCGAGAAGACGTAAGCTCGCGGATTTGCCTCAAGAGCGCTGGACGTTATTTATTAAGAGGAACTCTTGTTCTAACTCTACTATTGTATTCAGTAATACAAGCATTGGGCATACTTGCTATATTTACGTTTCCAATAGATTTGAGAACGCGACTATACTCACCCTCATTTTCTGTGATTTCATATACTACAGACAAACAGCCATTTGTATTAAAATCAATCTCATAACTTTTATCTTTCTCAAATGTGGTAGATACAAACGAGCCACATGACAGGCTAACACCCAACCCACTAGGCCTTTTAAAGATTAAAAAATTGTTTGGTTTATTTGCTTCGAAGTAATACTCTTTGGCATTTGCAGCATAGTCTCCGTAGGTCCACAGTGGCACACCTACTTTTTTCGACTTTGTAAAATTGCCATGCATTTTTGCATACAAGGATACTCTATTTGTACCATTGGCACACTCTGCATTATCAAATCCTACAACGACAGCCTCACCTCCATGGTGGCCTGAAGAAACAAACCTAACCTTAGACCTTTCTCCTCCCGTCGGTTCTTGGTATTCAACCGTTGTTGTTGCACAACCCGAGACAAAAAAAGCCACAATAAAAAGCTTGGCATAGACTTTAAACATTTACTCTCCAAATAACCCATGGCCCCGAAAACGAGGAAATATCAAAGTTTAATAATATCAAGCTATACACTAGGTGCCAAAAAGAACTTGTTTAAACCAAACCGACAGCTCACTTACCGCTCACAAATAAATACAGCAATTCACAACAAATCAGTAAATTTAACCTCACATTTGGAGTCGCATGCATGGGGTAGCTCCCAAGGTTCAAAGTTATGAATTCGATTAAGGCTAAATAGAACCATTGCAAAGTAATAACACAAAAGTATCACGCCTCTACGTGCCTCACAATCTGAGGCTATGTGTCTATAAAATTCAGCGTTTAAGTATTGCATCAGGGTCCAAATAAAACATCCTCTTCCAGCCTTGAGGTTCAGTAGTTACCAACCAAGGATGCGGTAGTAAAGATAAAATTGAATAATGCACATGTGCGGGTTTTCCTTGAGCGTTGCCTGAGTCACCTAAAGTACCTATCACTTCTCTCCGCTCGACAAACTGACCAGTACTTACCGAATCGCTTTTTAAATGCGCATAGTAATGAATCCGCCATTTTGGACCAAGCACTGCCACTACGTTTCCGCCTTTGTCGACATGCCCCTTATAAATTACAAAACCATCTACGGCGGAGATAACCGCAGTACCGACCTTTCCAAAAATATCAACTCCCTTGTGTACGCCGGAACTTCCCCAAGGCTCGTACCAAAACGTATTTTGATTCCAATCGCTTGCAACTGCACCCGCAACAGTTACTTGAATTTTTTCTGGCACTAAAGTACCCAATAAAATGAGTAAGAAAAGACCAAAAAGAGTTCGCTTAAAATACGTCAATCTTCTCTCCTTAAAAATAATTGCTTTGCTAGGTGAATTTAAAGCGAATAATTCCATTGTGGTAATTACACGAAAAGTCATAAGTTAGCGACTAATCAGTCTTTAAAAGTAGATTAAATACTAAAAATCCTTAAAAAGTGCTGAATAAACGTTTGCTCAAAATACCAACTAATAATCTTGTCTTATATAAAATCAATTTATCCCTCCATTTTGCTTTCATAATTATGTATCACCATGTGCTAAGAATGTGGTGATCTAGCTCGGAACTTATATGCAGAAAACTTCAAAAAAGGAACAACTTATGTCCTTTAACTCTGTTTGTGAACAAAAAAATAACGAAAAAAACGCTAAAAGCAGTAAAAACTCCAACACTATAAAAATCCCGCTTATTTTGCCAGAAAGCCTAGGCAGTAGTGAATTTCGCAACGATTATTGCATTAAGTATGCTTGTATTGCAGGGGGAATGTACCGAGGTATTGCGTCAAAAGAATTAGTTATTGCGTTAGCTAATGCAAGGTTAATGGGGTTTTTAGGTACAGGGGGCCGAACCTTAAATGATATTGAGCAAGACATCATTTATATTCAAAACTCGCTCACCGACGGCCAAGCTTATGGTTTAAACCTAGTTGCAAATTTAGACTCGCCAGAAGCAGAGTTAGCATTGGTCGAGCTTTATCTCAACTACAATATTCGATGCGTAGAAGCGGCCGCTTTTATTCGCATCACACCAGCGCTTGTTTTGTATCGCTTGCAAGGCATATATAAAGACCAACACGGTGCTGTACGTACCAAAAATAAAATTATCGCCAAACTCTCTCGCCCGGAGGTGGCAAATCACTTTTTAAGCCCCGCACCTATGCACTTTGTTCAGCAACTGTTTGCCCTCGGTAAGATTACCCCCGAGCAAGTTGAGCTCAGTCAGTTCATTTTTATGTGCGATGACATTTGCGTTGAAGCAGACTCCGGAGGACATACCGATAGAGGCCAACCAGCTGTTTTACTGCCAGCCATTCAAACCCTACGCGACCAAAAAGTACTTGAACATAACTTTGCTCAAACACCCAGAGTCGGCCTAGGTGGCGGTATTGGCACACCAAACTCTGCCGCCGCAGCCTTTATGATGGGTGCTGACTTTATTCTCACGGGCTCTATTAACCAATGCACCGTTGAAGCAGGAACTTCAGACCTAGTAAAGCGCATGTTGCAAGATATCAATGTACAAGATACCGATTATGCCCCAGCTGGCGATATGTTTGAATCTGGTGCAAAAGTACAAGTCCTCAAAAAAGGCGTATTTTTTGCCGCACGCGCAAACAAGCTGTTCCAGCTGTATCAGCAATATGACTCATTAGACACTCTGCCTGAAAAAATCCAAACACAGCTCCAACATAAGTATTTCAATGCTTCTTTTGATGATATTTGGGCGCAAACAAAACAGTATTTGCTGAACGCTAATCGCTCACAAGACATTAAACGCGCAGAGCAAGACGACAAATACAAAATGGCGCGGGTTTTTCGTTGGTATTTTGCTTACAGCATGAAGTTGGCATTTACCGGCTCAGAACAAGCACGAGTCAACTTTCAAATACATACAGGACCTGCGCTTGGTGCATTCAACCAGTGGGTTAAAGGTACTGAATTAGAACATTGGCAAAACCGCCATGTTGACCAAATTGCCGAGAAACTGATGCAAAGCACGGCAGCATTATTGAACACAAGAACACAACAGCTCTTAACGTTGAATCATGTAGCAGAAAAAAAGCAGAGGTAATATGAAAACTTACATATTTCCAGGGCAGGGCTCTCAATATGTCGGCATGGGTAAAAAGCTCTTTGGCGAATTTTCACAACAAGTTGAACTAGCAGACGAAATACTCGGCTATTCAATTACTGAGCTTTGCTTGGTAGATCCAAACAAACAGCTCAACAACACGTGCTTCACACAGCCAGCGTTGTTCGTCGTGAGCGCCCTTGCCTATTTACAGCAGCAAAAACAAGATGTCATCTCCGCCGATTACTTTGCAGGCCACAGTTTAGGAGAATACACTGCTTTATTCGCCGCAGGCGCAATGAGCTTTGAAATGGGTCTAAAGCTTGTTAAAAAGCGTGGTGAGCTAATGAGTCAAGCGGCACCCGGCGCGATGGCGGCAGTGTTGAATGTTCAAGAAGTAGAACTACGTAATTGTCTACAGGAACACCAGCTAACTGGTATCGACATTGCTAATTTAAACGCTCCCGATCAAATCGTGATCTCAGGGCTTGTGGATGACATAGATAAAAGCCAGCAAATTATTGAGAGACTGGGCGCGCGCTTTATTAAACTCAATACCAGCGGCGCATTTCATTCTCGTTACATGGCGCCTGCTCAGCGAGAGTTTGCCAAGTACATTGCGGGTTTTAACTTCTCCTCACCACATACACCTGTAATCGCCAATGTCACCGCACACCCTATCAAGGAAAATGAAATTGCCAACTGTCTGATTGAACAGTTAACTCAACCTGTAAAATGGACACAGAGCATTGAGTTTTTACTCGCTCAAGGCGAGATGGTATTTACCGAGCTAGGACCCAAAAAAGTACTCACTAAGCTTGTCGATAACATCAAAAATAATCGCGATACAACTCTTCACATCGGCGCTCAAAGGCCAACCGACGCTGCACAGACTTCTTTGACGCCACAACAACAAGTAGATCACTGGAATAGCACCTACCCAATAGGGAGCGAGATCAAAATCAATGGCACAGCGAAACAAGGTTTCACTCGTTCTCAAGCCATCATGTCGTTTGGCCACCGCCCTACAATTTATTTGCACGGTTATAGCGGATACTTCCACTTAACTGAATTAAGCCCTCTTCAACAAATCGTTAAAAAAGCGACTGAGGCTTAGAACAATTATGAATAAATACATCGGCTTGGGAAACATTCAGGCCATCAACAGAATAAATATCAACAATACTTTTGGATCACAGCGATGAAATATTACATTGGCTTAGCAACCTCATTTCACGACCCTGCTATTGCAATCGTTAACGAAAAAGGCGAACTAATTTTCGCTGAAGATGCAGAGCGCTTTTTGGGTTATAAACGCGGTTTATACTGCTTGCCAGACAACCCTTATTACATTGAAGAAGTACTGAAAACTCACTGTGCTGATTGCACCGAGTTAGTCATTGCCAAAACTTGGAGTAAAGGGCGTGAAAAAAGTACCAATATTCTCGAGAATGTAGTCCTAAGTATTTTAGAAACCTTCTCTTTTAATATCGACGTCAACACGCGTGACATCAAAGATCAGTTCTATTTCGCAAGAGCCTCTCAGGCGGCGGCTGGCAGAACCTTGTCTAGGTTTTTTGAAGCAGGTTGTCGGAACTTTATCGTAGGTAACTATCGCACCAAAAAACCAACCGATGTACGCTATCACGACCACCATTTAACACATGCTGCTAATGCTTGTTTTAACAGTCCATATGACGATGCAGCATGTATCGTCGTTGACGGTATGGGTGAAAAAAGCAGTATTGCTTACTACACCTATAAAAATGGCCAAGTAAAGCCCGCGCCAATCAAAGTAAAGCGTTCTTTCAAGAGCTTAGGTTTGTTCTACACCATTATCTGTGAAAACCTCAGTTTTGACCCGCTCAAAGGTGAAGAGTGGAAGGTTATGGGCTTAGCACCTTATGGTAAGAAAGATCAAAAAGTCTATGATTTACTGCGCTCATCGCTTCAGGTGAAAAACGGTAACTTTTTCGTACCTAAAAACCTCAATACCATCATGAAAGAGATCAAAAGTATGGCAAGAGAACCTGGTGAGTCGGTTGAGCGTTTTAAAGACTTCGCTTACACAGGTCAGTTGGTGTTTGGCGAGATCTTTATGGACTTAATCAATGCTGCCTACGAATATGCTCCCTCTAAGAACCTAGCAATTTCCGGTGGCTGCGCATTGAACTCATCATTTATGGGGACCGCACTTGAGCGCTCCAAATTTGAAAACATCTTTGTGCCTTCAGCCCCAGCAGATGACGGCAATGCCATTGGCGCTGCGCTTCTAAGCTATCAGCAAGATAACCCAAGTTGGCAACCCAGTAAAACGGTGCAATCTCCATATACCGGCTCGACGGTAAAAGAAAAGTCACTGCAAAAACTAGCACAATACGGCCATTTAAAAGCCACAGATTACGGCGATGAGGTTTACAAAAAAACCGCTGAGTTTTTAGCCGAAGGTAAAATCATTGGTTGGGCACAAGGCCGCGCAGAGTTCGGTCCTCGCTCTTTAGGAAATCGCTCAATCCTTGCAAACCCTTGTTTGCCTGATATGAAAGACACCATCAATGCGCGCGTTAAATTCCGCGAAGAATTCAGACCTTTTGCGCCATCTATTTTGCACGAATATGGCGACGAATACTTTGAAAACTATCAAGAGTCTCCTTACATGGAGCGCACCTTAGTTTTTAAAGAAGCCGTTCGCGACAAGGTACCTGCGGTTGTGCACGTCGATAACACAGGTCGGTTGCAGTCGGTGAAAAAGGAGTGGAACGAACCTTACTACAACCTGATAAGCAACTTTAAAGACATCACAGGTGTTCCTGTACTGCTTAACACCAGCTTCAACATCATGGGTAAACCCATAGTGCACTCTGTTGAAGATATGCTTGCGGTGTTCTTGATGTCAGGCATCGATGTGTTGGTGATCAACAATACCATCTACGAGAAAAACTAGCAGCAAGCGCCCTAAGTCAAGGTGATTTAGGGTAACCGCCAAGGTGGGCGGTCACTTTATTTGTTTTGCCCATTATTAGTTATATCCGTTTTACTGAGACAACCATGAAAAACAAACAAGATACTACGGCCAACGAACCTACAAATACGCAACAAGAGATTGCCATTGTCGGTATATCTCTGCGCTTCCCCGGCGCAAGCAGCAAAGAACAGTTTTGGCACAACTTAGCAAACAAAGTAAGTAGTATCTCAGAGATCCCCGCAACACGTTGGCAATGGCAGGATGACTTTGACCCAGCTCCAAAAAAAGACGAACAAAAAATTGTGAGTAAATGGGGTGGATTCATCGATAACATTGACTGCTTCGACGCAGGTTTTTTTGCCATTTCGCCAAAAGAAGCACAAAGCATGGACCCTCAACAACGTCTGAGCATGGAACTGGCGTGGCAATGTTTTGAAGATGCGGGTTTGTCTTCAAGCACCTTCAAAAACACTAAAACGGGTGTATACTTGGGCTGTAGCAATACGGATTATCAAGAGCTTGCCACGGGCAACATCGACCCGCACTTTTTAACGGGTATGTCTACGGGGGTGTTTGCCAATCGTATTTCCCACTACTTTAATTTTCAAGGGCCTAGCGAAACCGTCGATACCGCATGCTCTTCATCTTTGGTTGCCCTACACAAAGCAGTTAATGATTTTAAAGCAGGTGAAATCAATGCCGCGCTTGTCGGTGGCGTTAACTTACTTATCACTAAAAGTCGTTACGTATCATTTAGCAAACTTGGTGTACTGTCTCCACGCGGGCGCTGTAAAACACTGGACGCAGATGCCGATGGATATGTACGTGGTGAAGGTGTTGGTATGGTATTACTACTGCCGCTTGAGCGTGCATTGGCAGAAAACCTGACCATTTACGGGGTAATAAAAGGGAGCAGTGTTGGCCACTCGGGCCACACTAATACATTAACTTCCCCTAGCCCATTTTCGCAATCTCGGGTTGTTCAAGCTGCCATCGACAATGCAAATATACATTCAGATGATTTATCTTATGTTGAATTACACGGCACAGGCACCGTACTTGGCGACCCAATTGAAATTCAAGGTCTTAAACGTGCTTTTCGTGCGACTAAATCTAAAAATGCAGACCCTGAAAAACTTTGCTATCTGAGCACCGTAAAGACGAATATAGGGCACTTAGAATCCGCAGCAGGGATTGCAGGGATTATCAAAGTGCTTTTGAGTTTTAAGCACGAACAGGTGCCACCACTACAAAACTTCGAGACACTAAACCCAAAGATCTCGTTAGAAAAGTCACCTTTTGAACTAGCAACAGACTGTAAGCCATATAATCTAACAGATGATAAAGCACTGCTAGCCGGTATCTCATCTTTTGGTTTTGCAGGCGTTAACGCCCATGTTATTTTGCAATCACCTCCTACAAAAGCCACTAACTCAATCAAACTCAATACACCAGCTGTTATTGTCCTGTCTGCTAAAAAACCACAAAGCCTTATTGAGCGCGCGAAACAGCTAGTCGATTTTATTGCGCAGCAAAATTTCAAAGATGATGTATTGGCTGACTTAGCATTTACCTTACAAATTGGTCGTGAAAACATGGCTCATCGCATGGCCTTTAGTGCAAGCTCCATTGCTGAAGTAACCAAACAACTTACCCTCTTTATCGTAGGCGAAAGTGGTACTTGGCAACAAGCCGAATCAATCAAAGATAAGATCAGCACGTGTATTGAAGCGAGCAATGCAAACATTTCCGATGCTCTGAGCCAATGGCTATTGGGCGCCGACGTTAATTGGACAGCGCTTTATTCAGACTCTCAACCAAATCGACTTGCTCTACCTGGCTACCCGTTTAACCCAAAATCTTATTGGATAACGTCAAAAAAAGACGAGCCAAAAACGGAGGCATTACATCCACTACTCCACAAAGCATTACCCGCTTTTGATGAGCTATTGTTTAGCTCCACCTTTAACGGTGACGAATTCTTTTTGGCCGATCACCAAGTAAATGGTGAACGAATATTGCCTGGGGTTTGCATACTAGAAATGGTGCGTGCTGCGATCTCTTTGTCTCACGATTTAGATGAGTCGCACAGTACCCTAATTGAGAAAGTCAACTGGCTGCGCCCAATTTGCATCGAATTAGCTGCATCAGATGAGCAAAAAACCGTTTTTCTATCGCTTTGGGAAACCGACAATAAAATGCTTTTTGAAGTGTGGCAAAAACACGATAGTACGCAGCAAGTGTGTGTATCCGGTGAGGTGCAAGTATCGCCACACAACACGCCTGTAGCCAAATTTGCGCTAGAGGCAGAGTCTGAGCAGCTGCTCGCGCCTAATGACGCTTACGCCGCGTTTAAAAACATGGGCATCGAATATGGCAAAAGCTTCCAAGGGCTACAGCATTTAAGCAAGCAAGGTACAACCGCAACCGCCAAAGTCGCTGTACCAACATCCTTTTGCCAAGGTTATGGGTTGTCGCCAGCCCTGGTCGATGCGGCACTTCAATCCCTGATTATATTTGCCGATCAAACACAGGCTGCTCTGCCGTTTGCGACAGAACAAGTCACTTATTACAACACCGAACAATTAGGCCAAGTACAGCACCGAGAAGTTTGGGTAAAAGCCTCTCAAATAAGTAAAAATACCGATAACACAAAAAAGTTCGACCTAGATATATGCAACCTAGATGGCAATTTACTCATGGGGATAAAAGGGTTTTCAACTCGCAATGTGCCAATGGACATACTTAAACCAAGCCAACAATACACGCAAACTTTGCTGACTCTGACACCTTGTTGGCAAGCCATTGCACCTGATGCTTCCCAGTCTTTTGACCCACACTCTCGCTACTTTGGTCCACCAACCTTAAAACCCAAGTGGTTAGAACAGAGCACAGATACCAATCAACTGCTTTGGCTGGCAAAAGATGAATATGCTCAGCCGCTGACCTTATTAAAACAGCTTAAGCGCTTACTTGCAGACGGGTTCGATTGCAAACCACTCTCAATCACCTTAGTCACGGAAAAAACCCAAGCCGTATTTGGCCAACATGAGCAACATGCTTGCGAAGGCACTGGTCTGATTGGCTTGTTGCAAAGCGTCGCGCAAGAATACCCTAACTGGACTGTGCGTATCATTGATGCGGAGCAGTTAACCGCTATTTCTGCATCATTCACCGAGCTGCCAGTAGGGCTATATGCACATCGCGGTGCGCAGTACTTTACTTTTGAGCTGGCTAAACACACTTACCTAGATACAGCGCCCAAGAACAGCATGGATTTGCAAACTCAAGGGACCTATTTAGTCCTTGGCGGCGCGGGCGGCCTTGGCCAAGTGTGGAGCGAGTGGATGGTAACAAACCACGATGCGCAGATTATCTGGCTTGGTCGCCGGGCAATAAACGAAAACATTCAAAGCGATATCGCCCGCGTAGCAAAGCTTGGCAAAGCACCTGTTTACGTCCAATGTGATGCCAGCGACAAAGTCGCCATGGAAAAAGCCTTTGTAGACATCACCAACCAGTTCGGTGCTTTAAATGGTGTAGTGCACTCTATTTTACACCTAGAAGATCAAACGGTAGCAAACATGGATGAGTCGCAGTTCTCTCGTAGCTACCACGCCAAACAACGAACGGGTGAAGTGGCCCTTGAAGTATTCAGCCAAGCAGGCTTAGACTTTTTCTTATTCTTTTCATCTATGCAGTCATTTTCTCCTGCGGCTGGGCAAAGTAATTATGCCGCTGGGTGTCTTTATTTGGATGCCCTAGCCCGCACTTACCAACAACAGTGTCCAATTAAAATCATTAACTGGGGTTACTGGGGATCAGTCGGCGTTGTACAAGATGAGTTCTACCAAAAGAAAATGCGTACCATGGGCATAGGATCCATCGAGGCAGAGCAAGGCATGCAAGCACTTGCAACCTTCATGGACTCAAACCTAACGCAAGCAGGCGTCCTCAAAGTAACACAAGCCGCACTAGCCGATACCTTCAAGCTACAAAGCTTTAGTGCACAAGGCGCGCTGCATTCACTTGCTCCAAAAAGAGCTAAACAGCAACCACCCAAGCAAGATAGCAAAACGCACGTTGACTTAAAGCAGCTTTGCTATGCATTCAAACAAGCAGGTTGGCAACACCCTGAAAAACGTGAGCAAGCCCTTGCAACTTTGCCTGAATATTTCAGCAAGTGGTGGGCTGAGACTGCGCGTTACTTAGAGGCTGAGCAGCTAATGCAAAATGGTATAATCCAAGATGCAGAAGCCACGCCTATTTCGGACCCCACTGCAAACTTACTGGACAACTGCTTAGCTAACTTACCCGCCATTTTAAATGGTGCTATGAAAGCCACAGATGCGCTATTCCCAAATGCTTCTATGGTCTTAGTCGAAGCGGTTTATCAAAACAACCCCGTTGCTGACTACGCCAATAAGATACTTATCGAGCAGCTGCAAGCGTACCTGACCAAAACCAAAGCAAACTCAGTGCGTGTGCTTGAGATTGGCGCGGGCACAGGAGGTACTACTCGCTCTGTTTTACCAGCCCTTGCACCGTGGCAAGTAGAAGAATACGCCTATACCGATTTATCAAAAGCGTTTTTTAATCATGCCAAAGCACAGTACCAAACTGATTACCCGTTTGTTGACACCAAATACCTAGACATCAGCAAACCACTTGCTGACCAAAATATTGATATCGGCAGCTATGATGTGGTGATTGCCACCAATGTGCTGCACGCCACTGCTGATATTAAAAACACCCTGCAAAATGCCAAAGCCTGTTTAAAACAAGGCGGTATATTATTAATCAACGAAGTTGTAAAAAAGTCACTCTTTACACACCTTACATTTGGCTTGTTAGAGGGATGGTGGCTAAGCAAAGATCAATTTATGCGTTTAGCTGGCTCGCCCATGCTATCTATTGATAACTGGAAACAGGCACTCACCGAGTCTGGGTTTAACTCCCCTTTTGCGGCCACCGCGCATAATTGTCCACAACAGGTTTTTTGCGCTCAAAGCAACGGCCTTATTTTCCAACATAAAGTTAAAAAAAGCGTTCAAAAACAAATTATAAACTCACATAACAAAGATACAAAACCACCCAGTATGAACAGCAAAACAACCACGCAAGACCAGCTACCGCTGACACACAACACAGATGAATCCGTGCTCACTGAGTTTGTGCAAAACGTGCTGTTTGACATAGCAAGCATAGCGTTAGACATGGCTCCTAATGAGTTAGATGCTGAAGAGTCATTTGCTGACTATGGAGTCGACTCCATTTTAGCCATTCAAATGCTCGATGAGATCAATGCCAAGTTCGACTTAAACCTACCGGCTACTTTGCTATTTGACTACCCCTCAATTGAAACGCTTAGCAAACATATTATTGCAGAGCATAGTGATAAAGCCATGGCGCTACTCCCAGCTCAAAGCCAGAATAATAGCTGCACAGCAACGCAAACAATTGAATATGCCATCAGTACAGATAATACACGTAGTTTGCGCAAGCATCGCTCACACAATAAGGCTTCACAGTCGGAAACTCAGGAACAGGAAAATACCAAAAGTATCCCTGCCAATAGCGGTAAAATCGCCATTATTGGCATGAGTGGTCAGTTTGGTGATGCTAATAACCTAGATGACTTTTGGGCGATGCTGGTTGAAAAAAGAACCTCAGTCAAAGCACAAACTCGATGGGATCAGACAGGGCTCAGTGTCAATCAAAAAAGCTGGAGCAAATACGCAAGCTTGCTCAAAGACATCAGCACTTTTGATGCGCCATTTTTCTCAATTACGCCGCAAGAAGCCATGTATATGGATCCGCAGCAAAGACTGTTTTTACAAGAGGCATACAAGGCATTAGAAGATGCCAATATGATCACCAAGGTGGCTGGTCAAAATGTCGGGGTATACTTAGGTTGCGCACAGAGTGATTATGCCGGTTTGGCCGAGGACGATGCTCCTGCACAAGTATTTTGGGGTAACGCGGGCTCAGTGATCCCAGCACGGGTTTCTTACTTTTTGAACTTAAAAGGCCCTGCCCTTGCCATAGACACTGCATGCTCTTCGTCTTTGGTCGCACTGCACAGCGCTTGCCAAGCACTTAATAATAATGAAATAAGCAGTGCCTTAGTTGGCGGTGTAGCAACGTTATGCACACCAAAGTTTTCGATTCATGCGGGTAAAGCAGGTATGCTGAGCCCAAATGGTACCTGCTATACCTTTGATGACCGCGCCAATGGGTTTGTTCCAGGTGAAGGTGCTGGTGTATTAGTGCTGAAAAAGTTAGAAGATGCCGAGCGTGATGGCGACCATATTTACGGTGTGATTATAGGATCTGCTACCAACCAAGATGGGACCACCAGCGGAATTACCGCGCCTAGCTCTCTGTCTCAAGAACAATTGCATCGTGACATATACGCGCGATTTGATATCCGACCTGACTCAATTC
Source organism: Pseudoalteromonas luteoviolacea NCIMB 1942 (assembly GCF_001625595.1). Lineage (GTDB taxonomy): Bacteria > Pseudomonadota > Gammaproteobacteria > Enterobacterales > Alteromonadaceae > Pseudoalteromonas > Pseudoalteromonas luteoviolacea_A. Next base: position 18,519 of record NZ_AUXT01000143.1, read on the forward strand.
AAATGATCGAAGCGCATGGTACAGGCACTAAGTTGGGTGACCCGATTGAGTTTCAGGCGCTAACTCGCGCATTTAGGGAGCACACCAGCAACAACGAATTTTGTGCGCTGGGCTCAGTAAAAACCAACATTGGCCACTGCCTGACCGCTGCGGGTGTTGCAGGGGTGATTAAAGCGCTACTTGCAATGAAACATCGCACGATCCCAGCATCGCTGCATTTTGAAAATGGAAATAGTCATATAAATTGGCAAAACACGCCGTTTTTCGTCAATCAAGACACCATTGCATGGCAAACCAATAACGCGCAGAAACGCCGCGCAGCAGTCAGCTCCTTTGGCTTTAGTGGTACTAATGCCCATGTTGTACTCGAAGAGTATCAGTCAGAACCCGTACTTCCATCAGACGGCTCAGAGCGCTCAGTTATCATCACGCTCAGTGCCAAAAGTAAAGACGCACTAAAAGACAAAGCGCTAGAGCTGAAGACATGGTTAGCACGCGAAAATGTGCAGAACAACATGCTTGCAAGCTTAGCCTTTACGCTGCAAAGCGCCCGTGAAGAAATGGACCACAGGATTGCGTTTACGGCAAACACCATCGTAGATGTGGGTACTGAGCTGTCGCGCTTTTTAAACAAAACGCGCGGTCAATACAAACATGGGGAGGTCAAGCAAGGTAAAGAGATTTTAAGTGCATTAGATAGCACTGACTTTGCGCGCTGGATAGACCAAGGTGAATTTAACAAGTTACTCTCGCTATGGGTAGTCGGTGCTGCCATTGATTGGCCTTTGCTGTACTCAGAGCAAACTCCTTCGCTACTGCGTATACCAACTTACCCGTTTGCCAAAACATCATTTTGGCTACCTGAAAAGCACGCAAGCAAGCCAATAAGCATTGAGCCTCAAAATGTTGAGCCTAGTAAAACAGATGAACCCTCAAGTGTTGAGTTAGACTTCAACGTAAAAAGCACACAGCTCTTTGAGCCCACTGAGCAAATATCTAATACACATCGCACGGCACCTGCGCTTTTGCATTACACAGCCAGATGGCAGGACACACCTATAACATCGACTGAGCCTGCAACTTATCATCGCCAAGTAGTGTTACTTGGCCGTGACTTGCCAAAGCTCTACTCCGTATCAAATACACGTTTAGATTGCGAGAAATCCAAGGCTCAGGAACAACTTGAAACGTACACAGTGGGCCTTATCGACTACTTCAGGCAACTTGAATCACAACAAGGAGCCATTGCCAATCAAGTCGGTAGTAAACTTTTGGTACAAGTTATTGTAAAAGACAAAGCGAACCTATTGTCAGCACTCAGTGGTGTACTTAAAACCGCAGCGATAGAATACAGCAGTATAGAAACTCAACTTATTTCTGTAGATGAAGCTCACAACCTAGAGCACCTTGTAGAAGCCGAAGCCAAAAAGCAAGATACTTGCGTACGTTATCAACAAGGTCAACGACAAGTAATCAACTTTGACTTACAGGCCTATCAGCAAGTCGACAAATCAACATTGCCCTGGAAAGAAGATGGCGTCTATGTGATCACAGGTGGCCTTGGCCAACTCGGCCAAACTTTTGCGAAAGAAATCATAGAGCACACAACAGGCGCACAGATTGTATTTGTCGGCCGCCGAGCACACAGTACAACTATCCAATTACAACTCAATACGCTAAGTGATGAGCACTCTAGATTGAGTTATGTGCCTTTGGATATTGCAAACCACAATGAAGTTAAGGGGCTATTTAACAAACTCAAAGCTAAATATGGCACCGTGACTGGCATCATTCACAGTGCAGGCGTGATTAAAGATCAGCTCATTAGCAATAAAACGCCGCAAGAAGTGGCACAAGTGTTTGCGCCAAAAGTGGCTGGCCTCTTTACACTCGATGAAGCAACTAAAACATTAGATTTAGACTTTTTTGCCTGCTTTTCCTCGATTGCTGGCGTCTTTGGTAATATTGGGCAGGCGGATTATGCTTGCGCCAATGCGTTTATGGACCGGTTTATGGCAATTCGCCAAACGCAAGTAGAGCAAGGTGAGCGCAGTGGTTTAAGCCTATCTATCAACTGGCCGCTGTGGTCAGAGGGCGGTATGCAGGTTGACTCATTAACCACCTCAATTTTACAATCTCAAGGCATTGAAGTGATGCCAAATGAAGTGGGCGTCGACGCGTTTTATCGGATATTTACTTTACGAAAAATCCCAACTCAGCACTGTTTTTTATTTGGTGATACGACTAAATTAACGCAACTTTGGCACAAGCCAAAAACGGTATCCAAAAGCGTCAATGCTACAACTGTGTTCGCTGGAAAAAATCATGCTCAGATCCGCAACTACGTTAAGTCTCTAATTACAGACATTACTAAAATCGACAGTAACGACTTAGACGATGAGGTCGATTTTAAAGACATGGGCTTTGACTCCATCATGCTGATGTCTGTGGTGCAAAGATTAGAATCTGATCACTATTTGGCTATCGAAACCTTGCCACCGGCCTTACTGTTCGAGATAAGCACCATCAACGAGTTGTGCGGCTATTTGGCAGAGCACCAATTGCCAACGCACCTAAACGAGTTACCGGTTAATAACACATCAAACGCTACACCATACAATTTGAGTGCGCCAATACCTCTGTCAAAAGCCCAGCAAGGTCTGTGGTTATTACACAAACAAAATCCGCAGTTGAGCAACTATCACGTGCCAATGGTATTTGAAGTAAGCAACTTAAATCCGGCTTGCATGCAAGAAACTCTGAATTGGTTGACCCAAAAACACCCAATATTGTCGGTAAAACTCTCTGAAATTGAAGGTTTACCTCAGCAGCAAGTTACTGGCCAAGTACCTGTGTTGGCACAAAGCAACACACAGTTCACATCCAAGTCAGCCCTGATTGGTTTGATCCAAGCAGATATAAAGCAACCATTTTCTCTCACACAAGCGCATAATACGCAAAACCAATTGCTATGGCGCGCAAAGCACTGGCAAGTGAACAATGAACGCGATGTGGTGGCCTTAGTTTTTCATCACCTGATCATCGACGGGGTCTCTGCGACCTTGCTTCTTGAACAATTGTGGCAAACTTATCACGCGCTTGTAGCGAGAGAAACGCTTGAGAAACCACAGCCAAACACTGGATTTTTCACTTATATTGAGTGGGAAAAGCAGATGCTCAAGAGCGAGCAAAGTACCCAGTTAAAACACTATTGGCAATCACATTTACAAGGTGTCAAACCTGAACTAGTGCTTGCAGAAAAGCAAACCCACCAAGGCGCGCAAAAGCAAGCACGGCGCATCGAATTGCCTGTGGAAAACAGCCATGTTCAACGCATTCAACAATACTGTCGTAGCAGTAAGATAAACCCAGCGACATTCTTCTTATCTGCTTTTCAAACGCTCTTAAGTGCGAAAACACAGCGTATAGATATCACATTAGGTGTACCGGTGTTGCATCGCCCAACCAATGAAATGACCAACTCGTTGGGGCTATTTGTAAATCAGTTACCACTTAGAAGCTCATTAAATAAGGCGCAATCATTTGCCCAACTTGCACAAAAAAACCAGCACCTGCTTGGTGAACTGATAAAACACAGCGCCTACCCATTTGCAGAGATTGTCCGCGCAACTGGCGCACAGCGTACCCTACATAGCCATCCAATTTTCCAAATTGGGTTTGCTTACCATAACTTCTTAAAACCAGACTGGATAGAGTCTAATCAAGACTTGGTTGACGCAATTTGGACTCAGTGCTTGCAAGAGCCTGAGTTAGACTTAAGCCTTGAAGTCACCCCTTTGTCCAATACCTTTATGATTGCCTTTAAGTTTGACGCTGCCATCTATCCACCCCATCTAATTGATGCGTTGGCCAAAGACTACTTAGCTCTGCTTGATGATGTAATGTTTGCAGGCAACCAAACACTGGGTAGCTTACCTGTATTTTCAAACTTTCAATCTCAAGCTTCGGTGCAAATAGCTCAGACTACCCTCGTTGATTTATTTGAAGTACAAGTAGCAAAGCACCCTGAGCGCACTGCCGTGTGCTTTGGCATGCAATCAATCAGCTATCGTCAGCTCAATGACAAGGCCAATCAATTTGCTCACACCTTGGTAAATCACCACGAGTTTAAACAAAATGCTGAAAACCTCATTGCGCTGTGCGCAAAGCCATCTATTGAGCTAATAGTCGCCATACTGGGAATCTTAAAATCAGGCGCAGCCTATGTGCCGCTTGACGCAAACTCACCAGATACGCGCATCAACCATATTTTACAAGACGCCAAACCAAGTATTTTGGTTCTTGACACAGATATGCCACATGCTGAGGCCAGCCAACATAGTCAGGTGATTAATTTGCAAGCAGCGCTTTCGAGCAATACGCAAGTTGCCAACATCAATCTAGCATCATCATCAAACCTTGCATATATCATTTATACGTCGGGCTCAACTGGCACACCCAAAGGCGTGTTGGTCGAGCACCACAATGTGCGTAGCTTGTTTAATAATACCCAATCGCTATTTGGTTTTAACGAGCAAGACACTTGGTGTTTATTCCATTCTTACGCATTTGACTTTTCAGTATGGGAAATTTGGGGCGCGCTGCTGCACGGTGGCAAACTCATGATCCCTGACGAACTAACTCGAAAAGAATCCGCCAGCTTTGCCAGATTTATTACCGACAATGAAATTACTATTCTAAATCAGACCCCATCTGCATTTTATCCTTTGCTGGATGTATTACTAACAAACCCCAAAAATGCGCTGCGCAAAGTGATATTTGGCGGTGAGGCGTTAGATTTAAGAAAATTAACACCTTGGTTTGAACAAGCACGGCCACAAGCTGAACTGGTAAACATGTACGGCATCACTGAAACCACTGTACATGTGACCGAAATAACCATAGATGCAAATATGGTGCATGGCGCACAGGCGCGCAGTATCATAGGCCGTGCACTACCCGGTTACGACATTCTGCTGTTAGATGAGCTATTAAGCCCTGTCCAACAAGGCCAAGTAGGTGAGATTTTTGTTGGGGGATGCGGCGTTACCCGCGGTTATCACAATCTATCACCTCTGACTGAAGAGCGCTTTATCATGCACAATTCAGGCAAACGCCTATACCGCTCGGGGGATCTTGCCCGCTTAAATGAGTCTGGTTTACTAGAATATATGGGCAGAGCCGACGACCAAGTTCAGATCCGCGGCCATCGTATTGAACTTGGAGAAGTGCAGCATGCCCTGCAATCGCTAAGCTACATCACTGAGGCTTATGTCGTTGCCGCACAAAAGCAACTTGGACAGGTGTTAGTGGCTTATATCATTGCCCCAGATACACCGTCTACTGCAAAAATCCGAGCTGATTTACTTACCAAGTTACCAGAGTACATGGTGCCAGCTTATTTTGTGTTAGTGCCTCACTACCCACTGACCTCAAACGGTAAAATTGATAAAGAGACATTATTAAAGCAGCTGCCTTTTAATCAAGCACCAAAAGCGGCGTTATTAAATTCGCAACAGACCGCGTTCACCAGCGCTCCACTCCCTAAACTTGCATCTCAATTTGAGCGCTCAGAGTTAAAACCCGAGCTTAAATGCGCTGTGACCCAAATTTGGCAGCAAGTTTTAGAAGTAGATGACATTGCTTCTAACGTGCCATTTTTTGAAGCTGGCGGTGATTCATTACTGGCTAATGTGCTAACTGCAAAACTCAAATCACAGCTAAATGTTGAGTTCCCGCTGACGCAGATTTTCCAATATAGCACCATTGATGCGATGACAGACTACATCGCACAACGACAGTCTGAACATGACACCAAGCGTGTCCACTCTATCGAAGAAAATCAACAAAGCAACGTGTCGACGGCAAACGGCAGCGATCAAAACATCGCTTTAATCGGTTTGTCTTGTCAATACCCTGACTCGCCCAACCATCAAGCGTTTTGGCAGAATTTAGTCGAGGAAAAAGATTTTTTAAAACGCCTCAGTGAATCTAGCGAGCAAGGTGACATCACATGGCTCGACTCTTGGATTGAAGGCCAAGACCAGTTTGACCCAGAGTTTTTCAACATCTCTGAAAAGAATGCTAAAACCATGAGTTACTCGCAGCGTCAGTTACTATTGCATGCTTGGAAAGCCATTGAAGATGCAGGCTATTGTGCTGAAAACATGCCAAATACGGGGGTTTATGTTTCATCGTCTGGCGCTGATAATCCAGACTTGAACTTGCAGGAAAAATTTAAAAACGGCCAGTTTATTTTAAACGCCGAAGACTATGTAGCTTCAACTATTAATCAACCCGGTACACTGCCAACCACAATCTCATATCACCTTGGTTTTACTGGTCCAAGTTTATTTGTCCACTCAAACTGCTCTTCCTCCATGTCGGCCATTGCACTGGCCTGCAGCGCACTGAAAGCCAAAGAAATAGACTACGCCATTGTAGGCGCAGCTTGTTTATATCCGCAGCGTTACACGGGGTATGAATACGAAAAAGGCCTAAACTTCGCTGGGGATGCCCGCTGTAAAGTGTTTGATGAAAAAGCTGACGGTATGATTGGCGGCAGTGGCGTTTCAGTGATTGTGCTCAAACGAGCAGAAGATGCAATGGACGACGCAGACAACATTTACAGCCTGATACGCGGCATTAAAGTTAATAATGATGGCAAAAACAAAGCTGGTTTCTTTGCACCAGGTACCCAAGGTCAAATGAGCGTGATTGAACAAACGCTCAACGCTGCCAGTGTGTCTCCCGCGTCGATTAGCTATGTTGAAGCGCATGGTACTGGCACCGCACTCGGTGACCCTATCGAGTTTTCTTCGCTACAGCAGATTTATCAAAAGCATACCAACGAAAAACAGTACTGTGGTCTCGGCGCGGTCAAATCTAATATGGGCCATACGGATACTTTGGCGGGCTTAACAGGGCTGATTAAAACCTCTTTGGCGCTTTATCATAAAAAGCTCCCCGCCTCTTTGCATTATACAAATACAAATCCGCACATAGAGCTTGCCAGTTCACCGTTTTATGTTGTTGAACAAACCAAAGACTGGCAAACACCGCTTTTACCGAGGCGCGCGGCGGTCAGTTCGTTTGGGATCGGCGGCACTAATGCCCATGCCGTTTTAGAAGAAGCCAACACAAACGTCGTCAATTTAAAGGCTGAGAATGCGTTGCTTTTGAAGCCTACGATCATTATTTTGTCAGCACACAATTCACAGGTACTTACAAAACAAGTAGCTCAGCTCAGTGAATTTCTCGACCAGCATAACTTGGATGAGCATTCCCTCGTGAGACTCGCGTACACTCTGCAAACGGGTCGAACCGGTATGGACGTGCGTACAGGTTTTATTGTCCACTCAATCGATGAGTTAAAAGCTAAACTCCGCAATTACATAGCAGCGCCAAGTTATGTTAAAAAAGGCACTGACACGACAGCAACTGCAATGCCCACAGAGCTTAACTCGCTGCTTGCCCAAGACAATTATGAGGCAATTTTAAACGCTTGGCTGGGGTCTGGATTTACCAATTGGGACTTTTTATATCAACACACTAAAGTCACCAAAATAAGTTTGCCAACCTACCCGTTTGCACTCAAAGCGATACCACAGAGGGAAAACCACGAAGTCAAAGCCCCTAACACGGGTATTTCTAGTGGGGCTATTGAGAGTCAGGTTCACATAAAAGTACCCATTTGGGTACCTAAGCAGCTTACTGATCAAGATGGCGAAATGCCATCGGAAGAATGCCATCATCATGTGGTTTTATGTGAGGCTCCTCCTGTCGAACACACCAGTGACACCTTACATACACTACACTCTGACCATTTCGCTATTGAGCAGAAAGTAGAAGATTACGGCTTTCAACTCGTCGAGCTGTTAAAGCTACTAATCGCAACCAAACAACCAATAAAGTTACAATTGGTGATTGGAACAACCCACGAGCATGACACTGCTAATTTGTATACGTGTTTTCACGCGCTGCTCAAAACTGCCAGCCTCGAAAGTAAAACACTTAAAACGCAATTAGTGCTGTTAAATTCAAACACATCGGCACGCGAGATTGCGAGCATACTTAATCAAAATCTGAACAGCTTTGAAGATACCTTTGTACGTTACCAACAAAGCAAACGTGAAGTATTAAGCTATAAACCTATGCCTAGCAAAACGCCGTACACGCCATTCAAGCCTGATGGCATCTATCTAATCACTGGAGGTTTTGGCGGAATTGGCAAACACTTTATCAATGAACTTAACACGCAAGCATTCCATAAAACGGTAATTGTTACCGGCCGCAAACACCCAGAACATCCCGATGTACAGCAGTGCTTAGCGACTTTGCAAAGCCCACATACCACTTTACAATATCACTCAGTCGACGTTTCACACAAAATGAATGTATTGCTGTTGGTGCGAAAAATTATTGCAGAACATGGCACCTTATCTGGCGTTATTCATGGCGCAGGTGTTATCAAAGATACGCTGCTAACCAAAAAGGATCACGATACATTTAGTCAGGTGCTCAGCCCTAAAGTAACTGGTGTCGTTGCTTTAGACGAGGCAACACAAGACATTGTACTAGACTTTTTCGCTTGTTTTGCTGGGTTAAGTGGCGTCAATGGCGCATTAACTCAGGTGGATTATGCCACCGCAAATGCATTTTTAGACCGCTACATGCAACATCGTGCATCACTACAAAAATGTGGTAAACGCCAAGGTCTGAGCGCAAGTATTGATTGGCCCTATTGGCAAGAGGGCGGCATGAAGATCAACCCTGACTTCGAGCATACGCTGCGCCACAACGGATTTGCTCCTATGCCAACAGAAATCGGAGTCAATGCGTTCTATCAAGCTTTGCAATACCCACAAGCTTTGGTTGAATATGCCCATCAAGACGGGCCTAGCGTAGCAAATAACCCGCAAGTCTATGCTCAATTTTCAAACTTAGCATCCCTTAAGTCTGAATTGTCTGCGGGCCTTGCTAGCATTGCTGCAAACATTTTAGGCGTCAAAGTTGAAGAGCTTGATGCGGATACTGATTTAGGAGATTTTGGTGCTGACTCAATCGCATTTATCACCTTTATTAACCAAGTAAACTCTAAATATCAATTAGCACTCTCACCCAGTGTGCTATTTATGCACTCAACCTTAAATAGTATTTTGGGTCACATACTAGATGAACACAGCGATTCATTGATAAGCACGCCTATGGCGCAAGCGTCGGGTCAAAACATACCAAGTAAGGATCAAAATAACGACAGTGAAGATCGCATTGCGATCATCGGTATGAGTGGGCAATTCCCGCAAGCGGATAATCTTGAAGCTTTCTGGCAAAATTTAGTCAATGAAAAAGACTGTGTCACTGCGTTCGATTGGGAAACCCTACAAAATAGTGATACCCGTTCACAACAACCTCTACCAAAAGCTATTAACTGGCTAGGCCGCCTTGAACGAAATCAAGTTTTTGACCCGCTGTTTTTCAATATTGCACCTGCTGAAAGTGATCGTATCAAGCTTCAAGAAAGTTTACTCATGACGCACGTGTGGAAATGTATTGAAGACGCAGGCTACAACCCTAAAGCACTCGCGGGCACAAATACAGGGCTGTTTATTGGCTGCCAGGCAAGTTATCACGACGGTTTAATCACCTCTTCTGCCTATGCACCAAATCGTATGAGTTATTTCCTTGATTTGCATGGACCTAGTGAAGGGATAGATACCACCTGTTCATCATCACTTGTGGCGATCCATAAGGCTGTACAATCCATTAAAAACGGGGAATGTGATCAGGCGATTGTAGGCGGAGTCAATATCATTGACTCTCCGAGTGCATCCCTTGCAATGCATGAAATTGGCGCATTATCTCCTTCAGGTCGATGCCGAACTTTCTCTACCGGTGCTGATGGTATCGTGCGTGGTGAAGGCGTTGGCATGATCTTTATTAAAAAACTCTCAAAATGCGAGCAAGATAACGATCACATCTATGCCACGATTTTAGGTTCTGCCATTAATCACGGCGGTAAATCTCAAGGCTTTACCGTACCCAATGCAAAAGCTCAAACACGCTTGTTAGATAAAGCTTGGGCTGATGCGGGGATAGAACCGAGCACACTTAGTTATCTAGAGTGTCATGGGACCGGCACGTCATTGGGTGATCCGGTCGAAATTGATGCCCTAAAAGCAGCGTATAAAAACGCCCAACCTGACACGAGAGAAACAGCAAAATGTGCTCTGGGCTCTGTAAAAAGTAACATTGGGCATTTAGAGATTGCAGCAGGAATAGCGGGGGTCATTAAAGTTCTGTTGCAGTTAAAACATCAGACTTTGGTGCCCTCTTTGCATGTAAATGAGCTCAACCCTTATCTATCTGTAGATAATTCACCATTTAAAGTGCAAACCGCTATTTGTCCTTGGAAAGGCGATAACAAGCGTAGAGCTGGTATAAGCTCCTTTGGAATAAGTGGTGTCAATGCACACCTTGTGTTAGAGGAATACCCACATCAAACCTCAAAACAGGCGCAAACAAGTGACGCGGGGGCTGAACACACCATTATTTTGTCTGCTTCGAGCAAATCCGAATTAACCACCAAAGCCTGTGAACTAAGCGTCTACCTCAAGCAGCATTCAACCACTGAACTCTCTTCTTTGGCGTATACCCTGCAAGTAGGTAGAACCGCGCATAAATACCGAATCGGTTGGGTTGTCTCGTCATTTGAAGCATTACAAGACAAACTCTCAAACGTTAAACAATACTCAAAAGTGCCCAGTGGTAAACAGCCTGAATTAAATGACCACGAAGTTTTGCAATTACAACAAAGTCCACAAACCTTGCTGCATTTTTGGCTTGAAGGTAAGACGGTAAATTGGCAAGCACTGTATACACACAAACCAAAGAAACTGGCGTTGCCAACTACGCCATTTATCACCCCTAAAAAGTTCACTTCAGGCCCAGCAAATGCACCATGGTTACTGCTTGAAAACCAATGGAAAGTCCAACCGTTAGACATGCCAACCAATTATCCAGAGCAGCTCCTCCAATCTACCGGCGAACAACACGTTATGATTGTAGCACTAGACTCTCAAACCGCGACCAAGCTAAGTGAAAAATTGCCCAGCGTACATGTAACAACGGTATTATTTGATCAATTAGACTTATTGAAATTCGTACCTAACACTCTGCCTGATATTGTATTTTTCATCAGTCCTGCTGGCAGTTTGACGGCTGTCAATTCGCAAATTGAACCGCTATTCAAGTTTATGCAAGCTATTACACCATTCGATAACCACCCCATGCAGCTTTTTTATGCGCAAGCGCTCAGTGATGATAGAACCTGCGGTGATGATATTTCCGCATTGCTAAGAAGCTACACCATGAGAAACTCAGACCATGTATGGACGTTGATTGAACTTTCGCATCAAGTCCAAGACTGGGCGCAAGTCACGACGCAAGAACTGATTAGCTCCAATATATGTACCCAGCAAGCGCAACCAAACCATATCAAGTACCAAGGTCAGACGCGAATGGGCATGTACTTACACAATCCGCCATTGCAACAAGTAAACAATACCAAGTTTAAGCAAGGCGGCGTTTACCTCATTGCCGGTGCACTGGGTGAATTAGGGATGGCCCTAAGTACTTACCTACTCAAAGAGTTTAACACCACGCTGGTGCTACTAGGTAGGCGACCAGCACAAGAGTGCGCACAGGCGCTTGCATCCTTAAAGGCGCTAAATAAAGGGCAGGTTCATTACCTCACAGCAGATATTACCTCTGTACAACAGATGCGCAATGTTAAACAGTTCATCACAGATAATAGCTTATGTTTGAATGGCATACTTCACTTGGGTACCAGCTATACACCAGATGAAAGTACTTGGGGTGACTTTGAAAATGCGATGAGCGTCAAAGTCCAAGGCTCACTTAATCTTGATAAGGCCTTTGCAAGCAGCGAGTTGGATATGTTTATCCTGTTTTCTTCTATGGCTGTTTTTGGCAGCCTCAATCACCTCTCATATTCATACGGCAATGGCTATCAAAATGCGTTTGCTCAACAGCGTCAGAAATTAGTGGAGCAAGGCGAAAGGCAAGGTAAAACACTGGCAATTAACTGGGGATACTGGCACTCGAACGATCCAGTCAAAAGTATCGAAAACGGTTTCGCGGAGAAAAAAGGTTATCAACTCATTAAGATGTCTGAGGCCTTTAATTTGATTGAGTCTTTACTGTGCTCCGAGCATACCTCAATTGGTGCCTTGTTAAGCTCAGACCCAGAAAAAATACTCCAAAACACAGCCCAGTCGATGATTCGAAAGACGTCGGTTATTAAAACAGCTCATCCCGCGCATGAACCCACGGACAGCGACTTCAGCAATACAGATATCCAAAGCACAGTTATTCAAATTGTCAGTCGTGTTATTGGCATAGCACCAGATGAACTTGATTTAGAATGTGACTTGTACGATTACGGCTTTGATTCTATTTCATTGCTGAAAACCTTCCAGCAGCTCAAGGATACGTTGGCTATAGAACTGCAAGCGGATGCTTTCAAGAATATGAACACCATAAAATCGTTTATTGACGACATTGAAAGGCTATATCAGGCTCAACATAGTGATATTGCGAACAATAACACTCAGCAAAAGCCTGACTTTATTTTGGACGCTGGGTTCTCCCCTGTTACGCAAACTGACAACCTAGCAAATGCATTTGAAGGTAACGTGAAGTCTGTCTTACTGACTGGTGCTACAGGCTTTTTAGGTAGTCATATTCTGCACCAGCTTCTCCACGAGACAAACGCAACTATATTCTGTTTAGTACGTAGCAAGTCATTAAAGCAGGCTCAGCAACGTATTGAGCAATCCGCCCAAAACTACCAATTGGATATTGATATGGCGCGAATTGTGCCAATGCTTGGTGATATGGAGCAACCTCAGCTGGGGCTAAGTAATCCCAACTGGCAAACCCTGTGTGAGCAAGTACAGCATATTATTCATACGGCTTCTTATGTCAACCATATTCAGCCCTACTTTGCATTTAAAAAGTCAGTCGCTGGCACCAATCAGTTACTAACCATTGCGACGACCGAAAAGCTTAAAATGATTCACTTCGTGTCTAGCACCACAGCAAGTACCCAAGTAAAAAACTCACACTTTTCGGTCAACCCTGTGGAAGACTTTATTGAGATTGAAGATGCCGAATTGATTTGCAGCGGCTATGGTCAATCTAAATGGGTGCAAGAAGAGAATATTCGACAGGCAGCAGAAGTAGGCGTTCCTTACACCATTTATCGTTTTGCACAAATATCTGGCTCGTCAGAGACTGGTATAGGTAACACCGATGATATTTTCCATCGTATTTTAAAGATGATGATGCAAGTTCCTGTACAACCGGCTGAAGTACCCTATTTGCTCGATATTATTCCGGTAGATAAAGCGGCGGCAGCCATCGTCTTTGGAATGAATGACCCAAAAAAGCGTAACTCGGTGTTTCATGTCGCAAACTCAGAACCTTTACCTGTGGCGCAGTTTTATAACTTTGCTCAGTCTCAAAAACTGAACTTTGAGCAAGGCTGCAAATCCGATTTTATCCAAACCTGCAAAGAGTATGTGGATGGCTTAAAGCCAGACAATACGCAAATCATCATGGAGGGATTACTTACCCAACGTCCAGGTTATGATGAATACTTATTTGAAACCTATTTAATGCCAATGACGCCCTATGATAAGGACAACTATCTAGCGCTGATTGAAAAATACAATATTGGTTTTACTGATTGGGAAACGCTATTTACGACCTACTTTAACCAGTGGCGGCAAGATAAACACTACCACACCATATGGCACGCACTGCCAGAAAAGTAATTTAGCTCTGTACTAAAGCCTCACTCTTCGCTGGGAGGCTTTGAGTCGTTGCGCCAATTGAGCTAGCTGATTTCAAAAGCACCAAGATACGAACTACAATGAATATAATTGAAACAGCTTGCCATGCATTAATTACCCAGAACAACAAGTCAAAACAGCACAAGTACGTAAAATATCGTTTAGTACATATAATTGCTGAGTGCGCATGACATTGACAGCGCACTCATTCAATGTGAACATTTACTATCGGGCATTGAACCTAATAGCCTATAATTAGGCATTTCGAGTCAAGCATCAACATACACCTAGTACGTTTGGTGTATTTGAGCGTTGGCTGTTTGAATATGTGATTGACGGCTATAACTGTGATGACTTTGCACGCATGCTTTTGGTGAGTTGATCTCGCAACACAGTGACCTCATAGCGAAAACGCACTCTTGGGCGACACACCCTTATTTTACGGTCAGGCGCGCAGTTGCAGTCATCTTTATATACCCAATCAAAAAAATGCAGTGCCCCACAGATGCACCGAGACAAGCTACAAATCTATTGCTGTTCGACCAGCATGATTTAGTGCAAAATGGGGGTGACTGGCTACTAAAAGTGCTGTCACAAAAATCCCCTAATGAAGCCATCAATTATTTAATAATCAAACCACAAAAAAATACCGAGAGTGGCATTTCGATATACATTAGAAAAGCTAGATAAACAAACCAGTTCAGCGCTTATGTCTCTATGAACGTGCAAATACGCCGGTGCGGACCGTAGTATTTTCACAGTAATTAATTTATGCTTTTATTACTTTATAACAATAAATATGCAAATCATGATTACGATAAAAAAGCTCTCAAACGCATATATAAATCAAGTAGAAAAAATACAACTATGCGATGACCAAATAGAATTTGCAGGCACTGCACCGGAATTTTTAAATGATGGATCAGACACAACACATTTGCATGTAATAAAAAACAATGAAAACGTCATTGGGTATTTTAAGCTCGATTTGGCGTATGCCGATAAATATGATTTTTGCCCACAAAACGCGGTTGGAATAAGGGCATTTGTAATAGACAAACAACAACAGGGTAAAGGCTTTGGTAAGCTAGCCGTAAAAGCTCTGTTTCCCTATGTGGCCGCAAACTACCCAACATATTCACAAATCGTGCTAACCGTCAATTGCCGAAACCAAACGGCCTATGAGTGCTATAAAAAAGCGGGATTCCAAGACACCCAAGAAAAGTATTTAGGCAGCCCTGCTGGCCCTAATTACATTATGCGCGGCCATTGCAAATAGCTAGATGGCTCACAAAGGCTTTTTCTAAAGTGATTATTTCTACGGAGATTATCTCTAAGGAGATTATCTCTAAGGAGATTATCTCTAGCCATTTTATCCATTTCGATTATGCTACGATGTCTTGCGATTAAGTAATGGCGGAGGCTCAAGTGAGTATTGAAAGTTACGTTGCCCTATTTGGTGCGATGTTTGTCGTAGGTATTATCCCCGATTTGCCATCACCACCACGTCCATCACTGGCGGCTTTCGTCGTGGTGCTGCAATGATCATAGGCTTAGTGCTCGCCGACTATGTGTTTATTTTATTGGCGGTCTCTGGCTTGGCTTTTGTTGCTGAGTCCATGGGCGCAACAGGTCCATTATCATTGTCAGTTTTAACCAAAGAGCTCAAATCAAAAGACGAAGTTGTCGCAACAAGCGCTGTGTTTATGACTATCAGCCACCTCACCAAAATACCAGTATTTATGCTGGTTACACATATGCTTTGGCAAAGCTTAGAATTGATTTTAGGTATGGTACTGGGTTCTAGTTTGGGTTCATTTGTAGGTACCAAGTTAAGACTTAAGGCTAGCAATGCCGAGCTGATAGCCGTGATTAACTTGCTGTTAACTTTGCTCGCACTCCACATGATTTTTGCTGTTTTCGCATAGAGCCAAGCGTCAATTTCTCAGTCAACTACTTCCCTGAAACCGAAAAAAAAATTAGTACTAAGTTCGCTAACAATGGCTCCATACTCGATCCATATTCCTAGCCTATAATGATGAATAGTTAAATAAGATAGAGAATCGACATGCGCTTAATCACGACTGCTTTATTGAGCTTAGCCACTTTGACAGGGTGTCAATTTGGCGCTAACGATACGCCAACAATAACTGAAGTCACACCAACCCCTGAGGTAAAGAGTAACCTAGAAATTACCGCAATCTCAACGGGCCCTTTGGACACACTAGAACCCACAGACACTGTAAAAACTTACTACACTGTTGATGTAACGGGTTTTAACGATGTAGATGTAGAAGTTCACTTCTATCTAATGCACTCAGACGAACTTGATGTGCAAAGTGAACAAGAAACAACGATTGAAGACATACAGCAAATTGCCGTCGTTGAGCTGACCTCGCTGAATGAAGGTTCAAGCGAGCACGAAATTGATCTGCTACTGCCTAACACGCTTGAGGGCGGAAACTACCACATTATTGCGCAAATTGATCCAAATGACTTACATGTAGAAGATATCGAAGAAGACAATCACCCATCGGTTGATCACCAGCCTCACTTAGACGGTGAATTCCCGCATGCTGATATTGTTGTACGTGAGCAAGAAGGTCATGATTATAAGCTACTAACTGCCTCTTTCGGCCAATCAGCACTTATCTTAGATGTGCCAAATGTCGACAACGGAACCAGTGAATATCATTCAGATCTTATCGGTTACCTCGAAGCAGATTATGAAGGCGGTAACCTAGGACTTTCACATATCAAAGCTGAAGTGATGGTTGCAGGCAACTGGGTTGAGACTCATTTTTGGGATGCTCAAAACAAACAGTATACAGATACACTAGCGCATGAGTTCACTGCTGAGCTACATGATGAGCATATTGGTTTTGATATTGCGTTAGAGCCTGAGTTATTACAACAAGTTTATGCTAATTATGATGCTCAAGGTGATAACCAGTTAGAATTACGCTTCACGCTTATTGACGCTGCACAAGATTCAGAAACACGTACCGATAACAACGAGATACTGACATCTATTCCGCTTTATTTCTTTGAACAGACTGACGAACCACAGGAGCGTTCTGCAAGACAGGAGCGTTTTAATGAAACTGCCATTTTGCCAGCAGCGGTTGGTCTTGCAAATATCAACTTCTCAAGTGAGTTCAACAAGTCATATGGTAACAAGTCGAAGTTCAGTGTGGGTGTAGACTTACAGGGTCAACTGTTTATCGTGCCTACTGGCGATCCTGGTGGTCGAATTACAGGTGAAGGAACGGTAGAAGCCTACTTCTTTAACGCCAAAAATACGTTGTTTAGCATCTCATATAACGGTAGTGCTTATATCAGCGGTCTAAACACTGGCTATGAATCAGAAATGATTATCTTCAATAACGTTGTTTTTGAAGACGAGAAGTTTACTGCAAAGTATGAAAAGTCATGGGAAAAGAAATGGGAAGAAGAAAAAGTACTTGCCCAAGCCACATTCACAGTGGGCCCTATTCCCATTAAAGTCGAAGCTGGCGTAACTGGTAACCTTGGTTTTGAGCTAACAGTCGGTTACAACGCTGAGCTATATGCTGAAGGAGACCTTTTCCATGTAGACTTTGGTGCATTTGGCCGTGGCGGCGTAAATCTACTCGTCGCTTCTGCGGGTGTACAAGCTATCTTAAACTTGATTGACAACACCTTTGCAATGGAGTCAAACGCTGGGTTTGCATTACTGACCAATGACAATACCAACCCACATATCTATTACGGGATTGAGCTGAAAAACGACCTAGATGTTATTTCTGGAAAGTTTGGTCTGTACGCAGAAACCTATGGTGTGAAGTGGTGTAAAAAATGGGGGATCCCATACCCTTGCGGTAAGAAAACAACTCGCTATGATCTGTGGTTATACCAAACCAACAGTGTGTTCAATAAATCGTGGACAATCTACTCCAAAGAAGGCGATATCAGTCTATGATAACGCTTAATCAAGTGATTTTAGCTGGTGCACTTTGTGCACTAGCTAACTCCCAAAGTGCTCAAGCCGCTCAAACCAACTGCTCTGCTCAATTTGACTTTACCATAGATACTCGCACCACGTTTAATTACGACCAAATTAATAAGCAAGGCCAACAAACACACATCAAGCTGTCTGGGCAACTCACTGTCAAAACAGTTGAACACAACGATGAAGCTGGCTGGTGGGCAATAAAAGCAGACAATGTGCGTGCAGGAAGTGGACAATTTAGTTCCGAGCTGGACAGTTATACTGTGCCATTCGCCTTTAAATTAACCCCAATGGGATTAATCAGCGACTTTTGGTTTCCAGCACCTCTGGACAAACAAAACCAAGACCAACTAAAAGGGTTTGCATACTATTTTCAATTTCAGCGCCACCCTGACAAGCAACTTGAAATGGAGCAAGACACCCTTGGCCAATATTCGGCATTTTATTCATTTAAAGAAGACCAAATCCAACTCAATAAGCAAAAGTATCAGCTGCATAATGCCAATCAAGATGCACTGCAAACAATAAATATTGCTTCATCTGGACATGAAATTACTCCAAGTCCATGCTTCTTCACAACACGAAAGGGGCAGGAAACTTTGTTGTTTACAGGTAAATCGCAAAGCTTGAACTTGAAAACCAAACAGCAATACTTCTTTGAACCTGCTAAACAAGCCTACCCGTCTGTACTCTTTTCTTTACCAACAGACCTAGTCAGCTGGCCAATCGACAACCAAAATCTTAGTGAAGAAGATATCGCCCAGCTCAAAAAAGCGTTAGTGAGATTGATACTCGAAAATGATTTAACACAAATTGCCGCCCATGATTTGGCAAAGCAGCTGGCTCAATTTGACGCTGTGATTAGTTCATTAGATGACGTCTTTTTAAAGCAGCAGCTTCCAGATAATGCGCAAATGCGTTTATTCAACGCCTTGGGTCAGTTAGATAGTAATAATAGCCAATTATTGCTTGGTACACTGCTGATACAAGCAGATAAAGACCCTCTTATACAGTTTAGAGCTTTGCGGGCACTGTCTCAGGGCAGAAATACTTTAAGCCCCGAGCTAACCGCACTACTCAAAGAACAAGTTGAAACGGGCTTCACCAGTTTGGACTCTGAAGTAACAAGTAGTTTTTACATGACCATTGGCGCGATGCTGTATGGACGTGAGCCTGACGCTCAATCGCAACAACTACATAGTGCACTCTCAGAACAGCTTTCATTAGAAACAGATGGACGTATTCAATCAGCACTGATCACTGGGTTGGGTAATAGCCGCAATGAACAACACTTTGAACAAATTGATAGCTACGTCAACAATCGTAACAAAAGTGTACAGAGAGCCTCTTTTCGAGCTCTGGGTATGTTACAAACAGAACAAGCGTACATGAGTTTAGAAAAGCAGCTATCAACACCCACGCATCACAATCAAATGGCACTTCTCAGTGCCCTTGGAAAATACCAGCTAAAGCCAGCTGCAAGTGATACGGTACTCGCAATTGCGGTGAACAACTCAAGCGCAGAAAGCCGCTATGCAGCCATCAAGGCGCTGGCAGCACAAAAAAATCAAGAAGGGATTAAACACACTTTAAAATCAGCATTACGCTCGGAAACATCTAAAAGAAATTTCAAAGCGATAGTTGAATTACTGCATAACACAGACAATTCAACGCAAAACTAAATCCCTGCATACAGCCATCGTCTAATTGATTGATGGCTGTGTTTCTTATTAGAACCCACCACCGATATCAGCAAAGCTTAAAATCGACACGCGCACTGCATCAAACCAAACTATTTTACATAGACTTTATGGGGTTTCAGTTAGATTGGGAACATAAATATGAGTCGGGACGACCACTGTATATGCAAACATCTCAGGGAAAGTGAGTGCTTCACCTTTGTGAGCATTACGGAGATACCACGCCAAGTACAACGCTTAGAATTGAAGTAGAAGACCTCATCCAATATCAACGTTTATTATAAGGAAAACAGTTCAAACATGCTCGACCTGGGATTAATACCCAACTATGGGGCTTAGAAATATCCATTTCAGATCCCTTTGGTAATAAACTGATTTTTACTCAACCTGCTTAAAAAGGCAGCACATTCGCTGCCACAAAAACTGACTATTTTTGTGCTTCGTCAACTCGCCTGTTAACTGGGTAACGCTCAAAGTCCTCCCAATAATGGATCCCTCCGAGCATTTCTTTGACTAAATACCCCATCGCAGAGAGCTTTTGTGCTGCTTTACTCGCACCATTACATCCGGGGCCCCAACAGTAAACTATGAATAACGTATCTGTGTTAAATTCTTGCATACGAGCTTGAGTTATTTCACCGTGTGGAATGTTAATCGCAGTGATGGCATGACTCTTTGAAAATGCCTCTCGAGCGCGTACGTCAACTAATACAAAGTCGTGACTGCCCGATTTGATGTCTGCATAAACATCTGAGCAGTCTGTCTCAAACACGAGTTTATCTGAAAAATACTGATGCGCCTTTTTAGTGTCTTTCTCTATGAAGTAACGTACATTGGACATGATTTAACTCCTTAATTAACCTACTGAACAATTTACTAAGCGATTGCTAATTAAGGAATTCATAAGTTTTGAACGCAGTGTTCAGACATTCTTAATACACATAAAAAGTCTCTCTCCCTTAATCTTTCATCTGCTCAATGGCGACAATTTCAGAGCGGTTCATAGTGAGTTTATAACGTTCAAGCTGGACCTCATCTTTGGCCTTAAAACGCATGACCAAATTGATTTGATAACGCCGCTCTACAGAGTTTTTTGACACTTTGTGCCCCTCTAGGCTGTAAAGCTTTCCAGCGCCTTTCTTCAAATAGCGTGCAAATGAGCTCATGTTAAATGTTATACGTTGCTGTACTTCTTCATACCCGGGTAAGAATTCGTTTACGTGCACTTGATTCTTTGCGCAAAAATGCAAGAAGTTCGCTTCTTGTCGATTCTGTCTACCACGTTTTTTAAGCAATTTATCAACATCGTCTGGGATCTCTTTTTTCTTGATATGCTCCAACCATATAGTTTGTGTACAGACAGTCGCATCATTCACAGAGTTTTTGAACTTGTTGCGCCACTTTGGCCTACCCTTTTGTATTTGTCGCCATGCCCACTGAGTTAAGTCATCTTTAAAGGTTTCTCTTAAGCCGTAGATAACACCCAATAACGCGATGAGCGCAACTGTGATCTCTTCAAAATTAGAGCGCGCGTTCAGGACCAAGTACATGACGAAAGCCATTATCACCGCAGTTACGCCGCCGCGCGCTAGGCGTTTTAAGTTTGCGCCTAAGTTAGTCGTTTCTTTATTAAAAACAACCCCATACTCTATCAGCCTTTCAAGTAAGCGCATCTTATTGGTAATGCGATTTGGGTCGTCTAAAGTAACTTGTGAGTTATAACTAAGCTTTTCTCGATACTCACTCTCTTGTTTACAAAAATCGACAACCGTACTTCTTTCGCGACTAAATTCACTAGATTTTGGACCTCTTGCTAGTAGTTTCAAAAACGCTTGTTCCGTGTGCCAACTCAAATAATTGTCTGCATTTTGAAAGTAAGACTTTAGCTTGTTATCTGGTGGCGTGTAGCGTCTCAATTTTACCAACAAACGTGCCGACTGTTCCACCAGCTCAATAGCTGCAGGATAAAACTCATCAGCTTGCTTCAGTTTAAGCATGTCTTTCACATCTGCGTCTAATGCAATGCGAATTTGATAGCAAAATAAATTTAAATTAACTCGATAGTCACTTTTTTGCCCTTTGCTTTGGCTAATAAAACGGCTTCTCACTAATGGTAAGTGTAACTGTTCAGAATAGTAGGCACTGTGACTCTTAATGTTCGCGTTAAAGTAGTCAACTTCATTTAGCGTATTGGCATTGATACCCATATCGGTAGGTATAGAAAAATACAGGTCAAGTTGGTTGGCTTCTTTGGGCAGGAGCTGATAATTGATTTTAAAAGATAGGCTTTCGTCTTGGCTTAGTTTCGCTTTACTCACTCGAATAATGTACCTCCAATTTTTTATACACTGCAATTATAACACAAATCCTTTGGGAACATCGGCTTATGCCCTGAAATACTCGGTTTTTTGTACCAAAGTCGAGGTTTGCAAACCTTAGGCTTTTAGAGATAATAAGGTTTTAATTCAATAAGAAGTATTGATGACAAACTCACCCCAAACACCTGAAAATATTGAAAGTTTTATAAACCATGTGGCAACACCGGGTAACATCATAGAATTTGAGCAGACCATATCGTTGATAGACAGCCACTATGTATTTAGTCCATGTGCATTCGAAAGTGGCGAACAGCACAATGAAGCAGGCACTAACTTAGGCTCGTGCAAAATATTAGCATTTGCAAAACTGCATAACTTGTCAGCGCAAGCAACACTACACTGCTTTGGCCGCTATTATAGGGAAGACGTTTTACTCAACCCCAAAGGCACTGATCACGCAAATATCAGAAACTTCATTAAATTTGGCTGGCAAGGCGTGTATTTTTCTCAATTCCCTTTGGTTCAAAAGTCGTAAATTAAATCGGGTGCATCGCAAACGAGTGCAGAACATGCGCCCAACCTTTACTGCAAATACTCCCTGCTTTAATCACTTTGTAAAACGTGAATCCAAACCGACAGTGCTTTCGTATAATTCCGCTTTGACAAAACCTTGGATTAAGATGCAATTTAGAGAAGACGAAACGTCACGAATAATTGAAATGGCCTGGGAAGATAGAACTCCATTTGAGGCAATACACACCTTGTTTAAATTGGATGAACAAGCTGTTATTCAGCTCATGCGAAGAAACCTTAAGCCTCGCAGCTTTAACAGTTGGCGGACTCGCGTATCAGGACGGAAGACTAAACATTTACACATGCGCTCAAAAGATATTGTGAGGGGTTACTGTAAAACCCAATATAAACATAGATAGTATTTGAAAGCAGTGTAATGCAATAACTATGTGCCAATTAACGCCATGCTTGATTCAATTTTAGGGCGGGTCTTTGCACAAAACTATACTCCCAAATCCTCGCGTGATTTCCGTTTTAAAAGTAGAGTGAAATAGATGGGCTCACCAGCCCATCCAAATAGGTTTTAGCCACATACTTAACTGACAGTACAAGTTGCCATTGTCTCTATTAAGTTTTGTGCGGTTAAATCTTCTGTCACGAGATAGCCTTTTACAAAATCATAGCCTTTAATCATGTACCTACCTTAACCACATATTGAAGAGGTATACAAAGTGAGAATAGAGCTTTCAAATACTCCAGTGGTTGCTCGTAACTTGACCAAAGCTTCCAAAAACTCAAAACCATCCATAAGCGGCATATTGATATCGAGAAAGATAATCACAGGCGGGAACTTGTCAGGGTATCGTTTCGCATTGTGCTCATAGTTAGACAAACAATCGATCGCGACTTGTCCATTGTCAGCTTCAAAGATATGACCCGTGTAGCTGGCATTTTTCAACGCACGTGTCAGCAGATACCTATCTACGTCATCGTCGTCAATCATCATAATGGTATATTCTCTCATCTGCACTTTCCTTACTATGAGATAGGTCAACAAACTCGGCGCAAAACATTTACATAAATAAAATCAATAATTTATATTGCAAAATACTCGCTCTTGCTTACTCAAGTCTAGTCAAACAGCCGTAATCCACAAATTAAAGCAAGAAGCAGGTGTGTAATATGAAGAAGCCTTTGAAATGTGATAAAGAAGAATAAGTGGCTATGTAACGGCTTCAAGGTAGATCAAGTTTGCCATTGCTTGTTCATTGCTAGAGCCACAGGTTTCTTTGTCTGCTTTGAAATCACTACAAACCTTGGGCCGTTCCGGCTTACCAAAAATCGAGCATAGATTTTGCTCGTTTAAATACTCACAGCGCACATCGGCTGCTTTTTTCAAAGAGCTGATACTTGGGGCGACACAACAAGCACCGCAACCTAACCTACACTCCATTTCTACCCCCAAACCAAAAAGCTGAGATTATACGTATTAGCACACTTTCTGTATGCAAAAATGATTCTTTTATTAAATTTTAAGCAATTTTACCCGCTAATTGTAAAATTGTGACAATAATCGCAATGCTTTGTTACATATTGATATGAGATCAAAACACCTAGAAATATCTATTGGCGTATTATTCTGTGTAACCGATACGTATCAGTATCAAATTTGTCAATTCGGGAAGGAATTAACATCGTGGCTAGTAAAAAACAAATCATATTACCCTGTGTGGTTTTGCTTGGAGGTATCGCAAGCGCTATTGCATTTTCTTCAATGCAAACACCTCCGCAAGAAAAACCAGAGAAGATCATTCATCCGCTTGTCGAGGTATCGCCGATCCATACATCGTCTCTGCAAATGTCGGTAAGCTCTTATGGTATCGTCAAGCCAAAATACAGCACACAAATGGTTGCTCAAGTCAGCGGACAAATTATTGACCTCTCTAAAGCTTTTGTTAAAGGGGGATTTGTTAAAAAAGGGGCGATTTTAGCGCGCATAGATCCCAATGATTATGAAGCCGCGCTTATTGATGCGGAGGCTAACCTCGCACAAGCTAGTTCTGCTCTCGAAATCGAGCAAGCTCAAGCGCATGTAGCCAAAACTGAATGGGAGCGTATTAAAAATAACGCTAACTCCACGATTCCCTCTGAATTGTACTTACGAAAGCCTCAATTAGCCGAAAAGCTAGCACGATTTAAAGCCGCCCAAGCCAGCGTTAAACGTGCAAAACGCAACCTTGAACGCACCTATATCAAAGCGCCGTATGATGCAATTATCGAAACTCGCTCACTGAGCCTTGGTAGTGTCGTAAATCAAGGTAGCTTAGTCGGGGTTTTAAATTCTATTTCTGTAGCCGAAGTACGTTTACCAGTAGCTGATAATGAGCTCCAGCATCTTCAAAATAATGGAATCAACGCAAATGTCACACTCACTGCGAAAGTGGCAGGCCAAGAAGTCAACTGGCAAGGCACAATCGTACGCAGTGAGGGAGTCATCGACAGCCGCAGTCGTATGACCTACCTTGTTGCGCAAGTTGAACGCCCATATGACGACACGCAAAAGCCACTGCGCTTTGGCGCATATTTAAATGCAAATATAAAAGGAAAGCGAGTCAATAACGCTGTGGAAATTCCTCACCATTTGGTGAGAAATGGGCAGGTGGCGATTCTAAACAGCGACCAAACGCTGTCATTTAAAAAGCTCAATATTGTTCGAGAATATGACGGCCTAGTCGTTATAGATCAAGGGCTTGAATCTGGGCAAAGCCTCATCACATCAGCGCTTGAATATCCTACCGAGGGCATGCAACTACGCATTGATGATAATATACCCACTCAAGCCGCGACTCAGCTTGCATTAAAAGAGGAGTAATGGCGCATGGAGACTCAAGAAAAAGGCATCATTGCTTGGTTTGCGCGTAACCCAGTTGCCGCTAACCTTTTAATGATATTTGTACTAGTTGGTGGGTTACTGACCGCATTCACCATTCAAAAGCAAATTTTCCCACAGAATAAAAATTACCGGTTGAGTATTCAAGCAGTCTACCCTGGTGCTGCACCACAAGAAGTAGAAGAAGGGATCACCATAAAAGTGGAAGAAGCGATGGAAGGGCTAGAAGGTATAAAAAGGCTCATTACCTACTCTAATCGTGGATTTTCACAAACTTGGATTGAAGTTGACCAACAGTATGAGCCAAAAGACGTCCTCGACGAAGTTAAGATGCAGGTAGACGCCATCTCTAATTTCCCCTCTGGTATGGAGCGTCCAATTGTTCGTAACGAGAAAAACGAACAAGATGTAATGTTGCTAACGTTAAATGGCGACATGGACTTCAAGGAGCTGAAGAAACTTGGCAATATCCTTCACGATGAAATGCTTGCACTCCCAGGCGTGAACTTAGTGAATTTTAACAGCGGCCTGGACTATGAAATAGGTATTGAAGTGAGCCCAGACAAGTTGCGTGAATATGGCTTAACATTCCGTGATATCTCCTCCGCCGTACAGAGCTTTTCAGCCAATATGTCGGCTGGGCAAATTCGCTCAGACAATGGCTACATTTCAATGCGTGTTGAAAACCAAGCTTACCAAGGTCATGAATTTGAGCAACTGCCTTTAATTACGCTAGAAGACGGCGCGCAAATTCGCTTGGGTGATGTCGCCAAAATTTCAGATGGTTTTGAAGAAGGCTTAATGTACTCGCTATACAATGGCAGGAATTCACTGTTGTATGAAGTCATGGCCTCCAAAGATCAAGACATCACAAAAGTTGCCAGTGTTATAAAAGGCTACTTAAAAGAGAAAGAATCTCAGCTTCCACAAAACGTAAAACTTGAGCCTTTTTTAGATTTCACTTACTACCTCGAAGGCCGCCTAAACATGATGATTGAGAACATGGTTATCGGTGGGATTCTGGTAATGTTGATGTTGGCGTTATTCTTAAGAGTTAGACTCGCGTTTTGGGTAATGATGGGTTTACCTGTTTCGTTCTTAGGTGCTTTCTTACTCATGCCTATGGGCTTTATGGACATTACAATCAATTTAGCTTCTTTGTTCGCCTTTATATTGGTACTCGGCATTGTTGTGGACGATGCTATCGTCGTCGGAGAATCTGCACACGCAGAAATTGAAAAGTATGGCCATAGTCTAGATAACGTGGTTCGCGGAGTTAAACGCGTTGCCGTGCCTGCAACCTTTGGTGTACTTACAACAATTGCAGCATTCTTACCACAAACTTTGTCTACAGGCCCTGAAGCCGCATTTTCCAAGGCGATTGGTGGAGTCATTATTCTGTGTTTGATCTTCTCATTGATTGAATCAAAACTGGTCCTTCCTGCTCACTTAGCAGCCATGAGAGACAAGCCCAGCAATCCCAAAAACCCACTTCACCGTTTGAGAGCGGGTATGGATAATGGTTTAAAACACTTTATCGACAATATCTACAGACCATTTATTGACAAGTGTATCCACTACCGTTACACGGTGATCGTCGGCTTTATCTGTATTTTGATTGTTAGCGCAGGACTATTTGCTGGCGGATTCATTAAGTTTGTCACGAACCCTAAAATTCCACACGACTTCCCTAGCATACAAGTTGAAATGAACTTATCTGCTTCAGAGTCTGCAACGCTTGACACAGCCAATAAAATTGAAAAGCTGGTGTGGGATGTTGAAAAGAAAATTGAAGAAGAGTATGGGCAGGTGATGGTTAAAAACCTGTCGGTAAACATGAATGGCCGCACCAATGCTTCAATCCGCGCTATCTTGGTTGAACCTCATTTACGTCCAATTGACACTTTTGAGCTAAGCGAAATGTGGCGAGAAAGCATGCCGCCTTTGCCCGGCGTTAAAAGCTTGAATATTGAAGACAGTGTCTTTGGCGGTGGTCGCGATGATGGCGACATTAGCTTCCGCCTTGAGGGTAAAAACAAAGAGACGCTGAGAGAAGTTGCGGCCAAGCTAAAAGCGAAGCTAAGAACTGTGGAAGGCGTCGGAGATGTAAATGACTCCATGCAGTCTGCTACGGATGAAATCAGACTAGAGCTTAAACCGTTAGCTTACAGCATGGGCTTGACCTTATCCGATGTCGCTTCGCAAGTGAACTTTAGTTATTACGGACTTGAAGCCCAACGTATTTTACGTAACGGTGAAGAAATAAAAGTTATGGTTCGCTACCCTCGAGAGCATCGTAATGCCATCAGTGACATCCAAGATGTGCGTATCATTTCACCTGCTGGGGCTGAAATCCCATTGGTTGAAGTGGCCGACATCAACCTCGTTGAAGGTGTTAACCGCATTCGCCGAGAAAATGCGAAGCGCACTATCAATGTCTGGGCATCTGTAGATACTGACAAAGCAGAACCTTTCAAAATTGCTGAACAAATAAGCGAAGAGTACTTGCCTAGCTTATTAGAAAGTTACCCTGACGTTACGAGTAGCATTACCGGACGAGTGCAAGAGGAATTGGACAGCGTTGCTGAGCAACTGCGCGATTTTGCTTTATCGCTGATGATCATCTTTGCACTTTTAGCTATCCCACTTCGCTCATATTTACAACCTTTATTGATTATGTCTGTGATCCCGTTTGGTGTTGTCGGTGCTGTATTAGGTCATATGGTTCTTGGCATAACAATGAGTGGATTATCCTTCTTTGGCATCATTGCTGTAGCAGGTGTTGTGGTTAACGACTCTCTGGTAATGGTTGACTTTGTCAACAAAGCACGAGAAGGAGGACTAAGTATCAAAGACGCTGTTGTTGAAGCTGGATGCCGCAGATTCCGTGCAATCCTACTTACATCACTCACGACGTTTATCGGTTTAATACCCATCATTATGGAAACCAGTTTGCAGGCGAAAATCGTTATTCCAATGGCGGTTTCGTTAGCCTTCGGTGTCCTATTTGCAACGGTTATTACTCTAATACTCATTCCTTGCCAATACGTTGCGCTTGAGGATGCAAAACGTATTGGTAAAAAGCTGTTTGGTAGAAAAAGCGAGGAAATTACCCAAGTACAATCCAATTTGAATTAAGTAAACTCCCTTCCTGACCAAGCCCAGCATGTATGCTGGGCTTTTTCACTCTACAAATTATTACATTTAAATAACAAAAATTACCTTATTTATTAAGTTACCGTTAAAATAAAGCGGACTAAATTGCTTGGAAATAGGAGACCACTTCCTATTGACTAAAAATAATGTGAAAACTGCCATTGATAAGGAATGAAAATGCGCAAAATACTTTTGGCCTCACTCGTTGGATTGTTAGCTGCCTGCGGTGGCGGTAGTAATTCATCAGGAAACGACGATCAACGCCCTTCTACACAAAACCGAGCCCCTACAGTTACACTCAGTGGCGATTCGCTCGCTCTATCAAAAGAATCTATTGTTATCACTACCAGTTTTATCGACCCGGATAACGATCAACTTACCGTAAATTGGACAAGTTCACTAGACGGCGTTCAGTTTGACCAAGAATCAATGACCAGAACAGTGGTTAAACTCCCGTCTGTAACAGAAAGACAAAGCATTACTGTCACATGTGAGGTCTCGGACGGGGTGAGTTCTCCAGTGACTAAAACCCACATAATTTCACTCTATCCAGAAGTTGTAGGCGCTAACATTGAAATGCAGGACAGTTATACGTTCAGTGGTGGTGACACAGTTTCATTGACAGCATCATTTGCAACTGACGCAAATATTCAAAAGGTGAGTTGGGGATTTGAAGGCCTAAACCCGACGCACAAGGTATCGACATCAAACGCAGGGCGCACAGGAGACTCTACGCTAACCCTCACACTTCCTGATGTATCAGAGGAAACTGAGTTTACTGTGGTGATTAATGTTGTGACCGACAACGACGTACATACTCGCCCAGCAAAAGTAAAGATAACGCCTGCTGACGGCCCTTCTTTAACTTTATCATTACCAGAACAGGTGACAGTAGCAAGCGGCAAAACCGCAAGTATCGTCCCAACTATTTCTCATAGCGACGAAATCGAAGCTTATGCATGGCTATGGCAACCAGACCCGCAGCCAACCAACGCCACCAGTGAGAGTAAAACCTATAGCTTTACCGCCCCTGCTGTTTTGCAAGACACCACGTTTGATTTGTCACTAAAGGTTTCAATGAAAGGTAGTGTGACTGAAACTGCTAGTACAAAGGTTTTAGTCACAAAGCAAGAAACCCAAACCCCCATCTCACTAACTAGCTCTCACGAAGTGGCCGCTTCAGGACAGACGGTCGTAATAAACAGTAACCTGACGGACTTTTCGAATATCGATAGTGTCACATGGGCTATCAACAATCAGTTTGATGAACAATATCTCACCAAGGAAAACAGTAAGCTGACGATACAAATACCTGAAGTCGAGAGCTTTAATAATTTTCATACCATAAGCTATAAAGTGAAATACAAGTCAGGCGAAAGTACAACCGCAACGCAACCGCTGATTTTCCATAATACAGCAGCAACGAGAGACTCTATCAATATTCCTGATAAAGACCATAGGTTTGAACTTTATCCTAAACGTGAAGTTACACAAAACTACACCTTAGAAAGCTCAGTGCCAATTGACCAAGTGCGCATTGTCCCCATCACTAACTTGTACACTTACGATAAATTAGACGTCACTCAGACGGACGGCATTACCGCTGTGACGGTATTAGATAACCAATACACGATAAGTTCACTAAGAGCATTTAACCTAATAATCAAAGCGGGCTTTGCCGAAAAAGAAGTTAAAATCTATGCCGAATCGTACAACTCTCTATTGAGAACCTATGCAGGCGTCAATGAAACCTATGTAAGTGGCTCGACATTTTTCTTGTATGGTCAGTTCATCCATTTAGATGGCAACACTGACTATGTTCCTTCTTGGGACAGTTTTGGTGGAGTATCAAAGACTTCAAATGATGTCGCCTTAACCGCCCAATATCAACAGATAATACCGCAAGACCATGAAGCTAGATTGTCTCTATTCACAAGAGATGAAGCAGATACATATGTGACAAATAGTCTAGAAATTGTATTAGCAAACAACTTAGAAATCGAAGGTGAGCACTACCGCTGTGTTGTTGAAGACCGAGTATTAACAAGGTGTACCAGTACCAACAGTCAACTTAGATTTGAAACTCAGCCTGAACAACTTAAACAAGTGGTTACCCGCGGTTATTATGCCTGCTTATTAGGTAATGAGGGAGACGTTCACTGTGCAGGGTTTAACGACTCACCAGTGTCAGAAGTCCCCGTGTTGGAAGGAGTCAGCAAACTAAATGCGGTCAATTATGATACTGCTTGTGCACAATTTGCTGATGCAAGCTGGCAATGCTGGGGGAATGATGTTGAGCCCGTGCAGCAGCTTATCGCACAATCAGGTGTCGTACATCAAATTTTGGGTAACAATACGCATACCTGCTTAGTTAGAGACGGTCACTTAAGCTGCTATGCTGGCAACACTTTGGCATTCCAAAGTAGTGGAGACTTTGTAGAAAACATCGTAATGGATGATGGTAAACTGTGTTATAGAAGCCAAGGCTCTAATACACTCAAGTGCCCACTAGAGGATTAAACAGAGTCACTCTTCCCGCTACAGAACTGGGCGTTCGATCAGCTCTGTAGCATGGTATCCCAACGGATTCCGCTCTACTTTTACTAATTCCTAGCTTTTATAAAAATACGCTATTTATCCTAATATAAAATAAGCAGTTAGGTTATTTTGACTAGTTAACTTTACAAATGAACTGAATAAAGACACACTAGAGACAGTGATTCGAAACTCTTTTTTAAAATGAAATATCTCTGTTTGATTTTCGCTCTGACGACACTTTTTTTAGTTGGTTGTGGTAACGAAGAAGCAGGTCGAGGTGATAAAGACACCCCAGGCTATGCCGCTACAATGTATTTTGATGCACTATACAACCGCAAGGATATGAAAGCCGCGCTTAAGCTGTCTACCCCCAGACTCGCTAGAATAATGCGCTCTTACGGTACGCCATCACAATTCACTAGAAACCTAGTTAATATGCAATTTGATCACGTCACAATAGAGTTAGACATGACCAATAAAAGCTTGCGTGAACAATATGGAAATAAAGCCAAGGTGAACCTGATCTTTACTGGGCAGTTACATGGCGACCAAGTGGACGACATGCGCAGTGTGCAAATGGTAAAACGCAAGGGTGACTGGTACGTCGATAAAATCAATCCAGACCCCTACGCACGCTAAAAAACTATCAAGCGTTTCGTGAGTCCACACTAAGCGCTTCGTCTCTAAGCTTCAACCATTTTTCTAGTGTTTCTTTGTCCCCTTCAGAAATCGTACCTGACTCACAAGCCCCCTGCAATTGCTGAGAAATTGTCTTATCATAAATGGTCGCTGATTGCTTTCTTTGCCAACTCAAAAAGTCGTGATACGGAAGTTTTGCTTGATTAGAAATAGACAGTGCTTCTTCTAGTTTTTCCAGCCCGACCATTCCATTACTGTCGCAGAACGCACTAATACGATTACGCGTATTGCTGTTTTCAAAAACACTCGAGCACAGGGATTTAACCTCACCATCTGACGGCCCGAATGCTCTTGTTCCAAGCGGAAAAATAACTCGCTTCACCACACTTCTAAGCCCTCTTGGCAAAAAGTTCTCAATAAACGCTTTCGCAGCTTGACTGTAGTTTGTCAAATGATATGCCATAGCCACACGAAGAAGTGGTAAGTCACCACATTGGCGTCCATCGTCTTCATATTTTTTCAATACACAGGAAGCTAAGTACAAATGACTAAGCATATCTCCCAATCGGGCTGACTGCATTTCTCGATATTTAAGCGCACCACCTAAACGAAGCATCGCAATATCACTTAATACCGCCAACACTTGACTGTACCACGTCAGGAGTTGGTAATAGCGAGCCACATCTCCACTAACGGGCGAGCTGACAAAACGCGCCACAGTTAGGCCATTAAAAAGTGCTTTTAAGCTATTTATGCCAGAGTGAATGAGATGGGACAGCAGTAACTTGTCAAACTCTTTTAGGCCCTGCTCTTTATCTTCAAGTTGAACGGCTTCCATTTCTTTTAAAATGAATGGGTGGCAGCGGCTCGCTCCCTGGCCAAAGATCATTAAGTTTCTGGTCAATATATTCGCACCTTCCACCGTAATGCTGATTGGCATACCGGCATAATGATTGGCTAAATAATTTAAAGGACCTTTTTGAATTGCCTTACCACCATGAACATCCATAGCATCATTAATTACAACTCGCGCTTGTTCAGTTAAATGGTACTTCGCAATAGCAGTGATAACCGATGGTTTCTTGTTCAAGTCGACCGCCAACGCTGTATTTTCTCGTCCAGCCTCAATGCTATATGTCAGTCCGCATATTCTAGCTAACGTACTTTGCACGCCTTCAAACTGGCCTATGGGTTGCTTAAATTGATAGCGAAGTTGGCTATAGGCGGAAGTCGCCCTACTGCATAATTGCGCCGTACCAGCACTCAAAGCTGGTAGAGAAATTCCGCGTCCTGCACTCAAACAAGAAACTAACATTCGCCACCCAATTCCAACGCCATCTTGCCCTCCAATAACCCAATCTAGAGGAATAAATACATCGTTGCCCTCTGTTGTGCCATTCATAAACGCCAACCCCATAGGGTCATGCCTTTCGCCTTTAATGACGCCAGAATGGGCTGTCGGTATCAAGGCGCAGGTTATGCCAAGCTCCACTTGTTCACCCAACAAATGCTCTGGGTCATACACTTTAAACGCCAGCCCAAGTACATCAGCTACAGGGGCTAAAGTAATATAGCGTTTTGACCAAGTTACGCTTAATCCTAGCGTTTCTTTTCCTTCGAAATCTTGTTTACATACGGTCGCATAGTCGGTGATACCACCCGCATCGGAACCTGCATGCAGTGAGGTTAAAGCAAAACAGGGGATCACCTCTCCTGTTGCGAGCTTTGGCAGCCAGTGTTGTTGTTGCTCTTGTGTTCCAAAATGAAGTAATAGTTCAGCCGGCCCTAAACTGTTCGGTACCATAACAGTGACGGCCGCGGATAAACTGCGAGTCGCAATCGTTGAAACAATCACTGAATTTGCTTGCGCACTAAACTCCCTACCACCAAAGCTCTTTGGAATGATCATAGAAAAGAACCCTTGTTCTTTTAAATACTTCCAAACAGACTCAGGTAAATCCCCCTGTGCAGTAATTTGTGACTCATCGAGTATTGCCATGAGTGACTTCAGCTCATTATTTACAAAAGCCTGCTCTTCATCAGATAACCTTGGTTTGCCAGAGTGCAACCACATCTTCCAGTCTGGTTTACCGCTGAAAAGGCTTGCATCCCACCATGTGTCACCTGCCTTCATTGCTTCCTTTTCTGTATCTGATAGCTCGGGTAACGCGCGTTTAAAGTAATTAAACAATGGCACAGAAATCCACTTAACCCGTATTTCCTTAACGCCGAAAATAACCCAACCAGCTATAATTATTAATAAAACTAACCACATGAGAGTTTATCTCCTTCCTATAATTAAGATAAGTATGGATGAAAAATATACTAACTCAACCATAGCAAAGCATTGCTGGCAATAATTCAAAGCCACATTGTCACTGGTATATGAATAAACTTTGATTTAGCTTGTGCCCAATTTAACTTTCAGTGCTCTTTTGGCGATTGAGAGGACGCAAATAGACTGTTATCATCGCGTTTCTCTATAACAAAAAGTGAATAATTATGTCGGCAAAATTTAAACTCAGCCTAAGCGCGGTATTCGTCGCTGGGGCGCTCTCTCTGAGTGGCTGTAACTCGACAACAAGTGAAAAACTAACAGAAAAAGACGCTGAAGCATTCCTAGTACAAGCTGAAGAACAGCTTTTAGACCTGACAGTCAGAAGTAGCCGTGCAGCTTGGATATACGCTAACTTTATTACAGAAGATACTGCTGCACTCTCTGCTGAAGTTGGCGAAGAATACACAGCGACACTTGTTGCCCTTGCGAATGAAGCTGCAAAATTTGATGACCTAGAACTTAGCTATGATAACCGTCGTAAGCTTGACAAATTAAAATTAAACCTAACGCTGCCAGCGCCGAAAGATCCGGCTAAAACAGCAGAGTTAGCAAAGCTTTCAGCAGATTTAGATGGCCTTTATGGCAAAGGTAAATACTGTAAAGAAGGCAAATGCTTGAGCTTAGGTGATATGACAGCCAAAATGGCCAACAGCCGTGATTACGAAGAGCTATTAGATATATGGCAAGGTTGGCGCGATGTTTCTAAACCAATGCGCCCTCTTTATAAAGACTTAGTATCTCTTGCAAATGAAGGAGCCAATGAGCTTGGCTATGCTGACACAGGCGCTATGTGGCGTAGTAAATATGATATGCCAGCGGATGATTTCGCTAAAGAGCTAGACCGTATTTGGGGCCAAGTTAAACCTTTATATAACTCTCTTCACTGCCACGTGCGTGCAAAACTTGGTGAAAAATACGGCGAAGACAAAGTGCCTCAAAATCAGCCAATTCCTGCACACTTACTTGGCAACATGTGGGCACAATCGTGGGGTAATATCTATGATTTAGTTGCACCAGAAAATGCAGATCCAGGTTATGACTTGACGGAGTTACTTAAGCAGCACGACTACGATGCTATTAAGATGACGAAAGGTGCAGAAAAGTTCTTTACTTCAATGGGCTTTGAACCTTTGCCAGAAACATTCTGGACACGTTCACTGTTTTTGAAACCAAAAGATCGTGATGTACAGTGCCATGCTTCTGCGTGGAACTTAGACTCTAAAGATGATTTGCGTATCAAAATGTGTATTCAGCAAACCGGTGAAGAGTTTTCAGTTATTCACCATGAGCTAGGCCATAACTTCTATCAACGTGCATACAACAAACTACCTCTTTACTACCAAGAGAGCGCGAATGATGGTTTCCATGAAGCAATTGGTGACACTATCGCACTATCGGTCACACCTGGGTATCTAAAAGAAATCGGTTTATTAGATCACGTACCTGATGAGTCAAAAGACATCGGCTTACTAATGAAAATGGCAATGGATAAAGTTGCTTTCATTCCGTTTGGTTTACTTGTTGACCAGTGGCGTTGGAAAGTTTACTCCGGTGAAATAAGCCCAGAGCAATACAACCAAGCTTGGTGGGAACTGCGTGAAAAATACCAAGGTGTTAAGGCACCTGTTGCGCGTACAGAAACTGACTTCGATCCAGGTGCAAAATATCATGTCCCAGGAAATGTTCCTTATACGCGTTACTTCTTAGCTCATATTCTTCAGTTTGAATTCCACAAGTCTCTATGTGAAATTGCTGGCAGCAAAGAAGCTATCCACCGTTGTTCAGTTTATAACTCGAAAGAAGCTGGTGAGCGATTGAATACCATGCTTGAAATGGGCAGCAGTCGTCCATGGCAAGAAGCACTTGAAACAGTAACAGGTAGCAAGCAGATGGATGCAACGGCAATCCTTGACTACTTCGCACCTTTACAAGCATACCTAGACGAGCAAAATAAAAATCGCCAGTGTGGCTGGTAACCGCTCTTCCTTTAGATAGTGCAACAATAGTTGCACTATCTCTTTCAATTCGCCATATCTTGCAACAATTTTTTTCTTCCTCCTCTTTAAAAATATAGCTAAAGTATTGATATCAAGAGGAGAACATATGAACTTTCATCGTACCTGGCTGTATAGTCAGTTTGAACTAACCCGCCTATTTGCTACTAAAAGGGGCTGGCTCGCCGTAACCGCGTTTTCGCTGGTATGGTTTATGGTCCTACGCTATCCAATTTACAACGCGGTGCCATTTCTTAATAGTCCTGAATTTGAAGGCTTTGTCAGCCAACTGGCTGGCACAATTGGACTCAACAGTTTGGTCTCTTGGCCTGAAGCTGAACTCGCGATATTTTGGGTTATTGCGTTATTTACCTTTCCGATGTTTGCTTTGTTCGTTACCGCAGATCAAACAGTTGAAGATAGAAACCGAGGTACTGTTCGTTTCCTAACGTTGAGAAGTGCACGATTTGAACTGTTATTAGGACGCTTTTTTGGCCAAGTAATGATATTAGCCGCTTTGATTGGTTTGGTAAGCATTGCTACGTTAGTCATGATGAGTATGCGTGATACCGGTTTAGTAGGGGCTGGGCTAATCAAATCGGTCGCAATATGGGCTAAATTATTAGTGACATGTTTGCCGTTTATCGCACTGATGAGCTTACTAAACTTAGTAACTAATTCTGCGCGGATGAGCATTGTATTTGCGATTTTATTTTTTACCATTGTCGCTTCAATAATCACTTACATTGGCGATGTATATCCAATGTTTGCTTGGCTAAATTACTTGATCCCTGGGCATCATATTGGCGATATAACAGGCTGGCAAAGCAGCTCTAACTTCGCTCTAGTCTTGCCAATTTTCCAAGCTGCTGCACTACTGGGTGCTGCACAATTCATTTTGCGGGAGCGTGACCTATGAGCACAGTTATAGAAGTGAGTGCACTGTCAAAGTCCTTTGGTGCAAAACAAGCATTATCCGGTGTTAACTTCAAAATAGAGCAAGGGAGTACGGTCGCTTTAGTGGGTCCAAATGGCGCGGGTAAAACCACCCTATTCAGCATTATTTGTGGCTACCTCAAGCCAGACACGGGGCATGTCGATATCATCGGGCATCCGCCACGCAGTGCAGCTTTATTCAGTAAGTTAAGTGCACTTCCACAAGACGCGCAGCTCGACCCCAAGTTTTCAGTAGCTAAACAACTAAGCTTTTACGCACAATTGCAAGGTATGGACAAAAAGTCAGCTTTAGCTGATACCCAACGGGTACTAGAGCTTGTTGACTTGTCACATGTGGCACAATCCAAAACATCAGAGTTATCGCATGGAATGCGCAAGCGAGTATGCATTGCACAAGCCTTATTGGGCAACCCGGAAATTGTTCTACTCGATGAAGCCACTGCCGGTTTAGACCCCAAAAATGCCAAAGCGATTAGAAACCTCATCGCTTCCTTAAGAGGCAACATTACTTTTATTTTGAGTTCACACGACCTCAGTGAGTTAGAACGCCTATGTGACACGGTCTTGTATTTAGAGCAAGGACAGTTGAGTAGTCATCAAAGTGACCTGCACCAAACACAACAAGGGAGCTATATCACACTACAAATGCTTAATCTCAACGACCAAATGCAGGCCCAAATAGCACAATTGCAAGGGGTAACAAATGTTAAGCAAACTCAGTCCGACGAACTGGTGATAGAATATACCAAGCACGCGGAACCGTTAGATTTGTCACTACTGACTTTAATACATAAAAATCAATGGACCTATAAGCAAATCGTGAATGGTAGAACCTTGGAAAACCAGCTGTTTGTTGACTGAGCCCCAAACTAAAATACAAGTGCCTCTGCTAACCAGAGGCGTTTTTCTCGTCTATTTACATGCGAAAGGCCTTCATTGAGAACCTTACGTTTAATACACCATACAAAATCGAGTTGGGCAGTTCCATCCCTTGGTGACCTCGAAAGACCTCTCAAAAATAAGGGCGTAAAACGTGCGTCTCAACTTGCACTGCAACTCGGCTCTCGGGTTACTGCCCGACAGTATGTTTTTCAGCAGCTCTGCAAAACGCGCACTAGACACAGCCAAAATCATTCACCAAACTTGCGCACCACAAATCCCGCTAAATATATACGTCCCATTGTATACATTTTGTGAGCATGAACACCACTTTGCTATTCAAGACCTAGATGAACCAGCACCAGACTGCCAAGATATTTGTATTATTGCTCATAACCCGACTTTAACATTACTGGCAAACAGTCTCAATGCAACGCGAATTGAAAATATCACCACTGCTGTGCGCCTTGTTATTCAGAGCCACTCTGATTGCTGAGCACAACTCAACCCTACCAATTGCCAATATCAATCCCACCGCTTCATGCATTGAAGACTGCAACCCTTCTTTATTAACTTTCGTTGCAGCGGTATCATCACAGCTGTGTATTTACCTACAATTTAAACTTTTAAACACGCGGTAAATTCTCATTTTAAGAATTTCACAAATAAGGTCATTAAGTATGAAGACGGCGATTGTATTGGGAGCTACCGGGCTCATTGGAAAACATTTAATTGAGCAGCTTATACAATGCAACGACATCGGGAAGATAATTGCGATTGCACGTAGGCCCATTGATTTCGGTACTGAAAAAGTCGTCTGTGAGCAGGTTTGCTTTGACCGACTCACCGATTACGCAGATGTATTTCAAGGTGACATTCTTTTTTCATGCTTAGGTACAACCAAAAAACAGGCGGGTTCTATTTCATTGCAACGCAAAGTAGATTTTGACTACCAGCTTCAAGTTGCACAAATTGCCGCTGACAATAAAGTTTCACACTATTTTCTAGTGTCTTCAAGCGGTGCAAATGCGCAAAGTCGCAACCCATATTTAAAAATGAAAGGGCAACTTGAAGATGAAATCAGCAAACTGAGTTTTGATAAGACCTGTATTATTCAACCCTCGCTACTACTAGGTAAACGCGATCATTTTCGCCTCGCAGAAACTCTTGGTGCCCACATTCTACCCATTGTGTGCAAAATACCGGGCCTTGATAAGTTCAGACCAATTTTGGGGGAACAAGTCGCCATTAAGATGGTAAAGATCAGCCATACACAAACCTATGGTAAAAGGACCTTTAAACAGGATGAACTTTTTTAGCCTCTACATAGGGTAAATGGCTAAGCAGTTAAGCTAGCCCTCTCCCCGCTATTTCGAGGGGCTTAAATCTTTGACATAACCTGCGCATGTACACTGAATTTCACGCCCTTTTACCTTGATACGCCAACTAAGCTTGGTATCAGATGCCAAAGTATCTGGATTATATCGATGGCTTTGGTTTCTCATACATGCCTTAAGCTCTTGTTGTGAGTAGTTCTGAGAATCCTTTAAAGTTGGATAACCTGATTCTACACATGCACCAACAACATATTTTGCCACAGTCAGCATTAAATTGCTCACCTCTGTTTCGTCTGACTTCGCCTCAGGTTTCTGAGAAGCCCCCTGCTGACCTTGATTGCCTTCGCATGCTACAAGGGGCACAAAGCTCAATGCAATTATATAGAAACAAATTGAAGTAGTGGGTTTTTCTTTCATACGTTTTACTCGCTCCTTGTGATTGACTCAAGCTTAGAGCAACTAGATAGGTTTGCCTTTAAATCTATTCATCTAACCCAACTTGTACCGAATAAAATACTTTTTATCATGTAAATCATTCGATTCACTCCCACTGTTGCTTACGGTATACTAAAACCCAATCTCCCATCAGCAATGCCAATACTAACATTCATTTAGAGAGTAGCATGACCAGTAACGCCCCACACAACACCCTAATTCAAGAGTTAAAATCTATCGTTGGAAATAGCTTTGTACTTACTGACGGCACAAAAAAGCAACCCTATACCAAAGGGTTTAGATTTGGCTCCGGTGAGGCACTCGCCGTAATTAGGCCTGCTACCTTGTTTGAAATATGGCAATCACTTGAAGCATGTGTTGATGCTGATGTCATTGTCATCATGCAGGCAGCTAATACCGGTCTAACTGGTGGCTCAACACCTGATGGTAAAGACTATGACCGCCCTATTGTGATCATCAGCACTATGCGCATTGATGATATTCAACTTGTTGATAATGCTAAGCAGATTGTTGGCCTTGCTGGCAGTACGTTATTCGGTCTTGAAGATACGTTGGCGCCACATGGTCGTGAACCACACTCAGTGATCGGGTCATCCTGTATTGGCGCTTCAATCGTTGGGGGCATTTGTAATAACTCAGGTGGCGCACTGGTTCAACGTGGGCCTGCGTACACAGAAATGTCTTTGTTTGCTCAAATTGATGATCAGGGCAAGCTGTCATTGATCAACAACCTAGGTATTAACTTAGGTGACTCGCCTAAAGAGATCCTGACCAATCTACAAACTAAAAACTACACTGATGCAGACGTGCACTTTCCTGAGCTTAGAGCTTCTGATGATGAATACCACGAACGCGTGCGCGACGTCGATGCAGAAACCCCTTCTCGCTTTAATAATGATGGTCGTAGGCTGTATGAATCCTCAGGTTGTGCGGGTAAATTAGCAGTATTCGCAGTACGACTTGACACCTACCCTGTGCCAGAGAAGCATCAAGTATTTTATGTCGGCACCAATGACTCTGCGGTCTTGGCTAAAATCAGGCGCGATATTTTATCAAAGTTCGAAAACTTGCCAGTGTCTGGCGAGTATCTGCATAGAGATTGCTATGACGCATCTAAAAAGTACGGTAAAGATACCTTCCTTGTAATCGATAAACTAGGTTCAAAGTACATCCCAAAAATGTTCGCTATGAAACGGACGGTCGATCGTATCGCAGAGAACTTTAAGTTTTTACCAAATAAGTTTTCAGACCGTATCATGCAGTACTTAAGCTGTTTGTGGCCAAACCACCTGCCAAAGCGTATGGAAGAATACCGAGATCGCTATGAACACCATTGGATTGTAGAAATGAGCAATGCAGGTGTAGCTGAAGCTAAAGCCTATTTTGACGAGTTTTTCAAGACCCATGATGGTAGCTATTTCGAGTGTACTGAAGACGAAGGTGAAAAAGCGATTTTACACCGCTTTGTAGCTGGTGGTGCAATCGGCCGTATGCAAACCATGAATAGTAAAGAAATGGGCGCAATCATGACCATTGATGTCGCATTCCCTCGCAATGAACAAGATTGGTTTGAACAACTTCCGCCAGAAATTGATGACCAAATCGCAGTCAAACTTTATTACGGTCACCTGTTTTGCCATGTGATGCACCAAAACTACATAATGAAGCCAGGTGTTGACGCTAAGGCAGTGAAGAATAAAATCCTAAAAACGTTTGATGAACGCGGTGCTGAATACCCAGCAGAACATAATGTTGGACATGAATATTTTGCAAAAGATGCACTAAAATCATTTTACAAAAAATTAGACCCTACCAACTCATTTAACCCTGGTATTGGTAAAACCAGTAAATGTAAGCATTGGCACTAACCTGCTGATTAACGCCTTTATTGTGTCTTATCACTCATGATTTATTGAGTGATAAGACGTTAATTGCTGTTGACGCCATTTGCTAAGTTAAAATCCCAATTATTCGCGATGAATTAAAATTTTTATATAATCTATTTGAAACATTTTTGATACACTGTAACACTATTAAAAATATTCAAGTGTTGTAATACTTATGAACCACCCTTTCAAAACAAGTGCTGTCGCACTTTGCACTCTGCTAACTTCCGCCTGTAACGCCACAAATCCAAGTAACGAAAACACACAAACAAAAAGTAACTTGCGCGTTGTCACTTGGAATATCGAACATTTGGCGGCAAATAACACTGAAGGCTGTAGGCCAAGAACAGAAAAGGAGCTATCTGAGTTACAAACATATGCACGATCGCTAAACGCCGACGTAATTGCATTTCAAGAAGTTGGTTCTGTGAAAGCGCTTGAAACCGTATTAGATCCACAAAAGTGGCAGCTAGTTATTTCAAACCGTGCTGATAGCCCTAGCTATACATGTCGCGGCAGTGGTTTAACTTCCACTCAGCAAAAAGTGGCCTTTGCAGTTAAAAAAAACCTTACTGTTGAAAAAGTTGTTCAACATAAACAATTTTCAGATTTAAAGATGGGTTTAAGAAGTGCGCTTGAAGTACAGCTTAATTATCGTGGCAAAACACTGAGTCTACTCAATGTACATCTAAAGAGCGGTTGTTTCGTGGATGATTACCGCCGTTCAGACAAAGATTCGTGTAAGCTGTTAGCAAAACAAGTTCCATTGTTAGACAAGTGGGTTGAAGACAAAAGTAACGCCAACGCACAATTTATTGTGCTCGGTGATTTCAACCATCGACTTTCTGCACCATACAACCGCTTCAGCCGTGACCTTTACCATCCGAATGGCTTAGCAAATAAAGCGCCTAACAATGTGACGAAATCAACACTATTTAACGCAAACTTAATGCTGACAGGCTGCCACCCATACTATCCGGCACCCATCGACCATGTATTAGTTTCTAAGACCTTAAAGTCAGACTATGTACAAAATAGTGCTCAATTCCACTACTTTGATAACATGGAGCCTAAGAAAATGCTAAGCGACCACTGTGCACTAAGTATTGCCTTAAAATAAGCACAAGTAGCACCTAGCTGTACACCCTATTTTGTACAGCTAGGTACAATCAAACCTTACTTTTCCAACTGTTTAATCACATCAATAACCGCTTTAAACAAACGTTTGTTTGCCAGCCCAATACTCTGATTTACGGCGGAGCCATAAGCTCCAAATCGAGCAACGACTAGCTGCTTTGAAGGTATAATAACAACATATTGACCACGATGACCTCGTAATGACACCGTGTCTTTTGGCAAAGATGGTAACCAAAAACCAAGGTCATTTAACCATAATTGACCGCCATAATGATCGACCACACCGACTCCCATCATGACCTCATTTATCCATTTTTGAGAGACGATTTGTTTGCCATCCCATTTACCTTGTTGATTGAACAACTGCCCCACTTTTAGCCAGTCATGAATGCTCAAGAACATTCTCGCGCCACCACGGAGATTACCAGCCTCATCAAACTCAGCAATTGCGTTATTTATCCCGAGCGGTGCGAACAGATGAGACTGATATAAATCATTCAACGACTGAATATCACCACCAGCTGCCACTGTTACGACATCACTAAGTAGCTGGGTAGTGCCTGTTGCGTACTCAAACGTTGTGCCTGGTGTGTACTCTACAGGGAGTTTTGATACATAGTTTACTGAGTCTCCGGTGTAATACCACATAGGACCGAGGTCCTCATAACCATGTATGTCCGGTGTTTCTGCCCATTTCACACCTGAGCTCATGTTAAGTAGGTTTTTTACCGACATTGAATGCTCGTCAAAGCTGACTTGCTGGTCTAATGTCAACTTGCCTTGTTGCTCAAGAACCCCTGTGAGTAATCCCGTCAATGTCTTTGCCATCGACCAGCTCAACATTCGGGTGTTGCCAGAGTGATGGGCGTCATACTGCTCAGCGACAAGTTTTCCTTGATACAGTACTGCAACGGCGAATGTATTGTCACTCCACGTATAGTCAAGGTGATTTTTGGCAAAAAACTTATCCAATGAGACATCGTGGCGAATGGCTTTTTGCAATGGTGTACTCGGTTGTTCCGTTGGTAATCGTAAGTCTTGTGTTTGAGCATGCAATTGTGATGGCGTCAATTCGTGAAGTAAGGTACAACCAAGGCCTTGTCGAAATACTGAGGTGCGGGTTAGATTCTGCCCACCGACTTCAGCGGTTATCGAAACCAACTTTTCGGAAGTATCTATGTCTAGACTGTAAACATTAGGCAATGCCCCAAGTGCTTCCGGTATGACCCGCTGTTTAATAAAGTCTAAAGACTCGCCTGACACAAAGTGCCGAGAACATAATTGGTTTGCGCTGTATCCTAACAAGACATTAGGGTCCGTGTTACAGCCACTAAGAACTAGAGAAGATGTAATACAACCCAATGCCAATACTGTGTTTTTCATATTTATCCCTTTTGTTATTGTCGAATTTTATGACGAATAACTAAACAATAAATACAAGAAAACCTGTCTTGAAAACTAACTAAGCACTGCTTTTTTCTGCACCGATAACGTTTCATTTTTCTTCGCGTTATACAGTACTAAGCAAACACCTAATATAAAGTTAGATAAGGTCAATCCCCAAACGATTCCATGAAACCCAGCCACCGCTGCACCTATATATGCACTTGGAACAGAGAGTACAAACAGCCTCACAATACTAAAATTAAGCGCAACACCACTTCGTCCTATCGCGTTGCAGCAGCTCACATAAAGCATCACCGCAGCAAGCGCAACATATGAAATAGGCAATACTGTAACAGCAAAGTTTATGGCGTCTTTCACTTCTGATTGTTTACAAAAACCAACACTGAGCATATCTGCGCCTAAGAACAGCAAAGTAGCAATAACCAGCTGCCATGCCACGCAAGCAACTACCGCCAGCTTCACCCCTCTTCTCACTCTAAGCGCTTTTTTTGCCTCCCAATTTTGACCAACAAATATAGGAAGTGAAGTCGTTAAAACCATAGGTAGCAGTAAGGCGATTGGCTCTAAACGCATTACTACACCGTATGCAGCTACAGCATCACTGCCTTGCGTAGCCACGACTCCCATCAGTAGTGACTGGGCTATAGGGGTA
This sequence comes from Pseudoalteromonas luteoviolacea NCIMB 1942, assembly GCF_001625595.1. Classification (GTDB taxonomy): domain Bacteria; phylum Pseudomonadota; class Gammaproteobacteria; order Enterobacterales; family Alteromonadaceae; genus Pseudoalteromonas; species Pseudoalteromonas luteoviolacea_A. The sequence continues at coordinate 63,184 of NZ_AUXT01000143.1, forward strand.
AGTAATTGCATCGCAACTACTGGTACTGACAATCGAATTAAACACCGGAACGTATGGCGACTTTTTTGAGACAGTAAATTAACTTTAATTGAAATATTTTCTTTAACAACGAGTAAAAACAAGGCATATGCACACCCGATACAAGCCGCAAAGAAGTGCGCTATCCCCAACTTTTCTAACCCACTAAGTTGCATGCTATGTGCAACAGGAGAGAACAACAAAGCGCTAATTGAAACTTGAGCTACAGAAAAAGTAACGAGCAACCAGGCCGCTGCGCGCATATTGCCAAACGCTCGGAGTAAACCAAAAACCACCATAATAGTGAAGAAAAGTACCACTGCACTTAAGCGATACTGCATATATGTCATTAACGTTGGCCAGACTTTCAGCTGTTGCGCAGAAGTTTCATCAAATCCCAATACGTTTAGTATTGGTAATAAGTTAAACCAGAACGAGGCTGCTAAAAGCACACCTACCACCGCCGTAAAAATCAAACTTACCGCTGCAAGTTCCTCAACCTTGCGCGCTTGAGTCAATCGCGTCGCGACAACAATACCTAACCCTATGGCAAAAGCGAACACGGTGGCTTGTATAGGCAGTGTAAAACTCATAGCCGTCAGCTCTTCCACTCCTAAGCGAGAGGCGAAATAAAGCTCAATTAAATCAGCACCAAATAGTGCTAAAATAGCAAATAACATGGGTGTCGTGAGCTGTCCTAGTACCGCACTTGTGGAGCCTGTTAAAATCCAGCGTTTACGTACTGCTCGTAAACGTTGCTTTTGACATGTTACATTTGAAGAAACGGCACCGTCAGGAATTAGGTATTTTTTACGTGTCATATTGCGTGGTTTACTCCTTGGTATTAAACCATTTTATTATTATTTCAAGCATTCTCTATAAGGCACAGACCAGTGCTCTTCAAAAGAGTTCCTCAGGTATTTTATGTACTCGGCCAATCGCCGAAGAAATAAGATAAGCCACAAGTAGCATATAATTAGTAAGAAAATGTGAACCCGATGAATACGCTGGTTTTATGTACAAAGTCATTACTTAAAATTCAGCCAAAGTAACGACTTTTAAGTAGCCTGCAAAGCCGTCATAATTACCACCGATGCGTATCAAAATAAGTAAATAAATATGGGTCAAAAATCGACCGAGGAACAGGTAACTGCTGCCTCACCTTGCATTCGAAATTGTTGCTTAAACGATAAGGATATATGTATTGGCTGCCTTCGCCATATTGATGAAATCGTTGGATGGGGCAGCAAAAGTCCGCAGGAAAAGTTAGATATTCTGGCAAAATGCGAATCCAGAAAACAAACCTAACAGAAGTAAAGGGGCACACAAAAACCTTAACTCTTTACTCATGTCACTACAGGATGAACTAAAGTACTTTATCAAGTAATCAAAAAAACGGCGCTATTGCGCCGCTTTTCAACACTAAACTATTGATTTAAATAACCAGCTCTAAAGCTAGTTGCTTTGTTAGGATCTCCTTTACCATCATAAACAGCCTGAATTGGGTAAGGAAATACAGGCCGCTCTCGGAGAACCTCGCCTTGAGCATTCTCCTTCTGTGTAAGCAGACTATTAGGGACGACTCCGCCAATCACCCAATTTTCCAAAGCCTTCACTGCATCAAACGTAGAGTTTCCGGGACCATCTATGCCACAATGTATCACTCCAGGTAATAAAAACAGCCGACTGAAATCACGTACTTCCTGTTTATGGCTAGCCATGAAGTCATCGACTCTTTCATACCAGTCAATGGTCGCGTAGGCAGGGATTGCGGCATCTGCCCAGCCATGTAATACCAGCATTTTTCCACCTCGGTTTTTAAATGCACGCAAATCGGGATCGTCGGCATCTATCATTTTGCTTATTTCAGCTAGGTTCTCAGCCTCATATTCATAGGAGAAGTCTCGCCAATTATAATCCACATGCAGTGCTTTAGGATAAGCAATGTATTTCAAATATTCTGTCGCGGCATAATAATGAAATGGCTTTAGCTGCGTCAGTTGCGGTGCAACCCACCCCATCCACTCGACCTCTGAACCATAAGGTAAACCGCCATAAATGACCTCATCTTGTGAATTTCGAGATGGTTCATAAAGTGCTTTTACTGCATCGACCTGTTGTTGCGAAAAACAATCTTGTACTTGCCCAGCCTCACAGACTAAAGTTTGAGGGTCAAAATCACAGAGTCTCGGATCGCTGATAACCCCATCTTTTAAACCGTCATACGCATCACAGCGTGCCATAGCCGCTTTAGCGATTTTAGGAATGTCACTTGGAGCGAAAATCGGCTCGTCTCGCTCATTGAGTATTGCACGCGCGTTATCCATGCAATTTACTAAATTCACATTTGTGTAATTGATGGTTGGCCCTCTTGCTATCACACCGTCAAAGTCATTGGGATACCGTTTTGCAGCCATTACGCCAGCGTGTCCACCTTTTGAGCAGCCAGTGATAAATGAATACTGAGGCTGAGTATGATAGTACTTTTCCATAATCGCTTTAGCGGCCACAGTTACTACGTGATTGGCACGATAGGCAAAGTCAATTTTACCTTGCTCATTATTTCTCGCCCACTTACCATCAAAGCCATAAGCGGTATGTCCTCCATCATGGCTCATAGTTGCATAACGCCGTACTAATCCCGCCATGGGTGGGTAAGAGCTGACATCACCACAAAACCCCATGCATGCATTGAGTAAATACTTCTGATTCCATTGCTCACGGGCAGGTAGGCGCAGTTCAAAACGAATTGTTGGCGTCACGTACCCCCGCACTAAGCAATGATCTGGTAAGTGCTTTTGCGACTTTGAAATTGGTGCCCCCATCAACCTACTGTATTTATAAGCCCAAAGAGACTCAGTTTCACTCATTTCATAATTTTTGACGAAACGTGATTCAATTACATTGGTCGCAGCTTCTCCGTCTTCTAGTTTTGCAAAGTCATCGAAGCGTAATGCCATACAAGCACGCTCTTCAGGACTTATTTGCATCTCTGCAGTCGCAGCCAACAAATTGTGGGAAACAGGCAGACCTCCTATAAAAGTTAGTAAACAAGCTGTTTGTTTTAGAATATTAGATTTTACAGACATCCCATAAAGCTCCTTTCTAGGGTTATATACAATTGATAATCATTATCTATTGCATGTAAATTGTCTTGTATACATCATGGAAACTCAAGTAAATTAAATGAAAATTTGGACGTAAACATAGGATTGAAGTCATTGACAATGAAGATTAAGAGGCTCAGTCTGAGTGACCATTAGATGAGCGATAAAATAGAACCTTGGTCAAACTTAACTTATTGATAAATAGAGTGGGAGTAATTTAATCTTGAATAAAGGGCCCCTTAGGACCTTATCTAGACTACGAGGCTTATTTCTTTACTAGCGCGAGTAAAGTCAAGCTACCATCGTTATCACGACAACGCCTATCGCCTTCATCAGACTGAACAATTAATGTGTAATAAATGCCTTTACGACCGTCACTTTCGGATTTAAGTGCTTAACCTAATATGTAATTTTCTAAATTTTTGCTGAGTCCGGATAAACACCGTATACGTTCTTAAATTCAATGACATACTGATAACCGTTATATCTAACGTCGTAAACTAGCCCATCACATGTGAAAATTGTATTTGCAGAAGCAGAAAGTGAAACAAAACCAGAAGCCAACAAAGCACCTAACAGTAATTTTTTCATTGCCATATTTCCTTTTATGATGTGTCGATTACCTTGTGTAATCAATCAGTTTCCATTTTGGGTGTGAGTTTTGTCACTATCATGTTGAACTTTAGCTCTAAAAAGTTATTTTGGCAGGTATTCTGCATTTCTAGATAGCTACTTGTTAAATTCAGCTTTTACTGATTAATTCAGACCAATTCAATTAAAAGTAATGAAGATGAAAGACCCTAGTGTGAAAAGGTGTTGGCTAAAAATACGGGCACACAGCCAACATGTGCCCTTTCTATTTTTTACTGTCAATTTGACAGCTAATCAATGAGTTTTTCGAGTCTGATAAAGAAGTCATTAAACGTTGCAGACATATCTTCGGAGTGCTCTTGCACTTGCTGTAAATCATCTTTAGCACTATCAAGCGTATCTCTTAACTGCTGCTCTTGCGAATCACTCAAGCCAAAATCCACAATAGACTCTTCGACTTCAAAAATGAGCCCTTCAACTAACTCTTGACATGATTGACTGTAATTCTTAAAAACTGATTCAATGTCTTCCAAGTCTTTACTTGCAACCTGGCTTAGCTCTCTTAGGCCTTTATTTTTGGCCTGAATGGCCTGAATATTCGTTTGTAGGCTTCTAAGTCGAGCATCAGTGCCCCTAACAATCAAAGCCAAAATATCGTTAAACCTGCCATATTTTTCATCGTCCTCAATCGGCATGTTTTTCACAAGTAACGAGCAATAACAGCTATTAAAAAAGCTGCGCTTCTCAATGTTAATTACCGTTTTACTTTCCCGCCCTTTTTTAAGCAACTCACTTTCTAGCGGGTTAATTGCACCAAAGTTACAAAAGTCTCTAAACTCGCCAAGCAAGCCAATTTGAACCGAAGCATTTAAATCTAAATTAGTACAGGTTTCTAAAATTGCATTAGATAAATCTGACAGTGTATTACACTGATAAGACTTTTCGATAAACTCCAAACATTGCCCCAGTTCACTACAACTGGTAATTGCTGTCATAGTGACTTCTTCGGCGGTTTCGCAGTTTACTTTCAAAATGTCGATTTCACTGCTGTATTTTACCAGTCGCTCTATTCGAAAGCTCAGTTCATCAGCATCGAAAGGCTTAGTAATATAATCATCGCCTCCTGCCTTAAAGCCTTCTAATTTATCTTCTATACAGTCTTTAGAAGAGACAAACAATATTGGGGTGTCTGAGTTGGCAGGCTTGTTTCGTATTGCTTTACAAACTTCGTAACCATTCATGCCTGGCATCACAACATCAAGCAGCACAGCATCATACTTTCGCTCATCAAACAGCGTTAGCGCCTCATCACCATTAAACGCCGAAAAATACTCATGTTCATCGCCTAACATTGTTTTAGCAATATCATGATTCACTTCATCGTCGTCCACCAATAAAACAGTGTATTTCATACCACCCCCAAATAGATGCTAGTCTCGATATTGTTGGGAAATATCAAAAAACAGCTCCTCTTTTTGCAAAAACTCGTCGAGCAATTCTGGGTCAAAGTGTGTACCATGCCCCTCTCTCATAATTGCAATCGCTTTATCGTGCTCCATTGCATCTTTGTATACTCGCTTACTGATCAGTGCGTCATAAACGTCTGCTATGGCCATTAAGCGAGCACTTAGAGGGATTTCATCACCCTTTAGTCCCATTGGATAACCAGAACCATCCCACTTTTCATGGTGGTAATGGGAAATTTCTTTTGCCGTTTGTAAAAAGCTGTCCGTTTGACCAAGCGCCGATTCCGCCGTTTCAATCGCATTGCGGCCAAACACGGTATGGTTCTTCATTATTTCGAACTCATCAGCAGTTAAACGACCTGGTTTGAGTAACACATTATCGGGAATGCCCACTTTACCAATATCATGCAAGGGGGCAGATTTATAAAAATTGTTGATTGTTTCTGATGTAAGCACTTCTTTGTACTTGTCTTTTTCACTAATAATGGTGGCAAGTAGCTTAACGTATAGCTGAGTTCGACGAATATGATTACCGGTTTCTTGATCTCGCGTTTCGGCCAAACTGGCCATCGCCTGAATAGTCACGTCTTGCAACCTAGACATTTGTTCGGTGCGTTTTTGAACCTCCTCTTCTAAATAGTCATTTTTGTTTTTAAGGATATCTTTGGATTCTTTATTTAAAAGGTGGGTATTCAACCTAGCTAGCAAAATCGGAGGGCTAATAGGCTTATTAATGTAGTCACATGCACCAAGTAAAAAGCCTTTTTCCTCGTCTTCAGCGCTGGTTTTCGCGGTAAGGAAAATTACCGGTATTTCACAATAAACTTCATGCGATTTCAGATATTTAATCACTTCATAGCCATTCATGTTAGGCATGACAACGTCAAGCAAAATAATATCGACATTGTTTTTGGCGACGACTGAAATTGCAGCTTCACCACTTTTTACTGCCAGCACGCGGTATTTATCCTTAATGATCTCCGTCATGAAAGCCAAATTCTCTTTAACGTCATCAACCACTAGTACTGTTTTTTGCTGTTCCATAGTCCCTTCTATTGATTTGTTGGACAATTGTTCACCACACACAAAAATATAGGTCTATTATTACTGAAACGCCAAGCTTGGACTGGATCCGATGAAAAGTTTAAGAATCAGCTTTTTTATCACATTCTCAATCATGCTCCTCGTCAGCATCGGGATTGGGCTGATGTCTTACTATGTGAAAACCGAAGTAAGTGCTCTTTCTGCAAAACAAACCCAATTATTTAAGCTCACTGAACTGGCTCATGAACTTAAACTCAGTTCAGATAATCTAACAAACTTTGCAAGAGCTTATGCTGTAACAGGAAACGATAAATGGCAGCAGCTATTTAGTTACACTTTACTTGTCCGCGATGGCAAAGTGCTCGCAGAAAATGCAAACACCTATGATTACTGGGATAGCTTGGCCGCGCCGCACTCAAGCTTGCCGCAATTTGAGAGAGTCACAAACGGCCACAACATTATTGAGCGCTTCCAACAGCTCGGCGCACAAGACTTTGAACTTTTACAGATGCAAAATGCGCTTTCTACCTCTAACTCTTTGACAAGCCTCGAAAGGAGTGCTTTTAATGCAATTGAAGGCATCCATAAAGACGAATATGGAAACTGGGTAAAAGATGCAACCCCAGATCTCGTGAGTGCACAAAAGATCTTGTTTAGTGATAACTATTTAATTGAAAAGTCAAAAATCATGTCTGCGATTGGCGAAGCACACAGGGCTATCGCGTCACGCCTCACAACTGAACTAGAAAGCCACCAAACCAGTTTAAACAATGCTTACTTACTGAGAAACATTTTTAACTTAGTGTTGTTAATAAACATTGCACTGTCCTTTTATTTACTTTGGCGACTTTACATCAATCCAGTTGCCTCAATTCAAAAACAAGTCGTTAGCAATGTTGAGCAGGGTAATTACAACTTTACTTTAGACGAGTCTGTAAAGGGCGATTTGTCAGACTTGTCCAAGTCAATGAATAAGTTACTGGGTGACTTGTCAGAGCAATTAGAATTTAACACCATTATGAAGGACTTTGGCCTAGCACTTAGAGGAAAAAAGAACCCCCATGAACTTGGTGAAGAATTACTGCAATTTTTGGAGCAACGCCTGTCTGTTCCACTACTGGGGCTTTATGTATTTGAAGAACAAAAAGTGCTTAATCGCGTGGCAGGGACAGGGTATAGCTGCAACTCTGTAAAAACATACACCAATTACGACTCTATCCATTTTCATGTACTAAGCACCCAAAAGCCCTACTCTATGAAGTTTGAGAAAGATCAGTACGCAATTGAGCTCAATGGCGAGAAACTATCAATTTGTGAACTTTATTACTTTCCGCTAGTGGTTAGCAATGACAGTATTGGTTTACTTGAGCTGGGCAGCTTAGTTGCTTTGACAGATCAAGACTATAAATGGATTAAGTCTGTTATTAACGATTTAGCAGTCAGTCTTCAGCTCACACAGAATATTGACCTACAATCCAAAGCAGAAAAACGCATTGTAGAACAACTTGAACTCAATAAGAAAATACTGGATGCCATTCCAAGTCCGATGTACTACAAAAATAGTGATGGTAAATATTTAGGAGTAAACAGCGTTTTTCACCAGTATTTTGGGACATTTGATGCGGACGTTTTAGACGCTACCGCAGAAGATATTTTCAATTATGAAATCGCCCAAGTATTTGAGCAATCCCACCAAGATTTACTCACTGGAAAATCAAATCAACACTACGAGATCACCATAAGTAATTCAGAAAATTTACCGCGTAATTTTATCGTTTATGAGGCCGTCTTTACCAATGCTGAAAATGAGCTAGCTGGCGTTGTCGGCCTATTATTAGACGTAACTGAACGCAAGCAAATGGAGCAAGAGCTGCGCTTTGCAAAAGATAAAGCCGACGAGATGAGCACGGCCAAAGGAGAATTCTTGGCAAATATGAGCCATGAGATCCGTACACCTATGAACGCAATCATTGGTATGAGTCATTTAGCTTTGAGAACGGAGCTCACTGAACAACAATCTGGATACGTAAACAAAATTGACCAAGCGGCCAAAAGTTTACTTGGGATCATCAACGATATTTTAGACTTTTCAAAAATTGAATCAGGAAAACTGGAAGTTGAGCAAATTGATTTCTCACTGCAAGAAGTGCTCGACAACGTGGTCAATATCAATGTGATACGCATACAGGAAAAAGGGCTTGAAATGCTGCTTGATATCTCGCCAGATGTGCCTATAAGCCTCATAGGTGATCCCTTAAGGTTGGGTCAGGTGCTTATTAACTTGTGCGGCAATGCCATTAAGTTTACAGAGAAAGGAGAAATAACGATATCTGTAACCACGGTAGAGCAGCAAGAGAATGCAGCAACATTAAAGTTCAGTGTTAAAGACACAGGTATAGGCATGTCACAAGCACAACAAGATAAGCTGTTTCAGGCATTTTCCCAAGCCGATGGTTCAATCACCAGAAAGTACGGTGGTACTGGACTCGGCTTAAGCATTTCGAAAAAACTTGTAGAGCTTATGGGTGGCAGTATTGGGGTAAATAGTGAAGAAGGCAATGGCTCAGAGTTTTACTTTACCACATGCTGTGGATTGCAGTCAGCCAAGCTGACCAATGTCATTTGTCCAGACAGTCAATTAACAGGGAAGCGGGTTCTGGTTGTTGATGATAATGAGAGCGCACGCGCTATTCTCACTAATTTACTAAAAGCCATGAAGTTTAATGTTACCTGTAGTGCCAGTGGTGCAGGTGCCGTTGAATTAGTGCAAGCGAGCAAATACGACATCATCTTTATGGATTGGAAAATGCCGCATATGAGTGGTATAGATGCCATCAAGCACATAAAGTCACTCGAACTCGAAGAAGAGCCTAAATACATTTTAGTTACGGCCTATGGCACTGACATTGGCATGAACGCCGAGATCCATGATTTGATCGATGCAATTATTCTTAAACCCGTTAATGCATCCGTCTTGTTAGACGCGATTATGGAGTCATTCAAACTAACACCACACACTTCTGGCGTCGCCTCAACACACACGTCGCAATCAGAACAAATAGAGTTTAACCAACAAAAAGTGCTATTGGTAGAAGACAACAGCACAAACCAAGAAATAGCCAATGAAATGCTTTGCTCACTAAATTTAGCAGTAAAAATTGCGGATAATGGGCAGATTGCTGTTGATATGGTCAAAAACGAACAGTTTGATATTGTACTTATGGATATTCAAATGCCCGTTATGGACGGCTACAGCGCAGCGAAGAACATAAGAAAAAACAATAAATTTGACTCATTGCCCATCGTTGCTATGACAGCAAATGTGATGAAAGAAGACCTTGAAAAATGTGAGCAAGCTGGTATGGATGGGCATATCGGTAAACCTATTAACTTTAACCAGATGGCGGAAACAATAAAGTCACACTTATCAACAAAACGCGGAGCAAAGCCTAAATCATCAATTGCATCACCAAAACCAGAGAAAAGCCCCGAACAGGTTGAGGATACCAATCAAGCACCAAGCTTGAAGGGGGTAAACGTAGAATGCGCAATCAAACGACTTGGCGGCAATGAAAAAGCGTTTTGGAACATCATCAGGAAATTTGCTAGAAACCAAATAGAAGAAACCATCAATTTAAGCCAAGCACTCGTTATTGGTGATTTAGAACACGCCGAGCGCATTGCCCACTCGCTTAAAGGTGCAAGTGCAAACCTATGTATCGATGAGCTGTCAAAACAGGCATCGGATATTGAGTCTGCAATTTCAAAAGGCGAAAAAGTTCCCTCTGAAAACATTGAAGTGATGACTCAATACTTGCGAGCGTTACACCAAGCGTTATCTGAATCACAACCGCAAGAAACGTCAACACCAGAGCAAAAAGTGTCGAATGTGGTGTCTTTAAACCTTTCACGAGATGATTTCATAGAGCTAGAAGAGCTACTTTTAAGTTGCGATACCCAGTCGGTCGAGAAGGTGCAAGAACTCAAAACAAAGCATAAAATTAGCGAAGAGGCTTGCAATCAAATTGTTGAGCTCATCGAAGATTTTGAATTTGACCAAGCAAGAGAGGTCATCTCACAACTGCTCAACCAGTCGGCTTAGCCTTATAAGTGCTACTATGGTGAATGATCTTTGAAAGCCGTATGCGTAAAATTTGAATCTAAAGGCTCAAATCAATAACAAGTTGAATATTGATAAAGCCTTTTAATTTGATGGTGGACTTATATAGACATTATTTACAATATTGACGCCGGCAAATTCAAAACTCAACTCACCAGTTTGCCTAAATCCCAAACGCTTATAAAATGAATTAGAGGCATTCTCTGTCCAGGTGTAAAGCCAAAATTGTGCGCCAAAGTTTTTTCGTATCGCATTCAATAATGCGCTCCCCACACCTTTGCCTTGAAAGTGAGTATGGACATAAAGCTTTTCTAACTCGTAACCATTTTCAGGCCCCTCAAAAAAAGAGCCCTTGTTGACAACGGCTAGGCCTAAAATTGCCCTCTCCTGTTCGTATACTATTACCTCATAATCTTCCAGTGATAAAAGGTTGTTAAAATAGTCCTTTGTAAAATGGTTTATCGCAAAATCAGCATATTCTCTACGCATTCCATCAACTGTATACGTGTTCAACCATATTTGGAGTGCCAGTGCAGTTAAACTGGCCAAGTCTTCCTTTTTTGCGTGTCTAATCATTATGCTACTCCCCATCATGAAGGAATTTACAAGTTTCAACCTTAAACTTAACAACCACACACAACAATGAGTAAAAAATCAAACCCACATTTACCAAGTGTTATAATAAAAGATGAAAAACAGCTATATTAACATGCCCAGTCACTTCAACATAGCAAATAACACAAAATGTCAGGGCGGGATCACACTTT
>NZ_AUXT01000144.1 GCF_001625595.1 Pseudoalteromonas luteoviolacea NCIMB 1942
CAACTATCCTGACACAGGGGGCTTTTGCAAACTTATCTTGGTATTCAAGTGAACTAGTGGTGATATCTGTCGCGACCCAGTTTAACTTTTCTGAATCGAGGGATTTAATAAATTCAGGTCCTTTTCGAGCTACACACCTAACAATGCTTAAAGGCGTATTGGCCCCAATAACAGGTAAACGGTGCTCTTTAGCAAATTCAACCAGAGGGCGGTAATCACTAGGGTAGTTATCCCAGGCATCTCCTTCATTGATTAATGTTTGCTCGCCAATTTTATTGTGTAAGTATTGATTTAATATATTTTGCTTATCTCGAGCAAATTGCTCCATAGATAGCACCATATTTTTATTTTGTTGATATAAAGAACTTAATAACTGAACTTGTAATCTGTGTGATGCGCTATGAGAGTGGTATTCGCCAATAAATATAACATCGCTATCTACTAATCTTTTTTGTAAAGCTTCTAGTGGCATGGGTGACTGGTCTGAGGCTTCGTATAATTGATAGTCGTGCAGTGTGGTGATAGCAGGGCTCGGGGACACGTCTATTGGAATAGTGTTACAGCCATGAATAGACATTATTGAAGCGAAAATTACAAGGGTTTTTGCGGTGTTTCTGAAGTTCATAATCTAATCGAAGTGAAATAAATAACTTTAGTAATGATAACTATTACCAATAATAATGTCACGGACTAAACTGCTGCATTCGAACCTATAACGAGCATATGAAGCTCGTCGTGTTGTAACCGTGCTTTTTAAAAAACACGGTTACAACACAGTATCTTAGGCTATTGGTCTATAATGTGTGCTCTCCCATTTAGAACTCTTCTAATTTGACATCAATCCACGCACTTGCAGAATCCTCTTGTCCTCCTTTGGCAATTGGCGTGATCCTAAGCTGTTCCATGGATCAGTAAAGCTTTTACCAATAGCAAGTTCGGCATCCGTTTCATCTTCTTGTGCCCAGCGAGAGTTGTCTTTCGAATTAGGCGTCATATCTAAAAGTGCAGATCTATGATTCCTAAAAGAAGGCTGGGGCTCATTTTCCATATAGCCTTTTAAATTGACCAAAACACCATTTTTAGTATTCGTGTTATACGTATAATTTGTAGTTCGGTATTCAAGCCAGTATGTATAATCTCCATTACCTGACTTGAGTCGCATGCCAATACTTCCTAGTGCATTTGTCCCTGCTGATGAGCCGTGGTCAAAAGCATAAATACGGTATGTACCAGAAGACGAGATGAGCGGCACTTCTTCATCTGTCAGCCAGCCTTTAAAGTAGCTCTTATATATCAGATTGTACTCTTCTAACGTATGAGCGCCCATGCCCATCATGGCGTGTGGATTGCCGTAATTGCGGATCGAATCGTTGCCTGAATTAATGACATGATTACCTGCTTCAACCGACATGGAGTTGCGTAGACCCATTGTATGCCCCATTTCATGAGCAATGGTTCAGTCTTATGGTGATAGAGTTGAATAAATGGAGGGCCTGCTTGGGAGTTAATTGTAGAAACTTGCGGAGAAGCCATCATGACGAGATTGGCACCTCCAGGAAAGTTCATATCAACACCAGCTTGTGCAATTTTATCCGCGTACAACTGGTGCCATACTTTTGTATCGGCATCATATTTTGATTTGGGCTCATTGATGTATATTTTTGGTTTTATTGCCCATGTCACGTTGAAACGACCATACGATTGCTCTGCATAGTATTGTTTCACGGTTTTCATATCGGCATTAATTTGCTCCACAGATCAAGGTAGAGGTGTGCCGTTAAAACTAAACGGAAATATAATAACATTCACATGTGAAAACTCGTTTACAACGTTACTTGGATCGATAGGGCCAGGCTCTTTTCTGCAGTTTGTCGCTACTAGGTCCGCAACAATCGTAGCCCCTTGAAAAAGACCATGCATTACGATGTTAGTCCAGTATTTAGTGGGGTTGGTTATAACAACACATTCAGTATTGCCAACATGCTTGGAGCGTATGCTGTCGTCACCTTGCCGTGGGTAGCCGCCTTCACCATTACGAGCTTCAAGCGTTAGGTTTCCTTGACCATAAGAACTGGTGATAGCAACACTTTCTGCTGAGTCAGCGCCAGACACAGAAAAGCTTTGAAACTGAGGTGAGGACTTGACGCATACTGGCACGCTATCGGCTAACACTGATTGTTCAGTTGGCGGTTGGCTTAGACACATATCTTCAAGTTGTGACGTATCTCGCTTTTTTATATGTACAGAGTAACCTTCTACTTCGCCTGCGTTAAAGTTTTCCCATGCGCTGGCAATGGGTGAATTGTACTTCATCGCTATTCGCATTCTAGAAGTTTCACCTGCAGCTGATGGGGTATATCTAAAGTTGTTGTTAACGCAGAACGGCTGCTGCTAGATCCAACCAGTTCATCGATATCACTGAAATCCCCATCATTATTGAGGTCAATGAATACACTCCAATATTCTGTATACGCATTATTAACAAAGCCGGGTGTGAGGATGATTTGATTTTGTCCAACACTAAGCTCGGCGGTTAAATTGGTAAAATCAGTATACGCGGATTGGCCAGCAGATATGTTATTGATACCAGTGGTAGATACGCCAGCAATATGCTCATAATTACCTTCTGAGCTTTCGCAATAGTTGTTGTTTAAGGGAATAGCGTCATCTTGTGCTTTTAACTGAGTGCATATGAGTACATTGGGTAGCAAGCAGGACCCCATTAATAATAGTTTCTTATTACGTTTAATTTTCACTTTACATGTTCACCAAATTGTGAACATGCATGCCTATTTAGGCAATTATCTCTTGGTAATAAAGACCAAAAAGGTCACAAAGAATTAATTAAATCTTCGTCGCCTTTAATGAACTTTCGGGTTGAATATATATTGTATGTAATATTTGCAAAGGTGAAGTTATCTCATATTTATCCAAAATGGGTAAAATACGAACGTAATTATCTGATTTAGATGTTTTTACGGGATTTAATAATTGTTTTTTTTATATCAATATGTCTTTTTGGAATATTAGAGGACACAGATAAGCGATTGGTTGAGTAAATTTACTATTATGGTTATTCTGATTTCAATTAGAACTCAGTACATCATTGTTCTACATAGTTAAATAAAAACAGATGACAGAGGGTTGTATCAAAAGCACAGGCAGTAACGACAAAGCAATTTTCCGTAGAGCAAATCGTTTTTATCTAAGCCCAAAGCTTGTTGCCACGGCAGCAGTTTAAAAAAATACAAGATCATCGTTGTCGTCGCTAAGGTCTTTGTCCTTAGTGATTGCAGCTAAATCATCCACCAACTCATTGAGTAGCGCCATGCTTTTATCATCTTGATGAGTGCTGGTATGCTCTTTAATTTCATTAATAATGGTATCCATATGATGCAACTTCGCAATTTCGTTTAGGCGAATATCAATTGCTTCTACTACGTAATGGAATATGTCAATCAAAGAGCCTTTACTGTAACTATCCGTGGGCATATTTTTTACAATGAGTTCTGCTTGTTGGTATTTAAAGAATGTCGATTGACCAAAAGACTGTACATTCGCTGCGTTCACTTCTAATTCGTCAAAAAGTTCAAGTTCCATTTCACATATCGCTTCATCATTATTTTTAAAGTGATATTCAGTCCCATCGGTGAGCTTTAGCCGAGCGATATAGTCTAGCTCCCAACTTTCCATCAATGAAGATAAGAAGCCTGAAAATTTACTGATGTCATTTAAATTTAAGCATTGTCGATAAAAGTGGATTAGGGCGTTATTATCAAGCTGGGTACGAAATGTTCGGTCTGTTTGCAATTGAGAGTCTTTTTTTGCATGCTTTAAAGCCCGTAACCTTTTGGCTTGATAATCTAGTAAGCTATCCAGTTTTAACTTAAGTAATTGCTGAGGTATGTCTTTTGGGATGTAGTTTTCTGCACCAGCTTCAAAAGCTCTTAACCGCCATTCCAGCTCGGTTTCACCACTTAGGAACACCGTAATTGTTTCATCCTTTTTTGGTGTATTAATAAGGCGACAAAACTCGATACTATCTCCATCAGGCAAATACAAATCGAGTAAGTAAATATCAAACTGATGATCTTGTAATGCTATTTTAGCCTCTCTTAGATTGGTACACCAAGTAAAGTCAGCCTTACCTTTACCCAATAACTGAACGAGCTGTGCGTAAATTGGATTATCTTCGACGAGCAATACTTTAAACTTTTTCATGGCGAACCGCTTATCTATTCAAACAAACTGTTGTAAACAGTGGATGCTGACTTATAAGTATGTCCTGTAGTGTCTCAAACGCAATTTTTTAAAGGGTTTGTGTCAAAATCATGGCAATTTTTTATAAGATGATAGGTAATTGGTATTAAGTTACGCTAGACAACCGTACCCCTAATCGTTATTTTTTAAGTATGTAGATAAGAGGGGGGCATACGAGGTTATTTTTAGCATTACTATGTTCTATTTCTTCTACTGGGTTTGCCTCTGAGGAAATGAGAGATTATGGCGACAGGGTAGTTATTCCTGCGGTAAAAACAGTTTCTGTTTCCAATTATACGCGCACTCAATTTGATGAAGCACAGACATTGCGAAGTAATTCAGGAGCTGAGGAACATGTGGGTAAAATTTACTCGACATTGACCCCTGATGAAAAGATTCAATACGAATATGAAAAAGGAATATTGCCTACCACTGTGACATTTGATAAATACCAAACAGCCACTTCACCGTTCAAAAAGTCACGAAGAAGAACAACCCATACATATTCTTGGGTAAATAGGGTACTAAAAATGCGATATGCTGTTAAGGCCAGTTAAGCAGCATATCGCGAAAGTGGTACTTATTGAGTTTTAGTTTTTAATTACAGCCTTTTTGAATTGTTGTAGTCCAAACTCTTACAACGAAATCGTTGTAATCTGCATCGTTTTGGTCTTCCCAGAATTGCTTGTCTCCGTAGACTCTATAGTTTCCGGTCAAGTTGTTTGCATTCCCATTGATCGCTAAAACATAGTTGTAGCTGTGGCCTTGAAGTACATCATAGCTACCAGAGCCGCCGTATTCGTCAAGTAGTTTCACGTAGCTGCCGTTAACTGTTACACCCCAATCGTTGTTATAACCCGCGCTTTCACTGACAAACTGGTAATTAATACGCGTATAATTATCCGGTATACAAGCTGGGTCATTGTCAATAATTGTGCCTTGCGCGGTTGCAGATCCCGTGGCGTTTTGACCTGCATTAGCGTTAAGTGTGAAGGTTTCATCACCTTCATGATTTTGGTCATCTAAAGCATTGATAATGACACTGCCAGAGGTTTCGCCGCTCGGTATAGTTAACGTTGTTTGCGCTAAACTATAGTCGTTACTGTCTGTCGTACCGTCTGTGATGCTTAAGTCAATAGTGACATCTTGGTAATAACTATTACTCAAATTAACTTGATACTCTAGCTGACCAGCTTCTAAAGCTGAATCCGTAACGGCATCTAGTGTAAATGATGGAAGTGAGTCAGTTTCACATGTAGGCGTTGTGTAACAGGCCACTTCTTTGTCTGTGTTTGAAGCCAAATCATTAATACGCACGGGCACGGTTGCCAACAAGCAGGTATTACCAGATTGAGGATTCAGTTTATACAGTTTAGATTTATTTACATGGCCATAGTCATTGATCAACGTTCTGCTGACGACAATTTCTCCACTTTGGTTAAGTGCCGCACCGGTTGCCGCCGTGAGCGAATGGTTAGCAAGCTTGGTTACTTCGTATGTCGTTTTATCTATCTGATAAACTGCCCGACTTGTGATCAAGTACCAATTGCCTCCTTGAATAACTAAATCACCTCTAAATTTACCTTTTAATGAACCTAAAGAAGCCAGTTCAATCGTCGTGCCAGAGCTTTTATCAATTTGGTAGATATTTTTGAAATCAGTACCAATTAACGCATCGCGCTCTGCGTCGTAAACTAAGCTAAGCACTTGCGTCGTACGACCTACAACTGTATGCGTATCAGTATTAAAATCATAATAGGCGAGACGAATGTACTTAAAGCGGTTGCCCATAATAGGTAAATGTTCTTTTTGTTCCGCTGAGAGGTTTAGATGGCTCGTGTCCACTTCGTACTCTATAGGGCGTGGTGCTGAAATATAATACATGCGCTTGCTGTTATTGTCGTAGGCAAGTGCAGAAGAGCTAAACTCAGCAAGCGTTTGAGCAAATGCACTATCTGTTTGCTCGTTCAGGCCAAAGAGAATACCTACATCTCCTCGCCCGGCATTAATACCGTACAACTCACCGCTGCAGGTATTGGCGAGGCTAAGCGGTGAAAAAGACGCTGTTACTAAAGTTAATAAAGTAAGTGAAGTTTTTAGCATGGTAACAAGCTCTGGTCGGGTTATCCTAATCTAGCTAACACAACACAAAGTAATGACACATCGACTTCCAATGTGGGATGTGAACTCTTAATCCTTCGAGACGAGCGCTTCCATTATTATCTTTGCAATCTCATTCTATTATTCTCTCTCATGAACAAAAATGCAACAATAAATTACTACAAATGGATTGAATTTTGGTGGTTTTAAGTGTTCTTCTGCGATTCCAAGTAGTTAGGAAGTAACTCTTCAATGATCACTTTGGCAGGTATCGTGTAACGTACCCCTTTGAACATGACCGATGTATGTTCCTCAATGCCGGTAATCCCTGTTAGTGTCCAACCTTCTCCTCTTTCTTCGCAAAGTACTTTTGTTGTTGGCGGAATAATTACGAATTCTGCGTTATTTTCTGTCATATTTTTATCTTCACTGGACTTTCTATCGAGATGGGGTAGTTTATACCAAAATAATAAAAAATCGACCAAATTGATGAAATGGAATTACAGACTCAAAGGCTAACATTACGCTTGGTGAATTATCGTGATAGTGAAGTATTGCTCGATATTTTAAACGACCCTAAAGTAAGTTACTTCAATGATTATGGCTTTAACTTAACGCAGCAAGATATCAAAGCAATGATCCAAAGTGATTTGGAACTTTACTACCAAGGGGTCGGTGTGCGAATGATGCTGGTTAAAGATGGTACCCAGATTGGTTCAATCGGTATGTTTGATTATTGTGAAGAGACTGCGCAGATTTATCTTGGTTACGAACTCGCGCCAGTTTATTGGAATCAGGGATATATGCGCGAGGCTGCGAATTGTTTGTTAAGCTCTTTGGAGCTGGTATTGCCGAAAGCTTTAGTAGAGCAGGTGACAGCAAAGGTGTCGCCGAAAAATACGCGCAGCGTTAATTTGTTGTCTCACTTGGGCTTTGAAAAGCGGCACAGCGATTATCAGCTATGCCTAAACAAAGCAAAAAACGACGCGGTTTCTGTGGATTAGACCCCTTTTTTGCTAAATAGCGTTACTCGGTCAGACACCAAAGTTACGGTGATATTTTTGCTTTCATTCCCCCACACACAATTTGTATGTAGTGTCTTTTCTTCACATGAGTCGGCAGAGCCTAGTACTTGCTCAAGTTCAGTTTTTTCCATACCAACCGAAATCTTTTCATAATTTTCAATAGTCACCTTCGAACAAGCGCTCAGGCTCAGCAACGCTGCGATCGTTAAGAGTTTTTTCATTTAGGTTATCCTGTTAGTGTTTATATTTTCTAATTTGGAAAATAATGCCCATTTTGGGGTGATCTAGATAGTGGATATCTCCGCTGTATACGCGTGTAAACTGAGACATCCTAGCGGATTCTAATTCGCCTTCTTCAGTTAAGTAGCGATAGTCAAAATTACTGGTAACATACAGATAATGACGGATATGGATCTTGATAGTGCCGTCTAATTCCCACAAATCCTCTCCCTGAGTTTTGATTGCTTGCTTGGGGGCTGTGCTTAACAAGCTTACAAAGCTATCACTCGGCTCATTTTCTATGTATTTGTAACTGACCGGCTGTTCGAACTTCATACCTCCATATACCACTACGTTGGGAGCTCGTTTCTTACTCTGGTCTGGAAAGCGCCACCCTGTATGCAAAATAGGGTTTTTACCCTGTCTCTCAAGCTTCTTCCTAATCGACTCAAATCTAAGCTGCTCCGGTGCCAGTAAATACATAGATTGCATGTGCTCTAGAGGCTCGCTAAACGGAATAACTGGTAATTTTTCATACTTTTCGACGTAATTCACATCGTCATCACAATACCAGGAGCTTTGTTGCATGGTAAATTGATCCATAACAGAACGTGGATCGTATTTCGAGTCACCCGCTAAGCAAGCCTGATGGCCCACGTTTTTGAACCCATTAGTCAGTAGGTCTAGGCGTTTTTCTTGTGGGATTGGATCTGTTTCAATGGAAAAGTCTTCGCGTATATCTGTTCCTGCTTTTTGCGAAAAAGCAATCAGCTCGACCTCAAACCAACGCACAGCAAATGCTGGCATTGCGCTCGTGCCCAAAGTACTCAAGAGAATTGCTTTTAGTACAAATTGCTTCATGCAACCGCCTTTTTCTGAAAGTCATCCATCATCGCGTTCACGAGCTTTAATCGCTCTTGGCCATTTTTTTCTTCTATATTAAAGCGCAACTTACTTGCTCCTTCCATCCTATAAATGACGGGGTTGCTTTGTATCAATCCAATAATGAATGTTGGATTAACGCTGGTGGTGTTACTAAATTCAAAATAACCACCTTTAGGGTTGGCTTCAACTTTCTTGATACCAAGCTGCTGTGCTTTGCATTTTAACAGCTGAATATTGAACAAGTGTTTGGTTGCGTCAGGTAAAAGGCCAAAGCGATCGATAAGTTCAACTTTTAATTCGTCCAGCTCAGGTTCGGTATTCATGCTAGCGATTCGTTTGTACATACTCAGTCGAATGTTTACATCGTGAATATAATCATCTGGTAGTAATGCTGGTACTTTTAAGTCGACTTCACTTTGTTGTTGAAGTAAGTTCTCTAATGTTGGTTCTTTACCGTCCTTTAACGCTTGAACAGCTTGTTCTAGCATCTCCATATACAGAGTGAAGCCGACGGTTTGGATTTGACCGCTTTGATCATCTCCAAGCAATTCACCTGCGCCACGTATTTCCAAGTCATGGGTAGCGAGTACGAAGCCTGCACCTAAGTCTTCTAATGACTCAATGGCTTGCAAACGTTTAACTGCATCTTTGGTCAAAGCCTGGCTATTTCTGGTCAGTAAATATGCATATGCTTGGTGATGGCTTCTTCCTACGCGGCCTCGCAATTGATGTAATTGTGCCAAGCCTAACTTATCTGCGCTATCCATGATAATGGTATTGGCCGTGGGAATATCTATACCTGTTTCAATGATTGTCGTACACACAAGCACGTTATGCTTTTGGTGATAAAAATCCCCCATGAGTTGCTCAAGTTCTCGCTCTCGCATCTGACCATGTGCGACAGCGACATTGGCTTCTGGTACAAGTGCCACTATATCAGCAGCAGTTTTTTCGATGGTTTCTACATTATTGTGTAAGAAGTAAACCTGGCCACCACGCTTTATTTCACGCAAAATCGCTTCTCGGATTAATTCATCGTTGCGTTCACGTACAAATGTTTTAACTGCTAAGCGCTTTGCTGGTGGCGTTGCAATTATTGAAAGGTCTCTCATTCCACTCATTGCCATGTTAAGGGTACGAGGAATAGGTGTTGCTGTTAACGTAAGGATATCAACATCCGCTCTAAGCTTTTTAATCTTTTCTTTTTGTCTTACACCGAAGCGATGTTCTTCGTCCACAATGAGTAAGCCAAGATCTTTGAATAAAATACTCTCTTGAATAAGCTTATGTGTGCCTATGACGATATCAATCTTGCCTGATTCAAGCCCTGCAAGCGTTTCTTTTTGCTCTTTGGTGCTATTAAATCTAGATAATACACCCACTTCAATAGGCAAATCGGCAAAACGATCTTTGAAATTCTCATAATGCTGCTGGGCAAGCAGGGTGGTCGGAACCAGCACTGCAACTTGTTTGTTGTCATTGATTGCAACAAATGCCGCTCTCATAGCAACTTCAGTTTTACCAAAACCAACATCGCCACAAACAAGTCTATCCATTGCTTGGTTGGTTTGCATGTCGCCAATAACCGCTTCAATTGCGTTGCGTTGGTCGTCAGTTTCTTCAAACGGGAAGCTATCACTAAACTCTCGGTAAGCAGCGCCTTCAAGTTTAAATTGGTGACCGGGTTTACTTTGCCTTTTAGCATAAATATCTAATAGTTCAGCTGCAACGTCGCGGACTTTTTCTGCTGCTTTACGTTTGGCTTTTTCCCAAACATCAGAACCCAGTTTGTGTAGTGGTGCTGATGCTTCTTCACCACCTGAGTAACGGCTCAGCATGTGCAATGACGACACTGGCACATACAGTTTAGCTTCACCAGCGTAAATAATAGTTACGAACTCAGTAGCTACACCTGCTGCGTCGATAGTTTGCAAGCCTAAATAGCGGCCGACACCATGGTCTAGGTGTACGATTGGTTGGCCTTCTTTGAGCTCTGCCAAATTTCGGATCAGGGCATCTTGACCTTGCTCATATTTATGTTTGCGACGCCTTCTTTGCGAGACCTTAATCCCGAGTAACTCTTGTTCTGTAATAAGAGACAATGACTTGTCGCCAGACAATACGACAGATGACTCCAAAGGGCTGACAATGAGGCCTACATCCGATCTACAACCGATGAATTTATCAAATGATTCAAATTCTTTGAGCTTAAGCCCTGTTGGTTTTAGCAGGGTAAGCAATGATTCACGACGACCATCTGATTCCACGCTAAATAGGATTTTACCCTTGAGCTTTTTTTGCGCCGCAATATAGTCAATGATTGCTTTGTAAGGGTCTGATAGCTTGTGGTCAATCCTTACTTCTTCAACGGCTTTGGCGTTTAAATTGGTATGGCCAGCTTTAGTGCCTAATTTAGCTTCGCTGAGTCGAATTCGAGGAAAATGAGAAAAACCCTCAAATAATGACTCAACATTAAGATATAGTGCTTTTGGCTCAAGTAATGGACGAAGAGGGTCAACACGCCTGCTTTCATAACGCTTACACACATCCATCCAAAACTCGTTTGCTGCGTGTTCCACATCTCCAAGGTGCATGAACACAGCATCATTTGGCAAGTAATCAAAGATGGTGGCTAGTTTGTCATAAAAAAGTGGTAGATAATATTCAATCCCCGCTGGCCAGTTCCCTCGAGTCACCTGCATGTAAATTGAATCTTGCTCGGAGCTTGCACCAAAGGTTTCACGGTACTTAATCCTAAATCGCTCGATATCTTCATCGTTAGTCGGAAACTCGTGTGCGGGTAACAAGTCAATGGCATTAATGGTTTCACTGGAGCGCTGTGATTCAATATCAAATAGACGGATGCTATCGAGCTCATCATCGAAAAAGTCTAGCCTATAAGGTCGCTCGCTCCCCATTGGGTACAGATCGATAATCGAGCCTCGTACTGCAAATTCACCGTGTTCCATAACCTGTTGCACATGACGATAGCCAGCTTGCGTTAGCATGTCTTTTAGCGCCTGTGCATCTAAGGTGTCACCTGCTTTAAACTGCAAAGCGTTGCCATAAATAAATTCAGGTGGGGCTGTTCGTAACATAAGTGTGGAGACAGGGACCAGCAACACACCATGTTGTTTTTTCCGAAGCGCATTCAAGCTAGCTAAGCGCTGGGAAATAATATCTTGATGGGGTGAGAAATGGTCGTAGGGTAGGGTTTCCCAATCAGGAAATACCATAACATTATCATCACCAATAAGATATCCAAGCTCTGTTTCTAGGCGCAGGGCACTGGGTGTGTCTGGCGTGACCAAAACCACTAAAGATTGGTTTTGCCTAACCCCTTCACTGATGGTAATTGCCAAACTGCTACCAAGAAGTTGACCCCAATGGATTTTGTCTTTTTGCGATTTTACCCAAGGTAGCTCATTCCACTGCACTAGCGCCATTATTAACTCCTAACTGCTTAATCTCGGTATATTTTACATAGGTCTTGATAATGATCTATACGTCTATCTCTGAAATATGGCCAAATGCGGCGTACAGATTCACTACGATTTTGGTCTATATCTACAACCAATACTTGTTCATTTTCTTCTGAACCATGAGCTAACAACTCACCTTGAGGGCCGGCAACAAAAGAGTTCCCCCAAAATAAAATCCCGTCACTTTGATTGCTTGGGTCTGATTCATGCCCAACTCTATTTACGCTTATCACCGGGACGCCATTAGATACGGCATGCGCTCTTTGCGCGATCATCCATGCGTCTCTTTGACGAACTTGTTCTTCTTTGTCATCGCGTGGATCCCAGCCAATTGCAGTTGGGTAAATGAGTAACTCTGCACCAGCCATTGCCATCAATCTGGCACCTTCTGGGAACCATTGATCCCAACAAACGAGCACACCAAGTTTACCTACGGAGGTTTGAATAGGCTCAAAGCCTAAATCACCAGGGGTAAAGTAAAATTTTTCATAAAAACCAGGATCATCAGGAATATGCATTTTTCTGTATTTTCCTGCAAGTGTACCGTTAGACTCTATTACTACTGCTGTATTGTGATAAAGGCCAGTAGCGCGCTTCTCGAATAAGGACGCTACAATGACAATATTGAGCTGTTTAGCTAACTCTCCAAGTGCTGTAGTGCTTGGGCCAGGGATAGTTTCTGCTAAATCGAATAGGTCTGTTTCCTCAGTTTGACAAAAATACAAGCTGCGGTGTAGCTCCTGCAAAACAACAAGCTTTGCACCTTGCTGGGCTGCTTCTTTTATCCCTGCAATCGACTTTTCAAAGTTTTCTTCTAAGTTGCCACTATTACTGTGTTGTATCAGCGCGACTTTCAAATTATTGTTGCTCATTTGGACTCCTACTTTAAAAAACCTTGAGGTAATTGCATGGTGATACAGTGTAAACTACCAAACTGATGAATGATTGGTAGGCAGTCTATACCTATCACTGTTCTTTCAGGGTGAGCTTTTTGCAATTGCGTTAGTGCGAGTGCATCTTTTTCATCGCCATAAATAGGCAGCAATACCGTATCGTTAATGATTAAGTAGTTTGCGTATGTCGCTGGCAACCTGTCCCCATCATTATTGTATTTGGCACTCGGCCAAGGCAAAGGCACGAGATTATACGGTTCGCCATTTGGTGTGTTAAATGTTTTAAGTTGTGATTCCATTGCTTGCAAGGAAGCATAATGCTCATCTTCTTTGTCGTCACATTGTACATACACTAATGTGTTGTTTGGCGCGAATCTAATCAGCGTATCGATATGGCTATCAGTATCATCACCAGTCAAATACCCATGTTCTACCCATAAAAAGGATTTGGCACCTAACTCGACTTTTAACTTTTCTTCTAATTGCTCTTTGTTCAAATGAGGGTTTCTATTTGGGTTTAGCAAACATTCAGAAGTTGTGATTAACACCGAGTTTTCATTGATTTCAACACCACCGCCCTCAAGCACAATATCTACTTGTTGAACTTGGTTATTGGGTGCAGCTAATTGACTGCACAGAGCAGAGTTTATTTGTGTATCCAGCTCGCTTGCATATTTATTGCCCCATCCATTGAATACGAAATCTTTGATGCAAAGATTACCATCGCTATCGGCGGCAGTTAATGGGCCATGATCTCTTGCCCATGTGTCATTGCAAGGCGCATCGACAAACTGAATTTGCGTCATGTCTACATTTGCTTCACTTAGCAACTGAAGTATGTGGGCTTTTAATTCTAGGTTATGTGTAACAATAACGACTTTTTGAACTTGAGAAATGTGTTGGCAAAGGGCCACATAAACCGGTTCTACTTGGTCAAGGATTTCGACCCAGTCTGTTTCTTTATGCGGCCAAGTGAGCATCACAGCATCTTGCGGTGACCATTCGGGTAATAATGTAAAACTCATGACGATTGTAATTCTTAATTGCTAGGGGCTAAGTGTATCATTGGTTTGCACAGAGTCAGCTATTTTGTGTCAGATTCACTGTCCGATTGGCGCTTTTTTAGCTGCCTTGTTTGTGCATGAAGGCTCGCACGCACTAAAAGCTCCTGATCTGAGTCTCTTATTTGAGTGAAAGCGAGCGTGTATTGAGTTTGGTCATCTTCTTTTTGATGAATCTCAATGATTTGACTGTAGCAAAATATTGCACTCGCTTCGTGTTGTAAAAAAATCTTAGTCCGAAAGTTTTGACCTACAGTAAACTGTTCATCGGACGTGACTTTAATTCCACCACCGCCATAGCTGTCGCAATAAGACGTATCATCTTCAGGTTGCTCATTCGCAAGTATATGACTCATAATAAGATCAATTTTTCTTGATTGCGCTTGTAAATAGGCCGCTAAATCACTGGCAACATCACCAAGGTTTCTAAGTGGTCTAAGTGTGTTTAAATCTAATTCATTTATCTCATTGGCTAGTTTAAACAGGGGGGGAATGGCAGCTTCAAGCTGCACCGCATTTTTGGGCACCATGTTCTGCTCGACGGGAAACAAGTTAATTTGGTTTGTTTCGTCAATCTGAAAGTACTGTTCAAAATTTTCTTTTAATTCTGTTTGCATTTAGTTGCCAATGTTACAGGGCTAGATGAGCGATTGTTGTATTCTCTCCACTCTAGCCCATTAAATCAAGATGTTAGAGTTTTATACTTTAAATTGCTCCAACATATCTTCTTGTTTTGCGATTTTGTCTACCTGTGACTTCATCGTATGATCGACGACTTTCGCCTCGTCAACGACAGTATTAGATAGGTTTCGAATTTCGGATGCGTTGTGATCTACAGCTTCAACGACTGTTCGTTGTTCCTCTAACATACTCGCAATGTTTACGTTAAGCTCAACAATATGATTTATTGATTCTCTAATTGCGTGCAACGCGTCTTTGGTTTCTTCTGCTTTTACCACTGTTTTCTCTACAATCGTTTGGCTTTGCTTCATAACACCTACCGCATTTTCGGCGCCAGATTGCAGCTGGTCAATCATTGACTTGATTTCTGTTGTTGCCTCTTGCGTTCTTTGCGCAAGAGTTCTTACTTCATCTGCAACAACGGCAAAGCCACGCCCCGACTCACCAGCGCGTGCAGCTTCTATTGCCGCGTTTAGAGCAAGTAAGTTGGTTTGCTCAGCGATTCCATTAATTACGGAGAGTATCTGTTCTATGCCGGAAGAAGACACTTCAAGCTCATTGACCACATCCACTGCACGTTCTATTTGAGAAGAAAGTTCAGCAATTGAGGTTGTTGACTGCACAACAATGCTTTCGCCATCTGATGCAAGGCCATCCGTTGTTTTGATAGCTTCTGCGGCTTGTTGTGCGGTATTGGCGACTTGTTGCTCAGTGTTAGACATATTAGCAGTTGCATCAACTAGTGAGTTAAGCGACTCTAATTGTCTTTGTATCGCCTGTGTCGCGTGATTAGCGCCCGCAGACGTTTGCTTGGCATCCGCCAGTACTTCATGACCTAAGGTTTGTATTTCTGCGATGATGTTTTGTAGCCGAGAGGTAAAGAGGTTAAAGCTTTCGGCAAGAGCAGAAAACTCAGGCTCTTTTGAAGCTTGCAGCCTCACAGTCAGATCTGCGTTACCACGCGCAATATTTGACATTGCCGTATTAATCACTTCTAAAGGTTTAAGTAAAATATTGATAACATAAGAAAGAGCGATAAAACTCGCGACAACGGCAATGATCGTCACTATGGTAGCGTCGTAAGCTAGCGTATCCATTGCCGAAAAGACTTTCTGTTTCTCAAGTGCGACGCCAACAAACCAGTCATAACCTTCCACAGCTTTGAACATGACGAGATATTCAACGCCTTTAATTTCAATTTCTTGTGACGACTCTCGGATGACTGTGTTACCTAAAAAATTTTTGGCAGGTTGTCCATTCAATGAAACATTTGGGTGAGATATGGTGTCGCCACCAGAGCTAACCATAAATGCGAACCCAGCATCAAAAAGGTTAAATGAATTAATCATCTTCCCCAGTTTTGCGAGACTGACATCATAGAAAATAGCACCGTGGAATCGGCTATTCTTTTTGACAGGCGCTCCAATAGATACAACGATTTCACCGCTTACTGCATCGGCGTATGGTTCAGTCACAACAAGTGTACCTGCGGCTTTGGCGTCTTTGTACCAAGGTCTAGCTCGAGGATCCCAAGTTGAACCAGGGTCCCAATTAGGGTCGCTGGCGACATATTTACCAGTGTTTTCCTCTCCATAGCCAATTAATATGAACTCAGAAGTAAGTTTAGATTGAGAAATCATTGGATATGCATCTTGTAATGAGTCTATTTGTTCTACGAGCCCCGTAGATAGCGCAGCGAGGTTCATGGAACCTTGCATTTGTGCGGTAACAGTATTACTTATCCCCTGAATCACTTCTTCCATACTATTGGTGACTTGTTGTTCTAAATTATCTTTAAGAAGGAAATACTGTTTTAGTGAGAGCAAAAACAAAGCAAGCACTAATACACAGGCAGAAACGGCGACTACTTTAAACTTGAACTTCACTGAACGTCTCCCATGAATGAGCTTATTATTAAAGGTAAATCATTAGCCAATAGTTGCAATAAATTCCCAGAGTTTAAAGTGTTTATTTACAAAATTGATACAAAAATCTTGAAATTAAAGAAATTAGGCCGACTAGAGGTCCGAATAAAGCTCTTCTATTTCTTCTTCTGAAAGCCCGATGAAATCCAATACTTCGTCACTGATAGCTACCCACTCCTCATCAGTTGCAAGAGAACCAGCTGTTTGAGTCATGAAGTTGCCATAGCGTGCCAACTTTAGTATGGCCAGTAACTCTAAGCTGAGGATGTCTAATTCACCTGAGTGGAATATACCGCTGGCATCGTGCTGATAATAAATCACATTAATCATGGGCTTTGGTAGCTTCCATTGTTGAGCAAGTAGCGCACTTATCGTGGTATGGCTGGTATTATATTTTTCGAATTCCAACGCACTTGCTTTACTCCATCCTTGTGTTTTTGCACAGTCTAATATCTCTTGATAGTCTTCAAAATGTACGCATAGCAGAGGAATGCCAACGGTATGAAAGAGACCTAACATATAGGCATGATTTGCGAGGGCTGGCTTATGTAACTTATTACATAGCGACGTACATAGCTGAGCAATGTCACTTTGTTCAGCCCAAAAGTTTTCGAGTGATTTTGGTGTTTCAACAGTTGCCTTGACTGCCACAGCTTTCACAAGTGGAATTAATCTTTTTAGTCCTAAAATCATAATTGCTTGTTCTAGAGATTCGATTTCTCTGGCCCTTCTAAATGCTGCTGAGTTTACGACCTGCAACACTGCCGCACTAATTGCAACATCACCCTGTAGAATTTTAGTTATCTTTGATATATCGGGTTCTGCGAATTTTGTTTCTTGAGAGAACTCTACAAGCGCTTCGGGCCTTGGTGGGATAGAAATAGTACGTAAGATTTGTTTTTCTTGTGGTGTTAAAGATATGGCCATAACTTTGCTCACTTCATCTTATTTATATCTAAGAATAGTAAAAAATAGCCAAGCAGGGTAAACAGGCAGAAATACTACTTTGAGTAGGCATAAAAAAGGCCAGCAGAGGCTGGCCTATTAAATGCGTAACTTTACATTAAGCGTTTTCAACCGCTGAACGAGGGTCTATATATTCCATGTCGAAGCCTTCAGCAACTTCTTTACATGTAACTTGACCTTTAAGCACGTTAAGACCGTTTAGGAAGTGTTGGTCAGAAAGTAACGCTTCTTTATAGCCAAGGTTCGCAAGCTTGATGATGTAAGGCAGAGTTGCATTGTTAAGCGCGAACGTAGAAGTACGTGGCACCGCACCTGGCATGTTAGCAACACAATAGTGTACAACATCATCAACAATGTAAGTGGGTTCAGCATGCGTAGTTGCTTTAGAAGTAGCAATACAACCACCTTGGTCGATAGCTACGTCAACAATTGCAGAACCAGGCTTCATTGCTTTGATATGGTCAGCTGTAACTAGTTTAGGCGCTGCTGCACCAGGGATTAGTACGCCACCGATTACTAGGTCTGCTGCAAGTACGTGCTTTTCAAGCGCATCTACAGTTGAGTAGATAACTTTAGCTTGGCTACCAAACTGAGCGTTTAAGCTACGTAGTACGTCGATGTTACGGTCTAAAATAGTAACGTCAGCGCCCATACCTACAGCCATTTGAGCTGCGTTACGGCCAACCATACCGCCGCCGATTACAACAACTTTAGCTGGCTCTACGCCTGGTACGCCACCAAGTAGCATGCCGCGACCTTCGTTTGACTTTTCAAGCGCCTGAGCACCGGCTTGAATTGACATACGGCCAGCAACTTCTGACATTGGTGCAAGAAGAGGTAGACCACCACGTGCGTCAGTAACTGTTTCGTATGCGATACAGATTGCACCGCTCTTGATTAGGTCTTCCGTTTGTGGAAGGTCAGGTGCTAGGTGAAGGTATGTGAAAAGAATTTGATCTTCACGTAGCATCGCACGCTCAACTGCTTGCGGCTCTTTTACCTTTACGATCATTTCAGCGTTAGCAAAAACATCTGCTGCTGTAGAAAGAATCTCAGCACCTGCTTGAATGTAATCTTCGTCTGTGAAACCAATGCCAATACCAGCATTTGTTTCAACGATAACCTGGTGGCCGTGGTTAATTAGTTCACGAACGCTCGCTGGAACCATACCAACACGGTATTCGTGGTTTTTAATCTCTTTAGGTACACCAATAATCATAATAAATCGCCTCAAATAAGAACGGATAACATTTTCGACTATTATAATTATGTAAAGCTAGTGTGTCCTACCTTTTTTATGCTATTTTAAGGATGAAAACACTTTAAAATAAAAAAATGTAGGATAAAACACTTTTCATGCATACTCAGCTTGATAGAACTGATAGAAAGATTTTAGTTGAATTACAAAAAGACGGTCGAATATCGAACGTAGAGTTAGCAAAGCGTATCGGGTTAAGTGCGACTCCGTGTCTGGAGCGGGTAAAAAAGCTCGAGCGGGAGGGGTTTATTAAAGGTTACAAAGCGGTTGTTGACCCAGTTAAGCTCGGGCAAGGGTTACTCGTATTTGTTGAAGTGACGATCAATAAAAATTCGCCTGATGTATTTGAACGTTTTAACGAAGCTGTAAAGCAGCATGATGAAATAATAGAATGTCACTTGGTATCTGGAAATTTTGACTTCTTACTCAAGACACGAGTAACAGACATGTCTGAATATCGTGGTGTGCTAGGCGAAATCCTTCTCAAATTGCCGAATATCAATGAAAGCCGTACCTATGTTGTTATGGAAGAAGTAAAAGGGGAGCAAGGTGAGGTTATAAAACCTTGTGCACCTTAAAGAATTTCTTGATATGGTGTATTCTATAATAGACGTTTTTAATATAAAGATAATACAGGTTGAGTTTAATGCGCTTAAATGGTGTTCAGCGCCTACTTGAAACAGGTCTAATCGTTAGCACAGCTGCCGCAATTTTTACGCTGTGTGCCTTGATATCGTTTGACCCTGCCGACCCTGCTTGGACTCAAGCAGGTGAATTTATAAAGGTTAACAATATCACGGGGGCTGCGGGAGCTTGGGTTGCAGATATTTTGCTACTTAGCTTTGGTTGGCTGGCATTTTTGGTACCAGCAGCCATGCAATTGTTCGGTTATTTAATTTTTAAAAAGCCGCATAAGCTTCTGCAATTAGACTACACGACACTTGGTTTAAGGGTGATAGGGGCGACTTTGTTTGTCGCATCAGCCAGTACAATAAGTAGTATTAACTTTGACGATATTTACACGTTTTCTTCCGGTGGGGTAGTAGGGGACATAGTCGCAGGTGCGATGATGCCGGCTTTTAATTTTACTGGTACCTCTATCTTACTGCTATGTTTTTTCTTCGCGGGCATAACTTTGCTAACGGGTGTATCTTGGGTAGAAGCTGTCGACTACTTAGGTGAAAAAGTTGTCAATTTAATTCGGTTTTTATTTTTCAAATTCAAAGAGCGTCAGACAGGAGCAGTCCCAGCAGGCTCTAATGTTGAAGACAAAAAAATTGTCGATGAATCTTCGATAGACAATATCCCGACGAGCGCTTCAACTGAAGTAGCTGAGCTTCGAAGAAGAGAAAATGAACGGGCTCATAATGCAGTAGGTGCTCACAAGATGCCCTCGTTAGATGCGGTTCAGGAAAATACGCTTGAAGAACTACCACAAACAACGAAGCCTTTGAAACTAAAAGACAAGCTATTTTCTGCAGTTGGTCGTAAACAAGAGCAAAAAGCCGTAGTTGAACCTGCAATAGAACCCAACTTTTCTACTAGTCAAAATGAGCTAGGTGATCCTGTTTCGTCAGATGTGTTTGACGAACTAGATCAAATCCTAGAGCAAGAAATTAACTTTTCTGCGATCGATGATGAGTCGTTAGATACTGTGGCAGCATTAAATGCATTGGATGACGCTGCCGTTAAAGAGGAACCGGTTACCAAAGTGGTTTCTCCAGCTCGCCCGTTAAAACATAACCAACCTAATACTGAGCCAAAGCCAGCGTATCAAACGCCGCCATCAGCAAAGGAACAATTTGAGGCACTTCTTGAAGCTGAGCCGCCAACAGATCCTTTGCCATCTTTAGATTTGTTAGACAGACCTGATAAAGCCAAAAACCCGATAACTAAAGAAGAGCTTGAAACTGTATCAAGACTCGTTGAAGTAAAACTTTTAGACTTTAATATTCAAGCAGCTGTTGTTGGTGTTTATCCAGGACCAGTCGTAACGCGTTTTGAACTAGATCTTGCTCCAGGCATAAAGGTGGCAAAAATTACTGGACTTGCAAAGGATCTGGCACGTTCACTGTCAGCGGTAAGTGTACGTGTTGTGGAAGTAATACCAGGCAAAACTTATGTAGGATTAGAGTTACCGAACAAAAATCGAGAGATTGTTCGTTTGTCAGAAGTGATTAATGCGCCTAAATTTGAACAAAATGCATCGCCTCTTACTATGGTGTTAGGTAAAGATATTGCTGGCGAGCCAGTTGTAGCAGACTTGGCTAAAATGCCACACTTACTTGTTGCAGGTACTACTGGTTCAGGTAAGTCAGTTGGCGTTAATGTTATGATATTAAGCTTGCTATATAAATCGCCACCTGAAGATGTGCGCATGATAATGATAGACCCAAAAATGTTGGAATTATCTGTGTACGAAGGCATTCCGCATTTATTGTGTGAAGTTGTTACAGACATGAAAGAAGCAGCTAATGCACTTCGTTGGTGTGTTGGTGAAATGGAACGCCGTTACAAACTGATGTCAGCTTTGGGTGTTCGAAACCTCAAAGGTTATAACCAGAAAGTGATCACTGCAAAAGAGGCTGGGCATCCAATATTAGACCCTCTTTTCAAAGATACAGATGGCATGGCTGACGGGCCGGAAGAGTTAGATAAATTACCTAGCATTGTTGTTGTCATAGACGAATTTGCCGATATGATGATGATTGTAGGTAAAAAGGTAGAAGAGTTAATCGCGCGTATCGCACAGAAAGCACGAGCAGCTGGGATACATTTGGTCCTAGCGACTCAGAGGCCTTCTGTAGATGTTATTACAGGATTAATTAAGGCAAATATTCCAACTAGAATGGCGTTTCAGGTTTCTAGTAAAATAGACTCTCGAACCATACTTGACCAACAAGGTGCGGAAAACTTGCTGGGTATGGGTGATATGCTTTATTTGCCACCTGGAACAAGTGTGCCAAGTCGTGTACATGGTGCATTTGTTGATGATCATGAAGTGCATGCAGTGGTGAATGATTGGAAAGCCAGAGGCAAGCCTAACTATATAGAAGACATTTTATGTGGAGAGGCAACAGAAGAGATCCTATTACCCGGAGAGCAAGCAGAAGTCGGCGATGAAGAGTCTGATCCGTTGTATGATGAAGCTGTGGCGTTTGTTATTGAAACGGGTAAAGTGTCAGTATCGAGCGTTCAGCGTAAATTGAGAGTTGGCTATAACCGAGCCGCGCGTTTGGTAGAGCAAATGGAGATGTCGGGTGTTGTGAGTGCACCTGGACACAACGGCGCGAGAGAAGTATTAGTACCGAAAGGTGGAGCAAATTAGAATGAAGTTTAAATCAATAGCCTTAGTACTAGGTGTAACAATTGGCGCTATGTCACAGGCAATTGCTGGTGATGCAGAATCATTAAAATCAAAATTAAAAGCTTTAAACACGTTTCAAGCAGACTTTAAACAACAAGTCAAAGATGAAGATGGTACGTTGCTGCAAGACGGAGAAGGAAATATAGCACTTAAGTACCCGTCGAAGATCAGATGGGAGCAAACAGCTCCGGATGAAACACTTCTTGTTTCAGATGGAAAAAAGACTTTCTATTTTGATAGCTTTGCAGAGCAAGTTACTGTAACGAAAACAGCTGGTTTGATAGATACAACTCCGTTTGTTTTATTAACAACCCAAGACAAGTCTCAATGGCAAAAATATCAAGTAGAGAAAACTGAGGCTGGTTATCGTGTTTCACCAAAGCAAAACGTCGAATCTCAAGTAGAGTTATTGGATATTGTCTTTAAGAAGCAGGGTGTTGAGATTGACTCTATTAGTATCAAAGATGCGTCAGGCCAAACTTCTATGTTTAAATTTGCCAACAGTAAAACAAACCTAGAGTTAGATGATGCGTCATTTACTTTTAAAATTCCACACGGGGTGGTCATAGACGACCAAACAGAAAGTGACTAACTTAGGCTTTGACTTTTCACCAGATGTTAGACCTTTGGCCGCTAGAATGCGGCCAAAATCGTTACAGGACTACATTGGTCAGACACATATTCTAGCCCAAGGCTCGGTTTTATATCGAGCGATAGAGCAAGGTAAATGCCATAGCTTAATATTATGGGGACCTCCAGGAGTTGGTAAAACAACTTTAGCTGAAATCATTGCTCACCATGCGGATGCTGAGCTCGCAAAACTTTCAGCGGTGACTGCGGGCGTTAAAGAAATCAGAGAGGTTGTGTTAGAAGCTAAAAGCCGCCTTTCTCAATCGGGCCGCAGAACTTTGCTATTTGTTGATGAAGTACACCGGTTCAATAAATCGCAGCAAGATGCATTTTTGCCACATATTGAGGATGGTACGTTTGTTTTTATTGGCGCCACAACCGAAAATCCGTCTTTTGCACTCAACAACGCTATTTTATCAAGAGCACGTGTTTATACACTGAAGCCGCTTTCGATAGAAGAGCTCACTCATGCATTGAATCGAGCCTTACGAGATGATGAACAGCTAAGCAAAGTTAAAATTACGATTAGTAAAGAGGCAATCTCGGCGATCGCTCAAGCCGCTGATGGCGACACGCGTAGGGCACTCAATTTGTTGGAGCAAGCGGTAGACCTTGGCACTCATAAAGATGAGCAAATAGTTGTCGACAGTAAAGTACTAGAGCAGATCTTGCCAAGTCATTTGGCCAAATATGACAACGGTGGTGATATTTACTATGACTTAATCTCCGCCTTTCATAAATCAGTCCGAGGCAGCGCGCCAGATGCGGCGCTTTATTGGTATTGTCGAATACTTGCTGGTGGAGGTGATCCACTTTATGTTGCACGTCGACTACTTGCAATTTCAACCGAGGATATTGGCAATGCAGATCCAAGAGCTATGCAAGTTGCGTTAAACGCTTGGGACATCTATCACCGTGTGGGCCCAGCTGAGGGTGAGAGAGCAATCGCACAAGCAACTATTTATCTTGCCAGCGCAGCCAAAAGTAATTCTGTGTATACCGCGTTTAAACAGGCCAAACGAGATGCAATGTCAGATCTTGATTTACCCGTACCAGAACATTTACGAAATGCTCCTACGAAACTAATGAAAGAAATGGGATTTGGAGAGGAATATCGCTATGCACATGATGAATCTGGTGCGTATGCCGCAGGAGAAAACTACTTTCCAGAAGCGGTATCTGATAGGCAATATTACTTTCCAACCGATAGAGGACTAGAAAAACAAATTGGGGAAAAGCTCAATTACCTCAAGTCACTCGATTCAAACAGTGGGCAACAACGATATGGAAAATTGCCGGATAAACCCTAGATGGAAATGCTTAAAACGTATTTAATGATTGCTATGGGCGGCGCTTTTGGTGCATGCCTACGCTTTTTAATTAGCGATATTGTGCTAAAACTCGCAGGTAAGGGATTCCCTTTTGGGACGTTGACCGTTAATATTCTGGGTTCACTGTTGATGGGCATTCTCTACGGATTAATCGAAAAGCAAATAATCGAAGTATCTCCAGCCAAAGCATTGGTTGGGATAGGTTTTTTAGGTGCTTTGACGACATTTTCGACATTCTCAATGGATAGCTTGCTGTTGTTACAGCAAGGGCAAATTGTGAAAATGGCACTGAATATTACGTTGAATGTTGTTATATGTATTTTTATGGCCTGGATAGGTCTTTGCTTAGTCATGCAAAAAGGTTAAAAGAACAAACATGTTAGATCCAAAGTATTTAAGACAAGACATTGAAGAAGCTGCTACACGCTTGAAAAAACGTGGCTTTGAGCTAGATGTTGCTACAATTAATGCGCTTGAAGAGCAGCGTAAAACTCTACAAACAAGAACTCAAGAATTACAGAGTGAGCGTAACAGTCGTTCCAAAGCGATTGGTCAAGCAAAAGCAAAAGGTGAAGATGTACAGCCTCTTCTTGATGCTGTTGCAGATTTGGGTGATCAGCTATCGGCGGCGAAAGCTGAACAAGATAAAATACTTGTTGAACTACAAGACATTGCTTTGACATTACCAAACTTACCAGCAGAAGAAGTGCCAGCAGGTGCTGACGAAGACGATAATGTTGAAGTGTCAAAATGGGGCGAGCCTAAACAGTTTAGCTTTGAAGTGAAAGATCACGTTGACTTAGGTGAAGCGCTTGGTAAAGGCCTAGATTTTGAAACTGGTGTTAAATTAAGTGGTTCTCGTTTTACGGTAATGCGCGGTGGTGTTGCAAGAATGCACCGTGCACTTGTGCAGTTTATGCTCGATACGCATACTGATCACAATGGCTATACGGAAATGTATGTGCCTTACTTAGTAAATAAAGCGAGTTTGTTTGGTACGGGTCAGCTTCCTAAATTTGCCGCTGATCTTTTCCATACAGAGGTTTTAGAAGAAGACCAAGATGGTTTCAGTCTGATCCCTACAGCAGAAGTGCCGTTAACGAACTGCGCGCGCGATGAAATTTATGATGAGAAAGAGTTACCAATTCGCATGACTGCGCACACTCCTTGTTTCAGAAGTGAAGCTGGTAGTTACGGTAGAGATACTCGCGGCCTTATTCGTCAACATCAGTTTGATAAGGTTGAGTTAGTTCAGCTAGTAAAGCCTGAAGATTCAATGAATGCGCTAGACGAGCTTACAGGACACGCAGAGGCAATTTTGCAGGCGTTGGAACTACCTTATCGTAAAGTTGTTCTTTGCACGGGTGATATGGGCTTTGGTGCTGCAAAAACTTATGACCTTGAGGTGTGGCTGCCAGCGCAAAATACTTACCGAGAGATTTCTTCGTGCTCAAATATGCAGGACTTTCAAGCACGCCGCATGCAGGCGCGTTTCCGTCGTGCTGGTGAAAAGAAACCTGAGCTACTGCATACTCTAAATGGTTCTGGCTTAGCTGTAGGTAGAACACTGGTTGCAATATTAGAAAATTATCAACAAGAAGATGGTTCTATTATCGTTCCAGAGGTACTTAAGCCGTATATGGGTGGCTTAGAAGTTCTGAAGTAACTAGGCAAGTTATTGAAATCAGGTCGCTATCTAGCGGCCTTTTTTATGACAAAATAATGAATGTTTTTTTACATAGATATTCGGTGTTCTAATCTCTAAAGCGATGCTTTTTGCAATTTTAAATTTAATTTATCTATATTTTTGAATTAAAATACCTTTTAGGTAAAATCACTTACCGTTCTCATCGTTTAATTATTGCATGTGATCCTAATCTATGATTTATTGAGTCTTGAGGTTTGGCCATTCCTACTGAATAAGCGACGCACGCACAGATTAGTCTGCGAGCGGGGTGCTTATTATTACCATTATTGCAAAACTTAATTTTGATTCTATCCAAAATAGTTTGGCGTCATTCTGTAACGTGTATTTGACTCAAGAGGCTAATATCGTAATTTTAAAAGGTACTTCTTATACAAGCTGAGTTCGAAACACATTTGAAGTTGATAATTACGGTTGCGTTAACTATTTATTAAATGTGGATGTCATAAGACTAAAGCAATCAAAAATTGAAGGTGAGGAATTTACCTATGAAGAGACAGAAAAGAGACCGTTTAGAGAGAGCACACTCACAAGGATTTAAGGCAGGTTTAGCAGGGCGGTCTAAAGATTTATGTCCATATCAGCAAATTGAGCACAGATCAGAATGGTTAGGTGGCTGGCGAGAGGCCATAGACAATCGCAATATGTTTAAAACGTAAAACAATACCGTCAACGAATTTTGAGTAATAAAAAGCCCCTATGCAGGGGCTTAATTTTTTGAACGACTAATTAAAAAGCGCTTGTGTCTTGGAATAAGCCTACTTTTAAGTCTTTTGCTTCGTAGATAACGCGTCCATCTACTTCAACAACGCCATCAGCTAGGCCCATAAACAGCTTACGTTTAATAACGCGTTTCATGTCTACACGATAAGTTACTTTTTTAGCTGTTGGTAAAATTTGACCCGTGAATTTCACTTCACCTACACCGAGTGCACGACCCAAACCAGGACCACCAGACCAACCTAGGAAAAAGCCAACAATTTGCCACATAGCGTCAAGACCTAAACAACCTGGCATTACAGGGTCGCCGCGGAAGTGACAATCGAAGAACCATAAATCAGGGTTTATGTCTAACTCAGCAATGATTTGGCCTTTACCATATTCGCCGCCATTGTCGTTTATTTCGACAATGCGATCCATCATCAACATGTTGTCGATTGGTAAGCGACAGTTGTTCTCACCAAACATTTCTCCTTCTGCACAAAGGATTAGTTCTTCTTTTGTATAGCTATTTTTTGGTTCCATAGTCTTCATTCTTTATTTCTAATTGCGGGTACTCTAGCGTACACTTGTACGCTAAACAACTCTGAACAGTTAAATTTTTACCAAGATTAGTCGTCAAATGCATTAAAATTAATTCTCTTTGCGATTAACGCGATTTTTGGTTGAAAAAACTTTATAATCAAATTGTTTTGTTAGAAATTTAATGGAAGTTTATGATCCTTTTTGTAGATGCCTTAACGGTAATAGATTTTTCTTACTTATGTGCCAAGCGAGGAGCTGTTGGTGAAAGTTGGATTGTAGATATGACTTTGCACGGTCAGCTGAATGAAGAGTCAATGGTTTTAGACTTTGCAAAAGTAAAAAAACAAATCAAAAGTATCATTGATAGTACAATAGATCATAAATTGGCCATTCCTTCAAAGTTAGATTGCCAGTTTGAACAAAATGAAGGCAGAGTTGCTTTTGACTATCATTTTAACGGCCACCATTTGGCCATGAGTGCACCAGACGAAGCGGTTTGCGTCGTTGAAGGTGAACAAATAGATGTGCAATCCGTGGTTGCATTTCTGAAAGGGCAAATATTGCCTAAAATGCCTGACAATGTAAAAGACATCGAAATTACTCTTCGTCCAGAAGAAACTAGCAGTTTTTACTATCATTACAGCCATGGGTTGAAAAAGCACGATGGAAACTGCCAGCGCATTATTCATGGGCATAGATCATTGATAGGTATTTTCTTCGATGATGTAAGTATGCCGAGATTGCAAAAAGAGTGGTCTCAAAGATGGGAAGACATTTATTTGGGCAGCGAAGAAGATTTAATTGAGCGTGCTCAATTAAGGTATGTTACTGCAACTGACGGTGATTATGCATTTGCCTATGAGTCTACACAAGGTTATTTCGAGATGAGTATAAGTCAGCAAAAATGCGAGATTTTACCTTGCGACACTACAGTAGAGTGTATAGCTGACTACCTCGCGACAGAGATTAAAAAGTCATATTCAGACAAACAAGTTAAGGTACGGGCATACGAAGGTGTCGGTAAAGGAGCAATAGCTTATGCATAGACTGTTACTTGTGCTCGGGGCTTGCATGGCACTAAGTGCACAAGCATTAGAACTGAAAGGTCACCTGACGCAAGGCGGTATGATAATAGGCAGTATTGAAGGTGCGAAATCTGTATCATTTAATGGTAAGCCGTTGCAGCTAACATCAGATGGGAAATTTGTGTTTGGATTTGGTCGTGATGCGAAATCTGAGCATACACTTTCATGGGTTGGTAGGAGCGGTAGTAAGCACGCAAAACAGTTGTTCATTACTAGCCGAGATTATGATATTGACAGAATAACGGGCGTAGCCAAAAAGTACGTTTCGCCCCCTAAAGAAGTGCTTAAACGTATTCGCAGTGATGGAGCCAAAGTCAGTGCAGCTCGATCAAAAGCGAGCACACTTGAGTATTTTTATGAGCCGGTTTACCGACCATCCAAAGGTCGTATTTCGGGAGTCTATGGTAGCCAGCGTTACTTTAATGGTGAACCCAGAAGACCGCACTTTGGTTTAGACATCGCCAATAAAACAGGTACGCCGATTTGGGCACCTTTGTCAGGCAAGGTGGTGTTAGCTGAGCCCGACTTATACTACAGCGGTGGAACACTTATTCTCGATCACGGCTATGGCATTACCTCCACGTACATTCACATGAGTAAATTGCATGTAAAAGTTGGGGACAAGGTAAATACAGGCGAACTGATCGGAGATATTGGAGCTACGGGTCGTGTCACTGGCCCACACTTAGATTGGCGCTTTAATTGGTTTGGGGAGCGCTTAGACCCTGAACTATTAATGATTGATAAATTAGCAAACAGTAAAAAGCAGTAAATAAATGACAGATTTAGAAAGAGATGCGGTTGTCAAAAAGCGTATTGAAGACTCTACGACTTCAGTTACAAAGACCGTTTTTCCCGGTAGAACAAACCATCACAACACGTTATTTGGTGGAGATGCATTAGCTTGGATGGATGAAGTCGCCTTCATCGCGGCAACACGATTTTGCCGTAAGCCGCTAGTGACTATTTCATCTGACCGTGTTGATTTTAAAGAAGCTATTCCTGCAGGAACTTTTGCGGAACTGGTTTCAAAAGTTGCACACGTAGGTAACACAAGCTTGAAAGTAGAAGTGCAAATATTTTTAGAAACGATGCATAAGGACGATAAGCACCTCGCTATCTCCGGCAATTTTACTTTTGTAGCGGTAGACGACAACCATCGCCCAACGCCTGTTGTGTGTGAAAATATGCTGAATGGTTTTAAGTAAAAACGGTTATTTGGGGATTGAACTTTATTTGAAAGGCTTTCCCCAATTACGCTCGTTTTTCATAGTAAAAGCGGCTACCTCTAGCCCTTTTTTTGAGTTTATCTAAAGAACATTTACCTCCAACAGCTCACAGAAGTAGATAGCTTCCTCTAGTAGTGAATTTGCGACTATGCTAATCCTCAGTTTATACAGGCACTTTTATCTAGAATTACTGTGCGACCATCTTTAAATTTGTTTAATAGATAAATTTGAAAAACACTGTTGGTTGCAAATACAGCGGTTCACAAAAATTTAATGTGCAAGTTTTTCATTTTGAATGCGCAGCCTTTTATCTGATGTATTTTCCGAAAACAATATTCAATCCAGCTTCGAAATACTGAACTACACTTATTTGTGATTGATACTAACAGTTAAGGAGGTAGTGATGATTTCCGTACATAGAGAGTATTGTTTGTCAGGCGATAAGAACTTGCACGCCCACGTTGAAGTCTACCCAACGGGGACTTTGGATGTAGATATTGTTGAGCTTCACGAGCATCACACAACTGAGTTTAACAACATCAAGTACGAGCATAATGGTGCCGATATAGCCTTAAGCGGTAAGGAAGGTGTGGTCACATGGCAAGTAGTCTTAAAAGAGCGAGATGCAAGAGAGTTATCGCATTTAATTGCAGATGCAAATGAAGAGTATGAAATTTTAATGAGGGATTTAGGGTAACTATTTAGATACTGTTCTAGTTAAAAAACAGGAAATCAATCAACATGGATAAGTGAGTTCTGAGGTGTGTGAAGCCATTATCGGATATAAAAATGGCTGGGTTTAAAGCCCAGCCACAGCGTCTAAAGAATACTTAAATATTAATTAGAAGAAATAGCGTTTGCCGTTCCATAGTTGTGTTTTACCAGCATCTAAGCCAACGAACTGAACGTTACCTTCACCATTTATACTTTCTGGTAAAGAGAACTCAACTAGCTTTGCGGCAGGGCCGTATGCACTTACATTAATACGTTCAACTTTTACATCGTTTACGTACACATCTACATGCTCGGTATTTTTAACTTCAATTGAGAAAACACCTTGCGTCTGAGCCAATTCAACAACTCGAGGTTGTAATAAGTTCACTGAAGATACTGATTGTGGCTGGCTAAGTAGATCACGAGCAATCGTGTCAAAGTTACCAACATCATTGTCTAAAATGCTGCTAAGAGTCTTAGGTACAACTTGATTTGAAACACAGCCAAAGTCTTCAATAAGGGCATTTTTGTTGTGTCCATGACGTACCATTTGTCTCCATGAAACCGTCATTTCTTGGTTGTATGGTAAGAATTCAAAATTCGGAGCGCCCGCATAACGAGCGAAAACAGAATGTCTTAGTACGTTTGCACCGCCAGCGCCAGTACGCTGATTCTCACCATATACTTTTGCAGCGCCATTATCTTGTACTGCACAAGTAAATACGTCACCTGATGAATAAGTTTTCGCGTTTGACCACACCCCTACAGGTTTATAGTAAGATTGACCAAAAGCATTGTTTTGCGCTTTTGTAACATACGTTTCAGTTGCAGTGTACTGTGCATTTGTGCCAGCTACGTCCGCTAGTATATTTACCCAGTTTTCACCAATAGTGTAGAAAATGGTATCGTTCATTAAGTGGTGGTTGATATCCGAGTTAATGAAACGAAGTTCTGTCGGTGAAGTTTTCTTTGCTGAGAATAGTTGTACTAATTCATCTGCATAGACGATGTTACCGCCAGGGTTGTTACGTACGTCAAAAACTAATGCGTCGGTATTAGCTAGCTCATTTTGCATCAGGCTGCTAACAATCCACACTGATTCTTCCTTAGTGCGGTTAGGAGAGAAACTATCTAATTGTATATAACCTACACTTTGACCATCAACCTCACGAATAGCCCATGAAATTTCGCTGTCTGCGGTCGGCGTTGTCGTAAATGGTGAAGCATTATCTTCATCTAGTTCAGCTTTGATTTCAGCGAACATTTGAGCTTCTAGGTTGGTACTGTCTGAGGTTGAATCTGCTAGTGCTGTATCTGAGCCGTTTAACGCTGCCGCCGTGCGAGGCAATCTAGCTACCCAAGGAACAACCGTAGTATAAGTTTCACCCGTTGCGTGTGAAACAAATTCTATTGTCACTTCGTTCTCTTCTGGAACAAGTGATATCGCGTGGCCTTTGTATGTAATTGCATCAAGTGCACGCACGAAACCAGCGTCTGGGTTAGCACCAAAGCCAATATTTAAGTTCTGTTCTACAACGTCATAAATAGATACGCCATTGTAAGAAACGACTTTGTCACCAACTTCTGGCAGTCTTGCACCACCTACGTAAGGGACTAAGTTTTCTAGTAGGTTGGATACACGTACTTCAGGATTGCCCAATACATCTACCGTTTTATCGAACTCGAAAGGTAGTATAGATGCAAAGTTTCTCACAGGTGTTGGGTGTACATAAACTAGATGAAGGTCACGCTGTGCCTTGAAAATTTTAGTTAGGCGTTCGTTTAATTGCTTGGAGTTGAGAAAATCAAGTTCAGCGATTACGTCGTTGATAGCATCAACTGGATTTACGTGACCTGTTGGTGAAACTCCATAGTAAAGGTCTTTTGCGTAACGGTGTACATATAGACCTTCAAGAAGTTGTTTCGCTTGATTAACAACCGTTAATTTTTCCTGTTGGGTGTACTCTGGGTATTGGATTTGATCTCTTGTTTCAGAAAGTAACGCATAGTTGCTTGCGAAAGCTTGAGAACCGAATGTTAGTGCTAAAACACTAGCCAATATAGACTTTTTCATATCTTTTTCCCTAAGGTTATTTTTGTTGTTCCTGTAATACAAACCACGTTTTTTCAAAAAAATAACAATAAGAATAATAAACTCGACTTTTTTAGCATTTGGCTGTTTTTATTCGTGATAAGCATGCACTTAATTTCTCTATAGAACAGTTTGTTATGAATATTTAACCCGTTGCTTAAAAATTGGGTAAAATTCTTTGTGGTTAGCTGTGTTTTTGAATCGTTGGGGACATTTGAGCTACATTTATTGCGTAATAACATGATGCCGATCGCTTAATAACATCGATGGCGATCACAATCTCTCACGATTGTAGACCTCGTAAAAATCTAACTGACGTGATCGGCATCCGTCAATTGATTT
>NZ_AUXT01000145.1 GCF_001625595.1 Pseudoalteromonas luteoviolacea NCIMB 1942
ATTTAATGAAATTGGTATAACTGCAAGTGAAAATTGTTGTTTTTTATGCATCTTTTAT
The DNA here is from genome assembly GCF_001625595.1 of Pseudoalteromonas luteoviolacea NCIMB 1942. Lineage (GTDB taxonomy): Bacteria > Pseudomonadota > Gammaproteobacteria > Enterobacterales > Alteromonadaceae > Pseudoalteromonas > Pseudoalteromonas luteoviolacea_A. Next base: position 59 of record NZ_AUXT01000145.1, read on the forward strand.
TTCAGTTTATTTCGAGATATTTTGGAGTCGAAAGGGTTTGTAAGTGGAATTTAAAAGCTGTCAATAGTTTTTTTGGTCTAGCTGCACTCGCTAGAATACGAGAGGTATATGAATAAAATCATAATATTAGCTCTTCATCTCTAAGGCGTTGTATATTGCTTTGTAAATGAATGTAACAGCATTCAGTGGATTGGTGTTTTTTTGATAGAAAGTTGATTTATTTTGATGTATTATCCCGCCTTGTGAACGGTTGATGGAAGATACTGTTCAGAATTGAAGTATTCAAAAGTGGAGCGTCAGATGCAATTTAAGTTAGCAGTCGACGATTGTTTTTTTCTTACTCCCACACAGATAGGGAATATCGATCTCAAGCAGTTGCTTGGTAATCTTAAGCCAATGCAGAAAAGGCGCTTGAGCTACTTTGCCAAACTCGCTATGGGGAGTTTACTACAGTTAGAAGATGATGCTTCTAAAAGCCTCTCATCCCAATATGGTTCAAATTGTGAACTGGTTTTTGCGAGTAGGCACGGCGACTTTCATAAAACGAGTGAACTACTTGGCTCTTTAGCTGGTAAGGAGGAGCTGTCTCCGACTGCTTTTAGCCTTTCCGTCCACAATGCTGTATCTGGCCTTTACTCAATTTTCAAAAATAAAAAAATACCAATAACGGCTATTTCTGCCGGAAAAGACACTTTTTTATCAGCGCTGACAGAATCTTATATACGGATTCATAGTAAACGGATAGATAAGATTATCTTGATATACGTAGACCAAGCACTTCCGGATCACTATCAGAGATTTTCTGATGAAGACCTTCAGGCGCATACTGTGGCCCTAGTATTATCTGCTTGCAATGAAAGCAGTAAAGGACCGCTAAACTTGGAATTTGAGAATGTATTAGACGTCGCAACGAATGTGGAAAGCAACGCTTGTCATAGCCTACGTTTTTCTGAATGGATTACTTCTACAGAATCGCAATTAACGTTATCAAGTGAACGAATGAGTTGGGTAGTTAAAAAGTTATGATTAAGCGTATGAATTACTTACGTCGGTTAGTTTTGACGGGCGCATCGTTTACCCTTTTTGGAATTGGCGGGGTTTTTCTGTCTTTTATAGTTTTTCCGGTTCAGGCTTTAATTTTTCGTAATATAGAAAGACGCAAGCAAGTTGCAAGGTACAGTGTCCATCTTGGTTTTAAGTTTTTCCTAAAAGTAATGATGGCATTTGGCTTATGTAAAGTCGAAGCTGATATCGAAAAGAAACTACAAAACCTTAAAGGCAGCCTCATATTAGCTAACCACCCCTCATTAATTGATGTAGTTGTACTTATTTCAATGGTTCCAAATGCTGATTGTGTTGTAAAAGCGCATTTATTAAAAAACCCGTTTATGCGACGGGTTATCTTGGGTACTGGCTATATCAGTAATAGAGATCCAGAGCTGTTGATCTCCGATTGCCAGCATTCTCTCAAACAAGGTAATAACTTAATTATTTTCCCTGAGGGAACGAGAACTAATAAAGACAGCATATTGGATAATTTCCAGCGTGGTGCGGCAAATATTGCTTTGCGCTGTAATGCTTCTCTTACGTTGTTAAAAATTAGGGTAACACCAAGCACCTTAACTAAAAAAGAAAAGTGGTACCACATTCCGGAGCAAAAAATTAAGTTCTCTCTAACGGAGTTAAATAGAGAGTTGTGTATTAAAAAGTACAATCATACTTCACTAAGTGTAGCTTCTAGAGCGCTGACTAAAGATTTGTGGAATATGTATGAGCAGGAGTTAAATGTAAATGGCTGATGAAATTTTAAAAGCTGTGGTAAAGAAGCTAATAATCGAGAGTCTCGATTTGGAAGATATCACACCTGAAGAAATTGTAGATGATGAACCTCTTTTTATTGATGGTTTAGGGCTAGATAGTATTGATGCGCTTGAACTTGGACTAGCCGTTAAAAAGCAGTTTGGCGTGAAAATAGATGCAAATAGTGAAGATACAAAACAGCACTTTGCATCAGTAAATAGTTTATGTGATTTTATTTCGAGTAATACCGAAGGTTAACAATGAGTTCTAGAGAAAATTTATTTAAAAAGCTAAGCGAAATTTTGGTTGAAGAGTTTGAAATTGAAGAGGACTCGATCAAGTCTGATGCTAATCTTTACGATGAATTGGATTTAGACAGCATCGATGCTGTCGACTTAGTCGTGAAATTACGTGAAATGACAGGCAAGAAAATTGACCCCGAAGCATTCAAGCAAGTTAGAACAGTGAATGATGTCATTGATGAAATGGAAAAGCTACTAAGTAAGTAAGGCACTTGAAATTTTTAATAGGGACTATTCTTGCGTTCATGACCATCACCTATCCAATATTGGTATTTTTTGGATTGAAGTACTTTGATTTTCAGTTACTGGCGGTGGTTTTGGCAAGTGTGCTCGCGGTTAAATTAGTGATACAGCGCAAAACGACTTCTAAAGTATTTAATTGTATTTTAGGAGGTGGGATTGGCTTATTAGCTCTATCTGCCGCGCTGAATTTACAGATCGGGATGTTATTGTATCCTGTTGTAATGAATGCTTGTATGTTGATTGTATTTGGTGCGTCTTTAAAGTGGAAACCATGTATTATAGAGCGTTTAGCGAGACTTCGAGAGCCAGACTTACCGCCTAAGGGGGTCTTGTACACTGAAAAGGTGACCAAGGTGTGGTGTGCTTTTTTTGTCGTTAACATGCTAATTTCCCTGTACACCGCGTTAATGACGCCTATAGAAGTTTGGACCTTATACAATGGCCTTGTAGCATACATCGCAATGGGACTACTGTTCTTAGGTGAATGGTTGGTTAGAATTAAAGTCAGAAAACGTCATGATTAAACCCTCCAGTTGTAAACTAGCTAACTTTTCCTTTGTATCGGAGACTGGAGAAGTTAATACTGCTGAATCATTCTGGCGAGATGCCTGTCTATATGGTCAAAAGCTGAGCGCTACAAAGGTTCAATTAGGCAGCAAGCCAACTCTTACAGCAGTTTTGTTTGACAGCGAGCCCTATGCTTTTGGCTACAAGTTATTTGCGCTACTTACGAAAGGCTTTGAAATCGTACTACCTAACAATTCGCAGCCATGCACATTACAGGATGCTGTTTCCCATTCAGATATTGTGTGTGGTAACGAGCTTAGTGAAGTGGAAGGAAGTGGGGTTTGGATTGATGGTTTGCCTGATTCTGATCTTTATCACGAGCAAAGTATCGTCAATTGGCCACAAGGTGGTTCGATGGTTTTTTCAACTTCGGGCTCTACAGGTAAAAGTAAACAGATCAGAAAGTCTTGGCAGTCATTGCATCTGGAATTAGAAACGCTCTTGTCGACCTTCAATATGTCATCTGCAAGGGAGTTTATCTCTACCGTTCCTCATTATCATATATACGGTTTGTTGTTCAGGTTACTACTACCGATGAAACTAGGTGCGAAGATTCATTCCACTAAAGAATATCCGGAACACATTGTACCCATTATAAATTCAAATAAAAAAAATCGCTGTATATTGATTTCAAGTCCAGCATTTTTGAAGCGTTTGTGCAGCGATAATGTACTTAGCACAAGCGCTGATACGTTTTGCCATATTTTTTCTTCAGGTGGGAAACTTGAGCGGGAAACCGCCAAGCAGTTATATCAGCAGATGCACTTTTCCATCTGTGAGATTTATGGGAGTACTGAATCTGGCGGTATCGCATATAGAAAGCAAACTGATGAGTTGGACTCGCTCTGGACTCTATTTAAGGGGATATCAGTTTCAGCCACAGCTGAAACTCAGCAGTTAGTATTGTGTTCGCCCTATTTGGACTTACAACCATTCACAATGGATGACCAGGTGGAAATATGTTCGAATGGGCAATTTAAATTATTAGGGCGTATCGACCGGACTGTCAAAATCGAAGAAAAGCGGGTTAATTTGAGTGATTTAGAGCGTACCCTTGAGGAGCATACATGGGTGCAGTCTTGCAAAGTGATCCTACTTGAGGGAAAGCGAACAGCGTTGGCTGCAATTGTCATTTTACATGAAGATAAAAGAGCACATTCATCAAAGCTTCATTTCAACCAGTCTTTAAGACAGCATCTAGCAAGTAAATTTGAATTGATATGTATACCCAAAAAATGGCGGTATGTAGAAGAGCTTCCTATAAACAACCAAGGGAAAACCACAGCAGCAGCATTGGAGAAACTTTTTGAATAATCTAATTACTAACCCCGAAGTGATTAATGTGATTAAAGAGGCGAGCACTGTGACACTTTCACTCCAGATCACTGAGCACATCACCTATTTTCAAGGACACTTTCCAGATGCACCTATTTTAGCTGGAGTAGTGCAACTTGATTGGGCGATAAGTTATGCTCGGGAGATGTTTGACCTCACAGAAAGAGAAGTTGAAGAAGTACAGGTATTAAAGTTTCAAAACGTCATTGTACCCAACAGTCTTATTACTTTGCGGTTGGTAAAAAAATCACCATCAAAAATAGTCTTCGAGTATGAATCTGACAAAGGTAACCATGCTTCTGGACGCATTGTTTTTGAGGGGGCTTAAGTGAAATATTGCTTTATTATCCCAAATTACAATCATATTGATGGCTTTGCGGATCTAATTGGTAAGCTAAGTGAGTACTCGCTTCAAATTATTGTGATCAATGATGCAAGCACAGATTCTATTCAGTTTCAGTTGCTTGAAATTGCACAGCAAAATCCAAATGTTGTTTTGTGTCATCATCGCTTTAATCAAGGTAAAGGAGGTGCAGTACAAACAGGGTTAAATAAAGCAATTGAACTTGGGTTTTCCCATGCACTGCAAGTAGATGCTGACGGTCAGCACAATTTACAAGACATTGATACGTTTTTATCTTTATCAAAGACTAATCCTGACGCACTGATTTCAGGGAGTCCTGTCTATGATGAATCTGTACCAAAGCATCGCTATTATGCGCGTTACATAACCCACTTTTGGGTGTGTGTAGAAACCCTATCTAGAGAATTAAAAGATACGATGTGTGGATTCAGAGTATATCCTCTGGAAGCATATGATCGGCTAGCGAGTCGCACCTCACTTGGGAAAAGGATGGATTTTGATATTGAGGTCATGGTTAAACTCTACTGGCAAAAAACACCATTCAGATTCGTACCAACAAAAGTACACTATCCAGAAAATGGTATCTCTCATTTTAATGCATTGGACGACAATATCAGAATATCTTGGATGCACACGCGTTTGTGCTTTGGGATGTTTTGGAGGAGTCCCGATTTATTAACCTGTTTAATGAAAAGAAGTTTTAGCAAGGTATGAGTCAGAAACATTGGTCTCAAATTGGTGAGCGAGGTTCCCTTATAGGATTACGCTTCTTGTTAGGTGTTTATAAAGTTTTAGGCAAATACCCCCTTTGGGTATGCTTGTTCCCGGTGGTTTTCTATTTTTATCTAACAGATAAAAATGGCAGAAGTGCTTCTAAACAATTTTTGAAGAGAGTCTCTGAATATCAAAAGAATAATAAAGTGACTCATAACCAAGTGTCGGTCCTGAAGCATTATTGTACTTTTGCTGATGCAGCCTTTGATAAGCTTGATGCTTGGTTGGGTAATATTGGCAATAATCAGATTGTTTATAGCTGCCCAGATACGATGGAGAATATTGCACAGCAAGGAAAAGGAGCCATTTTTATCGGCTCTCATTTGGGAAACTTAGAAGTATGCAGAGCGATGAACCAAGATCGCTATGGAACCAAAATCAATGTACTTGTATTCACCCAGCATGCAATCAAATTCAATCAGTTGCTTAAGGACGTTGCTGATGATGTGGACCTCAATATGATTCAAGTATCTAGTGTTGGCCCTGATACAGCAATGCTATTAAAAGAAAAGGTTGAGCAAGGAGAAATTGTTGTCATTGTTGGTGATAGAACTAGTCAATCCGTAGCAGGAAGGGTAATTTACTCGCCTTTTTTAGGGCTAGAAGCTCCATTTTCTCAAGGCCCATTTATTTTGGCTGCACTACTAGAATGTCCTATCTATTGGCTGTTTTGTTTCAAAGAGGGGCGTAATTTCAAAGTATGTATCGAGCATGTGACAGACAAATTGAAGCTACCTCGTAAGCAGCGCCAAGAAGTACTGTCAGACCTAATTGCCAGTTATGCAGGCAGGCTGGAGTATTACGCTATGAAGTATCCATTTCAGTGGTTTAATTTTTACGATTTCTGGCAGCGGGACAACAGTGCTCAACGCGTCAGCTCAAAAGAGGATAAATAAGTGAGTAAAAGTACCATTACTTTTGGTAACAACAAGCTTACCATAAAAAACATCGTTGATATTGCGCAAGACAAAACGACAGTTGCATTGAGTGGCGATGAGCACTTCGCAGAAAAGATTGATTCTGCAGTAGCCTTTCTTGAAAGTTTGCTTGATGAAGAGGGGGTTATTTATGGCGTGACAACTGGCTATGGAGACTCGGTTACAGTTGATATTCCATTGAATTTAGTGAACGAGCTACCTTTGCATTTAACCCGCTTTCACGGTTGTGGTTTGGGAGAGTATTTCGATGAGCAACAAGGTAAAGCGATTTTAGCGGCCCGTTTGGCCTCTCTATCGCAAGGCTTTTCAGGGGTTGATTGGCCAATGTTGAAATTGCTTCGTGAGTTCATTAACCAAGATATCATTCCTCGTATTCCTCAGGAGGGATCAGTTGGTGCCAGTGGTGATTTAACACCGCTTTCATACATTGCTGGAGCCTTAGTTGGAGAGCGTGATGTGTATTATAAAGGTGAGGTCAAAAATAGTAAGGCAGTGATGCAAGAGCTTGGCTTGAAGCCTATTTCGCTCAGGCCTAAAGAAGGTTTAGCAATAATGAATGGCACAGCGGTGATGACTGCACTTGCTTGTCTCGCACATGATCGCGCAGCGTATCTAAGCGGGCTTGCGACCAGAGTGACTTCATTGGCAAGTATTGCTTTGCAAGGCAATACGCACCATTTCGACGAAATTTTGTTTAGCGTTAAACCTCATCAAGGACAACAAAAAGTTGCTGCACGGATCCGCTCCGACTTACGTCATGTTGAGCATCCAAGGAACTCACCGCGTTTGCAAGATAGATATTCAATTCGGTGTGCACCTCACGTCATTGGTGTACTGGAAGATAGTCTACCATTTTTTGAAACTACCATTGAAAATGAACTTAACTCGGCAAATGACAATCCAATTATTGATGGTGTGGGTCAACATGTTTTACATGGCGGTCATTTTTACGGTGGCCACATTGCGATGGTGATGGACTCGTTAAAAACGGCAGTTGCTAACTTGGCGGATCTCGCAGATAGACAGTTGGCTTCTTTAGTGGATACCCGCTACAACAATGGTTTACCTTCAAATCTATCTGGTAGTTGTGAAGAGCGAAAGTATATCAACCATGGGTTTAAGGCTGTGCAAATCGGTGCGTCAGCATATACAGCTGAGGCATTAAAACTTACCATGCCAGCAAGTGTTTTTTCTCGCTCAACCGAATGTCACAACCAAGATAAAGTAAGTATGGGAACTATATCTGCAAGAGACGCTCTGAGAGTATTACAGCTAACAGAACAAGTTGTAGCAAGCACGTTGCTTGCAGCTGTGCAGGGAGTGAGGTTGAGAATTGCACAAGGGCAATTAACACGTGACGACCTGGAAGAAAGTGTTGGTAAGATGTTCGATGATATTGATGCATCATTTCCGCTACTGGTTGAGGATAGACCATTAGAGCAAACACTTAGAGAAACGATAGCATCGATTCAAGGACAAAAATGGAAACTCTATGAGAAATAAAAAGGTATTGCTTGAGGCACATGTCGAAATTGAAATCCCGTTTCACGATTGTGACCCAATGAATGTGGTCTGGCATGGTAACTACGCGCGCTACTTTGAAGTGGCGCGCTGTAAGCTACTAGACAAATTCAATTTTGGATATAACAACATGGAAAAATTAGGTTATGTATGGCCAATAATTGATATGCAAACCAAGTTTGTTGGGGCTTGCGTGTTTGGCCAAAAGATCAATATTGTGGCTCAATTGGTTGAGTATGAAACACGTTTGAAAATCAACTATTTAATAACAGATAAAGAAACAGGTCGCAAATTAACCAAAGGCACTACAACACAAGTAGCTGTGGATAAGGTTACAAAAGAAATGCAATTTGGTACGCCACAGAGGCTAGTCGATAAATTAAAGGCAGCGATAGAACAGTGATGAAAGCAGTATGCACAATACTGTTGATGCTTTGTAGCCTGAGCGCTTTTGGTCAGGCTTTGACTGCACAACAGGCCACAGATAGGTTAAACTTAGTCGTTCCCAAATTACCTTTATCGGGTAGTTTTGAGCAGTTTAAATACTTTAAGGTGTTGAAGCACCCCCTCAAGTCTCATGGCGAGTTTGAGGTCAAAACTCAACGCTTGCTTTGGCAGACATTCAAACCGGTAATGAGTGCTGTGCTGTATGAAAATGAGACGCTTTATACGGTAAATAGCCGAGGGGGGAAAACGCCCATGCCACAAGGGAGTGATATGCCTACTTTGATTTTTTCTCTGTTACAAGGGAAGTTCAAAGAACTTGAAAAAACCTTTGTTTTATCGACAGACAAGCGTCTCAATTGTATTTCAATGACGCCAATCAGCGAACCTTTGAACTTGGCATTGAATAATGTTGTTTTATGTGGTCAAGGTACTATTAAGAAGATTGAGCTTTTTGATAGTAAGAATAACAAGACAATTATTAGCCTGCAGTTTGCATCACCACAATGACAAAAAGGGTTTGTAATATTTTATGCCATATCTGTCAAAGAAACAGCATTTGCCGTTAGGTCTAGCGCAGTTAATCATTGCCGTATCATTACTCGTATATTTGTTGGTTCAAGGAAAAGTAAACCTTGAAGCTGATATTCTCTCATTATTACCCAGTGAAGATATTGAATTTGTAAATAAAGCGGAAGGCGCCTTCTTTCAGCGTTATAAAAATAATGTGATGATTGCTTTTAGTGGGCAAGATGCGAAGTCTGCTCATGATGACGTACGTACTGGCTATGACGAAAAAGGGTGGTTGTATGGAGACTTCAGTTTTCCTGAGCTTGAAGCAGTCGCGAAGTTATTTGGTGCTTACCAGGGCTACTTATTAGATGGTGAATCTCGTCAGGCTTTGACGGAAGGTGATTCTCTAGGAGAAGCTGCACTGGCTAAATTGAACAACGCGTTTGACCCTTTTACCCCACTATTCTTTCCTTTTGACCCGACACTCACAACCGCGTCATTCGTACAAACAGCTTTAGTGCAGCAGGCCAGCAACTTAACCGTTGAAGATGGTCGTATGGTCGTTAATGATGACACCAAGTATTATGTTTTGATGCTGACGCTGCCATTATCAGAGTTGGAAAGTATGGAAAAGGCCACTGACCTAGTATATGCAGTCAGCGAGTCACTTGCTCACGTAGAAGCTGAATATCCAAATGTGATCACCAGTTATTCAGGTATTCCATTTCACACAGCTGAGAATATGCGCCAAGCGAATAAAGAGATGCGTTGGTTGGGTGGGGTAAGTGCATTTTTTATTGTTTTAATCGTATTGTGGTCTTTTAGAAGCATTAACGCTTTATTTGCCGTACTCATCACACAATTAAACGCAGTGTGTTTTGGCTTATTAGCCCTGACATTATTGTATGACTCTGTGCATGTTATCACTCTCGTGTTTTCTATCACCTTAATAGGGATTGCAATAGATTACAGTTTTCACGTGATGACGACGAAAAAAGATGATTCAATCGCTTATAGTAATGTGCGTAGCGCGGTTAAACTTGGGTGTGTGTCAACGGCGACAGGCTATTGTGCATTTATGTTGTTGCCTATGGAGGCGCTCGAGCAAGTTGGTATCTTTATCGCATTCGGACTAGTTGGAGCACTATGCAGTGCGCTTTTTATCATCCCCAGCATACTTCACAGTTATACAGGCCAATCTCGCTTGAATCAGCTAGGTGACGCTGTTGTTTCTGTTTTAAATGATTCTAGAGGTGCAACGAAAGTTGTGCTCTCCCTGTTTGGTTTGCTGTCTGTCGTATTCGTAGTAACGAATGAGCAAATATTTAATGACGATATAGCACTTCTGAATGCAAGTAGTGAAACGTTAAGAAAAAACGAGCTCAAGCATCAACAGTGGTATTTTGGTACCCAAAGCCAGCGATTAATTTTGTGGGAGAGCAATTTAGAGGCACTGCTAGAAAAAGAAGAAGCACTCGTGGCTGCCCTTAAGTCACAATCATCGTCTATTAAAGTTCAAGCAATAAGTAATTGGTTACCCTCTAAATCTCGGCAACAAGAGAATCTTACTCTTCTAGTTGATGCTCAAAACCGAGGTGATTTTGCGACCCTAGCAGAACTAGTGGGCCAGCCAATTGAGGTGGGAGCTGCACCCCATTTGACGCTGGATGCTTTGTTAGAGTCTGAGTTGGGGGAATTATTGTCTAGCCAATATCTCAAGCTACATGGTTATCATGTTAGCTTGGTGTACGTTAATCATGCTGCAAAACACGACATCGATACGGTGCTAGATAATTTTGTGCAGATAACTCGTGTGGATAAAGCAGAGCAACTTTCTCTTGTATTAGTGGAAATGCGGCAGAGTTTATTGATTTGGTTTGCTATCGCATTAAGTGTGTTTTTATTAGTTTTGTGCATGCGTTTTGATCTCATATCAGCAGTTAAGAGTGGCTTTTGGTTACTATTATCTTGTTTGATTGGGTTATCTGGCTCGTTATTGCTGCAGGGAAGTTTGAATCTATTTAATTTGTTAGCACTGGTCTTATTGGTGGCATTAGCCATAGATTATTTTATTTTTTACCTGAAATGTGGTCAGGAGAGTAGCACAGCGCTAGCAATTTCATTGTCAGCCCTTTCATCAGTGTTCGTATTTGGAATGCTGTCATTTAGTCAAACACCAGCCATATACAGTTTTGGCTATACCATCATGATAGGCATTGTAAGTATATATTTTGTAGCGCCTTTAGTTGTAAAGAGGAAAGCATGAACCGAGAAGTATCAGATGTAATAATTATTGGCGCAGGGCCTGCGGGCGCTGCCACTGGCGCAATGCTAGCGCGCCAAGGCTATAAAGTCATAATTATTGAAAAGCAACATTTCCCGCGATTTTCAATTGGCGAGAGTTTACTGCCACAGTGCATGTCGTTCCTCAAAGAAGCAGGTCTTGAGCCTTTGATACATGAAGCAGCAGAGCAATTAGGTTTTCAGTATAAAGATGGAGCTACGTTCCAAAAATCTGAAAGTTATACAAGCTTTGACTTCGAAAAGAAGTTCAGCGAAGGGCCATTTGCAACCTACCAAGTAAAACGTGCTGACTTTGATCATTTATTGGCAAAAGGTGCTGCGCAGTTTGGTGCGGATATTCGTTTTGGACACTCCGTCGAAAAAGTGGACGTTGAGTCTGACATGCCAGTATTAGATGTTGTCAACGAAGAGGGTGAGTCTTACCAATTGCAAGGCCGATTCCTATTGGATGCGAGTGGTTTCGCTAGGGTCTTACCACGTTTACTCGACTTAGAAAGGCCATCTTGCTTCCCTTCAAGAAAGTCGTTTTTTACACATATCACAGATAAAATTCAATGTGAGCAATTTGATCGCAATAAAATATTAATCACTGTTCATCCTGAATCGCCAGATATTTGGCTGTGGTTAATTCCATTTTCAGATGGAACTTCAAGTATCGGTGTTGTTGGTAAAGATGCGCAGTTTTGTGACGGCTTATCTGAGCAGGAGACGCTGAAGAAGTTCGTATATTCAGCCTCTAACCTTGCGCATTTGTTACAACAGGCTGAATGGCCAAATGATGTTAATAGCATTAAAGGTTACAGCGCAGATGTGACAAACTTGTCAGGTAAAAACTATGCGTTGCTCGGCAATGCTGGAGAGTTTTTAGACCCAGTTTTTTCTTCGGGTGTTACGATTGCACTTAAGTCCGCAAGTCTTGTTTCGCCACTTGTATCCAAGTATTTAGAGGGGGAGCAAGTGGACTTCACTGAACAGTTTGAAGTGCCATTGCGCAAAGGAGTAGATTGCTTTAAGACGTTTGTGACTGCTTGGTACACTGCTGAATTTCAAGATATTATCTTCTACGATGAACAAGATACTAATGTTAAAAGCATGATTTGTTCAATTTTGGCTGGATACGCTTGGGATGAGAAAAACCCCTATGTGGCACAAAGTGAGCGACGTTTGAAAGTGCTGGTAGACTTATGCAGCATGTAAAGTCATTGGCAATGAAGCTCTGTGTTGTGTTCATGATGATTGTTATGAGCGCATGTACCTTAGTAAAGGTGCATGAACAAGGGACCGTTTACCTCTCTAAAGGTGTGGCCATGTCTCTGAGCTCCGTGGCTGAGACACTGCAAGGTAAACACCTTGTCCAGTTACTGCAGTTTGAAGTTGACGGTCAGGTCAATGAGCTAATTGTACAATTAGAATTTAAACAGCGTGAGATGTCCATGGTTGCAATGACAGCAACTGGGTTACCCGTTTTTGAGCAAACTTTTCGCGATGACGGTCACCATGAATTACATAGCTATATTGAGCTTCCTAAAGTGAAGCCTGAGTATGTAATCGCAGACATTCAATTGGTACACTGGCCAATTAGGTTACTTCAACAGAATATTCGTGGTGCATACATTACAGAAGCGCGCGAGGGTAACAAACTAAAACGAGCTGTGATTGTTGATGGGCAACCTATTATTGAAATCAACAAGTCTTTAGAGAAGACCACATTTATCAATTTTGAGCGCAATTACAAAATTGAGATTAGCAGCTTAGATTACTGAGTTAAGGTTATGACTTCATTTATAAATGATTTAGGAATTGTTTGCTCATTGGGCTGTGGCCAGAGTGAACTCAAACGAGCGCTGAAAAACCCAGAACAAGAATATTTAAGTGTGGACTCAGAGCTTCATACTTCAGGGAAGACGGTATACGTTGGCAAGGTGCATGAAGCACTACCTTCGTTAGCGTCTTTTCCAAGTCACTATCAGACTAGAAACAACGCTTTAGCTAAATTAGCCTATACACAAATTGAAAAGGCGCTGGTAACGCTAAGTCAAGGCGTCGAGAAAAAGCGAATTGGAGTTGTAATAGGTACTAGCACATCGGGTGTTGCGACAGGAGAAGAGGCCGCCTCGTATTTCAAAGAGCATGGCGAATTTCCTGAGCATTATGATTACCAATGCCAAGAATTGGTAGCGCCGGCGCATTTCATTGCAGACTTAGCTGGTGCATTAGGCCCAGTATATGCGATTTCAACAGCTTGTAGTTCGAGTGCGAAAGCAATGATGACCGCTCACATGCTACTAGATAGTGATTTGGTCGATATTATCATATGTGGTGGCGTAGATTCTTTATGCAGGTTAACGGTTAATGGCTTTGATGCCCTAGAGTCTGTATCAGCGTCTTTATGTGAGCCATTTGCAGAAGATCGCGATGGAATCAATATTGGAGAAGCAGCCGCTTTGTTTATCATGTCTAAGAAGACTAGCAAAGTTGCATTACTTGGTGCTGGGGAAAGCTCCGATGCGTATCATATCTCAGCACCTGATCCCAGAGGGAGTGGCGCGATATCTGCGATGCAGCAAGCCTTAGTAATGGCAGGTTGCCAAGCGTCTGACATAGACTATGTTAATTTGCATGGTACGGGCACCGTGAAAAATGACGACATGGAATCAAAAGCGGTATTTGATGTATTTGCTGACAAGGTGAATACGAGTTCAACTAAGCGCTTCACCGGTCATACTCTCGGTGCCGCAGGTGCATTAGAAGCTGGGTTGTGTTGGTTACTACTTGACGATCCTCAAACACCTTTGCCAATACATAAAATGACAAAACCAAGAGACATGAGTTTACCTCAAATCTCGCTTGTAGAAGCAGCGCATTATATACAGCCTAAGCTATGTTTAAGTAATTCGTTTGCATTTGGTGGAAACAATATCAGCCTTATTCTAGGAACTTACAATGAAAAAGAATAGCTATGGCATTGAACAGCTAATCGCACATCGTGACCCAATGATATTAATCTCTGAATTAACCGAATACGATACTAGCCAAGCGACGGGGGTGGTGCGAATTACAGCTGACTCTCCGTTTATATCCGAAAAAGGCGTACCGAGTTACGTCGGTATCGAATACATGGCACAGATGGTTGCAGCATATGCAGGTGCAAAGGCTTTAGATAATGGCGGTACCATTGATATTGGTTTTTTACTGGGCTCTAGAAAATACAAGACTCACATACCTTACTTCAAACCTGCTCAAAACCTTGTCGTAAGCGTTGAGGAGCTGCACAAAGAAGAAAGTGGTCTTGGTGTATTTGATTGTAAAATTAAGTACAATGATGAATTGTTAGCGGAAGCAAAAGTAAATGTCTTCCAGCCAGACGATCCACAGGGTTTTATCAAGGGGCAATAATGCAAAAAAGAATTTTAGTTACGGGCTCTAGCCGAGGTATTGGCAAAGCTATCGCATTTGAATTAGCACAGCAAGGGTTTGATATTACTCTACATTGCCGCAGCAATCTGGGTATGGCTGAGGAATTTAAAAGTGAGTTGGAAGCATTAGGGCGTCATGTAACTGTATTGCAATTTGATGTGTGCGATCGCCAAGCAGCCAAAGAAGCGCTTTTCAACGATATTGAAGAGTTTGGTGCTTACTATGGTGTCGTTTGCAATGCTGGCATTACACGTGACGGTGCTTTCCCTGCATTGACCGACGATGATTGGGATAGTGTGATCCGTACTGGGCTAGATGGCTTCTATAATGTTGTTCACCCAATATTGATGCCAATGATACAGATGCGTAAAGGTGGCCGAATAATCACTGTCACATCTGTTTCGGGTATTGCTGGCAATCGAGGACAAGTTAACTACAGTGCTGCAAAAGGCGGTGTAATCAGTGCTACAAAAGCCCTTTCTTTAGAGCTGGCTAAAAGAAAAATTACGGTAAATAGCGTTGCTCCTGGGTTGATTGAAACCGATATGACAGAAGGCGCAGAAATCGATGAAATTAAAAAGTTGATCCCTATGCGCAGAGCTGGGCAGCCAAAAGAGGTCGCTGCAACAGTGGCATTTTTGATGTCAGAGGGTGCAGGTTATATCACTCGCCAAGTTATTTCTGTTAATGGTGGATTGGTTTAATGAAGCGTGTAGTTGTTACAGGTATGTCTGCGATCACTGCGCTTGGTCAAGACTGGGATAGTTTTAAAGCCAATCTGCAAAATGGCCAAAGTGCCATTAAGCACATGTCTGAGTGGGCCGATGTTGTTGAATTAAACACGCAAGTCGCAGCCCCTGTAGAGAATTTCGAAAAGCCAAAGCACTATAAGCGTAAGATGATCCGTTCTATGGGTCGCGTTGCATTGATGTCAACTGTTGCAACAGAACAAGCGTTGGCGCAAGCGGGCTTGTTAGAGCATGAGAGCTTGACCAATGGTGATACTGGTATTTCCTATGGCTCATCTTCTGGTTCGACTGCTCCTACTGTAGAGTTTGGAAAATTATTGAGTGATAAAGACATGTCGGGTATTACTGCGACAAGTTATATTCAAATGATGGCACATACAACTGCGGTGAATATCGGTGTATTCTTCGGCGCTAAGGGCCGAGTAGTAACTACAAGCTCTGCATGTACATCAGGCTCTCAGGGGATTGGCTATGCTTATGAAGCGATACAGTCAGGACGCCAAAAAGTGATGATTGCTGGTGGAGCTGAAGAGCTTTGTGTTTCTGGAGCTGCAGTTTTTGATACATTGTATGCGACTTCGACAAAACTTGATCCTGAAGATACTCCAAGGCCATTTGACAAAGCTCGAGATGGCTTAGTGGTTGGTGAAGGAGCTGGTACGCTAATTCTCGAAGAGTTGGAGTTTGCCAAAGCGAGAGGCGCGACCATTTTGGCTGAAGTAGTTGGTTTTGGCACCAATTCAGATGGACAACATATTACTCAACCGACTTCGGTAACTATGGAAGAAGCGATGCGTTTGGCTTTGCGTGATGCGCAATTACAACCTGAGCAAATTAGTTATGTGAATGCTCATGGAACGGCAACTGATCGTGGTGATATCGCTGAATCGCATGCTACATTTTCAGTGTTTGGTGAAAAGCCTATTAGCTCCTTAAAAAGTTACCTTGGGCATACCTTAGGAGCGTGTGGTGCTATAGAAGCATGGGCGTGTATCAACATGCTTAATTCCAGCTGGTGCGCACCAACTCTTAATCTAACAGAAGTAGACCCCGAATGTGCACCACTGCGCTATATTACAGGGCAAGGTGAAGAAATAAGTATGGATTACGTTATGTCGAATAACTTCGCATTTGGTGGTATTAATACTTCTTTGATTTTCAAAAAGTACAGCGTTTAAATACGCGAAGTGTCTCAGTAATAGCCCGTGAAATTGTATGTGTACATGGGCTATTTATTACTTTAAAAGCTGTTGATTAGTCACTATGTCAGGGCTTTAGCTGCTTGGACTATGCCTTCCAATGTGAGTGGGTACATCCTTCCATTCATCAGCCTATCAATTTGCTCTATTGGTTTAGTTGCGCAGAACACAATATATTTATCGGTGCCTTTGAATATTTTTATTGTGGCCTGATGAGATGATGGTATCATTTTGCCACATTTTTAATTTTACTATCAAATATCATTCGTCTCGTAAATACTGAAATCTAGGTTGAGCTTTGCCATCAACAATTACTTCTTCGATAAACATGCTCAGTGGCCTTGCCCAATGGTCGTATTTACCATATAAAGTCTGGTAAATAACAAGTGGCTCTTCACTTTCACTGTGAGTCGCTACAAACATTACTTTATATTCTTTTCCTTTGTAATGACGGTATATCCCTTTTTTAAGTTCGCTAGGCATTGTTGAGTCCTCGTGTGACTGGTTATAATTGCAATAATTTAAAACGAGTCCGTAAACTCGTTTATCTGTGAGATAAGGTTTCAATACATGAATTATATTGCGCTTAGCGATTTCAAGAAAGCATGGGTTTTTCGTCATAAAGATTTACCTATTGCAGAGTCTGACTTGGACCAAATAAAGCCAATGACGGCTCAGCGCGCAGCGGTACTTTGGAGTACTATGGTCTGCAGAGAACAAGATCATCCTGACTTTTTTACGCCTAATGATTGGGTTGGCAAAGAAGATAATTGGGAGGAAGTGGTCGATTGGGAGCAGGCTTGGGAGCAAGGTGTAGGAACTTTGCCAGAAGAGATATGTGATTATCTCAAATGGGAAGACAATACCACTGTGTACTTTTGTCTTTCGCGCGAGCATGTTATTGAAACGCAATTTGGCGTTTTTAAACGTTGCTGGCAAAACTTTATGTTTCTAGTCGATGGTAGTTTGTTATTAGGCAAAAAGCGCGATGCAGCAGTACAATTTTTAGAGTCGGGTGAGGCTAAACTAGGTCTAAGACCAAAAGAAAACTAGTACTTTTAAGCGTTGTAATTTTGTCAGATTGGCTGTATTTAGTTACGATGGCGTGTTATAAGAACCTCACAAAGGAGGAGCTTTGGAAAAATACCATTCTAGCAGGCAGCAAACAACGATCTGGCAAGATGAAGTCTCCAGACTTATTTTTGCCGAGCTTGTTAATGTATTTTACACCAGAGAAATTACCAACTTGGTGAATGAACCTGATCCAACTCGGCTAAAGCGCTTTTTAAAGAGTTTACCCTACTATGTTGAACGCGCAGCGACACATATTGTATTAGGTGCTGTACCACTTGAACTAGACAGCCATAACGGATGCTGGGTCGCACCACAAAGAAAAAAGCCTTCGCAAGATCTTGCGGCGATAAACAAGTACTATCAAAAAAGTGCAATGGTTGGCCTTGTGGTGCCTATTATGCTTGAATTCCAACATGAAACGGGTATCTACATTGATATGATCGATCAAGTGGCTCTAAACAAGGTACATTGCAATGAGTTTGGCTGGTTTAACTTGTCTGGTTTGCCTCAAGAATCTGAAAAAGCTAGGTTATTAAAACCTAGTAAAGCTTTAATGACCGCAGCCTGTTGTGGTCATCGATGGCATTATCATAAAATAGCAACACCAAGACTACTTGGGCTCAGAGAGATGTTGCTTGCAAGCAGTATCAATTGGCCTAATGTAACGAAAAAGAAAATAGTGTCAGGTTAATATTCGCACTTTGGCGACATGACTACACAGTTCATATACTAGGATATCGAATTATGCGTTTATTCCAACTTGCGCTGTTTTGTCTGTGTGTCTACATCCAATACAAGCTTTGGTTTGGTCACAATGGTTTGCAAGATTATCGGCGCATAACTGAAACCGTCAATTCTCACCAAGAAATGAATGCAGAGTTGCTAAAAAGAAACAAACTATTAAAAGCAGATATTGAAGATCTAAAATTAGGTTTAGAAGGTGTCGAAGAAAGAGCTCGGCATGAACTCGGTATGATAAAGCCTAATGAAACCTTCATTCGAGTATTACCAAAGAAACAACATGAATAAATCAATCTCTATTGCCTCCGTCGTTCCAGCGGCTGGAGTAGGTGCAAGAATGGGGTTAAACCACCCTAAGCAATATATAAATATTAACGGTAAAACAGTATTAGAGCACACGCTAAATAAGCTGGCTAGCGTAAGCCTGATTGAGCACATTTATGTTGCGGTTAGCGAATCAGACGAATACTTCTCCGGGCTTGAGTTAGAGCACCTCGCATTGTCTCGCGTTAATGGAGGGAAAGAGCGGGCTGATTCAGTCTTAAATGCATTGAAAGCAATGTCTGATAACCCACCTAAATGGGTATTAGTGCATGATGCGGCGAGACCTTTGGTTGACGTAAAAGATATAGAAAAGCTCATCGCTCAATGCCTCACTTCAAATGAAGGAGGTATACTCGCGAGCAAAGTGAAAGACACGATTAAAAGAGGTTCTCTGTATAGTGATGAAACCGTTCCTCGAGACATGTTATGGCAAGCGTTAACACCGCAAATGTTTATTTATGAAGAGCTTTTAAGTGCTTTAGATATTGGATTAAGTACTGGGGCAACCATTACAGACGAGGCTTCGGCAATGGAGCTTCTCGGTAAACCTGTTAGATTGGTTGAAGGGCGCTCGGACAATATAAAAATTACCACGCCAGAAGATCATGCTTTAGCATGTTTTTTAATGAGCCAGCAAAAAAAGAGTAGTTAATATGTTTAGAATTGGTCATGGGTTTGATGTGCATAAATTTGGTGGTCAAGGGCCATTGGTAATTTGTGGAGAGAAGATAGGCTACCACCAGGGGTTCATTGCTCACTCTGATGGTGATGTTGCTGTACATGCATTATGTGATGCCTTATTAGGTGCGTTAGCGCTTGGTGATATCGGCAAACACTTCCCTGATACCGACAATGAATTTGAGGATATTGACAGTCGAATTTTACTGCGCAGAGTCATGAGACAAGTCAAAAATATGGGCTATCGCGTTGGCAATTTGGACGTTACGATAGTAGCGCAAGCTCCAAAAATGAGGCCTCACATAGATGCTATGCGTGCAAATTTAGCTGAAGATTGCGATATTGCAATGGATCAAGTTAATGTCAAAGCGACTACGACAGAAAAGTTAGGGTTTGAAGGGCGTAAAGAGGGGATCTCTAGTCACGCTGTTGTATTACTCTTTAAGGTATAAAATCGTGATTGATGCTATCTCTTCGTTAAATTATTTGTATGGAAAGCCGCTATCAGAAGGCGAGTTCAAACGCGCTCCTGAAGATTTTGTGGTTGAAGAAGTGTTAGATATTGAATTTACTGGCGAGGGTGAACATGTTTGTTTGCAGGTGATTAAACGCGGTGAAAATACCGCGTATGTTGCAAAGAAAATTGCTCAATTGGCTGGTGTGGCCCCTCGTGATGTAAGCTATGCAGGCCTGAAAGATCGTCACGGAGTTTGTACTCAATGGTTTAGTGTACCGGTTCCTATCAAAACTGAGCTGGATTTTTCTAAACTAAACTCCGACTCGATTGTCGTACTTAAACAAGTTAGACACAATAGAAAGTTAAGAATTGGGTGCCATCGAGGCAATCGATTTATCATTACATTGCGTAATGTAACTGAGCCGCTAGATGTTTTGTCTCGCATCAACGCAGTAAGGCAAGGCGTACCAAATTACTTTGCTGAACAACGATTTGGACACGATGGTCATAATTTAGAGATGGCAGAAAGGTTATTCGGTGGTGAATACATCCGAGATAAAAAGCTACGCGGCATCGTGATTTCAGCTGCACGTTCGCACATATTTAACCAAATAGTCTCTCGGCGCGTAAAAGAACATGGCTTAGCTAAAACATGGCACCGGGAAGTCTTTATGCTCGCTGGAAGCAATGCGTTCTTTGAAGACGATTTAAATGACGATATTGTAGAGCGTTTGAACAGAGAAGACATTCTATTGTCGGCCCCACTTGTTGGCAAAGGTGAAAAGGGGCTCACTTCGATTGAACGTGAGTGGGTTCTTGCATATAGCACGTGGCATCAGGGCTTGGCTGATTTAGGGTTGAAAAATGAGCGTCGTAGCTTAAGAGTTATTCCGAAAGAGTTAAAACTAGAGTCTATGCCGGAACGGACTATCAAGCTTACTTTTGAATTACCTAAGGGTTGTTACGCTACTTCGGTCCTCAGAGAGCTCATCATGCATAAAGACGTAAGTTTAAAAGAAAAACAACCACCAGGAGACTTGGAAGAGTGAAAATCTTATTGAGCAATGATGATGGTGTAAATGCCAAAGGTATTGACGTTTTGTATAAAGCTTTAAATGAGCTTGCCAACGTGACTGTCGTTGCACCAGACAGAAATTGTAGCGGTGCAAGTAACTCTTTGACGTTATTAAACCCACTGCGTACGGCTAAATTAGATAATGGCTTTATTTCAGTCAATGGAACGCCCACTGATTGTGTGCATTTAGGAGTGAACCAGCTCGTTGACAGTACGCCGGATTTAGTCGTAGCTGGTATAAATAATGGGGCAAATCTTGGAGACGATACATTATATTCAGGCACAGTTGCAGCGGCCGCCGAGGGCCGTCATTTAGGCTTGCCAGCCATTGCGGTGTCATTGTGTTCCAAACAGGAAGCTCATTATGAGACTGCGGCAGCCGTCACCGTTAAAATTATCAAAGCACTAGGCAGTCACCCTTTACCCAAAGATCAAATAATCAATATTAACGTGCCTGACATACCGTTAAGTGAACTCAAAGGGGTCAAGGTAACAAGGCTAGGTGCGCGTCATAAAGCAGATACTATGACAAAGCAATGTGACCCTTGGAATCGAGAGATATACTGGTATGGCTCATTGGGCTCTGAGAGTGATGCTGGGGAAGGTACCGACTTTTACGCTGTTAACCAAGGATACGCGTCGATAACGCCGCTTACAGTTGATATGACAGCACACGATAGCATTGATAGCCTAGCCACTTGGCTTTCTGCTCAGGAGTAGCTCAATTGCTCAGTAATTATCAACGCAGTGCTGACAAACTCGCAGCAAATTTAAAAGCTGCTGGGATACAAGATTCGGCTGTGTTGCAAAGTATATCTGAAGTACCTAGGCATTTGTTTGTAGATGATATTTTGCAGCATAAATCTTATGAGAACACGGCGCTGCCCATTGGTCAGGGGCAGACAATATCACAGCCATACATTGTTGCCAGAATGACCGAAGTGCTGCATCAATTTGGCATTTCACGAAACGTTCTTGAAGTAGGTACGGGTTCTGGTTACCAAACGGCTGTGTTAGCGAAACTGTTTGAAAATGTCTTTAGTATTGAGCGAATAAAAACATTACAGTGGCAAGCTAAGCGACGTTTGCATCAGTTGGATTTATACAATGTTTCTATGAAACATGGTGATGGCTGGTTGGGTTGGCAATCTAAAGCCCCCTTTGACGGCATAATTGTCACGGCAGCGGCATCAGTTGTTCCTGAGCAGCTATTGACTCAGTTAGCTGATGGCGGAGCAATGGTGGTCCCTTTAGGTGTTGATGAACAAATTTTGACACTTTTTACTAAGAGCGAGGGTAAAATCACTCAGCAAGCGCTTGCCCCGGTCCGGTTTGTACCTTTGGTAGCTGGCCCGATATCCTAAAATAAATGAAGAAAAATATTTGTAAGACTGATAAATTTTGCATTTCTTAGTTTATTGTAAAGCTGGTTGAAAACTCGACTATGGATTTTGGTGGTGTAAGGGTGAGACAAAAAAACTTAATTATAACTGGCTTTTGTTGTCTATTTTTGAGTGCTTGTACCTCTGTTCATACTCCTGCCCCAGTTGTCAACCTGAGTAAAGGTAAGATAACTTCGTCAAAAAAAATTCACATTAAAAATAATCGTTATAAGGTAAGAAAAGGTGACACTTTATTTGCCATTGCATTCAGTGCAAATAAGGATGTACGCACGGTAGCTAAAATCAATAATATTAAGCCTCCCTATACGATTTATCCGGGTCAGACTATATTATTAACCTATTCTAAAAAAGCCAATAAAACGGTTAAAGTTTCGCCGTTGAAAATCAAAAATAACACAAATAATAAACCTTTAAATAACAAGGTGTCGAAAAAAGAGCTTGATCCCCCCCCGCAACGAGAGTATGTTCAAAAACAAGCCAGTAAAAAAACCAATGACACCAGTACTTTGTTGAATAAAAAGGTACGTTGGAATTGGCCCGCAGTAGGTAAAGTTACAAGACGCTTTTCTATAAAAGAAAATGGCTACAAGGGAATACAGATTACTAACAAAACAGGGACATCGATAAAGGCTGCGGCAAACGGCATTGTTGTTTATGCAGGGAGTGCATTAAGAGGTTATGGCAATTTAATCATTTTGAAGCATACCGATGATTATCTTAGCGCATATGCCCACAATTCCAAATTGCTAGTAAGAGAGCAGCAGCAGGTTAAGGTGGGGCAGAAGATTGCCGAAATGGGGAATTCGGATTCAAGCTCGGTTGCTTTGCGTTTTGAAGTAAGATATCGAGGTAAGTCTGTAGACCCTATGAGGTATCTGCCCAGAAAATAGCGTATCGACGTATTGATGGAACACTATCACTTATTCGCTTGGGAGGATGCTTATGGCTCAAACATCAAAACAGAAAAGTAAAGTGAACCCGGAATTAGACGACAAATTTAACAGGGTTGACTCTGAAGACAGTCCTAGTGAAGAGCTTCTTGAAAATATCGACAATGAGGAAGAGCTTTTTGCGAAAGACGATTCAGTTAAAAATTTAGACGCAACCCAATTGTATCTTGGTGAGATTGGCTTCTCTCCGTTACTTAGTGCTGAAGAAGAAGTTTATTTTGCGCGTAAAGCCTTGCAAGGGTGTGAAGCGTCTCGCAAGAGGATGATTGAAAGTAACTTGCGTTTGGTTGTTAAAATTGCACGACGTTACAATAATCGAGGACTTGCACTGCTCGACCTTATTGAAGAAGGTAACTTAGGGTTAATCAGAGCAGTTGAAAAATTTGACCCTGAACGTGGTTTTAGATTCTCGACTTATGCCACTTGGTGGATACGACAAACCATCGAGCGGGCGATAATGAACCAGACTAGAACCATACGTCTGCCTATCCATGTCGTGAAAGAGCTAAACGTATATCTCAGAACAGCGAGAGAACTTACGCAAAAGCTGGATCACGAACCCACAGCTGAAGAAATTGCTGAATGTCTAGACAAGCCAGTCGAAGACGTAAGTAAAATGCTTCGCCTAAACGAAAAAATCACTTCAGTGGATACCCCCATTGGTGGTGACAATGATAAAGCCCTTCTTGATATCATCGCTGATGAACGAGGATATGAACCTGAGAGTGAAGTACAAAATAAAGATATTAATCGCCACATAGTAGATTGGTTAGGAGAGCTTAACCCTAAGCAACGAGAAGTACTAGCACGCAGATTTGGATTACTTGGTTACGAGCCTTCAACATTGGAGGATGTAGGTCGAGAAATAGGCTTAACTCGTGAACGGGTGCGACAAATTCAAGTTGAAGCGCTGCGTCGTCTCAAAGATATTTTACAGCATGAAGGCCTAAGCACTGACAGCTTATTTGAGCAGTTGTAACTCTCAAACTTCAAATCCATGCTCTTGAGCATTGGTCGCACTTTTCCCCTAGATGCAATATTAGATTTATCTAGGGGAAAAGTTGGTCTTGAACCTCATTATTGCAATCCTACATTGATAACAAATTGAACTGAGTATTGTATCGCTTCGAGCTTTGTTGCGAGAATAATAAGCTTGTCTTAGCTGATTACTGCGCTTTTTAGGTTGAGCGTGTCTTGTCAGGTTGTTGTAGGCATAAAAAAGCCACTGTATTAAACAGTGGCTTTTTTCTTATTCCAAATCAGATTAAAGAGATTCGATTTTAGCTTTTTGCTCAAGTAGCTTGGCTTTAGCGTCGCTAAATTCAGCGAGTTTATCTTTCTCTTTTTCTAATACTGCAGCTGGTGCATTATTAACAAACTTTTCGTTTGCCAACTTCTTCTCCACCTGTGAAAGGCCCTTTTCAGCTTTTTCTAGTTGTTTGGCAATACGTGCAAGCTCTGCATCTACATCAATTAAGCCAGCCATTGGGATCATAATTTCTAAATCACCAATAAACGCGGTCGCCGACGCAGGGGCATCTTCTTTGTTTGCCAAAACAGTAAACTCTTCTAATTTAGCCAACGAGCTTAAGAAGGCCTTGTTGTCATTTAATCGGCGTTGATCTTGTTCATTTACGTTAGCTAACAATACGCTCAGAGGTTTGTTTGGACTGATGTCCATTTCACCACGAATGTTACGAATAGCCAAAATGAACTGCTTAACCCACTCAAGATCAGCCATCGCTTGTTCATCAACAATCGAAGCATTGAACTGAGGGAATGCCTGCAACATAATTGTATTTGCTTCAATGCCTGCAAGCGGTGCTACACGCTTCCAGATGGTTTCTGTGATATATGGCATTAATGGGTGCATCAGGCGTAGCAGGCCTTCCAACACTGTAATTAGCGTATGACGTGTGCCACGTTGCTGTACTTCGTCACCTTTAAATAAAACCGGCTTTGTTAACTCTAAATACCAGTCACAGAACTGATTCCAAGTGAATTCGTAAATTGTATTTGCCGCAAGGTCAAAGCGGTAGTTGTCCAAATGCTCAGTAAAGGTATTCACAGTGTTTTGGAACTGGCCCAAGATCCAGCGGTCTGCTAGTGAATACTGTTTTGGAGCATCATTGAAGCCACAATCTTGCTCTTCTGTATTCATCAGCACGTAGCGGCTAGCGTTCCAAAGTTTGTTACAGAAGTTACGGTAGCCTTCAAGCCTGTTCATATCCCAATTGATATCACGACCTGTAGATGCCATTGCTGCGAGTGTAAATCGCAATGCATCCGTACCGTGGGCTTCGATACCATCAGCAAATGTCTTACGGGTGTTTTTCTCAATCTTCTGCGCTAATTGAGGTTGCATCATGTTACCGGTGCGCTTAGTCACAAGGCTTTCTAATTCAATACCGTCGATCATATCAAGCGGATCTAGCACATTACCTTTTGACTTAGACATCTTATCACCGTTTTCATCACGGATAAGACCAGTCACATAGACTGTTTTAAATGGTACTTGTGGTGTGCCATCGTCGTTTTTAACGAAGTGCATGGTCATCATGATCATGCGGGCAACCCAGAAGAAGATAATGTCAAAGCCAGTAACTAGTACATCAGACGGGTGGAATACTTTTAAGTCTTCAGTGTTTTCTGGCCAACCTTGTGTTGAAAAGGTCCACAGAGCTGATGAGAACCAAGTATCCAATACGTCATCGTCTTGTGTTAGCACAACGTCGTCACTTAGGTTATTGTCTTTGCGGACTTCAGCTTCGTCGCGACCGACATACACATTGCCCTCGGCATCATACCAAGCTGGAATACGGTGTCCCCACCATAGCTGACGAGAGATACACCAATCTTGAATATCACGCATCCAAGAGAAGTACATGTTTTCGTACTGCTTAGGTACAAATTGAATATCGCCGTCTTCAACAGCCTTGATAGCAGGCTCTGCAAGAGGTGCTACTCGCACATACCATTGGTCTGTTAACAGTGGCTCGATGACAACACCTGAACGGTCACCATAAGGAACTGTTAGGCTGTGATCATCAATTTTCTCTAAAAGGCCTGCTTGTTCAAATTCTTCAATGATTAGTTTACGTGCATCAAAGCGATCTAATCCGTGGAAGCGCTCTGGAATTGGTGCATCAAGAGACAGCTCTTTACCGTCAAAAGTATAGCTTTCACCTTGCGCCAGTACAGCAGCGTCTTTGTTAAATACATTGATCATAGGTAGCTGGTGGCGCTTACCTACTTCGTTATCGTTAAAGTCATGAGCTGGTGTGATTTTTACACAGCCAGTGCCTTTTTCCATGTCTGCATGTTCATCAGCAACGATTGGAATACGACGGTTAACGATAGGCAGTAAAATTTCTTTGCCAATCAGGTCTTGATAGCGTTCGTCATCTGGATTAACTGCAACACCTGTATCACCGAGCATAGTCTCTGGACGCGTTGTCGCAACAATGATGTAGTCTTTACCATCTTTGGTTTTTACGCCATCGGCAAGTGGGTAGCGCAAGTTCCACATGTGGCCTTGCTTGTCTTTGTTTTCTACTTCTAGGTCAGAGATTGCTGTATGAAGCTTAGGATCCCAGTTTACTAAGCGCTTACCACGATAAATTAAATCTTCTTTATATAGGCGAACAAAGACTTCTTTAACCGCTTCAGACAAGCCTTCGTCCATCGTGAAGCGTTCACGATCCCAATCTACAGATGCACCTAAGCGACGTAGTTGCTTCGTGATGGTGCCGCCAGACTCGTTTTTCCACTGCCAAATTCGGTCGATGAATTCATCACGGCCCAAGTCGTGTCTTGTTTTACCTTCCTCAGCAGCAAGTTTGCGCTCTACAACCATCTGCGTTGCAATACCTGCGTGGTCAGTACCGACCTGCCATAAAGTATTTTTACCTTTCATACGCTGGTAGCGTGTTAGCGTATCCATGATGGTATCTTGGAACGCGTGGCCCATGTGCAGGCTACCTGTGACGTTTGGTGGCGGGATCATGATTGAGTATGCATCGCCTTGTCCAGAAGGCTTAAAATAGCCATTCTCTTCCCAGTCTTGGTATAGTGACTGTTCAATATCTTGTGGATTATAGGTTTTATCCATTACACAGAACCTTTAAAAATACTTTAATTATCAATTTCTTTTGTTGAAATATTAGCGCCTATAGCGCGAAGTTGTTTGAACCTTTCTCGTGCAGCCTGCTTGGCATGCGACTCCACAGGAACAAAGTCGTAAACCTGCTCAAATCGTCGGACAAAATCCGGGATATGTGTGGCGAGGTTGATTAGCGTCGTGCGCCTTCCAACCGGTGGCATTTGCCCAATTTCTACGGGTGCGCCACCTTTTGGGCCTTCACCTTGCAAATTATGCGGTACGAAACTTTCAGCATCGAACTGCCACAAATATTCGTCAACGGCATGGGCATCTTCAACGCTGTTTACATAAATAAACACGCGTTGCCCTGCACGGTAAAGTTTAGCAGCACTGCGTGCTGCTAGATCAAAATGAGCCGGGACTTGTTGATTGGGCTCATGGTCATGCTTTAACACAAAAAAGCGTGCATTGATTGACATGGCATGTGACTTATATTCAGTCCTGAATTACCAGCTTTGCACGATTTGCTTCGCTTGAATTCAGCGTTCAAAATAAAGCCGCATTCTGACACAGAATACGGCTATCATCAATCCAGAGTCGTGCTTGAGTTAAGTTAATTAGTACTTAAGCTCAATAATACGCTCTTTTGTTAATCTTGCATGCCTTCGGTAATATTTGCGCGATTAAGCAAATATTGCATCAACATTGGTACAGGTCTGCCGGTAGCGCCTTTATTGGCACCACTGCGCCATGCTGTTCCTGCCACATCAATATGTGCCCAGTTGTACTTTTTAGTAAACTTAGATAAGAAACATGCTGCTGTAATGGTACCTGCGGCTTTACCGCCCAAGTTGGTAAAATCAGCAAATGGGCTCTTCAATTGTTCCTGATAGTCATCCCATAAAGGCAATTGCCATGCTCTGTCACCGCTTTGCTCAGAAGCTTTTAACAAGTCATGGGCGAGCGGGTTGTGATTAGATAATAACCCTGAGGCGTGATGGCCAAGTGCAACAATACATGCTCCGGTAAGTGTTGCAACGTCTACAACGGTGTCTGGCTCAAAAGCTTCTACATAGGTTAAGGCGTCACACAGTACTAATCGGCCTTCAGCATCTGTATTTAACACTTCGACTGTTTGGCCCGACATGGTGGTTAAAATATCACCAGGACGGTATGCGCGGCTACTTGGCATATTTTCACAGCCTGCAAGTACGCCTATCACATTAAGCGGTAGCTGCATTTGCACAACAGCACGCATTAATCCAAGAACACCTGCTGCTCCGCCCATATCGTATTTCATTTCATCCATGCCTTCACCTGGCTTTAATGAAATACCACCGGAGTCAAAGGTGAGGCCTTTACCGACGAACACAATAGGCGCTTGCTTATCAGAAGCGCCATTGTAGTGGATAACCGACATCACTGACTCGTTTTCACTGCCTCGGCCAACCGCCAAATATGAGTGCATGCCTAGCTCTTCCATTTCCTTCTCACCAACTAAGTTGACGGTGACATTGTCAAACTCCTTAGTGAGTGCGTCGGCTTGGTCACCTAAGTAACGAGGGTTGCAAATATTAGGCGGCATATTCGCGACGTCTTTACACAGTTTTGCGCCTGCAGCGATAGCTAAACCATGCTCAATGGCACTTTCGCCAATGGTTAACTCTCTACGAGTAGGGACATTGAAGACGATTTTACGCAGTGGACGTCTCGCTTCACTTTTCTTGCTCTTTAGCTGGTTGAATGTGTATAAGCAGTCTTGTGTTGTTTCAACGGCTTGACGTACTTTCCAGTAAGTATCTCGACCTTTTACATGTTGCTCAGTTAGAAAGCAAACAGCTTCCATTGAGCCTGTCTCGTTGAGCGTATTAATAGTCTTTGAAATGATTTGTTTGTACTGCTTGTCATCAAGCTCACGCTCTTTACCGCATCCGACGAGCAGAACGCGTTCACTAAGTACGTTGGGAACGTGGTGAAGTAATAAAACTTGCCCCGGTTTGCCTTCTAGATCACCACGGCGTAATAAATTGGAGATATAGCCTTCGCTGATTTTATCCAGCTGCTCACCAACCGGCGATAAACGACGTGGTTCATACACCCCAACAACAATACACGCACTGCGTTGCTTTTCTGGACTACCACTTTTAACGCTGAATTCCATTGCGACTCCTGAGTCTAAGTTATGCCATTTTCAACTTTAAATGCCAAATTACATCAAGTTAACTAAGTTACTTTAGTGCACTCGCACTAGTAGGATATTTGATTTTGATGGCATATAATAAAGTGACTAAAATAACCAGTTTACTCAAAATTTCCTACTATTCCAGTGAAATGAGACGTTTTATAGGGGCGAACATTGTTAATTTTTCGATATTTAACTGCTGAAGTTTTAAAATCGCAGGTCGCCGTTTTCCTTACTTTGATGACTATTTTTCTTTCGCAAAAGTTTGTCAAAATCCTAGCTGAAGCTTCTGGCGGTGGAATTCCGGGAAAACTTGTGTTGTCCTTTTTGGCGCTTAACTTGCCAAAACTTGCAGTATACATCCTGCCTTTGAGTGTTTTTCTCGGCATTATTTTGGCTTACAGCCGTATTTATGCTGATAGTGAAATGACTGTTTTAAAAGCATGCGGTGTCAGTGAATGGTATGTAGTCAGGGTGACGCTCGTATCCAGTTTGGGAGTTGCACTGTTTGCGGCTTTTATTAGCTTGTATGCAGCGCCTTGGGCCGGTGAAAAGCAAAATCAATTACGAGAGCAAGCGAACGCGGAGTCTGGTCTAACCCAGTTGCGTGCGGGTCGCTTTCAACAAACAGGTAACGAAAAAGCGGTTGTGTTTATTCACAATACGAGTGACCAAGGGACGGTGCTCAATAAAGTATTTGTCGCGCAGTTACCTGAAAAAGAATCAAATCATGCTGCACGTATTGTTTACGCACAACAGGGTGAGGTGGTAGATGGTGATTCAGGAGAGCAACAACTTATCCTGAAAGATGGCAAGCGGTATGAAACAGATGGGTTTAGTCAGGCGCTAAACAAGACAGAGTTTGGCAGCTATCAAGTTCAAATCCAAGAACAAGAAATAGAACGTAGGCGTCGAGAGCTGGAAGATTTACCTTCTAGACGTTTACTCGAGCTAAATACGCCAGAGGCTGCCGCACAGCTACAATTGCGAATAGCGACCCCAATTTCAATAATTCTATTAACGCTGTTGGCTGTGCCGCTTAGTGTTGTTAATCCTCGGCAGGGAAAATTTGCGAAACTAGTGCCTGCAATAGGCATTTATCTAGGGTACTTTATTCTTTTAAATGCTGGTAAGTATCTTGTTGCTGAAAGTAAAATTCCACCTTCGCTCGGTCTTTGGTGGATCCACTTAAGTGTGCTCTTTATTGGCACCTACTTGATAGTTAAAGGCCGCCCATTTGGTGTGTGGGTTAGATCGATTCTGAAAAGAAGGGAGGCCATGGCATGATGAAGACACTTGATTGGTATTTAGGTCGCAGCATTTTACAGACAACTAGCTTTGCGCTTTTGGTATTTGTTGGTATTAACACGCTGATTAAATTTATCGAACAGCTGCGCTCTGTTGGTCGCGGTACCTATGAAGTAACAGACGCACTCTTGTTTACGCTATACAGTGTGCCAAGTGATATCGTGGTGTTTTTTCCGATGGCGGCTTTAATAGGCGGTTTAACTGGGTTAGGTGCGTTAGCATCCAGCAGTGAGTTGGTGGTAATGCAGGCAGCGGGTATGTCTCGGTTACAAATCATAGGTTCGGTCATGAAAACAGCCATCGTATTGGCTATTTGTATGATGGCGCTCGGCGAGTGGGGCGCTCCTGAAGCAGAAAGAACTGCTAAGCAGTTGCGTAACCAAGCTATATACGGCGGTGATGTTTACGACGCCCAAAAAGGCGTTTGGGCCAAAGATGGCAATAACTTCATCAATATAGCCAACGTCGAAAAATCAGGCGAATTGGCGGATGTTAATATTTATCAATTTGATGACGAACTGAATTTGCAACATATTACCCGAGCTCAATCAGCGACACCTTCAGAGCGAGGGTGGCAATTAAGAGCAGTTGAAGAGGTTCAGATCACAGAGCAACAAGTGAGAACGCTTTATACTCAATCTCGCTTGTATGAATCACAGTTGACGATTGACAGATTAGGTGTTGCTTCTTATGAGCCAGAGTCACTGTCTTTTAGTGGACTAATGTCTTACCTAAAGTATCTTGAGCAGAATGAGCAAGACACCAGTAATTATGAGTTAGCACTGTGGCGAAAAGTTATGCAACCAGTGACGGTTGCAGTCATGTTACTAGTCGCTTTATCATTTATATTTGGGCCCTTGCGCTCTGTGAGTATGGGCGCTCGGATCATCATGGGTGTGGTAACTGGTTTGATATTCCACTTGAGTAACGAAGTGTTTGGGCCCATTGTGATGGTTTATCAGATCCCGCCATTTGTAGGGGCTATGATGCCGAGCATCATATTTACACTGTTGGCAATGTATTTTTTACAGCGAAGACAGTAGATATAAAAAAGGCGCATATGGCGCCTTTTTTATGTGTGAGTCTATTTAGTCGTCTAGGCTGTCGTAGACTTTTTTGTTTTCTTCTTTGCTGAGTAAGACTACTTCAGTCTTGCATATCAAATCTTGTAGGGCGCGCTTTTGTTTCCTGTCCACAATAACCGTCAGGTTTCCAAGTCCTAATATTGCGGCTAAGCTTCTGGCAATGGCCTGCGGCCAAGTGAGCAATTGTCCATCATTGCGTTGTACTTTTAGACGCCAGGCTCTCATACCAATTGTTTGGCCGCTTTTAGTCCAAAAATAAACAAAGAAAGTTACAGAGACTGCAATAAGTAGCACAGAACGCAAATAGTAAAGAGTAGGTGTGGCCTGAATAAGCGCAGTGACATCTTCATGCCCTTCAAGGGTAAACCAACCGATAGAGATCATACCCTGTACTAGGGCTAAATAAACGATGGTGGTAAGCATTGCAAAAGCGATAACTACGAGCGCATCATATATTAGTGATGCCAGCCTACGTATAAATCCTGCTCGAGGAAACGGTGTCATGTCAGAACTCAATAAAAACTAGATGGCGAATATTTTACACAAAATCATCGGGTTTCTTTATTAAAGCATATATGTTTTATGATTTTGGTCAAATACCCAACACTTAAACACTTTTATCAAAAAAACTGCTTGCTAGGCTGCCACATATTTGTATAATGCAGGGCATAGAGACGAGGGCAAATAAAAAAAGCCTAAGCTCAAAGTGGTTTTTCTTTATCTTCTCAAAGCTAGAAGATTAAAGAAAAACGATGCCAGTGTGATGGAATTGGTAGACATGACGGATTCAAAATCCGTTGCCTTCGGGCGTGGCGGTTCAAGTCCGCCCACTGGTACCACTTTTTATAGCCCCAGAAACTATTTCTGGGGCTTTTTTATTTCTTCAGACTTCGATTAATCATAAGATTAGTCTTTAAGCCGTTCTTAACGCTTATGTTATCACCTCAAAAAGCATATTAAACAACTCGATAAAGCCTATTTATAGCAAGGCATATGGTTCATGGTTGTAGTTTTACTTCTTGTTTTTGGATGCTAATCAAATAGTCTTTCTCTTTGAGAGAAAGGTTTAAGCCTTCTAATGTTTCAATATCTATTTTTACAGGTTCGTTATGTTTCATCATATAAATAATGGAATCAGCCAATCTCACTTTGTGGCGTGTGGAGATAAATATAAATGTTGTATAAATTACTGAGAGTACTATCAATAGTAATAACACAATTATAGTTACTAAAATTTCCATCGCTTTCCCCATTTAAATTTCACTATATGATGATGGCAAGTGTGACTATAAAATTGTTCATAAAAAAGGCATGGTGCATAACTTTCACTCGGTATATCGCCCGGTTTGAGTTTGTAAGCACTAATCTCGTGTTCGTTCCGCCAATTGTTCAGGCCAGATTGCTAATTCTCGACTAGACTTATTTTGGGGCAAAAGACAAGCTGGACTATTTTTGTGCAATTAAAACAATCACTTTTATTTTTTAAAACAGCCGCGGTTGGCTCTGCTTTAGTTATTATGATTGTCAGTTGGGTATTGTATGTGCAACTGCAACAAACAAGAGAGCTTAATGATCGGTTGTTCATGCTGCAAACGCAAATACAACGTTTACTTGATCAGGAGGAGCGCTTTCTTATCGAGCGGCAAAGAGAGAGCTTAAAATCTATTGAAGATCTGAGGTTCGCTTACAAGGACAGTTACAGTCAATTATTAAACATGTTGGTTTCTCACGATCGTGACCTTGATCTGTTATTTAAATTAGATGAAGAGGTGAAGCGTTTTACTTTAAAGTATGAGCAATTAGCATCTATGCAAGCTCTTTTAGGCTACGACAAGAGTGAAGGGGTATACGGCAATTTTCGTCGTCAGGCACATGCGTTGCAAGATATAGCTAAGTCAACGAATCACCCACAGTTGGAAATATTAATACTGGAGCTTAGGCGCAGAGAAAAAGACTTTTTACTTAGACTGGACCCCAGCTACTTGTTGATGCATCAAGAGTTGCTGGTTAACACCAAAGCGCTTATTAGCGAGCAATTCCCTGATAAGTCCACTCAGTTGCTTTCTACGCTAAATCAATACGACCAAGGCTTTAATACTTATATTAACGTACTAAAGCGCCAAGGCTTGGACCACAGTCAAGGTGTTCGAGCTGAATTACACGATTTAAAGCTGTCTATTCGAGGTCATTTTGAAGTGGTGTCCAAGCAGCTAATTAATCAATCTCTGGATAAAAAACAGCAACTTATTTTAGCTTGCCTGTCAGTAATTGTGTTTATTAGTTGCTGCAGCCTTTTTCTTTTGTATATGCTTAATAGTCGAATCTCCGAGCATATAATTGCGATTAGCCGCGTGCTAAAAAAAGTGGCTAAGCATGAAGATTTTTCGCTTAGGGTCGATATACAAGGTGAGGACGAAATTGCGCAAATTGCGCATTATTTAGATGATTTATTGGCATTTATTGAAACATTATTAGACCGATTAACGGCCGCGCAACAGCGCCTAATAGAAGAAGCTAAAATGGCTAGCTTAGGGAATATGGTAAGTGGTTTCGCACATGAGCTTAATACTCCTTTAGGTGTTGCTATTACCAGCCAGTCGCTTCTAAAAGAGCAAGTGGAGACTTTAAAAAAGGACCTTGAGTCTGGTCAATTACAAAAACACACCTTAACTCATCTTATCAACGAAGCTGAAACCGCACTTTATTTACTAGAAAATAACTTGCATAGGACGGCTTCTTTAATAAATGACTTTAAGAAAGTGTCTGTTCAGCAAGAGTATGACGATGTACGAGAATTTAATTTAAAAGCATTAGTGGAGGGAGTATTTGACTGTTTTCAACATGAATTGCAGGCCCCTGACTACCACGTAGATTTGGAAATTCCTGAAAATTTGACTCTTAATAGTTACCCCAATGTGTTTGTACAAATACTTACTTATAGTCTTAATAACAGTATTCAGCATGGTAAAAGCAAGGACAGAGCACTTAATATTGTTGTTTCAGCACTGGTAGTAAATGAATATATCCATGTATACATCAAAGATGATGGTAATGGTATTGATAAGGAATTATTACCTGTCATATTCGAGCCATTTATTACCACACAAAGGAATCAAGGTGGGATAGGGTTGGGCTTAAGCATTATTTATAACCTAGTAACGCAAAAGCTAAAAGGGGAAGTTAAAATACAAAGCCCCGCACATGGCGGGGCTTGTTTACATATTATTTTAGCTAATACGCCATTTGAGCTAAAAGAGAATTAACTCTTTTTACTTGCTACCCATTCATCAACGAATTGCTTGAGTACATTCAGCGGTACTGGGCCATTTTTAAGCACAACATCGTGGAATTGGCGAATATCGAACTTGTCACCAAGTTCTTTTTTCGCATCTTCACGTAGTTCGATGATCTTGTTCATACCAATCTTATATGCGGTTGCTTGGCTAGGCATAACGATATGGCGTTCAACCATTTTAACTGCGTCAGATTTCGCGTTCGGCGTGTTATTGACGTAGTAATCAATCCCTTCTTGACGGGTCCACTTCATAGCGTGGATACCAGTATCAACAACTAGGCGACAAGCGCGCCACAATTCCATGGCCAAACGACCAAAGTCTGAGTATGGGTCTTCATATAAGCCCATTTCTTTTGGCACAAGCTCTGAGTATAAACCCCAACCTTCAACGTAGGCTGTGTAACGACCAAACTTACGGAATTTAGGCATGTTTTCTAACTCTTGCGCAATGGCAATTTGCATGTGGTGGCCAGGGATACCCTCGTGATAAGCAAGCGCTTCCATTTGGTATGTTGGCATTGCTTCCATATCGTATAAGTTGGCGTAGTAAATACCTGGACGTGAGCCATCAGGAGAAGGCTGTTGATAAAACGCTTTACCAGCCGCTTTTTCACGGAATGCTTCAACACGTTTAACTATCATGTCTGCTTTTGGTTTAACAATGAACAACTCGTCTAAACGAGGTTTCATGTTATCGATCATTGCCGTTGCGTCCGCCAAGTACTTGGCTTTGCCTTCTTCAGTGTTTGGCAAATAGAATTGCTTGTCATCACGCATAAACTGCATGAAGGCTTTTAAATCACCTTTGAAGCCGACTTTCTCTTTGATTTCGCGCATTTCATCATGGATTCTCGCAACTTCTTTTAAGCCAATTTTATGAATTTGCTCGGCTGTTAAATCCGTTGTTGTCGTGCGTTTAAGAGCGTTGTTAAAGAATTTATCACCATCTTTAAACTTCCAAACACCATCGCGAGTATCAGCACGCTTCTCTAGCTTATGCAAGTAGCTGATTAATTTGCTGTAAGATGGTTTTACGGCACTAGTTAACGCTTCGGTTGCTTCTGAAATAAGTGCGTCTTTTTCATTTTCAGCAATTTCGAGTTTAGTTACTTTGCGTTTGAAGTCCGCTAGGATGGCAGAATCGTCACCATCACTGAAAGGCGCACCTTTGATGATGTTTTTACTTGAATCGATTACGTGAGGGAAAACGAATTTCGGGGCAATAATTCCCATATCAGCACGCGTTTTTAACCCTTCGATTAGCTGATCAAATACCTTAGGTACACCATTTAAACGTGAGATATATGCTTTGGCGTCTTTTACATCGCTAATTTGGTGTTGGTTGATTAAGAATGCTGGCACCATAGAGTGAGTACCATACATTTGATTTACCGGGTATGAGTAGTGACGCCATTTAAAGTCAGCGATCTCATTTTCTAAACTTTGCTTGAATAAGTCGTAGCTTACTTGAGTATTCGCATCTAACTTACTGCGATCGATAGCGTTAATCTCCATCAAATCTTTTTTAGTTAGTGCTAGGTCTTCTAACTCTCTCTCTTCAGATTCGTCATCCCACTTATCATAATCAGTCTTAATACCGAGGTAAGTTTGGTAGATTGGACTGCGCATTACGCTTCTGTTGAAAGACTCATCAAACAGTGTATTGGCTTTTTCGACTTCACTCTGAACAACTTGTTGGGCCGCAGTTACAGGTTTTGGTTGCTCTGCCGTTTGTTGACAGCCCACAAGCAATACCGTTGAAATTGCTGCAGCGACAATGGTAAGTTTACGCATTTTTTACCCTTTTTATTTTCTGTATTAAGAGGTTATCTTATTATTTACATTGAGACCCATCAGCTCATTGTAGGTCAATACATGAGTTGCGACGAATTTCAATTGGATTGTGAGACCAATTACAAATTTAGATTATTGTAAAAATCGTTCTAATGTACCTTAAATTAGACAAACAATTCTAGCAGGTCATTTAAATACCTATGGCCTTTATTTGTTACACACCATGAATCACCTCGCTCTTCTAACAAACCAGAGTTGATAGCCTGTTTAAGCTGGTTTTCTATTTCGCTCAAAGCAAGGCCCGTATAATCTATAAAACCTTGTTTAGAGGTTGCTTCTACCAATCGAAAAGTATTCATAAAAAATTCGAAAGGCCTGTCTGCGGCTTCAACGTGCCAGCTATCGTAAAGGTAGGGTTTGGTTAAATCCATATACCCCCTAGGGTGTTTTACTTTAACAGTACGAAGTATTTGATTCTGCTCTGGTAAGGTGATTTTTCCATGTGCGCCACACCCTATGCCGAGGTAATCACCAAAGCGCCAGTAATTGAGGTTATGTTTGCACTGTAAGCCTGCTTTGGCATAGCCAGATATTTCGTATTGGATGTACCCGTGTTGCCTTAAGAGCGCTTGTCCAGCTTCTTGAATAGCCCAAAGTGTTTCATCTTCAGGAAGCTTGGGGGGCTTTGAGGCAAACTGTGTATTTGGCTCTATGGTTAATTGGTACCAAGATATATGAGGGGGGGCTAACTCAATAACGCGTGTCAAGTCGCTCATAGCGTCTTCTAACGATTGATTTGGCAAACCATGCATTAGGTCCATATTGAAGCTATTGAGGCCTGCATCATGCGCTTCAGAAGCTGCATTGATCGCCTCTTTCTCACCATGAATACGACCCAAGGCTTTCAATTTGTCACTTTGTAAGCTTTGCACACCAATAGATATTCGGTTAATTCCCGCTTCAACGTAGTGCTTGAAGCGATCACTTTCAACTGTACCGGGGTTTGCCTCTAGCGTGATCTCAATGTCATCTTCGAAGCCAATGAGCGCTTCAATCTGTTGAAGAAGATAAACATATGCGTCTCCTGACAACAAACTTGGCGTGCCGCCGCCTACAAATATGCTGTGCAACTTTCGTCCCTGAACCAAATGCAAGTCAGTTTTGAGGTCATCTAGTAGGTGCTGAATATATTCTTGCTCAGGGATAGTGCCTTTTTGGCTATGACTATTGAAGTCGCAATATGGGCATTTTTGCACGCACCATGGCACGTGCACATATAAACTTAATGGAGGGAGGTTCACAGTTTGCTCTTAAAGTGGGTCAATAATTGTTGCAAAGCTTGCCCTCTGTGGCTTATTGCATTTTTTTCCTGTTTAGTGAGCTCTGCGGCCATACGATTTAGAGACTTGACCCAAAAAACTGGATCATAACCAAAGCCTTGGTCACCATGTTGTTCAGTCGCTATTTCACCTTCCCAACTCGCCTGGCAAATAATCGGTGTTGGGTCGTTTTCATGTTGCATATAAACCAAGACACACCAGAATCGCGCGCTACGGTTTGGAGTAGAGCCCAAATCCATAAGCAGTTTATTGATGTTATCCTGATCACTTGCTCCTGAGCCCGCGTACCGAGCCGAAT
Organism: Pseudoalteromonas luteoviolacea NCIMB 1942; assembly: GCF_001625595.1. Classification (GTDB taxonomy): domain Bacteria; phylum Pseudomonadota; class Gammaproteobacteria; order Enterobacterales; family Alteromonadaceae; genus Pseudoalteromonas; species Pseudoalteromonas luteoviolacea_A. The sequence continues at coordinate 38,635 of NZ_AUXT01000145.1, forward strand.
ACACTCCTGGGGCCCCTTGAAGCGCATCCACTTCTAACCCCGAATCATCAGCTATAGCGGGTAACCCAGTTTCTTTAGCCGCATGGCGCGCTTTAATGATGGCATTTTCGACGAAGGTTGTTCCAGTTTCAGATACGTCAGACACACTGAATTGGCTCTGTGGTAAAACTTCGATATTGAGCGATTCTAGCATTGCGCCTAGCTCTTTGACTTTGCCTTGGTTACTTGTGGCAAGCACGATTTTGTTTGTCATATTACTTAATCTACATAAAACTTTTGTTGAAACTGTAAAACGTGTTGTTGGGTGCCTTGTTGAATTTTCACCTCAAAGCGGTAAACGTCTTCATTGTAATAATTGAGTTGAGCGAGGTAGTAAATCGCATCACCTTCAACTACTTGCTTAAATTCTAAATTTTGTCCGTTGCCCAATAAGTTTTTTGCAACACCAGATATTTGTACTTGCTGTGCCGTTTTAACCCCGTCTTTAGCCAAAACGGATATGTTGATCAACGCTTTGTTATCTCCTCGGACAACCCCGTAAGCTTTGGCAACATTAGGTTGGATAAATGTAGAAGGAAACGCAATGTAATGCACTTCCCAATTGCCGAGTACTTTAAATTGACCGCCAGACTCAGTATTAGCAGCGTTCGCTGCCATACTGGTCACTAAAGAAAGTAACATAACGAAAAAGATTCTCATGACTTATACCTCATGTTAGATCAGTGTAGGAAGTCCATAACAAGTCGTTGTAAGAACATCATACCAATCAGTACCACCATTATAGACAAGTCTAGTCCGCCAAGTGGTGGAATCACTTTACGGATTGGTCTCAGAAGTGGTTCTGTTAGTTGCTCAAAAACGGCTGCAACAGGGTTATAGCCTTGTACGACCCAACTTAGTAATGCACGGATAACTAAAATCCAAAATACCAAACTGAACGCTTCTTTTAGCGTGGTTAGTAAGCCGCCTAAAGCGACCCCCGCAGCATCCCAGTAGCCACCAAACATCATCATTAGTACAGACACTTTGGCACAGGCGACGATAAAAGCGAGAATCAAAGAGGCAATATCAAAACCTCCGAGTCCAGGTACAATCTTTCGCAGTGGATTCACAGCAAAAGAGGTTGCCTTAACAATTGCTTGGCTCAGTGGGTTGTAAAAGTCTACACGTGCCCATTGCATCCAAAAGCGCAACAATACAACCATTAAAAATAAATTGAACAAAGTTTCAATTAAAAAATGCATAGCACTCATGGTAATTCCTTAGATTTGTTTTTCCATTTCCTGTGCGCGAGCGATACAAGCGTCCATCGCTTCGGCAACTGTTTGTGGCAAATGACTGTCTTTCATAAACTCGATAGCAGCATGTGTGGTACCACCTTTTGAAGTGACGTTAGCACGTAACTGTTCAAGGCTAATTTGCTCTTGAGATATAGCCATCTGTGCCGCACCCAGCGCGGTTTGCTGAACTAACAGTCTTGCTGTTTTCTCGTCAAACCCAAGCTGCTTAGCTTTCTCTTCGATAGATTGCATGAAAAGAAAGAAGTAGGCAGGGGAGGAACCTGTTACTGCAATAATATCATTTATCTGTTCTTCTTTACTCAACCAGGTCGTAATACCCGTTGCGCTAAATATTTTGTCAATGAACGCTTGCTCGCCCGAATCGATATCTTGGCTATATAGACCTGAGACGCCTAACCCGACCAGTGAAGGTGTGTTAGGCATACATCTCACTACTTTAGTATCGCTGTTTAGCATTTCCTTTAGGCGGTCTATGGTGATACCTGCCGCCACAGATACAATTACTTTGTCTTTGAGGTCTAGGTTGTGCTGCTCAAAAGTAGCACATAGCTCGGCCATCATTTGTGGTTTGACAGATAATACAACGACATCAGCGGCATTAATCGCACTGATATTATCGCTGGTGGTGTTTACCCCGTAGTCAGCACTTACTTTCGCCAGTTTATCTGGGTTGCGGTTAGTTGCGATGATGTCTTGTGCCGCAAATCCGCTTTTTAACATGCCACCGATAATGGCATAGCTCATATTACCGGTACCGATAAATGCAATTGTTTTTTTAGACATGTGTTATGTGCACCCTTTATTGTCTTTTACCAAAAATATCCGTGCCAATGCGAACCATCGTGGCTCCTGCGGCAACTGCCGGCTCTAGATCACTACTCATTCCCATGGAAAGTGTATCTATTTGGGGATATTGGGCCTTTAGTTTATCAAAGCAATCTTTCATTTGCTGAAAATATTGCTGTTGTAACTCAGAATCGTCAGTTTTTGCGGTGATGGTCATTAGTCCGCGCAAAGTAAGCTGCTTTGACTCGCTAATAAACTGTGCAAGCGATTCAAGTTCTGAAGGCACACAGCCAGATTTATTCACATCTTCGCTGATATTGACTTGGATTAAAATATTAAGAGGCTTTAAGTTTGTTGGCCTTTGTTCATTGAGCCGTCTAGCGATTTTTAAACGATCGACACTTTGTACCCAGCTAAAATGCTCTGCAATGTGACGTGATTTGTTCGACTGAATCGGGCCAATAAAGTGCCATTCGATATCTCGAAGTGGTTTAAAATGTGAGACTTTATCAACAGCTTCTTGAACATAAGATTCACCAAATAAGCGCTGCCCAGCATCATAAGCTTGTTGGATTAACTCTATCGGTTTGGTTTTTGATACGGCAAGAAGTTGAACGGGATCAGAAATTTGACCATTTTGTTCAGCTTTTGCGATGCGATCGTAGGCGTTATTTAGCCGTTCTGCTATTGTAACCATATTATTATTTGCTCGTTGTGGAGTCATAGATGGATATTACTGAATTATTAGCCTTTAGTGTGCAACATAAAGCGTCGGATCTACACCTGTCTTCGGAGGTTTCACCGATGATCCGAGTAGACGGGGACGTTCGTCGCATAAACATTCCTGCTTTAGAAGCAAAGGATGTCAATAGCTTAATATACGATATTATGAATGATAACCAGCGTAAGGACTATGAGCAAAATCTTGAGGTGGATTTTTCGTTCGAAGTGCCAAATTTGGCAAGATTTCGTGTCAATGCTTTTAATTCAAGCAGGGGACCCGCTGCGGTTTTTCGTACTATCCCAAACCAAGTGCTGACATTAGAAGAGCTCGGTGCACCAGATATTTTTAAACAAATTGCCGAAAACCCTCGTGGTTTAGTATTAGTTACAGGCCCTACTGGTTCTGGTAAGTCAACGACGTTGGCTGCAATGGTTGATTACATTAATAGCAATAAACATCACCATATTCTCACCATTGAAGATCCAATTGAATTTGTGCATCAGAACCAACTCAGTTTAGTAAACCAACGTGAAGTCCATCGGGACACGCATAGCTTTAATGCGGCGCTGCGTAGCGCGTTGCGTGAAGACCCTGATGTCATCTTAGTCGGTGAGTTGCGTGATTTAGAAACCATTCGACTTGCAATGACTGCCGCTGAAACAGGTCACTTAGTATTTGGGACTTTGCATACCACTTCGGCCCCTAAAACGATAGACCGTATCATTGACGTATTTCCTGGAGAGGAAAAAGATATGGTGCGCTCTATGCTCTCAGAGTCTCTTCAGGCTGTTATTTCTCAGACCTTGGTGAAGAAAGTAGGCGGCGGACGGGTTGCAGCCCATGAAATTATGCTTGGTGTCCCTGCAATTCGAAACTTAATTCGTGAAGACAAGATTGCACAAATGTACTCCGCGATTCAAACTGGGGCATTGCATGGCATGCAAACCATGGATCAGTGCTTAATGAACTTGGTCAACCACGGGCTTATTACAACACAAGATGCATACACTAAAGCGCACGATAAGAACCAGTTTGGTAGTGGGTATTAATAATGGCATTGAAAGACTATTTACAACTGATGGTAGACAAAGAAGCTTCTGACTTGTTTGTTTCGTCAGGGCTTGCCGTAAGTGCCAAAATTGACGGGGAACTTCGCGCGCTTGACGATGAAGTTCTGGACAATCAAGGTTCTCTTGCGATGGTTGAATCGGCGATGACAGAGGTGCAAAAGCAGCAGTTTCATCAGGAGAAAGAATGCAACTTTGCCGTTGCTAATGACGTAGGGCGTTTCCGTGTGTCTGCATTTTGGCAACGTGATTGTGCTGGCATGGTTATCAGGCGCATTGTGACCGAGATCCCCGATGTGACGCAATTGGGACTCCCTTCCGTGTTGACTGATGTAATTATGTCAAAGCGTGGTCTGGTATTGTTTGTTGGTGGCACAGGTACTGGTAAATCAACATCGCTTGCAGCATTGCTTGGTTACCGTAATCGCAATCAGCGTGGCCATATTTTAACGATTGAAGATCCGATTGAATTTGTTCACGAGCATCGCAAAAGTATCATCACTCAAAGAGAAGTTGGGCTAGATACAGAAAACTTCGAGGCCGCGTTGAAAAGCTCATTGAGGCAAGCGCCAGACGTTATTTTAATTGGCGAAATACGATCACAAGAAACCATGGAGTATGCTTTAAGTTTCGCTGAAACGGGACATCTTTGTGTGGCGACGTTGCATGCTAATAATGCTAACCAAGCGATTGATCGTATTATGCACTTAGTTCCAAAAGAAAAGCATGACAAGCTTAAGTATGATTTGGCACTCAACTTGCGCGCGATTGTTGCTCAGCAACTAGTCCCGAATTCGAAAGGGGAGGGTCGAGTCGCTGCGATAGAGGTGCTACTAAACTCACCGATGGTAGCCGAATTGATTAAAAAAGGTGACATTGGTTCTATTAAAGAAACAATGTCTAAATCTAAAGAGATGGGCATGCAGACATTTGATCAAGCGCTATTTGAGTTATATAAAAATCAGCGAATTAATTACGCCGATGCGCTTCATCATGCTGACTCGCCTAATGATCTGCGTTTGATGATCAAACTGCAAAATAATGAGCAAAAAGGAGCTGGCTTTTTACAAGGGGTCACCATTGATGGGTTGGAAGGCAAGAAAAACTAAGTTTTTTAACATTATTGCTTTCTCTTTTCTGGGCCTAGCAGATTTTAGCTGGGCTAAAAATGAGTATGTTGACATTTATATTCGTGATGATGTGTATGTTAACTACACAACCCTTATTGCAGAGAGTTCTCCATTGGCTGTGGATGATTTTCGCTCTCAGTTTATACGCCGTGATGTGATAGACATGGTGTTACTACACAAAGCGCTATTGCTCGGTGGCTTTGATAAGCCTTTTAAGTACCATCCAGGAAACATTAACTTCAGAGATACCAATTTATTAGAACAAGGGAAACAGTTATTGAGCTTTGATACTTATTGGTACGAAGAAGCACTCGATAAAAAAGATAAACTATTTATCAGTGATCCGGTTGTTAGGAAAGGTGAGTTTTATGCGGGTCTTTATTATGCAAAAACAAACACTAGGATGGAAAAGCTCTCATCAATTAATGATCTACAGGAATTAACCGCAGTATCTTCAAACCGCTGGGTGGTAGATTGGCAAACGCTGAGCAACATGCCGTTGAAAAGGTTACTAAACGAAACAGCATGGGCAGCTCAAGCGCAGATGGTAAATAAACAATGGGTTGATTTTATGTTGATCCCTTTGATGCCGCATACGGGGAATGATTTTGAACTAGCGGGGATAAGCCTCGTGTCACATCCACACTGGGTTGTCTTGTTAGATAGCAGTCGCCATTTTGTGGTGTCTAAGCTACACCCGGATGGCGAACGAGCATTTTTGGCAATACAAAGAGGTCTGAAAACGCTCAGGTTGCAGGGAAAAATCGTTGATGCTTATCGGCAAGCTGGATTAATCCCTGATTTAAATCAGTATAGGCAATTAAATGTAAAGCCTCGTTAGATGAAAAACCCTTTACTCATCCCAAAGCTGTTCAAAAAAACTCTCTAAAATAATCACCGCAGACATTGCGTCTACATTGTCTTTGGCTAGGGAGCGATAACCCCCTTGATCGAATAGCCTAGCTTTAGCATCAGTTGTGGTTAACCTTTCATCCTGAGTCTCAACAGGAAGACGATAGTTGTTGTGCAAACGATTGGCAAATTTTTTTGCTGCAAACGTCACCTGTTGATTGGTACCGTCCATATTAAGTGGCAGACCAACAACAAGGAGGTCAGGTTGCCATTCTTTCACGTGTGCTTCGATATCTGACCAATTTGGAATACCGTCGCGAGCTTTTACGGCGCCTAAACTCGTTGCGGTACCAGTCACTTCTTGTCCAACCGCTATACCAATACTTTTAGTACCAAAATCGAACCCCATTACAGTTCGCTGACCTACGGGGGTCTTTTCTTTTTTACTACTCATTCTATCTATGCATGTCCTGCTTGGTTACTGAGCTGTGCAATATCAATACCGAGCATACTGACTGCTTTTTCCCAGCGTTTTTCTGGTGGTGTATTAAAAATGACTTCTGGGTCAGCTTGAATGATTAACCAAGAGTTTTCGAGGATTTCTTTCTCTAGCTGGCCTTTTTCCCACCCTGAATAGCCCAGCGTGATAATAAACGCTTCAGGGCTATCATGGTAGGTGAGGGATGCGAGCACATCTTTAGAGGTAGTGATCATAATGTCAGAGCTAAGTTCTTTGCTCGATGCATACCCTATCTTAGGCGTATGCAATACAAAACCTCGATCAGTATGTACAGGACCACCTGCAAATACCGTCTGCTCTGCGGCGTTGCTTGATTTGTCGTTATCTATTTCGATTTGATCAAGCAATTCGCCAACGGTGACGTCAATAGGGTGATTGACTATTAATCCCATCGCCCCTTCGTCGTTGTGTTCGCAGATGTATGTGACCGAACGTTTAAATAGCGGGTCTTGCAAATTTGGCATAGCGATAAGAAAGTGATTTGCTAATGATTGCATGCGTGACGCCTTCTATGATTTAACTTTCAGTATGGTTGAGTTTTGTTTCAATCGCATCAAAAAACTTGCCCATAATAGATATATCGTATACAGCTTCAATTTCCTTAACACATGTTGGCGCTGTGACGTTAATTTCTGTCAACTTATCTCCGATTATGTCTAAGCCTACAAAGATTAGACCCTTCTCTTTTAGAGTTGGTGCTACGGCCTCTGCGATTTTTCTGTCGCTGTCACTAATAGGTCTAGCTTCGCCACGACCGCCAGCAGCTAGGTTACCCCGAGTTTCGCCGTCCTGAGGGATACGAGCCAGGCAGTAAGGGATCACCTCACCATCTACTACTAATACGCGTTTATCACCGTCTTTGATCTCCGGAATGTAGTTTTGCGCCATGGCAAAACGTTGTCCGTGCTCTGTCAAAGTTTCACAAATAACGCCAATATTAGGGTCGTTTTTTTGTACTCTGAAAATCGATGCGCCGCCCATACCGTCGAGTGGCTTCAGAATAATATCTTGGTGCTTTGCTAAGAATTCTCTAATTTGCTGCACATTACGTGTTACTAATGTATCCGGTGTATGTTCGCTAAACCAAGCTGTAAATAACTTTTCATTGGCGTCACGTAGGCTTTGAGGTTTATTGACTACCAGTGTCCCAGCAAGTTCAGCGCGCTCAAGGATATAAGTTGCGTAGATGTACTCAGTGTCAAAAGGTGGATCTTTACGCATTAAAATGACGTCTAAATCACTTAGAGCAATGTCTTCTTTATCAGCCAACTCATACCAGTGTTGTTCATCATTAAACACCTTGGCTTTTGCAGCGGTGGCTCTACCTGCACCTTGATACAGATACAAGTCATTCATTTCCATGTAATACAGCTCATAACCTCTTTGTTGTGCTGCCATCATCATGGCAAAACCAGTATCTTTTTTGATGTTAAAACCACTGATTGGATCTGAAATTATCCCGAGTTTGACTGCCATTGCATTTACCTTATGAGTTACTTTTAGAGTAGCGTTTGGTACGGCAAGTGTTCTGCCGCCGTGTAACGTTTATATGTGGTCGTATTTGGTAATTTAAAGAGCCAAATCGCCAAACTGCAGTTGAAGAGCGCTTAAAACTGTTAGCGCTGCGGTCTCTGTGCGTAGTACGCGAGGGCCGATTTTGATATCAACAAAGCCGTGCTCACTGGTACTGTGCATTTCTTCATCGGTAAATCCGCCTTCAGGGCCTACTAAAAATCTAACCCCATGGTTTGGCTCTGGTAAGGTCTTGATTGAATGCGTTGCACGCGGATGTAATGTCAGTTTTAATTCTTCACTTTGTTGGACTAGCCACTGCTCAAGTGTCATAGGTGTATGGATTTTCGTAATGTAATTACGGCCGGATTGCTCTGCTGCTGATATTGCAATTTTTTGCCATTGCTGGTGTTTTTTAGCTAACCTATCACCACTTAGTTTGACGCCACAACGTGTTGTGAATAGCGGCGTAATTTCGCTCACTCCAAGCTCCACCGACTTTTGAATGGTAAAATCCATTTTTTCGCCTCGTGAGATCCCCTGACCTAAATGAACCTTTAATGGAGACTCTGTACACTTGTCGATGAAGTCGGTGGGTACAACCGTTACTGACTTTTTTGATACGGATTCAATGGTTGCCAAGTACTCGCCACCTTGGCCATTAAAAAGGCTCACCTGATCGCCTTCTCCCATACGTAGTACGCGAGCAATATGGCCTACTGCGTCTTCACTTAATTCGGTAGGTTGATTGATTATTAAATCAGATGGTTGGTAAATGTGTGGAATTCGCATCGTGTACACGTTCTAGATTTTCAATGCGTCCATGGTAAGGCTTTCATGGCAGTGAGTCTAGATCTGGGTTCCCTATCACACTGTATAAAAAACAGTACAATGCCGGTGAAAGCGTATTAATCAGTGGTATCTGTTTTCAGCACTATGAACTCACTAAATGTGTCTTCTTTAGTTGCGGCAAGGCTCGAATTACAAGTTAGGTGATTATTATTAAACGGGTCTGAAATTCGATGATAGTCGTAACCATTTGGCAATTGTTCAATGGTGTATCGCTCTGCATGTAAGGAGTTAAAAATAAATCTTTGCTTCTCATCTGCTAGGTGATAATCCAAAGAGTTTATAAGGACCCCTTTTATTTGGTGATGTTCGTGAAGGTAGGTAGCAAGCTCAGAGACGCTGATTTCGTTGTCGAAATCACAGTAGCTATAGTCTTTGATTTGGTCCTTAAACATCATTTTAAGCATCTGCTTTGTATTATCGCCAGCAATAATAATCTTACTGGGGGTTTCAGGCGCCAGTGTCTTCACAAATTCAACAAACTCTTGGCTAAACTCCCAGTTGCTATCAACGAGTAAGAAGTTATCTAAGTTCAATGACATAACTCTCCAGAAGCAAGTTCTCCAATATCTATTTACGCAGCTAAATTGAAAACATGTTTATAAGTAAATAGCCCATGGTACAAAAAACAGCAAATTCTAAGCAGGCAATCCCGATATTATCTTGATGGTCAACTTCTAGTCCAATGTTCACTTTTGGTAACACTATCTGTATAAGTAACCTGCTAAATAGGTATAGAAGTATCCACATAAATATGGAGTGAATAAGTACAGTCAGTAAACTATCTACGATTTTTCCTTCATAGTTAGGCGCACTGTGCAAGCCTGCATAAATCGCCAAAGCTAAGCCAATGGTTTTACCCGCATAACGAATTCCAATGGAAGTATTAGCTAGGTTGAAGTTATCTTGTAAAGAGGCTCCTTGATTGGATTTTGCAAAACGAGATTCTCTAAACTTACTGTCTAATGCAAACAGCAGTTGCAAAACTACGAAGCAGATACTGGCGATAAATAAGGATTTGAAGTCAGTTGGGGCAAACCATTGATACAGCCCAAAGACGAGGATGCAATTACCTATCAACATGCCCGAGTCCACCAAAGCCGCACAAACATTTTGGTTTAAGATAGCTTGTGCTTCGTTGAACCTATATAGGATCCATTTTCGATGTATATACTGTCCTAGATAAATATAGGACCAAATTAACCCCATAGGCAGCAATACCTGAGTGTGTATGACAGAGATATCAAACGCAGTAAGATTACCAAAAAAATAACTGATACTGCCGCACAAAACGGCTACTTTGGCAGCATAGTTGATCCCAAGTGCAAAGTTGTCACGTTGTGCTAGTTCTTTTTGCAGTAGCTTTTTAGCATGCATTTGCACAATTAAACGCAGACTGGTAAGTGCTATGCAGATGAGCACCAGACTGCTTCCAATGATGAAAAAATTGCTGTTTTCTAAAGACAAGTAACTCATGCTCAGTGTAAGGTTTGTGTTATTTAGCGTTACTATAACACTGCCCAACAAATGAGCCACAGGGCACTGGAGATTTTTGTATGGAACAAAACCACAAGACATGTGAATTAACCCATTTAGGACAGCAGCGGTTTCGTGAGTTATTTCCTGAACGTGACGTACACGAGCAGGTCGTTCAACTATTAGCCCTCAGTGACTTTGCGTATCGCATATTGGCTCAGCATCCCCAATGGGTAGACTGGTTATTAGATGAGGAGGCTATGCAAAGTCGCAGCTGCGAAGCAATCTTTACTTCTGTGGTGGCTGATCTCAACGAGCAAGATGCTTTTAGGCTATTACGTGTATACCGTAAACGCTATTGGTTGAAATTAATGTGGCTCGATTTTGTACTTGGCAACGACATTGCGAAAAGCATTTTATATCAATCACAATTAAGTGAGCACCTTATTGCGAGCGCTAACGAGTGGGCGTTCTTACAAGTCGCCGCGAGCAACGGGATGCCTCTAGACGAGAGGGGGCAGCCTATTCCAATGCAGGTACTTGGCATGGGTAAATTAGGAGGGCAAGAACTCAACTTTTCTTCCGATATCGACCTTATTTTTACTTACCCCAAGTCTGTTAACACTCAAGGGGGGCGGCGCAGTGTTGAGGCACAAGTCTTTTATACCAAAGTCGCGCAAAAACTGATCGCGGCTTTGGATCAACGTACCATGGATGGTCAGGTTTTTCGTGTTGATATGCGGTTGAGGCCTTTTGGTGACAGCGGCCCCTTAGTAATGAGCTTTTCCGCAATGGAGGACTATTATCAAGATCAAGGGCGTGAGTGGGAACGTTACGCCATGCTCAAAGCACGCTTATTAGGGGAAAGAAATGTCTATTGGGATGAATTTAAAGTGTTAATTCGACCATTTGTATTTCGTCGTTATATCGACTTTTCAGTGATTGAATCGCTGAGAAAAATGAAATATATGATTGCTCAAGAAGTTCGGCGCAAAGGGCTCAAAAACAACATTAAATTAGGCGCTGGTGGTATTCGCGAAGTAGAATTCATAGTACAAGCCTTGCAGATGATCAGAGGTGGCCGAGAACCCGAATTACAAGTCCCCTCGTTGCTAAATGCTTTAAATACACTGGCAAAACTAGGTATTATCCCGAAAAAAGTTGCCACAGAGCTTCAAGCGCAATACTTGTTTTTACGTCGTGCTGAGCAGTATTTACAAGCATTCAATGATGAGCAAACACAATCGCTGCCCGACGACGATTTAAACCAGCTAAGATTGTGTCGGCTACTTGGTGTCAGTGACATGCATGCGCTATTTGCTTTGTTTGACACGGTACAATCAGGTATTCGACATGAATTCGCTCAGGTCATTGGGGAAGAGCCCCAAGATTGTGAAGAACTAGACCCGAGCTATACCTCAGCATGGGAGCAACTAGATATTAGCTATCTAGAGATTGGATTGTCGGCGTCAGAGTGTACTCAGTGGCAGGGTGTTTTGGATACGTTTTATACGGGTATCAATAAAAAACAAATAGGGGTGCGTGGTCGGGATGTCCTAGACCGATTAATGCCTTTAGTTTTACGAGAAATGAGCGCCCTCAAGTCAGCAGAAACATTGCAAAGTGTGCTTGATATCATTGCCAAAGTTGCATCAAGAACAGCCTATTTAGAGCTCCTGTACGAAAACATTGGTGCTTTACAACAGTTAATTAAGCTGTGCGCACACAGTTCATGGATAGCTCTGCAAATAGCACGCTATCCAATCTTGTTGGACGAACTCATAGATCCTGCTGTGTTATACCGTCCTCTGCCTGTGAACGCCTATTACAGCGAAATCCAGCAGTATTTTTTACGAATAGATGAAGACGATCTAGAGCTGCAAATGGAGGCCTTGAGGCAATTTAAACAAACTCAACAACTGCGGATCGCCGCCGCTGATGCAACGGGCGTATTGGATATTATGAAGGTCAGTGATCACCTAACGGCGCTTGCCGAATCAATCGTTGCCAAAGCAGTTGATATTGCATGGGCACAAATGGTGGGTCGCTATGGGTATCCAGAAGGGACCTCTGCAAGTGCTAAAGGGTTTGCAGTGATAGCCTATGGCAAAGGAGGCGGCTTTGAGCTGGGGTATGACTCAGATCTAGATTTAGTGTTTGTGCACAATTGTGACGGTAGCAGTAAGACCATGGGGGATAAGACTATTTCTTCAAGGCAATTTTATTTGAAACTCGCACAGCGGTTAATGCATCTGTTCAATACTAGGACCTCATCGGGGATATTGTATGAATTAGATACACGATTACGACCAGAAGGAAACTCAGGCCTATTGGCGATTAATATCGAAAGTTACTATCAATATCAACGGGAGCAAGCTTGGACTTGGGAGCACCAAGCTTTGGTGAGGGCGAGGATGATTGTTGGCGAACCGGAACTGGTAGAAAGGTTTCACGTTATACGCCATGATATTTTGTGCCAGCAACGTGATAATGAAGAACTTCAAGAAGATATCGTAAAAATGCGTGCGAAAATGCGCGCCCACTTGTCTAAAGACAGCGAACAAGAATTTGATCTCAAGCAGGGCGGTGGTGGTATGACAGATATTGAGTTTTTAACCCAATATTTAGTACTTGCCTTTTCCCATGATTACCCGGCTCTAACGCGTTATTCGGATAATATTCGAATTTTAGAGCAAGCCAGTGCTGAGTCGGTCATTAGTGAGCACGAGCAATCAACTTTGACGCAAGCATATTGTCAAGTAAGAGAGTGCTATCACTTGAACAGCTTAAATGGTAAGGGAAAAACTATCGATGCTCAAAAGTTGGTAGAACAAAGTTCGATGGTGAAATGTATTTGGCAGGCCTACCTTGTGTAGGCCCAAGAATTAATTTGTGAGTCGTCGGCAATTTTCTCTCACAAACATAGATGGGTTTTCTGTGATTACAGCCGCCCTTTGGCGATGACAAAAGAAGGTGTAAACCTCATACTCAAAATCGTCGTTGATGGCTCTACCTACCTGATATAAGGCACTGACAAAATCAGAATCAACTCGAAAGTTTTGTTTCACGACGTAGTCTTTACTGAGGTACCAAAAAAGCTCAATGTCTTCTTTTTTTGCGTAGTTAGTTAATACGCTTTTAAGGGTATTTCCCATTTCGAAACGGCGAGGCTGTGACTCCCCTGTCCATCTTTGGTTAGTTGGCTTTACGACGAGTTCCCTTTGGGCAAGCGCGTCATCAAGCGGAAAAGTTGGCTTTCCTATATCCATAACGAACTTTTCTCGCTCTGTGTCTCTTTCATTCATACGGTTGCGAAAATTTGCATAAAACTGAGATAAGCCTTGTGCGGCTGCGTTGGTTGTTTCTTTAAATTCCATTTTAGGAATATTACCATACAAGAAATAATACGCTGCCCAAACTAAGATGGCACCCAAAGAAAGGTGCTTAGTCCAAAACCACATTGCGGATAAACGTTTTTTATTTTTTTTAGCCATGTTACGCGACGCCAGTTATTCGTAGTTTAAGAGTAATACGATGGATCACTCTCATCAGGTCTAGTTTTGAACCGCCTGTGCAACCACATGTATTGTTCCGGAGCTTGCATGATTGATTGCTCCATTCTTTTATTAACGCGTGTGACATCATGATTTTCGTCTTCACTTGGAAAGTCAGCCATCGCAGGGTGTATCGTGATATGGTATTTACCGTGTTTATCACGAGTACCTGTTAAGCTTAATGTCTCACACTTTTTACTGGATGAAAATAATAAAGTACCAGTAGTTGTTGCTGCATCAGGAACGGCGAAAAAAGGGGCAAACTCACAACGTTTTCTGCCATAATCTTGGTCTGGCAAGTAGTAACAGACTTTTTTATCGTGTAGTGCCTTCAATAGCCCTTTTACATCACGCTTACCGATTAGAAACTCATTAGAGCGCAACCTACCTTTGGTCATAAAGTATTCCATTAAGGGGTTATTGTGAGGACGGTAAAAGCCAATGCCTTGCGTGTCTGTGCCTAAAATTCTGCCGAGCATTTCTAAATGTAGCATATGAGGTACTAAGAGCAGTACGCCTTTGCCATTTTCTTGTGCACTTTTAAAATGTTCTAATCCGGTGATAGAGCCAACGGCACGTTTTACTCGCCACTCAGGCCACCACCAAGCCATGCCCGTTTCAAATGTGGCAATACCTGTATTTTCCATATTTTTTAAGACCATGGCACTGCGTGTTTGTTCATCCATATCAGGAAAGCAAAGTTTTAAGTTTACTTCGGCAATTCTTCGGCGCTTTTTGACAAAACTATGGACCAATCTACCCAGCAATCTTCCGAGTGAAAACTGCACGCTTTGAGGCAGCCAAGAAAAACTATAAAGGACAATGACACCAAGCCAAGTGAGCCAAAATTTAGGTGCTAAAAACTGTAATTTAAAGGTGGGGTTGTGAACCAAGGTGGCGTTCTCGTACAAGCATAAAAGAGAGTAGTTTATCTATAACTTGCAATTTGCTCAAGCGTTGTTGAATTAGTAGTGGAAGGGTTTAGGACCAGTTTTGACTGGCCCCTTTAAATCAGAGTTAGTTGTTTGTAACTAAGCCTCTGTTGATTGCTTCTAGATCGTCACGAGTTAAGTCACCAGAAGCTTGCTTCAACTGTAGCGTCGACAAGATATATTGATAACGTAAATTCGCTAAATTTCGTTTCGCGCTATACAGGTTACGCGTGCTCACTAATACATCAACGATAGTACGAGTGCCCACTTCAAAGCCAGCTTCAGTCGCTTGTAGCGCACTTTCAGCTGATACCACGGCTTGTTCTAATGCACGATAAGTCGCCACATCAGACATTACTTGGTTGTAGGAAGTTATTACTGAACGTGTAATATTACGCATTGACGCTTCAAGGTCTTCACTTGCTGCAACATACAGTGCTCTAGCCTGATCTGTTGCTGCAACCGTTCTACCACCAGAGTATATTGGAACGTCAAGTTGTAGCCCAATTGTGGTTTCGTCGCTGCGAGGTGCAAGTTCACTGCCTGGCGTATTGGTCAATGAATCCCCGTGTGATGCTTGGAAAGACAAAGTAGGGTAATGTCCTGCTTGCGCTTGATCGATTTGATCTTGAGCAATTTCGAGAGATGATTTTGCTACCTGTAACGAAAGGTTTTTCTCTTTCGCAATATTGATGAAATCATCTGCTTTTTTGTTTGGTTTTACAGTTGAAAACTTATCTGTATTTAACTTATCAAGTTTTGCGTGGTATTTACCTGTGATAGTGCGCAGTGTTTCACGTGCCGTTTCAACTTCGTTTTGCGCAACAATCTCATTTGCAACTGATTGGTCAAATTGAGCTTGTGCTTCATGAACATCAGTAATAGCCGTTAAACCCACTTCATAACGTTGTTTGGTCTGCTCAAGTTGTCGCTCGATTGCGCGTTTCTCTGCTTGCACGAATTCTAAGCCGTCTAGTGCTCCAAGCACATTAAAATAGCCCTGTGCGATGCGTACGATTAGGTTTTGTTTCTCTTGCTCGTACTGAGTCAATGATTGCATTGCACGCTTTTCAGCAATTGACAAATCTTCCCAAATACTGAGGTCGAAAATAGTTTGGTTTAGCGTCAGTGTGCGAGAGAATGAATCTCTGTAACTGTCGTTTAATGTATACCCAGACTCATCATTTTGTGTAGGTAGCGCACCTGTAGAATCGGTATCAGAATAGCTTACTCTCAGTCCCAATGTAGGCAATAAAGCACCAAGTGCGCTGTCTTGTGCGTACTTTTGTGCATCAGCATTGGCTTTTGCACGTAACACAGTAGGATCGTTTGCTGTTGCAATGTCGTAAACTTGAAGCAAGTCTTCTGCGTATGAGTTGTTACTTGACAGCGCACAGGTCAAGCCAACCAACATAGATAAAATGGTTTTTTTCATTATTTGTGCAGTCCTTAGACAATTTTATTGTCAGCATGTTACCTTGTTTTTATGCAAATTCCCAAGTGCTATTCAGGGATAAAAACAAAACAAGTGTAACAGAATATAATACATTATCAGTTCTGGCTTTTCGGGCCAGTTGCGTTGCTTATTGCAGTATGGGGATAAAATAGCCGATATTAAACCCTACTTTATGAATCTAGGATTAAAAATGAAAGAAATTAGCCAATACAATAGCAATGATGTTGTATTGAAGCCGTCTTCGGGTGGTGTTTTGTACGATGGGTTTCTAAAAATCAAAGAATATGTCTTCGAACACGCGCTGTTTGATGGTGGCGTATCAGAGACTATCCGTAGAGAAATTATTGACCGTGGCCATGCTGTAGCAGTTTTGCCTTATGACTCTGTTAGAGATGAAGTACTATTAATTGAACAAATCCGCATTGGTGCTCTGGCAACGAAAGGCTCCCCTTGGTTATTGGAGTGTATCGCGGGAATGGCTGAAGGAAGTACCGATCTCGAGGGGGTTGCCAGGAAAGAAGCGCAAGAAGAGGCTGGGTTGAAGCTCAACAAATTGCACTATATGCGCTCGTATTTATCCAGCCCAGGTGGGTCTACAGAGCGTTTATATTTGTATTTAGCTGAAGTTGATTTAAGCAAGCATGAGGTAGGCGTTTTTGGCTTGGAAGAAGAAGGTGAAGACATAAAAACACATGTACTATCATTTGACGAAGCCATAACGAGGCTTGAAAGTGAGGAAATTGATAACGCTGCCACCGTGATTAGTCTACAATGGTTAGCGCTAAATAAATCGAAACTTGCAACAATGTTGTGAAATGGGAGTCATTTTGTCTGGTTTGATGCGTGAGTATGGGTTAAAGGGTAAGGCTTCTGAGCGAAGTTATGTGCAGTCTTTACCGCAATTTATTACTTTGTGTGAGCGCAATTATTTGCGTGCAATTAAAGTAATGCCTGAAGAACAAGTGGGCAAACAGCGTCAAATTAAAATGGGCTCTATGGATTTCTACATTGTTGTAGATGACGTTGCAAAATATACAACTGATATTTCTATTCGCCAAAAGCATGGCTTAAGCAGCCATATAGGCGAGTTTGAATTGGCTGTGAGACTTTATCATGATGCAAGCGTCGCCGAAGTTGTGCAGCACAATTATCACCAAAAAGTGAAACCATCATATCGATATCCCAACCCGAACATGCATCACAAAGATGAAAAATATCAGTTAAATGCATTTTTAGCTGATTGGCTTATAGCTTGTATTGAAAACGGTCGAGTGCCATTGAATTGGGATGTTAATAATGGGCTGGTTTAAAGAGAAGTACGAGTTCAATCAAGCGCAATTGCGCATTGCCCATATTACAGACACACACTTATTTGCCAATGACGGTGGGGAATATTTTGGCGTGAACACAGCGCAGCACTTGGGTGCCGTTTTAGACACGCTTGCACAATTGAATTTAGATGCAGTTATCTTTGGTGGCGATCTCACCCAAGATCATACTTATGGGTCATATCAGCTATTTGCAAGGCTGATAGCCGACTCTAAGTTGGAGTGCCCGCTATTTTGGTTACCAGGCAACCATGATGAAATCGACTATTTATTAAAAATCAGCCAAGGACAAATTCAGCATGCTAAACGTATCGTTTTTGAATTGGGTCAAATACTGCTTGTTAATAGTAAAGGGCCGACGCCCGCTGGCTGGGTAGAAACTTCACATTTACACGAAATAGAAAAACATTCTGAGTTGCCTAGTGTTGTTTTTTGTCATCATAACCCTTTGTCTATTGCGGGCTACCTCGATAAACATATGTTAGAAAACGGTCCTCAGTTACTTAATCGGCTAGTGGATACCGGGCAAATTCTGGGTTTATTTCATGGCCATGTACATCACGAGTACCAGTTTATGTTTCGAGGCCTGAGTCTCTATGCAACCCCTGCGACTTCAATCCAGTTCACCAAGAATACAGAGCAGTGGCAACAAGAAAATTTAGGTGCAGCTTACAGGTTGATTAGTTGGACAAAGGATGGCATACAAACAGAGGTTAAATGGCTCGAAAAATAATTTATATCCACGGCTTCAATAGTTCAGAGAAGTCATTTAAAGCAAAACAATTTGGTGAGTTTTGCCAAGCCCAATGCGAATATGTTGTACCACGTTTACACTATGATCCGCGTATTGCTATTATTCAACTTGAGCAGTTAATTGATAAAGATTGTGTACTTGTTGGCAGTTCGTTAGGAGGGTTTTACGCAACGTATTTATCTGAACGCTTTGCAATTAAAGCGGTTGTTGTAAACCCAGCAATCAGGCCGGATAAATTGTTATGGGATTACCTCGGAACTCAGTATAATCCCTATCAGGATATAGAATATGAGCTTACCAAAGAACATGTATTCGCGCTCAAGAGAATGTATGTAAAGCAATTAACTACTCCAAGCAATATTTTGCTGTTACAGCAAACTGGTGACGAGGTGTTACCCTATCAAGAGGCTGTGGAGTATTATCGTGACTGCCCATCGAAAATAGAGTTTGGTGGAGATCACAGTTTCATGAATTTTGAAAGGCACTTTAATCGCCTCGCCAATTTTCTTAAAATTAACTAAAACATAAAGAAATAACTTAGTCAGTAGCATTTATGAGTCAGCAAAATTATAACGCAGAAGCCATTGAGGTGTTAAATGGCTTAGAGCCAGTTAAACGCCGTCCGGGTATGTATACGGACACCACTCGACCAAATCACTTGGGTCAGGAAGTTATCGACAACAGTGTTGATGAAGCATTGGCAGGTCATGCGAGTAAAATCGATGTAATTTTGCATGAAGATAACTCGCTGCAAGTCATTGATGATGGCCGTGGTATGCCTGTGGATGTACACCCAGAAGAAGGGATCCCAGGTGTCGAATTAATATTAACTAAGCTTCATGCCGGTGGTAAGTTCTCAAATAAAAACTACCAATTCTCAGGTGGTTTGCACGGCGTGGGCATCTCGGTTGTAAACGCACTCTCTACGCGTGTGGAAGTAACGGTAAAACGTGATGCACAGCAGTTTGAAATAGCTTTTGAAAACGGTGACAAAGTACAGGATTTGGAGGTAACTGGCAGTGTTGGTAAGCGTAACACAGGTACTTCAGTGCAGTTTTGGCCAGATGCTAGCTATTTCGACTCTGCCAACTACTCTTTGACAAAACTAAACCATTTACTCAAAGCAAAAGCTGTTTTATGTCCCGGCTTACGTATTCGTTTTATTAATAAACAAACCAAAGAAACTCAAGAGTGGCATTATGAGTCGGGTTTGCAAGATTACTTAATCGACAGTGCTAAAGATTTAGAAGTGCTACCGAAATCTCCGTTTACAGGGAATTTCAGTGGCTCTACTGAGGGGGTTGACTGGGCACTGCATTGGCTGCCAGAAGGCGGAGAGTTTATCGCTGAAAGCTATGTAAACCTAATCCCAACAGCGCAGGGTGGTACCCATGTAAATGGCTTAAGACAAGGTCTCTTAGAGGCGATTCGGGAATTCTGTGAATTCCGCAATTTGTTGCCTAGAGGTGTCAAACTGACACCAGATGATGTTTGGGATAAGTGCAGTTATGTACTTTCGGTGAAAATGCAGGACCCACAATTTGCTGGCCAAACAAAAGAAAAACTCTCTTCTCGTTCATGTGCAACGTTTGTATCGGGTATTGTAAAAGACGCGTTTAGCCTGTGGTTGAACGAGCACACTGATACCGCTGAGTTACTGGCTGAACTTTGTATTAGCAACGCACAAAAACGACTACGAGCTGCGAAGAAAGTAGTTCGTAAAAAAGTGACCAGTGGCCCGGCATTGCCTGGTAAGTTGACTGATTGCTCAGGGAGTGAAACTGAACGTTCAGAGCTATTTTTAGTGGAAGGTGACTCGGCAGGTGGTTCAGCTAAGCAGGCTCGTGACCGAGAGTTTCAGGCCATCATGCCACTGCGTGGTAAAATTCTGAATACTTGGGAAGTCGACTCGGGTCAGATTTTGGCCTCTCAAGAAGTCCATGATATTTCTGTCGCATTAGGAATTGACCCCGATTCAACAGATTTATCTGCGTTGCGCTATGGCAAAGTGTGTATCCTTGCTGATGCAGACTCGGACGGTCTGCACATTGCAACCTTATTATGTGCGTTGTTTGTAAAGCATTTCCCAACCTTGGTTGAGGCAGGGCACGTTTACGTTGCAATGCCGCCGCTATTTAGGATAGATGTGGGCAAAGAAGTATATTACGCACTAGATGAAGATGAAAAGCGTGGGATATTAGACCGTATTGAAGCCGAGAAAAAACGCGGTAAGGTAAATGTGCAGCGATTTAAGGGCTTGGGTGAAATGAACCCAATGCAACTACGTGAGACCACGATGGACCCTAACACTCGCCGTTTAGTTCAGCTTACTTTGGATGAGCAAGAACAGACGATGGAAATGATGGATATGCTGTTGGCGAAAAAGCGCTCCGGCGATCGTAAAGCTTGGTTAGAGCAACATGGCGACAAAGCCGAGGTATAACAAGAAGTAAGGTGTGTCATGACTGATCCACAAGCCCTGTCATTGCAGGGTATAGAACAATTACCAATGGGGCGCTTTACTGAAGACGCCTACTTAAATTACTCCATGTACGTGATCATGGATAGGGCATTGCCACATATTGGTGATGGCTTAAAACCAGTTCAACGTCGTATTGTTTATGCGATGAGTGAACTGGGTTTATCTGCTGCTGCAAAGTATAAGAAGTCTGCGCGTACGGTTGGTGACGTGCTAGGTAAGTATCACCCGCACGGTGACAGTGCATGTTACGAAGCCATGGTGTTAATGGCGCAGCCGTTTTCATATCGATATCCGCTGGTGGATGGTCAAGGCAACTGGGGTGCTGCGGATGATCCTAAATCATTTGCTGCGATGCGTTATACCGAAGCTCGATTATCAAAATTTTCAGAAGTGCTGCTCAAGGAACTCGGTCAGGGCACTGTGGACTGGGCCCCCAATTTTGATGGCACGATGAAAGAGCCGCAGGTATTACCCGCACGTCTACCACATATCTTATTAAATGGCGTGACCGGTATTGCAGTTGGTATGGCTACTGACATTCCACCGCATAACGTTAATGAGCTGGCAACAGCGTGCTGTATGCTGCTGGACAAGCCGAAAACGACGTTAGAGGAATTACTGGAAGTCGTTAAAGCACCAGATTACCCCACTAAAGCTGAAATTATTACGCCAAAAGACGATATCCGTAAAATCTATACGACTGGCCGTGGGTCAATCAAGATGCGTGCTGTGTATCAAGAAGAGCAAGGCGAAATCGTTATTACGGCATTGCCGCATCAAACGTCTGGCGGAAAAATACTAGAGCAAATCGCCGCGCAAATGACAGCTAAGAAGCTACCGATGGTTGCGGACTTGCGCGATGAATCTGACCATGAGAACCCAACGCGAATTGTTGTCGTACCGCGTTCAAACCGCGTTAAAGCAGAGCCGTTAATGGCGCACTTATTCGCGACGACCGACCTTGAGAAAAACTATCGTGTAAACCTCAATATGATTGGGCTTGATGGGCGTCCACAAGTTAAAGATATACAACAAATTCTTTCTGAGTGGCTGATATTCCGCCGTGAAACTGTGCGCAGAAGACTACAGTATCGTTTAGATAAGGTAGTGGCTCGTTTGCACATCTTAGAAGGCTTGATGGTTGCTTTCTTAAACATTGATGAAGTGATTGAGATCATTCGTAATGAAGAAGATCCAAAAGCTGAGTTAATGTCTCGTTTTGGGCTGTCTGAAACACAAGCCGAAGCGATTCTTGACTTAAAACTGCGCCACCTAGCTAAGCTAGAAGAGATGAAGATCCGCGGTGAACAAGATGAGCTAAGCAAAGAGCGCGATAAGCTAGAGCTAACATTGGGTTCTGAGCGTCGTATGTCGACGTTAATGAAAAGAGAGATCCAGGAAGCGGCTGAGCTATATGGTGACGAAAGACGTTCTCCAGTTATTGAAAGACAAGAAGCTAAAGCGCTTAGCGAGAAGGATTTGATCCCATCAGAAGCGGTTACAGTGGTGCTCTCAGAAAAAGGTTGGGCACGATTTGCCAAAGGTCATGAGATTGACGCTGGGGGTTTAAACTATCGGTCTGGAGATAGCTATAAAGCCTCTGCCAAAGGTAAGAGCAATCAACCTGCGGTCTTTTTGGACAGCTCTGGTCGAGCCTTTGCAACAGATGCTCATAGCTTACCGTCAGCGAGAAGCCAAGGTGAGCCTATGACTGGCCGTTTTAACCTTGTCGCTGGGGCTAATTTTGAACACGTCATAATGGGCGAAGAGCAAGAGTTGTATTTAATGGCCACTGATGGTGGCTATGGCTTTATTACAGAATTTTCTGATCTTGTGAGCAAGAATAAAAATGGTAAAGCACTAGTAAGCATTCCAAAAGGGGCTGAGCTGATGGCGCCAATTGCTGTTAATGATGTTGCTACAGATCGCTTGATGGCAATTTCGAATGAAGGTCGTATGCTGCTGTTCCCGCTCAGAGATTTACCGAAATTGGCTAAAGGTAAAGGGAACAAGATTATCTCCATACCGACTGCCAAAGTGCAGGCAAGAGAAGAGTTTGTAAAAGTACTGGCAGTCGTCCCAGAAGGTCGAACTGTCACACTGTATGCGGGTAAACGAAAGCTCACTCTTAAGCATTCCGATCTAGAGCACTATTTCGGAGAGCGTGGCCGACGAGGCAATAAGCTGCCAAGAGGCTTACAACGTGTCGATAACTTTGAAATTGAGTTCTTAGAGACCGAAGATACCAATATCGAAGGCGATACAGAAGCTTAGCAGCTAACAGTAGAGCGGGTCGCATGACCCGCTTTTTTATGGCTGCCTCTATTATTAATGGTGAGCGAATTGTCATCATTTTCTCGCCAACCTGTCATTTTGCCGTAAAAACCCTAATGTATGACAAGCAATTTCTATCTGAGTCGGCTAGAATATGCGGTTATAAGTTATTCTTGTTCAGAGTGACACCTAACTAAGGTGACACTCGCACTGACAATACGGGGTTTTTATGTCTGAGAAGTGCTACATTACAGCGCAACAGTTACTAGAGGATTCTTTCCGTCTAGCGGCTCAAGTTTATGAAGATGGGTTCCGTCCTGATTTTATCATTGGTATTTGGCGAGGGGGCGCACCTATTGGGATCGCTGTGCAAGAGTACTACGACTACAAAGGCATCGAAACTGATCACATCGCTGTTCGTACATCTTCTTACTATGGTATCGGCCAACAGTCTAAAGAAATTAAAGTACACGGTTTACATTACATCATTGAAAATGCCAATGCAGGTGACTCGCTATTGATTGTCGATGACGTTTTTGACTCTGGCCGCAGCATTTATGCATTACGTGAAAAGCTTGAAGAATTAATGCGTTTGAATCTACCAAAAGATATTCGAGTTGCTTGCCCGTATTACAAACCGACCAACAAGAAAGTACCAATGACGCCAGACTATTATATTCACGAGTCGGATGAATGGTTGGTATTTCCACACGAGCTTTCAGGGCTCACACCTGATGAGTTGATTGCAGGTAAGTCAGATCTGGCTAATATCAAAGAACTATTCACAAAGTAATTAATAGTTCGCAAATATAGGCCGTCGAAAATTCACGTTTTCGGCGGCTTTTTTATGGCTGCGCATAAGTGCATTTGTTACACTCCAGCCATTGTGATTTATGCATATTTTGTATGACAGACTACCAATCAATTTTAGACCGTACCGTGTCGCATGTGCAGCCTTTTTTAAGGCAAGGGCAGGTCGCAGACTATATTCCTGCATTAGCCGAGCAGCCACTCGGCCAATTTGCTATCGCGGTTCAAGCCCAGTCAGGTGAAACTTATTGTGCAGGGGGTTGTGATGCCAAGTTTACGGTGCAGTCGGTGTCCAAGGTGATGACTTTGACGCTCGCTTTACAGCGCTATGGAGATGAATTGTGGCACAGAGTTGGCAAAGAGCCATCCGGGACTGCTTTTAACTCTCTTACACAGCTTGAGTTTGAAAATGGCATTCCAAGAAACCCGTTTATTAATGCAGGTGCAATTGTTACTTGTGATGCTTTGTACTCTCGTTTGAGCGCTCCTATCCACACAATGCTTGAAAGCTATCGTATGCAAACGGGTAATCCGAAGCTATCTATTAATAAGGTTGTTGCTCAGTCTGAGTATGAGCATCGATATCGCAATGCAGCAATGGCGTATTTAATGAAATCATTTGGCAACTTTAACAATGAAGTTGAAGAAGTGCTTTGGTCCTATTTTAATTTTTGTGCCATTGAGATGAATGTTGCGGAGTTGGCGAAGTGCTTTTCGTATTTGTCTAACAGCGGTGTTTGCACCCAGACAAGCCAACAAATATTGCCCGCAAAGCAAGTACAGCAATTGAACTCTCTGTTATTTACCAGCGGCCTTTATGATGCAGCCGGCGACTTTGGCTATCGTGTTGGTATGCCAGGGAAATCTGGTGTTTCTGGCGCGATAATCGCGGTTGTGCCTGGACGTTTTACTATAGCGGTGTGGTCACCGGGGCTTGATAAAGTAGGGAACTCTGTTGCAGGTATTGCGGCACTAGAATTTCTTGCTGAAGAGCTCGGCACAGCGATCTTCTAACGCCACTCAAAGCGCGATGTCTATCGCGCTTTTTAGTTTACTGATCCCAGTAAGATTGCTCTAGAGAGTCTTCTTTTTCTGGGAGGCCACGAGACAACCTCGGAGAATGCTGCACTAAAACTTCGAAACTTGCGCGATTTGCATACTTACTAATTTGTGCTAAGGAAGAGTAAGTGATTGCGGCTTGCTCATGTTTGGCGGAATTAGGCACATTTAAACGGTGGTAAACATTTGCTGATAAGTCGTGTAAAACAGCCGCTAATGCACAGTCACCCGCGCCATTGGTATTTTTAATCGTATCTGGCCCACCCATGTAAGGGGCTGTATGGCTATACACTCTGACAGGGTTGTCACAGTGAGGCTTACGCATTGCACGAGAAAATTCATAGCGGTTAAATTCAGGAATCGCACCCGGCAAAAGAGGGTACTCTGTTTCTCGCTTCATCTCGTCTTCAACATAACCAGCCATATAGAGTCCAGTTGGGCCTGCGGTACAAATAACCAAGTCTACCCAATCCAGCGCTTTGTCGGCTGCCATTAGTGGATCGTCAAATCCTGTAATTGCCTCGCCTTCTTCTTCATTCATAGCAAGAATATCGACGTGTTTTTCGACGAATTCAGCCCACCACTGGGGGTCTTGTTCGATCAAAAATTTAGTACCGAGTGTAAGTACTACAGGGACACCAGCTTGGTTAGCATATTCAACCGCTTGCAAGGTGGCTTTTGTCATCGTTTCATCCCCTTTGGTACGCATAAGATATGCGCTTATCACCAAAGCTGATGCATTTTCGATTAATGACTGGCTGATAGATTCGGGCTTTAAGTAGTTCATCAAACCTGCGCTGATAGCAAAAGTTCTTTCGCCACTGTCGTCTATCAAGGTAAAGCAGCGACCAATTGCACCTGCTACTGGTTGCAAGTGATCTAAGTCTACTCGGCTAGACGTATTACATAAAAACTTATACGCATAGCTACCTATCTCAATACTTTCACTCATAACGCCTAGCAAAACTGAGCGGTCGTCTGCTAGAACTGAGTAGTTGTGCATGGTGTTACCAATGGTGCCGCCAGCAAATTCGTAATCAATCATGTCATCACGCTTTAAACGCTCATAGAGCGCATTGGTGACATCATTGTCTATGACTTGTGACATACCGCGTTGAAGATGAAACTCATCTAAAAACGCTTGGTCGACTTTG
Source organism: Pseudoalteromonas luteoviolacea NCIMB 1942 (assembly GCF_001625595.1). Classification (GTDB taxonomy): domain Bacteria; phylum Pseudomonadota; class Gammaproteobacteria; order Enterobacterales; family Alteromonadaceae; genus Pseudoalteromonas; species Pseudoalteromonas luteoviolacea_A. The sequence goes on from NZ_AUXT01000145.1 coordinate 64,655, forward strand.
GCCTCAATATCGACAACTATTTGATCAATGCCGCATATGTAGTTGCGTTTTAAGCGATCTTCAGCATTTAAGTGGTTGATAAGTGGGTCTTTATCTTCCACTGGAAAATAATGTTTATGCCTACGGTGTCCCGGAAATTTCATGTTTTACCCGTGTGTTATGAGCTCATTAAATAAAAAAAGCGGCGAATTATAGCCTAATTTTATATTGAGGAGCCATGGTAATTTGGTAATTTTAGCAATAATTCTGTAACCAAGCGGTTTCTCCAGTTTGAGCTGGTATACTAAAGCCCAAATTTACTTTGCAATTTTGAGTATGACTATCCAAGAGCAAGATGAGTACTGGATGCGCCAAGCGCTGAGCTATGCTGATAAAGCCGAGGCTGAGAATGAGATCCCCGTTGGAGCCGTGGTTGTACAAGATGGTGAACTAATCGCTGCGGGTTGGAATCGATCGATTGGTCACCATGACCCATCGGCGCATGCAGAGATGATGGCTATCCGTGAAGCCGGCAAAAAAATAAAAAACTATCGTCTTATTGATTGCACGTTATATGTCACTTTGGAGCCGTGCCCAATGTGTGCAGGTATGTTGGTGCATGGTCGCATACAGCGGGTGGTTTATGGTGCAAGTGATGCTAAAACTGGTGCAGCTGGTTCTGTAATGAATTTATTGCAGGAGCCGCAACTAAATCATCAGCCTGATGTCACATCAGGTGTACTTGCCGAAGAGTGTGGAAAGAAATTATCTAGCTTTTTTAAGCGCAGACGCAAAGAGCACAAAGCGGCAAAAAAAGCACGCCAAGCAGAACAAGCTAATACGGCTCAGGACTGAGCCGCTTTGGTATCTGCCGCTAATTGTTGAAGTGAATAAATACGGCGACGCAATAAGATTTTTTTGTGGATGTTTTTAAGCATGACTCGGCGGCGATTGGGATTGGTGTTGCGAGTATTGCGTTTAAATTGATGAGTTCGACGTCTTCTAAGCATCAGAACCTCCTTTGTGAGAGAGAAAAAACTTACGCGTGACAGAAATACCTGTTTATTGTGACAGGCTTATGACAACGATGCTGGGAAGCAATTTATTCGCCAGAACTGAAAGGGAGCGCCCCATTTTCGTCTAACCAGACTAGAGCGTCAAAGTAGCGACGTATGTTATCAACGTAATGTACCGCAACATCGCCACGCGCATATCCATATCTTGTGCTTCGATAGTAGCGTTTTTTTGTCAACAGTGGTAGTCGTTTTTTAACATCGGCCCAACTGTTTGGATCGCCCCCTTGCTGTGCAGTTAATTTTAATGCATCACGCACGTGCCCCATACCTACGTTATACGCTGCTAGCGCCAACCAAGTTCTATCTGGGTTTGTTATTTCATCGGGAACACGAGAAATTAGATTGGCAAGGTAACGGGCCCCTCCGCGGATATTTTGTTCAGGCTTTAATCGGTGTTTAACGCCGACGCTTTTGGCTGTGCTTTGGGTTAGCATCATAATGCCTCTAACTCCCGTGGGAGATTTGGCTCTAGGGTTCCACATTGACTCCTGATAACTGAGTGCTGCGAGCAATCGCCAGTCTATGTTGTACTGCTTTGAATATGTCTTAAACCACTCTGCATATTTAGGAAGTGTTTGCTTACTCGCCTCTACAAAAGCGACGGTGTTTACGTAGTTAAAACGGGTTACGTGCCCAAAATACTTTTCTTCTAGTGCAGCTAATTGACCGCTATATTGTACTTTCGCAAAAAATGGCATAAGTAGAGCATATAGTGAGTCGTCAGCATGTCGCTTCATTACCCAAGCAATCGGGTCCGATTGTGTAACCGAGAAAGCAATGCTCAAATTAGGATGGTAGCGGCGAAAGAGCGCTAGGGAGTGGGAGTCTACGATTGTATACTCAATTTCTTCATTGAGGATGCCCAAAAGGAGCTCTTCTTGATCAAGCAGGGTCGTGGTTTGCCAGTTCAAATTGGGGTTGCCAATTTTTGCTTCTTGCAGCGATAGCAGATGGTGGCTATTTGCAAGCACCGTAACGGGAGCTTCAAGTTGACCATAGTGCCTAGGTCTTGATTTGCCCTGTTTATAAACCAGCTTTTGGCTAATCTCACGATAGTAAGGCCCAAAACGAAAGGTTTTTGCACGACTTGAATGATAACTTATTCCTGAAGCGATAACGTCTATTTGGCCTTGCTCTAAACTCTCAAATAGTTTTTCTAAATTAAAAAAAGGGATGATTTCTAATTTTACGCCTAGTTCTTGGGCAAATGCGCCTGCCAGCTCAAACTCAAACCCTTCTTCTTCTGTAGGGCCTTGGTAATAGGTTGCAGGACCCACTAAAGTGCCTACTTTAAGCCTGTCGTTTGCTTTTACTTGCTGCAATTGATTAGGTGGAGTTTTGTCGCATCCCCCCACTAGTGCGAGAGCTATGCAAATTGCAACTAAGCCAAATAACCTAAAAATTACCATAACGATCCTGATTCAGTTTATTTCTGAGTCTTCAGACATCTTTGCAAACTGTCTTATTAGAAGTTGAAAAACAAAGAGTAAAGATCAAAATGTATCCTCTAAATCTTATGCTCTCAGTTATATGTAAATTTGTGAAGAGGGTTTTTTTCGATAAATGACAATTTTGAGTTAAATCTGTGCGTCAATTCGACTATAATAGCGGCCCAAAATATCGTTCAATCCTTAACCCCGGATGAAATATCTATGTTAATCCTACGTGGTGCACCTGCACTTTCTGATTTTAAAGTCCAAAAGATACTTAAAAGCTGCGCGGATGCAGAACTATCTGTTACTGGTGTTTATGCCGAGTTCATGCACTTTGCTGATTTAACTGGTGAACTTACAGAAGCAGAGTTAGATAAACTGAGCAAGCTGTTAACGTATGGGCCAACTGCCGTTGAACATACGCCAGAAGGCGCACTAGTATTAGTGACTCCTCGCATCGGTACTATTTCACCATGGGCATCAAAAGCGACCGATATCGCTAATAACTGTGGCCTTGATAAGGTGCATCGTGTTGAGCGTGGCATCGCATATTATGTTGAAGGCGACCTAAGCGCTGCGCAACTAAATGAAGTTTCTAAGCTACTTCATGATCGCATGACCGAGTCTGTACATAGTCAATTAGAAGATGCGGGTCAGTTATTCCGTGTTGAAGAGCCTCGTCCAATGTCATCAGTAGACATTCTAGGCGGTGGCCGTGAAGCGCTTGCAACTGCAAACGTAGAGCAAGGTTTTGCACTAGCGGACGACGAAATCGACTACCTAGTTGAGAATTTCCAAAAACTAGGCCGTAACCCGAACGACATCGAGCTATTTATGTTCGCACAGGCGAACTCAGAGCACTGTCGTCACAAAATTTTTAACGCCGATTGGACAATCGACGGTGAGCAGCAGCCTAAATCGCTGTTCAAAATGATCAAAAATACATTTGAAACGCATCCTGAAAACGTGCTGTCAGCTTATAAAGATAACGCAGCCGTAATGAAGGGTTCTAAAGCGGGTCGTTTCTTTCCAAATAAAGAAGGTGAGTACAGCTACAACCAAGAGAACATTGAAATCTTGATGAAGGTTGAAACACACAACCACCCAACTGCGATTGCCCCATTCTCTGGTGCATCAACCGGTTCTGGTGGTGAAATTCGTGATGAAGGTGCAACTGGCCGTGGTTCTAAGCCAAAAGCGGGTCTGGTTGGTTTTACCGTATCTAACCTTCGTATTCCTGGTTTTGAGCAGCCGTGGGAAACTAACTTCGGCAAGCCTGGTCGTATCGTTAATGCATTAGATATCATGATCGACGGCCCTCTTGGTGGTGCGGCGTTCAACAACGAATTTGGTCGTCCTAACCTACTTGGTTACTTCCGTACTTACGAAGAAAAAGTAAATAGCCACAACGGCGAAGAGGTGCGTGGTTACCACAAGCCGATTATGCTTGCAGGTGGTCTTGGTAATATCCGTACTGAGCACGTACAAAAAGGTGAAATACCAGTCGGTGCTAAACTGGTTGCGCTAGGTGGTCCAGCGATGAATATCGGACTAGGTGGTGGTGCAGCATCGTCAATGGCATCTGGTCAATCAAACGAAGACCTCGACTTTGCATCTGTACAGCGTGAAAACCCAGAAATGGAGCGTCGTTGCCAAGAAGTTATCGACAAATGTTGGCAGCTAGGTGACGAAAATCCAATCGCGTTTATTCACGATGTGGGCGCGGGCGGTCTTTCAAACGCATTCCCTGAGCTGGTAGACGACGGTGGTCGTGGTGGTAAATTCCAGTTACGTAACATCCCGAACGATGAACCGGGCATGGCACCGCACGAGATATGGTGTAACGAATCACAAGAGCGTTATGTACTGGCTGTAGCGGCAGAAGACTTCGACCGCTTTGAAGAAATCTGTAAACGTGAGCGCGCACAGTACGCGGTAATTGGTGAAGCGACTGAAGAGCGTCACTTAACGGTTGCTGATAGCCACTTTGATAACAACCCAGTCGATCTTCCGCTTGAAGTCCTATTAGGTAAAGCACCTAAGATGCACCGTGACGTTGAGTCTAAGCTAGTAGGCGGTGAAGCGCTAAAGACAGATAGCATCAATGTTCTCGACGCCGCTAAGCGTTTACTTCGTCTACCGACTATCGCTGAGAAAACATTCCTTATCACCATTGGTGACCGTACGGTTACTGGCCTAGTTGCTCGTGACCAAATGGTTGGCCCTTGGCAGATACCAGTTGCTAACTGTGCAGTAACAGCGGCAGCATTTGATACTTACCATGGTGAAGCGATGTCAATGGGTGAGCGTACACCTGCGGCACTTCTAAATTATGGTGCATCTGCACGTTTAGCAGTAGCGGAAGCACTAACGAATATCGCTGGCGCAAACATTGGTGGCCTTGAGAATATCAAGCTATCTGCAAACTGGATGGCAGCGGCAGGTCATCCGGGTGAAGACGCAGGTCTTTATGAAGCGGTTAAAGCGGTTGGCGAAGAGCTGTGCCCAGCACTTGGTTTGACTATTCCTGTTGGTAAAGACTCTATGTCGATGAAGACGAAGTGGGAAGAAAATGGTGAAAACAAAGAAGTCACTGCGCCACTTTCTCTCGTGATCACTGCATTTGGCCGTGTAGAAGACATTCGTAAAACAGTCACGCCTCAGCTTCGCACCGACAAAGGAGACTCAAGCCTGATCTTAGTTGACTTAGGTGCAGGTCAAAACCGTATGGGTGCATCAAGCCTTGCACAGGTTTACAAGCAGCTGGGCGATAAGACACCAGACGTTGATAGCCCTGAACTACTTAAAGGATTCTACAATGCAATGCAAGCGCTTGTAGCAGATGAAAAGCTACTTGCTTACCACGACAGATCAGACGGTGGTTTATTCACAACGGTTGCTGAAATGGCATTCGCAGGTCGTACAGGTGTAACTGTAAACCTTGATAGCCTAGCAGGTTCTGATATAGAAGCGCTTTACAACGAAGAGCTAGGTGCAGTAATTCAGGTTCGCAACGACGACCTTGCAACAGTTGAAGCAATCCTAGCGGATAACGGCCTTGGTGCAATCAGCCACACAATTGGTGCACTTAACACTGAAGATAAAGTAATCTTCAACCGTGGTGGTGAAGCCGTACTTGCCAATACGCGTACTGAACTACGTACTATCTGGGCTGAAACTACGTATAAGATGCAAGCACTTCGTGATAACCCTGAATGTGCTAAGCAAGAGTTTGATGCAAAATTTGACGAAAAAGACCCTGGCCTCAACGTCAAACTTGGCTTCGACTTAAATGAAGATGTTGCAGCGCCTTACATTGCAACCGGTGCCAAGCCTAAGATGGCAATCCTTCGTGAGCAAGGTGTTAACTCTCACGTTGAAATGGCAGCGGCATTTAACCGTGCGGGCTTTGCAGCAGTAGACGTACACATGAGTGACATCTTAGAGGGGCGCTTGACGCTTGACCAGTTTAAAGGTCTTGTAGCGTGTGGCGGTTTCTCTTACGGTGACGTGCTTGGTGCTGGTGAGGGTTGGGCTAAGTCAATTCTATTCAATGACATGGCACGCAGCCAGTTCCAAACCTTCTTTGAGCGTCAAGACACGTTCAGCTTAGGTGTGTGTAACGGCTGTCAAATGCTATCTACATTGAAAGAGCTAATCCCAGGTACTGAGCACTGGCCACGTTTTGTAACTAACAAGTCAGAGCGTTTTGAAGCACGTTTCAGCCTTGTAGAAGTACAAGAAAGTCCGTCGGTATTCTTCCAAGGCATGGCTGGCTCTCGCATGCCAATCGCGGTTTCTCACGGTGAAGGTCATGCTGAGTTTGCAAACGACGTAGCAGTTAAAGCAGCCCTTGAGTCTGGTACGGTTGCAGTTCAGTACGTTGATAACTTTGGTAAGCCAACGACGCAATACCCGAACAACCCGAATGGTTCTCCTGAAGGTATTACCGGTATTACATCAACGGATGGCCGTGCAACAGTGATGATGCCTCACCCTGAGCGTGTATTCCGTGCAGTAGCTAACTCTTGGCACCCTGATGAGTGGAAAGAGGACAGCCCATGGATGCGCATGTTCCGTAACGCACGCAAAAACGTGGGTTAATTGAGAGTGCTTTAGCTTGAAAAAGGTCACTTCGGTGGCCTTTTTTGTTTTGTAGAGAAAGCGAACTCTTGGCTGTGATACCCACGACAAGAGTGGAAAGAAGACAACTCACGGATGTATATATTCCGTAATGCGCGTAAGGGTTTTGGGTGCGCTCTAAGGGAATACAATAAATAATCATTAAATTTCAATCTGATAGCTTAAATTCAAACTTTTCCAGTTGAGTTGCCTTACTACCTGCTTGAAATAGATTAGCCCATCCAAGTAGTCTCGCCGTCGCAGTTTAAAAGACTGTTTTTTTGAAGTATCGCAATCCAACACATGCCCATGAAACCACTCGTCTGCTTTTGCTTGTGTTGGTTTGAAACGCCCTTGTTTTTCCTGCCTTATCTATCACGGCACCAAGTATCATCGAGAACCAGTGGACCAACGTTGCTAGCAGCAACAGTATGTTTAATCGGTTGAGTTGGGTTGTTCTGTGTAGGTTTGAACCTAAGCCAAACCTAACACTTTTTTGGTCTCGAAACCCTGCCTCTATCTGCATTCTCATGCCATATAGCTTGAGCGCTTTTTCGAGAAAGTTGTGTCTTTTTGGAAGAGAAGAAACATGCATCCACGGCTCCTTATAACCGCGCTTCTTATCCCCCCTTGCCAACTAACGCTGCATGGGTGTGATATTTTGCACTTTTGGTCAGTGCAGTCGCGCCAAGGTACTGGCTATTACGTCGATTATTTTTGAATCGAGACTGGCATGAGATAACAGGGTGCGAGCACACTTT